>NZ_JBAKIA010000002.1:0-589697 GCF_037783265.1 Roseibium algae
GCTCGGTCACATCGGCCCATCTGCTCGATCTGTCTGATCGCATCAATCCGGGTCATGCCTTGCCCCATCAGCACTTCAACCTGTCGCAACTTAACGACAATCTCTTCCGGTTTTGGTCGCTTCATAGCCATCTCTGGTCCTCCAGTTTCCTAACTACAGGTGAGGACCAATTCAAAGGGGGAGGAGCACCCATGTATTTTTACTAAATACGTCCGGGTAGCAGCAGAACGATCGCCGGAAAGGCAATTAGAATTGCGAGGCGGATAATATCAGCGAAGATAAACGGGACCACCCCGACCATGATCTTGCGAAGCGGCAGCTCGATGGCAACTGACTTCACCATAAAGAGGTTCATCCCAACAGGCGGCGAAATCAGGCCGAGCTCCACAGTCACCACGGCGATAATGCCGAACCACACAGGGTCAAAGCCGCTTTCCATGATGACAGGAAAGAAGATCGGAACAGTCAGCAGGATCATCGCCAAGCTTTCCATGAAGCAGCCCAACACCACATAGAAAACCATTATTGCGATCAGCACTTGCCAAGGCCCAAGCCCCATGTCGCGCATCAGATCGACCATGGCAAATGACACCTGTGATGTGGAAATCAGGAAACCCAACACCTCCGCGCCAATCAGGATAAAGAAAATGGTCGCCGTGGTTTCAACGGTCGCACGCAACGCCTGAAGGAAACCTGTCCACCGCATCCCCTTCCACAACGCATAGATCAAGGCAAAGGCAGCACCGGCACCGCCCGCCTCAGTCGGTGTAAAGAAACCACCATAAAGCCCACCCATAACAAGTCCGAAGAGGCAGAAGGCGGGCGCGAACAGCCGAGAGCAATCCAACCATCCAGCCAGACCAGAAGAGGCTTCCAGGTCTTCCTGTTGCGTGCTAGTCCAGAACCGCGCCATGATAAAAACGGTAATCACATAAAGCACATATCCAAGCAAACCTGGAAGAATGCCGGCGAGGAACATCTCACCGACCGATTGCTCAGTGATCAGCGCATAAAGCAATAGCGCGATCGAGGGCGGGATCATGATACCGAGCGTCCCGCCGGCCGCAAGCGATCCAGCAGCAAGACGCGTATCGTAACCGCGCTTCAGCATCTCCGGATAGGCGACCTTGGTCATGGTAGAAGCGGTGGCAAGGGACGAGCCGGATACGGTAGAGAAGACCGCACTTGCAGTTACACCTGCCACCCCAAGACCGCCAGGTTGCCCTTGAGTAAGGCGTTCGGCACCACGGAAGAGATTGGATGCCATACCAGATTGGGAAATCAGGTTTCCCATGAGCATGAACAACGGCACGAGGGTAAAGGAGTAGCTTGATGCTGTCTCGAAGGCAGCCGTCTGTAACACCGAGAGAGCCGCTTCGAAGCCGACAATCATGCCGAAACCACCAACACCCACCAAAGCCATCGCGAGCCCGACTGGCGCGCCGATCAGAACAGTCAGAAACAACAGGCAGATGGAGATCAGGCCGATAGTCAAAGGCTCCATTACACCGACTCCGGTTTGATAACGGCCGGATTGACGGTGATGGCGCAAGACACCACGGCAAATGCAACGCATTCCATCGTAATGACCAAATAGGGTATCCAAAGCGGGATGGCCCAGTCCTGCGTCACTTCTCCACGTTCAAAAGTCTCTGCGACCTGACCAGTGAAAAGCCAGGCAAGTGCGGCGGCAAACAGGAAGAGAACGAGATACCAAAAGCGGTCAAGTGCTTCGCGTAAACCTTTCGGCATCATCCCGGTCAGAACATCCACCCGGATCAGCCCTTTTTCGAGCGCAGCAGGCAAGGAAGCAAAAACCGCTATCAGCAAGGCATAGCTGGCCAATTCTACTGCGCCCGGGATCATGAGATTGATTTGCGTTCCCGAGACATCAAAAACTGCCCGCATGAGAATGTTGACTGCGACCACAATAAAGAGACTTAGAATGGCAGTGATGGCAACGACTTCGCACCCGCGTGAGGTGACCTTCGCCATCTGTGATGTCAGGCTGGATTGGTGTGCCGACTTGCTCATCTGCCGCCCTGTGTATTCCAAGTTGAAATTGACGGGAGCTCGACGCTGATCGCCGGGCTCCTGCCCTTATTCAATTACCGAGATCAGTTCAGCTCTGTCTGGCAATCGCTGACGTAACCCTTGATCGTTTCATAGGTTTCGGTGCCTGGCAGACCCTTTCCGTCAAGTTCGCTCAGATAGATTGCCTTGGCGCGGTCCGCAGCAGCCTGCCATTCGGTCATTTCCGCTTCCGGAATCTCGAAGATTTCAGAGCTGGCTTCAAGAGATTTGATTGCCTCCGCATCCGCTTCGTCGTAGCCCTTACCGGCAATCAGAGACCACTTCATGCCAGAATTGGCATCAATGGCCGCCTTTTCCTTTTCCGACAGGCCTTCATACTTGCGTTTGTTCATTGTGGTGACAAAGGCGAGCGAATAGAAACCAAAGTCGGTGTGGTATTTGGTCAATTCCGCAAGGCGGAATGCTTCTACCGACTCCCAAGTAAGCATGTAGCCATCAATTACACCACGCTCGAGGTTCTCATAAATTGCCGGGGCAGGAAGTCCCACAGGCTCAGCGTCCAGTTCTCCAAGAAGAGTACCGATCACCGCGGTCGGGCGGCGTAGCTTCATCCCCTTCAAATCTGAGAGTGCTTTGACCGGCTTGTCGCCCATGTGGAGCTGACCGGGGCCATGAGTGTGAACGAAGAGCACATGGGTATCCTTATACTCTTCGTTGAGAGCACCGGAATCATAAAGCTTCTGGAAGGCGCAGGACCCAACCTCAGCGCGTTTGAACAGGCCCGGCAGTTCCATAATCTGGCTCAACGGGAAGCGGCCGGCGGTGTAGCCTTGGACAGTCCAGGCGATGTCAGCGACACCGTTCTTGGCATTATCATAACCGGCGGGTGCTTTACCGAGCGTCTGAGCTGGAAAGATCTTCACGTCCAGCTCGCCGCCAGACGCCTCATCGACCGCGTCGGCCCAGGCTTCAAACATGATGCTCTGCTGCCAGCTCTGCGCCGGCATGAAGTGAGCATAGCGAATGGTTTCGGCCTGGGACGCTGTAGTGGTCAGACCGAGGGCTAGAAGAGTTGCAGACAGGAGTTTGGATTTCATGGAAGGTTCCCCGCTTGGCGATAGCTAGCTGCATTAAATTGTGCGATTATCGCACCAAGTTTTTTTTATACAGCAATTGTTACTGCAGAGACCCTCACTGTCAAACAAAACCTTCAGGCAAATGCCGCCATTATGGGCAAGATGAATTTTAGGGCATCTGCGTGCCAATTGATCAAAGAAGTTCTGCGACCACCTTCGCGCATTCCCGAAGCGTTTCGATGATGTTCTGCCGTACTTTCGGATCCTCAAACCGGGAAGCATCACCGGAGACCCCAATCGCATTGGGTTCGGCGTTGTCTGGACGCACGGGAACCGCAACCGCTGCGACACCCGCCTCGAATTCGCCGACCACATATGCGTATCCACGCTGCGTAGTTGCGGTTATATCCGCCGCAATTGCATCCCGGTCCATGCTGGTAGCGTTTGTGAATGGTACGAGCGGTGCTGTAGCGATAAGCTTTTCGGCCTCACCGGCGGGATAACCTGCCACCAAGGCTCTGCCAATCGCGCTGCTCAACAAGGACAGCTTGGAGCCAACGGTAAAGCCAATGCTTACAGAATTAGCCCTCGCCCCCGCATGAGCGACATAGACCGCCTGATCACCATCCACCATCGCCATGGAGATCGGCTCAGAGATCTGGTTGGAGAAACTGCGGATTACAGGCTCGATAGTCTTGCCAAACTGCCGCCCCTGCAGGAAGCCGCCTGCCAGAACCAGAATACGAGGGGTCAATGAGAACACCCGGTCTTCCTGCTTCACATAGCCCAGATGCACCAAGGTCAGCACCAGCCGCCTTGTCGTGGCTCGGTCTAGTCCAGTCGTCCTTGCGATTTGTGGCAAAGTCAAATGAGTCGAGGATGTATCAAAGGCCTTGAGTACGCTCATACCCTTAGCAAAGGTCAGCGATATGTCACGATCCTGAATCTTGCGCTCCATGCCGTTGGCCGTCATTTTAGCTCCCCCGCCTGGAGGGCCGATGAAACCTTTAACCACCGCCCCGCCTGCTTCTGCGTTTTCAATGTCACGCATCTCTGAATAATCACGATTTGCGCGACTATAAATCGAACGATCTGTAAAAACGCAAGAAAACGGCATAGCCAATCAATTGACGGGCGGAACGTGGTTATAGCCGCAGCGCCACCTCCAGAGATTCACGCCGAACCTGGTCCGGACTTGCATTCACAAGGAGCCAATCTGCTGGCCGCAGGTGTCCGGGCATCGGAAGAGGCCAATCGTCCCAAGAGGCTTCTCTGCCGCTATGGTCAGACCCGAAAGGCAGTGTCTGGACATCTCTGCCTACCTGCCGCCGAATACCGAGGTCAGCCGGCTTCAGCGCGAAGCATTTTCCAGCTTGCCATCCAAGGTGATGGACCGCAGATAGCCGAACCTCATCTCCTGACGGCGAAGGCGCTTCAGGTTGCAGAAATGCTAGGGGAGTAAAGTCATTTTCTTCATCAAACGTGTTGCAGTCTTCGATCAGACCAACGCCACGCACGAAGGCCGGCTCGCCGAGACGGATGCTATCTGGAAATAAGTCATTCTCTTCCCGGCTATCGACGAAGATCCAGTCACCCGTTCCGGCAAGGACCATGCCGTCAGGCGTACTGAAGGCCAGCAACAGCATATGGTCGATCATTCCCGAATAGATTTTACGCAAATGGAGAGGAACTGGCGCATCTTCCGCAAGCCCTCCAATTTGCATGAAAGGCGCATGCAAGAGTGTAATCCACATAGCGCTGAAGCCTTGGCGTTGCAGAAGCTGCCGAATGCTTTCGCGCAAGGGGAAATACCCATCTAGGATGTCCTCGAAGGGGCGCCCCTCCATTCGGCGGATACCCATGTCGCTAATTATAGTCATTGGTCCGCCTACATCGTCCGTTTAGGGCGGAGAAATGGAACCACACTG
The DNA here is from genome assembly GCF_037783265.1 of Roseibium algae. Taxonomy (NCBI): domain Bacteria; kingdom Pseudomonadati; phylum Pseudomonadota; class Alphaproteobacteria; order Hyphomicrobiales; family Stappiaceae; genus Roseibium; species Roseibium algae. Next base: position 5,039 of record NZ_JBAKIA010000002.1, read on the forward strand.
TTCATTTCACACCCATTGCCTCAGTAAAGCTCAGACAGTGGCGTCCCATGGACATTCAGCCCGACGCTGCTTATCCGCCTCCCAGCTTGCCTCTTTCCAGTCGCCCGTGGCGGTAATGGCATCATTTGACAGCGGGCCTACGATCGTGGCTGCTGCCTCGTCACGCATGAGAAGAGCGCCTTCCCGATTGCTTTCGACAGCCTTGATCGCCTTGCGAAGCATCAGCCGGTAGCGAACGATGGCTGCATCCCCTCGCCCGAGATGCTCGCGTGTCCGGTCCTGGATCTGCCCCATGCTCTCCACGGCCCATTGGTCATGAACATTGATATCGAGCCCCATGCCTGTGTAGGTCAGGGTCTTTTGCTCCTCTGGATCGAAGCGATAATCGTTCGAACGGTTCTTCAGCGGAGCGTAGTCCGGCAACCGGTGTTCCTTCAGTCGCTGTTCACGCATAAGCGGCTTATCGACCGGCTTGGCGAAGCTCGTGAAGAGCGTGTACCAATAGCAATTCTCGTCATCGATTGGCACATGCCACTGGGTAATGGTCATCTCCCGCGACATCGGGATGCAAATCGCTTCCGGGAAAATCTGATTGGTCACCCGGACATGGGTAAAATCGTTTTCCAGATGACGCAGCGCAGTGATTTTGAGGCCAAAATCGGTTTCCTCAACCTCAATGTCCGGGCGCGGGTATTCCCTCAGAACCTGGGTCATCGGCATGTTCGTATGGGCTGCCTTGTCGCGAAACTGCTTACCGTAGCTGTCTTCAGGATCTTCGTCCTGCAGAAAGCGGTGCAAGAAGGAAGCGTGTGATGGATCGATTCCGACTTCGAGAGCTTGCAGCCAGTTGCACTCCCAAATTCCCTTAAAGGCAAAGACATGGCTGTCGGGTGCTCGAAAACAATCGAACTTCGGGAAAGCTGGCGCCGCACTTGGACCCATATAGGCGAAATACATGCCCTTCATCTCAACGACCGGATAGCGCGGGCCATTCTGCACCACTTCAAGAGCATCCGACTCCGGATAATAGGCCGGCGGTTCGTCCGGGCATGCTTCCCGGGTCATGAGAACGAATTCACCATTTGACTGACGAAGTAGAACCAGCCGTTCTCCCAACAGGTTTACCGGCACCATCGGCCGCGCCTCAGTCAATTCATCCGTCAAAGCTGCTGGCTGCCAATAGCGGCGCAAGACTTCTCCGGCAGAGGTTCCAGGTCCGATGCGTGTAATCTGATCGTTCAGCTTTTGAGAAATCATCTGGATGTCCTTTCAACTGGAAGTCGCGCCATAGTGAGATCGGACGCACTGATGTGTGTGCCTCAGGAAAGAGGTGGTTCTGCAAAAACCGTATCGGCGGTCGGCATTCCCTCGCCCATATACGCAAAAATGACGCCGTCTTTTTCCGCTAGCGGATAGCTGGGGAGCTTTATCGTCTTGTACATTGTTGAATCTTCTGGCTCGGCGGGCTGCTCCAGACATTGACCTGTGCGATCAAAATGCCACCCATGGAACGGACATCGCAGGCCATTATCTTCACGGCGACCGAAACACAGATCCGCGCCACGATGGGGACAGTGCCGACCGATCAGGCCAAGTTCGCCTTCGTCATCGCGAAATAGGACGAGCGACTGACCATAGAGGGTCACCGGCATTACCGGGCGTGTCCCGTCGAGTTCGCTCACAAGCGCTGCCTTTACCCAGGCGTCCGGTGCAGTCGAGTTGCTCTCACTCATCATTCCAGTCCCGTTGGCCCCCATTCATTTCCACTCTCCCTCGAAGCCAGGGTCTAACCTGCTCTTTTTGGCCCGCTTTACGATTAAGATTTTGTGCGTTATATGAACATATGAACTACTATCGAACATACTTCATTTCCTAATGAAGTCAAATGGGCCTGATGGAACGGCTTGAGAGAGAAATGGGTTCTGCCGGTTGCTGAATAGAGGACGTGGACCAACAACAGGAACCTTTCAACAAAGGCGGCTAAGCGAAGGGCCTATAGAATAATGTCGGGACAGATAGCGATCGTAGGCGCCGGGCCTTCCGGATGTTATTTAGCGCAAACTCTTTTAAAGCTCGCGCCAGATCTGAAAGTAGATCTGATAGATGCCCTACCCGTTCCCTTTGGCTTAACGCGATACGGTGTGGCTGCCGATCATCAGGGTACAAAGGCTGTCACACGGCAATTTGCACGCATTTTCGAACGGCAGGGCGCTCGTTTTTTCGGCAATGTTAGGGTTGGCCGCGATCTATCGCTCGCTCAGATCAGCTCGGCCTACGATGCGACCGTGCTGGCTGCAGGCCTTAGCTCGGACCGGCCTCTCGATATTCCAGGTGGTGACCTACCACAAGTCTATGGCTCTGCCCGCCTGACCCGCGCGCTCTACGAGCATCCCGACGCTGCAGACTTACCTGACCTCGGCGCCCATCCGGTGATCTTGGGAAATGGGAATGTTGCCGTCGATTTGCTACGTATTCTGTGCAAAACCCCAGCCGAACTTGAAGGGTCCGATCTTGGTCCCGGTCCAACTGCATGGCTCGCGGCGAATAACATCGAGACCATCACCATTGTCGGGCGCTCACCTGCTGCCAAAGTCAAGTTTGACCCTGTGATGGTACGCGAACTGGGGAAACTGGAAAACGTTCACGTTACGATGGAGGAATCAGAGCCGTCTTCCGACCCGGAAGAGCAAAAGAAGCTCCAGGCGCTACACGACCTGAACGGTCATGGGACAGGTTCGATCCGCGTCGACTTCCGCTTCGGAGCACAGCCTTTGGCCGTCGAAGGTGACAGTCAGGTTACCGGCCTGCGCGTTGCAAGCGTAGAAAGTGATGAAATTATTGGCGCGACGTCGCTCATCACTGCCATTGGCTTCATGTCTGATGGCGACCTCAACCGGGACGCTCTGATCACCAAAGCAGCGACCCAGCAGGGTGGGAAGCTTGCTGAGCGGCTTTATTCAGCAGGCTGGTTCCGCCATGGACCGCGCGGAACGATCCCACAGAGCCGAACGGATGTCCAAGACACGGCGGCTTTGATCCTGAGCGAGCTCGCCATCGATCCTGCTCGTACGGGGGCGACCATCTTTGCCGAGTTACCCAATTGCACCGACTATCCGGGTTGGCAGCAGATCGATCGAGTGGAGCGAGGTCAGAGCCTCCCCGGTCGCTGCAGGCAGAAAATCACCTCAATAAAAAAACTCATAAACGTGGCGAAACAGCGGGGCCAAAAACTATGAAAATTTCCGTCCTCTACGGCACCGAAACCGGGAACGCGGAAATGCTGGCTGAAGACATACAGTCGGCGCTGAATGACGAGCATGACATCGACTGCATCAATTTGGCCGACGTCGATCCTGGCGCCCTCAGCAACGAAACCTTCCACGTAATTGTGTGCTCGACCTATGGCGACGGTGAACTTCCGACCTCCGCCAAACCCTTTGCCGAGGAGTTGGCAAAAACCGGAAATAGCTTATCTGGCATTCAATTTGCCGTCTTTGGGCTCGGAGACGCAGAATATGCCGAGACATTCACACATGGTTCCCTGAAGCTCGCAGATATGCTCAAGTCATGCGGCGCCACACAGGTGGGAGAACGCATGACTCATGATGCTTCTGGCGACTGCCCGCCGGAAGACGTGGCAGTGCCGTGGATCTCCGAGATCCTCAACCAATTTCCCCTGAACTCGAAGGAAATGTAGATCGTGGATGAGCCTTCCAAATTCACGCCGGCGGATTTGAAGTCTGGCAAGTCCTGGTACAGCGACGAAGAGCTGCAGATGGCAGCTGACATTCTTGATGAAATCAGAGCCAATGGCGTGGAGACCATTCGCCTCGCCTTTGCTGATCAGCATGGCGTTCTGCGCGGGAAAACCATTGTTGCGGCAGGTCTTGCCTCTGCCTTCCGAAACGGTATGGCAATGACCTCAACATTGCTGCTTAAAGACACATCCCACCGAACGGTCTTTCCCGTCTGGGAAGACGATATTGGCTTTGGCGCCAACAATCTTACCGGAGCCGGCGACGTCCTCATCCTTCCAGATCCATCAACCTTCAAGATCCTACCCTGGTCCCCGCACAGCGGCTGGATGCTCTGTGACGTGCGTTACAAGGACGGCAGCAAGATGCCCTTCTGTGTCCGCACGGCCTTGAAGAAGGCTGAGGCCAGTCTCGCCAAAGACGGCTATGCCATGATGTGCGGCCTGGAATTCGAGTTCTATGTCTTCCGTATGGAAAATGCCCACCTTGGCCATGGCGATGCCGGGATGCCTTCGACACCACCGGAAACCAGCCTTGTTTCTCATGGCTACCAGTATCTGACCGAAGCCCGGTACGACGCGCTGGAAGACATCATGGACGACCTGCGCCGGGCCTGCCAAGCGTTGGACCTACCAGTGCGCTCCATGGAGGCTGAGTTTGGACCAAGTCAGTGCGAGTTCACCTTCGAGCCCGCCACTCCGCTTGCGAATGCGGACCACACGGTTCTGTTCCGCTCAGCAGTCAAGCAAATCTGCGCCCGTAAAGGCCTGCACGCGACCTTCATGTGCAGGCCGAAACTGGAAGGCATCGTTCCCAGCGGCCTGCATATGCACCAGTCGATTATTGATCTGAAAACCGGCGCCAACTTGATGATCCCTGACAGCGCCTCCAGCCTTTCACCGATCGCCAGCAACTGGATCGCTGGCTTGCTGGAACACGCGGCAGAAAGCTGCCTCCTTACCACACCAACGGTCAACGGATACAAGCGATATCAACCCTACCAGCTGGCGCCTGACCGTATTCAGTGGGGACGCGACAATAAGGGTGCAATGGTGCGCGGGTTGATGGCGCCTGGCGACAAGGCCTCACGGATCGAGAACCGAATTGGCGAGCCCACAGCTAACCCTTATCTCTTTATCGCCTCTCAGATCCTCTCCGGCCATGACGGGATTAAGCGAAACCTGCAGGCTCCAGCCCCGGTGGAGAACCCCTACGCAAGCGATGCTGTCAACTTGCCGAAAAGCCTGATTGCTGCTCTGGAGCGCTTCGATGCCAGTACTTTCTATCCTGAGGCGATAGGGGCTGATCTCTGTGCCTATCTGTCGCGCATCAAACACGCAGAATGGGATCGATACCTGATGACCGTTTCAGAATGGGAGCAGCGCGAATATTTCTCGTTGTTTTAAACCATGCCCCATTTTGTCATTGAATATTCCGCCCCATCGGAAACCTCTCCTGCAATCGACTTCGCCGTTCTTATGGAACAGCTCGGCCAGGCAGCCGCGGACACCGGAGTGATGAAGCTTGAGGACATCAAACTTCGTTCAATTCCCTTCGAAACGTTCAGGCTCAACGATGGTTCGCAAAGCTTCCTTCATCTGACTGTGTCTCTTCTGGCAGGACGCACGCCGCAGCAAAAGGCTGCACTGGCCCTCACGTGCCGTGAGACCTTGGTCAGTCTTTGCCCCGACATCAATGCCATCAGCGTCGACATCCGCGATATGGACGGCCATGCCTATAAGAAACGGGTTGCAAAAAATCGTTCGTTATTGACTTAGGCCACTAGGCGGTTTTGTCGCAAAATTTCAGGATAGTTTGCCACCTCTGTGAGAAGAACCCTGCGATCCTTAGGGGCGGGGGTGAGCTTATGACAAATACCGTCCACCGGAAAATGGCCGACAACATTTTGGCGCTGGACTTGTAATCCCCATGGCAAGGAAGCTATGGGTGTTTTCGGCGCTCATGCATCGGATAGCTCCGCTTTATGTGCGGTGCGAGACCGAGACTGCTGTGGCCTTCTTCTCCGGGAGTGTTTTCCGGCTCCCGGGGCGCCAACCGATAGGACACCTTCTGCCCGCCGAATTGTGCGGGCTTCGCTCAGTGGGACGACGACCACGTTGGTCGGGCCCAGGGTTTTTACCCTTGAGCGGAGAACGGAATGACTTTCAAAACCAACCTGATTGATTTGCTGCAGAGCCAAAGGGCAAGGTTTGCTCGTTTGGACGCTGAAAGAACATTGGATACCAGCAGCTGTATGACTGCGTCGGCATTCACGGAGCAGGTGCGCCCAGACAATGCTGCGGCCTTGTCTGATCCAGGGCCTGCCGTGTCCGCAAACCTAGAAGCTGGCCGCTTCCTTAAATCCGGCTGCAATCCATCTGCGCCCTCAGTCAGACAACGCGAGATGTTGCAGCTTCTGGCTTTGCCGAATGGCATCAGATGTTCCGTGCTTGCTTCCAAACTTGGCTGGAAGATCCCCAGCGTCAGGGCTGCCATCTGCAGATTGCGGGCTTCCGGGCACGGGAACGAAACGGTCTTCTCGCCCAAGTATAAAGAGACCATCTATCGTTCATGCAAGCCTCCGGCTGGCAAGGGCTGCGAGAAGACGTCATGACGATCATGGCAGCCTGTGCCAAATGCCGCAGCGGACCCAAAAACGGCAAACAAACTGGCCAACATCTCTGCGAGCGGGAACAGGTTGTTCGTGATTGGATCGCCTTGTTCAGGACCGCACCACCCAGAAACGCCTCCCTGACATTCATGCGCCGTGCCTTGTCATTTGAGCGACAATGCAAAGGCACCCCTGCCCTCAAACGGCTTTCAAAGGCCGTTCAAACGGAGCTTAAAGGCAGCTTACGAGCTCACCGAAGAAAATCTGCATCGACGCGTATCGCACCGGGAACGCATCTGATCCGTGAATGGAACGGCCGCACCTACCAGGTTGAAGTCAAGGAAGATGGGTTTGCCATGGATGGGCGTTCCTATCGGTCTCTGTCTGCCATCGCCAAAACCATCACAGGAACCACCTGGTCCGGACCGTCGTTCTTTGGGCTGCGCAAGCGGATGCCGTCACCTTCGCGATCTACACGAACTGCGCAACTGGCGAGGGATGAAGCATGAAGAAAGTCCGCTGCGCCATCTATACCCGAAAATCCTCCGAGGAAGGCCTCGATCAGGACTTCAACTCGCTGGATGCACAGCGGGAAGCCTGTAGTGCCTATGTTGCCAGCCAGAAGCATGAGGGCTGGGTGCTGTTACCCACCACCTATGACGATGGCGGTCTGTCTGGGGGCAACATGAACCGTCCTGCGCTGCAAAGTCTCCTTGCAGACATCGACGCAAGTCTGGTGGATCAAATCGTCGTCTACAAAATCGATCGTTTGACGCGGTCTCTCACCGACTTTGCCAGGCTTGTTGACCGGCTGGACAGGCATGACGCTTCCTTTGTCTCGGTGACGCAGAGCTTCAACACGGCCACCAGCGTGGGGCGGCTCACCTTGAACGTTCTTCTCTCCTTCGCCCAATTCGAACGGGAAGTCACCGCAGAACGGATCCGGGACAAGATTGCAGCCTCCAAGAAAAAGGGAATGTGGATGGGAGGAGCCGTGCCGCTGGGCTATAGGCCAAATGGCAGAACACTTCAGATCCACGACAGGGAAGCCAGCATCATTCGTCAGCTGTATGAACTCTATCTGGAGCATGGGTCGGTTGCCGCGGTCAAAAACCATGCTGACCGCCTGCTGTTCACAACCCGAAAGCGCGTTACCAAAGCAGGCAAATCTTTTGGCGGCAAGCCATTTGATCCGTCGCACCTGCACGCCATTCTTACCAACCCGCTTTACTGCGGCAATATCCGGCACAAGACACAGATCCATCAAGGGCTGCATCCGGCCATTGTCGATCAAGCAACCTGGGAGAAAGTTCAACAGCAACTGGCGGGCAAAGCGCCATACCAACGCGGTACGGCAACACGAGCAACAGCCCCCTCGCCGTTGATGGGCAAGCTGTTCGATGAGGCTGGTCAGCGTCTTGTTCCCAGTCACGCCAGGAAACAAGGCAAGCATTACCGCTATTACGTCTCCGCTGGCCTGATCAAACCAGGTCTAAAGGACGGCTGGCGGCTGCCAGCAGCCGATCTGGAAGCAAGCCTTTACGCGGCGGTCGTTCGGTTGCTGAAACGTGCAGGTGCGATCGGTATTCTTGACGGCGCGGCTCCGGATGTAGCAAGGATTGATCAGGTCGACCACCGGCTCGCGGAGATGCAAATAGAAAGCGCCATCCCGGCAAACACCCTTCATCTGCTCAAACGCTGCACACTGCAGCCGGGCCAAATAACGATTGAGCTGGATGTTGAGGCGCTCGCCACACACTTCGGCATAGGCCCGTCGGACATCAGTTCGGACATACACAAGATCATTGTTCCGTTCACCCGGCGCAAACGCGGTGTGGAAGCCAGGCTGATCATCCGAACCCATGAGGGCCAGGGTCAGGCATCGTCGCAAGGGACGCAGACCTCAAAAGACACAATACTGATCAAGAATATCCAGGCCGCGAACCGGTGGTACAGGGCTGCTCAAAAAGGTCAGAGCTTTGCCGAGATTGCCGCAAACGAGAACACCTCGTCCAACACGGTTCAGCGGGTAATCTCACTGGCGTTCCTGGCGCCCGACATTGTCCGGGACATTCTGCAAGGCGAACAACCAACCGCTCTCACCTCTGACTGGCTATTGCGTCAGACGCTGCCCAGTGACTTTCAAGACCAGCGGGACCTTATCAACTCGCTCAGGTAAGCCCGGTCATGGCAAACCCCATGCGCGGAAAACGCAAACGCAGAAAAACGGGGCAAATCACATAAGTATCCGCACTGATTGCTCTCATCTATAAAACAGAGACAGCGTAAAGCTCTGATAATCCGAACGAATATCAGGAAAACAAACGCGTATTTGGCAGAAATCGGGAGAATGGCTGGGGTGGAAGGATTCGAACCTTCGCATGGCGATACCAAAAACCGCTGCCTTACCGCTTGGCTACACCCCATTGATGTGAGGACGGTGTATAACTGTCGCATCTGCCGAGTGCAAGACCTTCATGGCCATTGTGTGGGGTGCGTTTTGCTGGTTTTCCCCAACCTGTCTTCACCTGGGCCTGCCATCCTTGATTTTTGACCACCTCCCCTGCCCTACCTGCCTTCAAAGCTGACGGTCCTGGCAGGTCGTTTCACGCCTTGGGATGGCAGGCGGGCAGAGCAATTCACATGGATATCGGCTGGCATGGTTCTCATCATGCATTTGTGGGCGGCGTGACTGACCCTGTGTCCATTGTTGGCACTTCCAGTCAAGACAGGAACGATCACAGCGATGGTTTCAGCTCAGCGCCAAACGCGAGAACGCGGCTGTGATCAAGATAATCGGTCACATGACGGGTGTTGGACGAAACAGCCATAGCTGCAAACTCACCATGCGAAGCTTTGCATGTCAGGCTGTCGGCGCACCGGAGGCCATTCTTCTGGCTGTCGCGTGGGCTGCCATGCGCAGATCCTCGGCCAGCCTGGATCCGGGCAGTGTTCTGGCCAGAACCATCCCGCCGACACATAGGGCCGCCAGTGACAGAGCCTGCTGTCGAATCTCTTCGGCACTGTTAGGTGCATCTTTCAGATTGCCGTTCTCAGGTGTTTGCGCAGCGCTTTCTGATGCTTTCTCTTCATCGTGGTTAGACGACGTGTCCTTGTCCGACAGACTCTTTTCAAACAACCCGACCATGGCGGTCAAAAGTTCCTGATAGGCACTTTGAACATCCTGGCTTGAGCGGGCGACATCGGACGGCAAGGCGATCATGGGGCATTGGTTTTCCATATCGCCCAGATGCTTGCTCGACAGATAACTGTCGATCATGCGCTGCGCCATCAGCCCCTCCGGGCAGGTCTGATCTATTCCCGCCTCTGCGCGCCACTGAGCACCTCGCCCCATCAAAAAGCCAGAGACGGCTGCGCTGAACAGCGCTTCCTTGTTCTTGAAGTGATTGTAAAACCCGCCCCGCGTCAGACCAGCCTTGGCCATGACCATATCGATGGAGACCCCATTGAAGCCATGCAGGTTGAACAACATGCGAGCGGCTTCAACAATGCGCAAGCGGGTCTCTTCCTTGTGAACACTGGTATAGGGCACATCGCGTCTCCCGTTTATCGGAACTGTATCAACATTCTAATTATGTTCTTTAACATATTTAGATCGCTGTCATGATGTCCACGTCACGAAATACGGACTCTTGAAAGGGACTTCCCATGCCGAAATACGTTCTTGTCTATCACGGCTCACCTCGGTTCGAGACGAAGGAAGCGGGAGAAAATCACATGGTTCAATGGCGCAGTTGGAGCCAGGGGCTTGGCGATGCGCTTATTGATCCGGGAATGCCGGTTGGTCCCTCAATGACGGTCTTGTCCGATGGCAGCGTGAGCGAGGGCGGCGGAGCCAATCCTGCGGTCGGTATTACGATCCTTGAGGCACCTTCCATGAGCGAGGCCATCACAATGGTTCAGGGCTGCCCGCATTTGTCGGCGGGCGGAACCATTGAAGTCGCCGAAGCCATGAACATAGAAATGTAATTGAATACCTACGGAGTTTTCAAAACATGACATCCCTGTTTGAGGCCGTGCCATATCTTGCAGCCTATCGGCCTTCCTTTGCCATTCTGGCTCTCCTCGTTATCGTTACAATCGTGCAAGCCATTCTATGCGTGCCACTGGCCTTCCTCAAAAAGGAACAAACTCCCGGACTGCCACTCAAGCTGGATCACTCCAGTTTGAGTTTTCGGGTCATGCGCACCTATTCGAACACCGTTGAGACCCTGCCGATCTTTGGCTTTGCTCTTCTGGCTGCAAGTGCGGCCGGAACATCGCCAGCTCTCGTCAACTGGCTTGCGGGGATCTACCTGGCCTTCAGGTTGCTCTATTGGGCAGTCTATTATTCAGGCATCGGCCGCGCCTCGGGAGGTCCAAGGTCAATGTGCTTTATAGGAGCAATGACCGCAAACGCAGTCCTCGCCGTTGCGGCGCTGATCACTCTTTTCTGACGGACCTTGACATCATCATGCCCCGGTGTGGAGAAAGCTCCGGGCATGATCGTTCAATTCAAGTTCCCAGCGCTGCGAGCCGGATGCCTCGAGCTCGTAGCATGGACTGCACATTGACAGCAGATCCGGTCTCTATAGAGGCATTGGCCGCAATGCCGGTCAGGATCGACCAGCCACCGGCCACATGATCCGACGCCCGGCCATATTGATCCGGTTCCATGTTGTCCGGGTCAAAAATATAACCGAGCATGACGGGATCTGCACCGCCGTGGTGCCCCTCACCAAGGGGGACGTCGAGCATCCGTGGCTCTTCACCAGCCAGATGCAATTCCGTCGTCACGGCCTCGTCACCCGCGTGAGCACGCTCACCGCCAAAGACACCATGGACCTCAACATGTCGATGGGTGATATCGCCCTTTGTGCCCTGAAACTTGATCTCCAGCCCTTCCCAAGGGGAGTAGGCTGTCAATGTGTAATTGGCGGTGACACCTGAGGCATAACGGATGTGCGCCTGCATCGTATCTTCAATGCCGATCTCCGCGTCGAAAACACACAAATCCCGATAATAGCCATCGTCCGCCTCGGCCTCGCGGTAAAGGCTGGCCAGCTCCGCATCGCCCTCCAGGTCAAGATGGAACGCGCATTTGTCAGACACCTGACAGTCCGCACACCTGGCACCACGGTCAGACAGGCCAAGTTCAACCGCCATTTCCGGATGATAGAAGGCCCGACGCCCGGAGGCATAGACATCACTGGGAGCGGAGTTCAGCCACCAATTGAGCAGGTCGAAATGGTGGGTCGATTTATGAACCAGCAATCCGCCGGAGTTTTCCTTCTGGCGATGCCAGCGGCGGAAATAATCAGCGCCATGGACCCGGTCGAGATGCCAGCGGAAATCCACGGCGGTCACCGTTCCGATAGTGCCGGAAGCAAGCAGTTGCTTGATCTGGGTACGTGCTGGAGAATAGCGGTAGTTGAAGGTCACCATGACCTTCTGGCCGGTTCGTTCCTGCGCCTCCAAAATCTGTTTCAGCCGGGTCAAGTCGATTGTCAGCGGCTTCTCACAGATAACATCACAGCCAGCTTCAAATGCTCGCACAATATAATCAGAATGCAAAAAGTCCGGCGTTGCAACCACAATTGTGTCTGGCTTTTGCTCCTCGATCAACCGATCAAAATCGGGCGCCAGATAAGTTGCAACGCCATTGGTGCCGGGCTTGGGAACGGCTTTTGACGCCAAACCCAAACGATGTGCATTGCTGTCGCACAAGGCGACGATTTCATGCTTGTCGGCATAATCCTCGACAACGGAGCCGCTGAACATCTTGTGCCGCGATCCGCATCCAACGATGGCTATCTTCACGTTAGCTGGCTCTCGTTTCTAGGGAATCTGTCATGGGGTCCAGGCGCAATCCGGCGCTGTCAAAATAATGAAGCTCGGTCATATCAAACCCTACAGTGACAGCTTGCCCCGGCCGGACTTGATCATGACCACTGCCCATCACCAGAATGATCTGGCCGGACGGCAAGGCAACATGCAGCAGGGTTTCACTGCCAAGATATTCGGCAAGACGGATTTCACCATCGATCCGAACGCCATCGCTCTGACTTTTGCTATCGCCACTGATGATCTTCATGGCTTCCGGACGGACGCACAGGGTAAGTGACGTATCATCCGTCGGAAGACCCGGCAGGACAACATCTGGCAGACCGTCAATGCTGGCAATACTCTGGCCAGCCTGACTGGATATGGACGCTGGGAACGTGTTCATTTTCGGCGAGCCAATAAAGCCTGCCACAAAGAGGTTCTGCGGTCGGTTGTAAAGCTCCTGCGGCGTTCCCACCTGCTCGACCTTGCCCGCCCGCAACACCACGATCCGACTGGCCATGGTCATGGCTTCCACCTGATCATGGGTCACATAGATCATCGTCGTACCGAGCCGATTGTAGAGCGATGCCAGTTCGGCGCGCATTTGAACGCGCAGTTCTGCATCCAGGTTCGACAAGGGCTCATCGAAGAGGAACAGCTTTGGCTCTCGAACAATGGCACGGCCAATGGCAACCCGCTGTTTCTGGCCACCAGAGAGCTGGCGAGGCTTGCGGTCCATCAAGGGCTCGATCTGAAGAATACGCGCAGCATCGGCGACCCGGCGCTCGATTTCCACACGTGGCATCTTCAGATTTTGCAGCCCAAACGCCAGATTTTTGCGCACATTCATATGCGGATAAAGCGCGTAGCTCTGGAACACCATGGACAGCTCACGCTTGGAGGCTGGCAGATCATTGACGATTCTGTCGCCGATCGAGATCGTTCCGTCCGTGATATCTTCCAATCCGGCAATCATGCGCAGCAAAGTGGACTTGCCGCAGCCGGAGGGGCCAACCAGAACCAGAAACTCGCCGTCGTGCACATCGAGATTCAGTTCCGAAATGATGTTGAGCGTGCCGTAGCTTTTGCCAACGTTTCGCAGCGTCAAACCTGACATCTGTGTATCCTTATTTCATTCCGGAGGTGGCTATGCCGCGAACAATCAACTTCTGGAACAGAACGAAGAAGATCACGACCGGCACCAGCGACAGAACCGACATCGCGAACATCTGCCCAAAGGCAGACTGGCCTTCCTGATCCAGGAACAGGCGAAGCGCGAGCGGAACCGTATAGCTCTTGATATCGTTGAGGTAGATCAGCGGCGCGAGGAAATCTTCCCACACCCAAATCAGCGAAAAGATGGCCGCGGTTCCCATGGCAGGCAGAGACAGCGGCAAGATGATGGCCCAGTAGATCTTGTAGGGCGAGCAGCCATCGATCATGGCCGCCTCATCCAGTTCCCTTGGCAACTGCCGGAAGAACTGCACCATCAGAAAGATGAAAAAGGCATCGGAAGCCAGAAAGCGCGGCACAACGAGCGGGAGATAGGTATCGACCCAGCCAAGCGCCAAGAACTGCACATATTGCGGGATGAGGACCACATGATAGGGGATCATCAGGGTCATCATCATCAGGCCGAAAAACAGCGTTCGCCCGTTGAACTTCAGCCGAGCAAACGCGTAGGCCGCGAACGAGCAGGAGATGAGATTGCCGATCACCGACAACACGGTGACGATGGCCGAGTTGATATAGAAGATGGTGAAGGGCTTTGGCAGGGCATTCCAGCCCTTGGTATAGTTGTCGAAATTGAACTGGGATGGCCACAAGCCGAGATTGCCGAAAATCTCGTTCTCCGGTTTGAACGACGACGCCACCAGCCAGAACAGCGGATACAGCATCACGCAGGACACGATGATCAGGAAGATGTGCTTCATGATCCGCGCCGTGCGGTCCCGCTTTTCACGAGCCAGGCGCATTTGATGAGCCACGCGCGCGGCTTCATCCACCTCCAGGGCGAGCTCCAGATCAGTCGCGGTCGTTTTCATAGTGCACCCAATATTTCGAGGTGAAAAAGGCAATGGCCGTAAAGACCGCGATGATCACCAGAAGCACCCAAGCCAGTGCGGACGCATAGCCCATCCGGAAGAACTTGAAGGCCTCATTGAAAAGATAGACCGTGTAGAAAAGCAGGCTGTCTGCGGGCGCGCCGGTGCCGTTTGAAATGATGAAGGCGCTGGAGAATGTCTTGAACGCCTCGATGGTCTGAAGCACCAGGTTGAAGAAGATCACCGGCGCCAGCAGCGGCAGCGTGATGCGGGTGAACCGGCGCCACCTTGGCGTGCCGTCGATTTCCGCGGCCTCATAGAGATCGCGCGGGATGCCCCTGAGGCCCGCCAGGAAGATCAGCATCGGCGATCCGAACTGCCACATGGCAAGGGCGACCAGAGTGTAGAGCGACGTCTCGGGATCCGTGATCCAGCCTGGCCCCTGAATGCCCACAACGGCGAGCACCTGATTGACCACACCATCAGCGGTGAAGAGTTGCCGCCACAGGATTGCGATGGCGATGGAGGCTCCCAGCAAAGACGGCAGATAGAAGATCGCCCGATAAAGACCAATGGTGCGCAGACCCTTGTCCAGCAGCATGGCAACGCCCAGCGCCATCGCCAGACGGGCGGGCACCGATAGGGCGACAAAGGTGAATGTCACCTCCAGCGCCTTCCAGAACCGGCGGTCGCGCGTGAACATATACTCAAAATTATCGAGCCCGACCCACCTTGGATCGGCCACCATGTCGTAACGGGTGAACGACAGATAAAGCGAGGCGAGGATCGGCCCAAGCGCTAGCAGAAAGAACCCGATGAACCACGGCAGGAGAAACACATAGCCTGGCGCATTTCGGGCGATGAAACGTCTCATAAAACGATCCTGTCCCGGAAAGGACCCCGAGCAAGAAGCCCGGGATCCAGTGCTGAGTGAGGTAGCTTAAACGCGAAGACCTTGCTTACCGAGCCCGATCGACAATCGATTGGGCATCTTCAATGAAGATGGCCGCTGCATCCTGCGATGTCATGTTGCCCAGCACCACATCCGAGCCAATCCGCATGTAGGCATCGCGCACTTCGCCTGCCCCTTTTGGAGCTGGCAGAGGCAATGCGCCGACCTTGTCCTGAATGGCGTTGAAATAATCGACAGACTCCCTTTCAACTTCTGAGAAGTTCGGAGCAAGGGCAGCGCGAACATTGGCATTTGCCGGAATTCCGCGTTCCAGCCCCAGGATCGCCGTGGTCTCAGGCTCGTTGATCCAGTCGTTCATATAGGCGACAGCGCCATCAACGTCCTTGGCATCGCGGGTCAAGGCCATGAACATGGAAGGCTTGATGAACTGGCCAAAGGCTCCGCCCGGTTTATGCGGGATCATCGCCGCGCCAACCTTGTCCTTGGTCAAGGACTGCAGACCAACCAGCTGGTTCGACCAATAAAGCACCATGGCACTTTCACCGGTAATCAAACCGCTTTCAGCCATCGGCGCATCCAGGATCAGCGTCTTGTCCTTGCCGCGCACGACACCGGCTTCGCGAAGATCCGTCCAGAACTGCCAGAAGCCTGCGACATCCTCTGCCGTCGCCTGAACGTTGCCTTCTTCATCGTAGAAATTGCGGCCGTTCTGCCGGATCCAGGCTTCACAGTTCTCAATGAACAGAGACAGATCGTCTGAGCCCTTGATGGCACCGCCAGAATGAGACGTGATCTTTTCGCAGACACCTGCAAAATCGTCACGTGTCCAGTTGATGACATCTGCGTCAATGCCAGCTTCTTCGAAGATGCGGGTGTTGTAAGGAATTACCTGAGAATTGGAGCCGATGTTCAAGGCATAGAGCTTGCCGTCGACCATGCCACCAGAGAGTGGCCCCTTGTCAAAATTCGACAGGTCCAGCCCTTTGCCAATGTGATCGTCGAGCGATTTAAGCGCCCCACGGCGCACGTATTCAAACAGGAAGCGATAGTCCATCTGGACGAGATCGGCCATGTTCCTGCCAGCCGTCTGGGTCGCCATTTTGGTCCAGTAGTCGCCCCAACCAATGGTCTCGCCAGAGACCTCGATTTCAGGATGGTTCTTCTGGAACACGTCAATCACGGCGAATGTGCGCTTGTCACGCTCCGGATTGCCCCACCAAAAATGCCGGATGGACCGGTCTGCTGCCATGGCAGGCAAAAAGGGCAACGCGGATGCGGCAGCTGCCGCGCCAATGCCACCCAATACGGTTCTGCGGTTCATTTTCATGCTATTCTCCTCCCAATAGTGCCCGCCATTTTCTGGCGGATCTCATACTCTCGCTCGCATTCCAGCGTTCAGGGGCTCCCTCCCCCGGCGCTTAAATGTAACTTCTTAAAAGCTCCGTCAGACACAGCATGGCCATGGCCTGGCCATAAGGCATCGAAGTCCTCTTGATCTGCCGATAGAAGTCCAGATCATTGCCCATGGCCGTACCGAAGGACACCTGCTGAAGCTCTCCTTCCGGATTGATGTTGTCGATCACGCCCTTCATCGCGCGCTCCGCAACGTCCAGATATTCCGGTCCGAGGTAGCGCTTGCGAACGCCTTTCATCAAACCATAGGCAAAACCAGCCGTTGCGGATGCTTCCAGATAGCTGTCCGGATCATCGATGAGCGTATGCCAGAGCCCGGTTTCATGCTGATATTTCTTGAGGGATACGGCCTGCCGGTTCAGCAGCGAAACCAAATGACGCCGTAACGGATCTGTTTCTGCCAGATCCAGAAGATCGATGAACTCGGGGATCGCAATCGTGATCCAGCTGTTCCCACGTGCCCAGAGCGCACGGGCGAAATTGTGATCACCGTCAAAGGTCCAGCCGTGGAACCACAGTCCAGACTGTGTGTCACACAGATACTGAGCATGCAAAAGGAACTGATACTTCGCCTCTTCGACGAATTCCGGACGGTTCAGGATCAGCCCGATCTTGGCCAGCGGCAACACGCTCATCATCAGCGTGTCGTCCCACATCTGCTGATCATTGACGCTGTTGTAGACGATGTGCTGCAGGCCGCCTTCGCGGGTGCGCGGCATCTCATACATCACCCATTCGGCCCATGTTTCCAGATAAGGTACCCAGCGCGGGTCCGGGGCCTGTTCATGCAGATAGGCCAGGGTCAGGAACGGCGCGACCGTATTGATATTCTTGGTCGGCGTACCTTCTGCCAGACGCGCGTCAAACCACTCGGTGATGATTTTCATAGCGCTCTGGCTGCCAGTCAGCTGCCAATATTGAAACAGTCCATAAAGCCCGATCCCGTGGGTCCATTCCCAGCCTGCCCAGCCCTTGGTGTCGATGACACGACCATCTTCCAGACGCAGCAGGAATTCACCGGTCTTGTCCTCGATGTTGATCAGGTTGTCCGTCAAACGGTCGATCAGATCGCAAACACCATCCCGCTGAATGAAACGGTCTTTTTGCCTCAGCAGAGGATGCATATTCCAATCCCTTATCCGTATTTCAGTTTTTCGGAATTAAGTTTCATTTTTTATGCAACCACACTCTCCAACAGATTTCAATGCTGTTTTGACAGCAAGAAAAACAATTATTCACTTTCGAACTTGAAACACGAAATGGCGCAGCAGGTGCCTTGACAGGCCCAAGTGCAAAATTCAGAATGCCGTTTCATAATAAACAGAACGGATCAAAAATGCGGGACCCGAAGCCCAAAACGGAAAATGTTGCATCCGTCCTCAAGGTATTCGCCGTTCTGGAGACCCTCGCTGACGAACAGCGCATGAGCCTTGCCGACCTGGCGCAACGGGCCATGACGTCCAAAGCCACCGCGCACCGACTGCTGCAAACGATGGTGGAACTTGGCTATGTGGAACAAGATCCAGACACGGAAAAATATGGCCTGACACTGAAGCTTTTCAGCCTGGGCGCCCGTTTGCTGAATGAACAATCCGACCTGCTGAGAGCTGCCGACAAGGCGATGGGAAAGTTGTCGCGGGCCACTGGTGAATCTATCAATTTGGGCATTCTGGATGAGCGTGACCAACGGGTCAGCTACATTCACAAGTATGATTCCTTCTACAATCTGTCGATGAAATCCACACTCGGCTTGCGCAATCCGCTCTACAGCACGTCGCTTGGGAAGGCTCTACTGGCCTGGCGCGATGAAGACGAAATTCAGGACCGCATTTCCGGCATGGACATGCAGCCGCTCGCGCCGCGCACGATCACCGAGCCAGACGAGCTGCTTGAGCAGCTCAAAGTCACCCGGCAACGCGGCTATTCAGAAGAGATTGAAGAAAGTGAAGCCGGTGTGCGCTGCATGGCGGCTCCCGTCTTCAACCATTTGGGCAAGCCAATCGCGGCCATTTCGATCGCCTTTCCCCTGTTTCGCTTCGATGAAGCCCGCAAAGACGAATACGTCAACTTGCTGACCACCTGCGGACTTGAGGCGTCCAGTGCGCTCGGATATCGCGCACCCAAGGTCCATTAAAACCTAAGACTTCCCGGTCAATCGCGCGCTGGTGTTCTCATTCAAATTGCCCGCGGCCATCTTGCCGAAAGCAGCACGCCAGTTTTCAGCCAATTCCGGAATCTCAGACAAACGGACCGCATCAGCACTCGCGATCTTCTTCGTCAAGCGCGCCCTTGTGACCATTTCAACCGATAAATCCGGATGCAGTCGCTCCAACAGCGTCAACGGATCTCCAACCTCGACCTTACCTGGAACCAGAACACGGTAATACCATCCGGTGCGTCCGGTCTTTTGAAACAGATACGCCATCGTGTCATGGCCGGTATGAGCGTTCAGCTTCCAGCATGGCTGCCGCCCCTGAGAGATCTGCACAGTCGCGCTGCCAAGCGTGAAAATGTCGCCAATGCAGGCTGTTTCTTCTGTCATTCCCTCGGTCGAGATGTTTTCACCAAATGCTGCCGGCTGGGTTCCTGCCTCCATCAGCCCTTCTGCCTGCCAGAGCAAATAATGCTCCGCCGGATAGTGATGAAGGGCTTTGTCGGGACCGCCATGAACGCTCAAGTCCGCCTGCGCGTCCCTGTCGAATCCCTCCAGACCAAGATGCTGTGGTCCGCTGACAGGGTCCTTTTGAATTCCGGATGTGGGTCTGCCCGGCCAGAGCTCGGCAACGGAGCCGCAAAAAAGCCCTCCGACGGTTACATTTAGCAATGCCATGATCCTATTGGTCTTTGTTCCGGCCGCAAGACTTCAACCTCGTTTGGATATCAGGTTCAAGACACGCGCATAAAATGAATAACAATCATCATTATTGCCATCATGATGACAGCCGCAAGTCAGCATCGCGCTGTATAATCAGATGCTTCTCAACCAACCATTGAAACCGATTGGGATACTGGCGAAAGAACAGCTTTCGCTTGCACCGTGTGAAACACTTCACCGACACCGATCAAAACCGGCTCGGAGGTTTCAAGCCCGGAGACACCGGCTTCCAGATCGCAAAGCAGCCCGGACCAGCGTTTTTCATCAGCACGTGCAATGCCCGCCATGACAACGACGGGCGTAGACGGGGATCTGCCCTCGTCCATCAGACGGCTGGAGATACGACCTGCCATGCGCCCGCCCATATAGAAGATCGTTGTTGTTGCCGCATCCGCCAGTCCGTGCCAGTCCACGCTTTCGGGCAGATCACCCTTCTTCGAATGACCGGTGACAAAGCGAACAGCCTGGGCATGATCACGGTGTGTCAGCGAGATGCCCAGAGCCGAGGCCATCGCTGACGCGGACGTCACACCCGGAACGACCGAGACCGGAATGCCTTCTGCAGTCAGGCGATCAATCTCCTCGCCAGCCCGTCCAAAAATCATCGGATCGCCTGACTTCAGGCGCACGACATTCTTGCCCTTCTTGGCCAGATCCACCATCAGATCATTGATGTCTTCCTGCTTGCAACTATCGCGCCCTCCCCGCTTGCCTACCATCATCCGCTTGGCTTCGCGCCGGGCCAGTTCCAGCACTTCATCGGCCACCAGATCATCAAACAGGATGACATCAGCAGCTTGTAATGCGCGAACCGCCTTGAGGGTCAGCAGCTCGGCACTTCCCGGACCGGATCCCACCAGGGTCACTCTGCCTTCGCCTGCGGCCTGCGCCAGGCCTGTGGCTTCGACCAAGTCTTGAATGTCCGCTTCCGAGCCCGGTGCTTCGCGCTCTGAGAAAGCGAATTCGGTGAACCGTTCCCAAAACCGGCGACGCTGCGGGCCGGGTGCCAGGCGGTCCATGACAGCACCACGCACCTTGCCTGCAAGACCAGCCCAGCCAGTCAGTGTCAAAGGCAGGAGCGTTTCAATGCGACGCCGGATCGCCTGACCCAGAATTGGCGCAACGCCATTGGTCGAGATGCCAATGACAACTGGCGAGCGATTGACGATGGAGCCGAACTGGAACTCACAGAATGGCGGATTGTCGATAACGTTGACCGGCAGTCCGGCAGCCTTGGCAGCACAATAAAACGCCTGCGCCTCACCATCACTTGCCGCATCTGCAATGGCAAGCGTCATGCCCGAAAAGCTGTCTGTTGCCCAGGGCCTCGCGTGATGAACGAAGCTGCCCTTGATGCTTCCGGCCTCCAACAGCTTTGCCATCACCGGATCAAGATCAATGGCGTAGATGTGAACTTCAGCACCGGTTGCCGCCAGAAGCTCGGCTTTCCAGGCTGCAGCTTCCGTTCCGCCTGCCAGCAGGATCTTGCGCGTAGATAACGGGAAGAACACAGGCAGGCTGGCAAGCGCGCCCATACGGGCCGGACGGCCACGCGGTCTTGAAGGTGCCTTAACCTCAACCGGCTTTCGCGATGTCGACATTGGCTGTCTCCTTTTCGTTGAGGGCACCGAGCAGGCTTTTGATTTCGGACCGGCAAGAGCCGCAATTGGTTCCGGCTTTCAAAACCTTGCCAATTGCCTCCACACTGTCCGCGCCGCCTTTGGCCGCGTCAGCAATCTGATTGGCTCCGATCTGGAAGCAGGAGCAAACGATGGCGCCCGGGTCCGGCCTGTCCGCAGGCGGACGTCCGGCCAGAACACGGTAGCGATCAACACCCGTCATGGCAGGTGTTTCAAGAAGACTTGCGGCCCACTGGCGCGACACTTCAACAGGCTGGGCGGCAAAGAAGAAAGCAGCGACAAGATGTACACCGTCCCAGATGGCAAAGCGGCTGGTGCCGCCCGCGCTGTCTTCATAGCTCAAGATTTGCGCCTCAGATGCCGCGCTGCCTCCTAGCTCTTGGGCCAGATGTTGCAGATCCGTAGATTCCAGACCGGCCAGCTCCAGACGCCATCCGCCGGGTGCCGGTGCCAGCGCCCAATAGTCGCTCAGAATGCTGTTCGGCTTGTCGCGCAGTATGGCAAAGCCGTACCAGCTGGAAGAAACCCGCGAGAGCGCAACGGGTGTGAACTTGGAGCCAGGCTGGCCTGATACGGGGTCTGTCTCAGGCGCTACCACCGCATCAACCCGCCCCGTTGAGGCGAATTGATCAGTCCAGTGCAATGGCACAAAAACAGAGCCTTTTTGCGCCTTGTCGCTGACCAATGCCCGCACCACAACGCGGCCATGAGGGCTTTTGACCTCGACAAGCTCAGCGTCCGCCAGGCCGATGGAAGCCGCATCATCCGGGTGTATTTCCGCATAGGGCTCAGCCATATGAGCTGACAGGCGAGCGGTTTTGCCGGTGCGGGTCATGGTGTGCCAATGATCGCGCACACGACCGGTGTTCAAGACAAAGGGATAGGTTCTTTCACGCTTGCGTGGCGCAACCGCTTCAACGGCAATAAAATTCGCCTTTCGGTCTGGCGTGAAATAGCCGCCTCCAGCAAAGAACCGACTGTCGCGACGTGGCTGCCCTGCCCGCACTGGCCATTGAACCGGATCAAGGTCTTGATAGCCTGATCGTCCAAGATCAGCCAATCCGCCAATGTCAAAATCCCGCTGACCATCATTGTCATGGGCTGACAAGGACGCATGTTCGGCAAAAATCTCGGAGGCATCCGCATAGTCAAAGCGCTCCGCAAAGCCCATGCGCTTTGCCACTTCGCACAATGCCCACCAATCGGGCCGTGTTTCGCCGGGCAGATCCAGAAAGCCACGCTGGCGGGAAATCCGCCGTTCTGAATTGGTCACCGTGCCGTCCTTTTCGCCCCACGCTGCGCCAGGAAGCGCCACATCGGCATAGGCCAGCGTGTCTACGGCAGTGGAGACATCGGAGACCACCACGAACGGGCAAGCTTTCAGAGCCATCGCCACATCATCCGCATCAGGCAGACTGTCGACCGGATTGGTGGCCATGATCCAGATCGCCTTGATCCGGCCCTCACCGACCGCCCGGAACATATCGACGGCCTTCAGGCCCTGACGGGTCGCCATTGAGGGGCTTTGCCAGAAGCTTTGCACCAGCTCCCGATGGTCCGGGTTTTCGATGGCCATGTGCGCGGCGAGCATATTGGCAAGACCGCCTACCTCACGCCCGCCCATGGCATTCGGCTGGCCGGTGATCGAAAATGGTCCCATGCCAGCGCGGCCAATGCGGCCAGTGGCAAGGTGCGTGTTGATGATAGCGTTGACCTTGTCCGTGCCGACAACGGACTGGTTCACGCCCTGACTGTAAACCGTCACCGTTTTCTCAGTCCGCGCCACCATGGTATAGAACAGCGCAATATCCTGAGCCGACAGGCCAGTCTGCCCGGCGATCTTCGCCATATCGACGGGCCCTGCTTTCGCCAAAGCGCCGTCAAAGCCATTCGTGTATTGATCGATATAGCTCTGATCAAGACAATCGGCTTCCGCCAGATAGGCCAGCAAGCCATTGAACAACGCGACATCCGTGTCTGGCTTCAGCCCCAGATGCAGATCCGCCAGCTCACAGGTCGCCGTTCGACGCGGATCAATCACGACCACGCGCAGAGCCGGGTTGGTTGCTTTGGCCGCTTCAATTCTCTGGAAGATAACCGGGTGACACCAGGCAAGGTTCGAGCCGACCAGCACCACAAGATCCGCCTTTTCCAGATCTTCATAGGTGCCTGGCACCGTATCAGAGCCAAAGGCCCGGCGATGACCGGCAACAGAAGACGCCATGCACAGGCGTGAATTGGTGTCGATGTTCGCCGACCCGATGAAGCCCTTCATCAGCTTGTTGGCGACGTAATAGTCCTCTGTCAGGATCTGGCCGGAAACATAAAATGCAACGCTGTCCGGTCCATGCTCCGCAATCGTCTGGGCGAACCGGTCCGCGACCAGATCAAGCGCCGTGTCCCAGCTCTCGCGCTTGCCGTTGATTTGCGGATAAAGCAGGCGATCATCCAACGACAGGGTTTCCGCAAGAGCGGAGCCTTTTGAGCAAAGCCTGCCAAAATTTGCCGGATGCTCCGGATCGCCTTTGACGCTAACACTGCCGTCCGCAGCAGTCGTTGCAAGCACGCCACAGCCAACGCCGCAATAAGGGCAGGTCGTTTTGATCGTTGATGCCTGAGCGGGGTCGGTCAAATGGTCTCTCCGGATCTCTTGGCGACGCCAATTTGGCGTATTGATGGGCTTTCCAGGTCACATGGGCACGTCATGCGGGCATCCGTTGATAGAGCAGCACGATGACGAGGATGGCGAGGGACAGGCTGACGACCTGCCAGAAGCGAATTGGGTCCCGCTCTGCAAACGAGGCTTTGACATCCGGGCGTAGGGCAGCGTTCGGACGCCGGATATCCTCGAGGAATTCGCTCAACGCCTCGTAGCGTTTGACCGGTTCAATGTGGACGAGACGGGCAAGCGCACCATCCACCCAATCGGGCACGCGCTGGGTCAAAGACGCCGCTGATATGTAGGTAAGAGCACTCTGCGCCTTCTGCGTGTTGGCACGGGACACCTTGTCGCCATAGGGCAGCTTGCCGGTCAGCATCTCATAGGCAATCACACCCAACGAGAAAAAGTCAGACAGCTCGGTGCCTCGGTAGCCCAGGAAATATTCCGGCGCAGCGTACTGATGGGTTCCAAGGATCTCGGTGTCATCCAGACCGGGGACAGCCTCCAGAACCCCTTCAATCAAAACAGACCCGAAGTCGATGATCTTCACAACACCGTCGTTACAAATCATGATGTTCTCTGGCCGCAGATCCTGATGCAGCATGCCGTGGCGGTGAAAGGCCCGCAGCCCCTTGACGACCTGTTCAAGAATACCGCGCACGGTTTCCAGGTCAGGCTGCGGTGTGTCGTTCATCCATTGGCGCAGGGTGCGACCTTCAACAAATTCGGTCACCACATACAGCTTCTCCGGCTCGCGGCTGGATTGTCCGGCCTTCAACACATGCGGTGAGTTTAGCCGCCGGGCCACCCACTCTTCCATGGCAAAGCGGCGCAGATAATCCGCGCTACCGCGCAAGTCTGCTGACGGCACCTTAAGAGCGACGTTGCGATCTGTTTCTGCATCATAGGCAAGATAAATATGACTGCGGTGACTGGCATGCAGCTCGCGCAGGATCTGATATCCCTCAAATTCTGATGGTATGTGCAGAAGCGGCGCTGGCGGCAGCATATCCGCGCCATCCAAGATGCTGATGGCCTCACGGCCCGGCAGGTGATCAATGCGGGCGATCTGAATGGTGAGATTGTCGTCGCTGCCCTTCTCCAAAGCAGCAGCAACAATCGTGCGTGCAGCGGCATCAAGATCCGCCGCAGACGCAATATGGCTGGCGATCTCCTTCGGCGAGACGAATTCATGAACGCCGTCTGTCGTCAGGATAAAAATATCGCCGGAAGACAGGCCTATTTCCCGGTAATCAATATCAAGCGTGTTGGAGAGGCCAAGCGCTCTGCCGAGGTAGTTTTCAGAGGCAGACAACTGCACCCTGTGGTCGGTGGTCAGTTGCTCCAGAGTTTCGCCGGACAGCCGCCAGATCCGTGCATCCCCGACATGAAACAGATGTGCCAGTCGCCCTTTGAATACCAAGGCGTCAAAGGTGCAGACATGACCACGATCATCGGACGCGCCGGGTTTCTTCTGCCCATGGAGCCAGGAATTGCAGGCAGAGACCACCCGCGTTCCGGCCATCTTTACCGACCAGGCGTCCGAGGTGCAGTAGAAATCGGTGAGGAATGACTTTACAGCTGTTTCAGCCGCTATATGGCTCACGTCACTGGACGAAATACCATCTGCCAATGCCAGTGCCGTGCCTTTGAGAACCAGCGTCTGTCCCGTGGAAGCAACCGACCCGTGAAAGTCCTGGTTCTGCTGTTTGAGGCCAGCCGACGAGTGCTGACCGATTGAGACGGACAGCTCTGCTTTTTGATCAGCTTTCAAATCAGCGTTCTGGACTTGCATCAGCACGGAGGTTTCCCTTTGGCATCGGCTCTGTTGTGCATCGGCCCTGCCCAAATGACAGGGCCAATGCGGTCAGCTGCTTATTCAGCCGGAGCGGCAACTTTGGCTGTTTCATAGCCAGCGTTGCGTTTCGGAGATGTCCTGTAGTGTGTCGCGTAGATCATGCCACCGACAAAGGTCAGACCACCGACCAGATTGCCCAGAATCACCGGAAGTTCGTTGTAGGCGAGGTAATCAAACCAGGTGAAATCACCACCCAGCATGATGCCTGACGGGAACAGGAACATATTGACGATGGAATGCTCGAGACCCAGGTAGAAGAAGACCAAAATCGGCATCCACATGGCCATGATTTTGCCGGACACCGTGGTCGACATCATCGCAGACACAACCCCAGTCGAGACCATCCAGTTGCACATTACGGCGCGGATGAAGACGGTGAGCAAACCGGCCCAGCCAGCTGCTGCATAGCCGAGCGTCCGTGCTTCACCGATCTGTCCGATTTTCTGACCAACTGCATTCGGCTCCTGGCTGAAGCCCATGGTGAAGATGATCGCCATGAAGACAGCCGTCGTCATCGCGCCTGCGAAGTTGCCGCAAAACACCAGACCCCAATTGCGGAACACACCTTTCCAGGTACACCCTGGACGTTTGGCAATTACTGCCAGAGGCGCAAGGGTGAAGACGCCGGTCAGAAGGTCAAAGCCCAGCAGATAAAGCATGCAGAAGCCGACGGGAAACAACACCGAGGCGATCAGAAAATTGCCGGTGTTGACGGCGATGGTGACTGCGAAAGCGGCAGCCAGAGCCAGAATAGCACCCGCCATATAGGAGCGGATCAAAGTGTCCTTGGTGGACATGAAAATCTTGGATTCACCCGCGTCGATCATCTTCGCGGCGAATTCCTGTGGTGCTACGTATGACATTTCAGACCCCTCTGTTGTCCTGGTTTCTCACGACTTTTTGCCGTTTAGCTCCCTGGACGTTTCCCCGTGTACTGTTGTTCTGCGCGGTCTTTTGACCTTGTTGCGGACCCGTTGCCCCGTCCGCTTATTTGTTATGCTCTGGCCCTGATGGCCTCGATGGACATCAGGATCCGGCCTTGTTCGACTTTGACAGGCGTGGTTCTGGCCGCGCCCTCGTCCGCGCCCTGCGCAATGCCCGTTGCCAGATCGAAAACCCAATTGTGCAATGGGCAAGTCACGGAGGTGCCGTGGACAATCCCGTTGCTGAGTGGGCCGCCCTTGTGCGGACAGCCGTCATCCAGCGCAAAGACCTCGTCATTGGCCGTGCGGAACACCGCAATGCAGCCAGCCTCGGTCTTGACCACCCGCGCCCCTTGACGCGGAATGTCGGTCAGCTCGCCAATGGCGATCCAATCTTTTGCTATGACGTTCATTCTGCGGCCTCCAGTGAAAGGGTCGCCATCGGATTGAACTCATGCTTGTCCTTGCCGGACACACGTTCCGACCAGGGATCAACCTGGGCAAATTTCTGGGAGAAGACGAAAGCGTCGAAATAGGCTTTGCGCTTGGCGGTGTCGTCCATGATCTGACGACGAATTTCCTCGACGCCGATCCGCTTGGCCCATTTGTAGATCCGCTCCAGGTAGTAACCCTGCTCACGGTACATCTGAGCCAGAGCCACCACATGCTCCAGCGCTTCGTCTTCGGTTTTCACCTGGCCAAGGACTTCCGTTCCCTTGATGTCGAGACCGGCAGCACCTGCAAAGTGAATTTCAAAGCCGCTGTCGACACAGACGATGCCAATGTCCTTGCAAGTTGCCTCTGCGCAATTGCGCGGACACCCGGACACAGCCAGCTTGAGTTTGGCAGGCGTCCAGGAGCCCCACATGAATTTTTCCAGGCGAATGCCCAGGCCGGTGGAATCCTGCGTGCCGAAGCGACACCAGTCTGTTCCAACGCAGGTCTTCACTGTGCGCAGGCCCTTGGCATAGGCTTGGCCGGAGACGAAGCCTGCTTCGCCAAGGTCGGCCCAGACAGCGGGAAGATCTTCCTTCTTGATGCCCAGCATGTCGATGCGCTGACCGCCGGTGCACTTGACCGCCGGAATGTTGAACTTGTCGACCACATCCGCGATTGCGCGCAGTTCCTTGGACGACGTCATGCCGCCCCACATGCGCGGAACGACCGAGTAAGTACCGTCCTTCTGGATGTTGGCGTGAACCCGCTCGTTGATGAAACGCGACTGGTAGTCGTCGGCATATTCATTGGGCCAGTCGGACACGAGATAGTAGTTCAACGCCGGACGGCATTTGGCGCAGCCGCCTGAAGAGGTCCACTCCAGCTCCTGCATCACTTCCGGGATTGTCTTGAGTTCTTTTGCCTTGATCAGGCGGCGAACATCGCCGTGGCCAAGGTCCGTACAGCCGCACATGGGCTGGACCGCTGCCGGATTATAGGCATCGCCAAGCGTCGCCACGAGCAGTTGCTCAACCAATCCGGTGCATGTGCCGCAGGAGGCAGATGCCTTGGTATGTGCCCGCACAGCATCCAGGCCGGTCAGGCCCTTGGAGGTGATGGCATTGACAATTGTTCCTTTACATACGCCGTTGCAGCCGCAGATTTCTGCATCATCCGGCAAGGCTGCAACGGCCGCCGTAGGGTCCAGGGGGGCGCCCCCCTGATACGCCTGGCCGAATATCAGCGTCTCGCGCATTTCGGAGACGTCGGTTCCTTTCTTCAGAAGGTCAAAGAACCAGGGACCATCAGAGGTCTCACCATAGAGCACTGCTCCGATGATCTTGTTGTCCTTCAGCACCAGTCGCTTGTAGACCCCTGCCGTCGCATCGCGCAGGACGATTTCCTCGCGATCATCGCCTTCGGCAAAATCACCTGCCGAATAAAGATCAACGCCGGTGACCTTGAGCTTGGTCGCCGTCACAGATCCGATGTATTCGGACGATCCGCCGAGCAGATTGTCGGCAATGACGCCTGCCATCTCATAGAGCGGAGCAACAAGGCCGTAGCACATGCTTCTGTGCTCGACGCATTCGCCCAGCGCAAAGATATCCGGATCAGATGTGCGCATGTCATCGCTGACGACAATGCCCCGGTTCACATCGAGACCTACACCCTTGGCGAGATCGCCTGACGGGCGAATGCCAACGGCCATGACAACAATGCTGGCTTCAATTTCCGTTCCATCATCCAGACGAATACCGGCAACATTGCCCGCCTCATCGCCAAGGATTTCGTGGCTGTTGGCCTTAGTGCGGACATCAATGCCCATCCGCTTGAATTCTTCTTCCAGAAGATAGCCACCCGCCGGATCCAATTGCCGCTCCATCAGGGTAGGCATCAGGTGAAGAACCGTGACCTCCATGCCCTGCATCTTGAGACCAGCTGCGGCTTCAAGACCAAGCAGACCGCCGCCGATGACAATCGCGCGTCCTCCGCCCTTGGCAGCCAGCAGCATCTTGTCGACATCATCCAGATCCCGGTAGGTCAAAACACCGTTCAGATCCTTGCCCGGAAGTGGAATGATGAAGGGGTTTGAGCCGGTCGCCACAACAAGCTTGTCATAAGCAACAGTCAGGCCGCTTTCAGAGGTGACCGTCTTGGCTTCGCGGTCGATTTCCGACACGCGGGCGGACTTGTGAAGGGTCACGCCATGCTCGGTGTACCAGTCCTCGTCATGAGTGATGATGTCTTCGTAGGTCTTTTCACCAGACAGCACCGGCGACAACATCAGACGATTGTAATTCACCCGGGGCTCTGCATTGAAGATCGTGACGTCGTATGTGTCGCGATCCTTTTCAAACAGGAATTCCAACATACGCCCCGGGGCCATGCCGTTTCCGATGATAACCAGTTTCTGTTTTGTCATTGGCCCTCTCCCGACCTGAGTTTCGCGCCTACTCGGCGGCTTGAGCGGCGGCCTTCTGGCGCGCGAGCCGCGTTGCACGCTTTTGCTGAATGGACTGAAGCTGTTCCTCGCTCGGATCCGCGCCGCCCTCATAGGCTTCCAGGAAATCGAGCAGTTCTTCGCGATAGGCGTAGTAATCCGGGTGCGCCAACAGCTCCTTGCGGGAGCGTGGGCGCGGCAGATCCACCTTCATGATGTTGCCAATGCGGGCATTCGGGCCGTTGGACATCATGACCACCCGGTCGGCCAGCAAGATGGCCTCGTCCACATCGTGGGTCACACAGACAGCAGTCACCTGGGTCCTTTTCCAGACATCCATCAGAACGTCCTGCAGTTCCCAGCGGGTCAGACTGTCGAGCATGCCGAAGGGCTCGTCGAGCAACAGAAGCTTCGGTGACAAGGCAAAGGCCCGCGCAATGCCAACCCGCTGTTTCATACCGTTTGACATGTCGGATGCGGCCTTGTGCATGGCATCCCCAAGACCGACCTTGGACAGGTAGTATTCAATGACATCGGTCTTTTCTGCGCGGCTGGCGTCCGGATAGACCTTGTCGACACCAAGAGCCACATTGTCATAGGCGGTCAACCAGGGCATCAGGCTTGGGGCCTGAAACACCACCGCCCGGTCCGGCCCCGCCTGGGTGACGTGGGTGCCATCCAAAACAATCGCCCCTTCGGTGATCGGGTTCAGACCAGCCACCATGGACAACACCGTGGACTTGCCACAACCGGAATGGCCGATCAGCGTGATGAACTCGCCCTTTTTCATCTTCAGGTCAAAGCCATCGACGACGGTCAGCGGACCTTTGGGCGTTGGGTAAACCTTCTTCAGCTGGCTGAAGTCCAGGAACCGGTCTTGCTTCAATGTCGCCTGCGCCGCCCGCTCATAGGCAGCTGGCAATTTGTCTTGCTTCTTTGGCAACCTTTGTGTGATCGGAACGATGTTTGGCAACACGATGTCCCGCTCGGCATCGGCTCCACGTTCAGCCCCGACTGACATCAGATATTCGGTGATTTCAGCACGCAGCTTGATGAAGTCATCATCGGAATTCATTTCCGAACGGTTCCGCGGGCGGTTGAACGCCACCTTGAATTCAGGTCCCAAAGTTGCCGGAGTTCCGGGCTTAAGCGGAATGATCCTGTCAGCCAAAAGGATCGCCTCATCCACATCATTGGTGATGAGCACGATGGTCTTTTTCTCCTGTTCGCAGATGGCTGCGAACTCGTCCTGTAGTTTGGCGCGGGTGAGCGCATCCAGAGCTGATAGCGGCTCGTCCATGAGCAGCAACTCCGGTTGCATGGCGAGCGCCCGTGCGACAGCCACCCGTTGGCGCATGCCGCCGGACAATTCGGTCGGCTTGCGGTCCTTGGCATGGCCCAGACCCACCATCTGAATGTATTTGTCGGCAATCGCCTTGCGCTCGGAAGACGGCTTCTTCTTGAACACGCTGTCCACGGCCAGACTGACATTGCCGGCAACCGTCAGCCAGGGCATCAGGGAATAAGACTGGAAGACGACGCCGCGCTCCGGGCTTGGCCCGCTGATTTCCTTGTCCTTGAAGATGATCCCGCCGCTGTCCGGTTCGATCAAACCGGCCAGAAGTGAGATCAGTGTGGTCTTTCCGGTGCCCGAGAAGCCGACGATAGCGATGAACTCACCCTCGTCCACTTTCAGGTTGATATCGTCCAAAACGTCGGAGCGGTTCGCGCCTTCGCCGTAGGATTTGGACACATTGGAGATTTCAAGAAATGCCATGTGCCGCTCCCTATCGGTTCGCCGAGAAGGTGAAGGCGCGCTGCAGGGCAAACATCAGTCTGTCCAGCATGAAACCGATGATGCCGATGGTGAAAACAGCAACCATGATCTTGGCCAGCGACTGGGATGACCCGTTCTGGAATTCATCCCAGACGAATTTTCCAAGGCCCGGGTTCTGCGCAAGCATTTCCGCTGCGATCAGAACCATCCAGCCCACACCCAATGACAAGCGCAAACCGGTAAAAATCAACGGCAATGAAGATGGCAGAACCAGCTTGGTGATTGTTTTCCAAGTCGGCAGTTGCAGCACACGGCCAACGTTCATCAAATCCTTGTCGACGGATGCAACGCCCAGCGCCGTGTTGATCAACGTCGGCCACATGGAGCAAAGCGTGACAGTCACGGCCGAGATCAGCAGCGACTTGGACATCCACCCCACCGGATCAACATAGAGCGCCGAGACAATCATGGTGACAATCGGTAACCAGGCCAGTGGCGACACCGGTTTGAAAATCTGGATCAGCGGATTGATCGCGCCGTTGACCGTGCGCGACAGGCCAGAGGCGATGCCAAGCGGCACGGCGATCATGGTCGCGATCAAAAACCCGAGCCCGACGGTCACAAGAGACGTGCCGATCTGATCAATGTAGGTCGGCTTTCCGGTGTAATTCCGATATTTGACCTTATCGCTTTTGCCGGCTGCAACAAGCTTGGCGTTGCGCGCATCCTGGCGCTCATAAAAGGCATCAGCCTTTTCGCGCTCGCGGACATGATCCTCCCAGAGATTGACGGTCTGGGTCCAGACTTGTGCAGGACCTGGGACAACACCGAGAGACGTTTGCACCTGTGGAGCCAAAACGCCCCAGAGCACCAGAAACGTTGCAATGCCAAGCAGCGGAATGACCAGGACGCGTTTCAGCTCACCCAGTTGCTCCTTGACACTGTCGCCAGCTGCAATCTTTAAAATGGGCGTCAGCCAAGAAAAGCCCAACGCCTCCAACCAGCTTGATGCCTTGTTGATGCGCGTGAAAAGCCGTTCACGGCGCTCCGCTTTGGCAATCTCACCATTTGTGGCTGTATCCGCATTGGCCATTGAAATGGTCCTTCGTCTGGAAACGTCTGTTTTATTGCTTTGCTTTGCTTTGTTTTGGCCTGGTGCGGAGCGGCAGAGAGGAAGACCCGCCGCTCCAAAAGTTGAGGGAGCCGTTAGCCGCCAACAACTTCGCTGCCTTCTACGATCTGCTTGCCCTTCAGGCCGATTGGCAGGCTGTCGATATAGGCGTTGGGAGTGCGACCGTCGTAGGCAATGCCGTCAATGATGTCGGCAGCAGGAGTTGGTGCGCGGTAACCATCTGTTTCCCAAGGGAAATCAACTTCCGCGACATAGCCTTCCTCAACCAGCATCTTGGCGGCCTTGAGGTAGATGTCCGGGCGATAGACGGACTTGGCAACTTCGTCGTACCAGCTGTCCGGCTTGTACTCGGTGATCTGGCCCCAGCGACGCATCTGGGTCAGGTACCAGACAGCGTCCGAGTAATAGGGATAGGTCGCGTAGTAGCGGTAGAAGACGTTGAAATCTGGAACGTCGCGCTTGTCGCCCTTTTCATACTCGAAGGTGCCCGTCATGGAATTTGCGATCACCTCGGCATCGGCACCGACATACTCGGACCGCGACAGGATCTCGACGGCTTCCGGACGGTTGGCGTTGTCATTTTCATCCAACCACTGAGCGGCACGGATCAAGGCCTTGGTCAAAGCCAAGGTGGTGTTCGGGTACTTCTCGGTGAATTCCTGGGTCAGGCCGAAGACTTTTTCAGGATTGTTCTTCCAGATCTCGTAATCGGTGATGACCGGAACGCCGATGCCTTTGAACACTGCAGCCTGGTTCCATGGCTCACCCACGCAATAGCCATAAATCGTTCCGGCTTCGAGGGTTGCCGGCATCTGCGGCGGCGGTGTCACCGACAGGAGAGCCTGACCCTGAATCTGGCCGGAGATGTCCGTCTTGGAATAAAAGCCCGGATGAATATCGCCAGACGCCAACCAGTACCGTAGCTCATAGTTATGGGTGGAGACCGGGAACACCATGCCCATATTGAACGGCTTGCCCTCGTCGATGAACTGATCGACAACCGGCTTCAACGCACTCGCCTGAATTGGATGCACCGGCTTGCCGTCGGCCTGCATTTCAACGTGCGGCTTCATCATTTCCCAGATCTCGTTGGAAACGGTGATGCCGTTGCCGTTCAAATCCATGGAAAACGGCGTCACGATATGCGCCTTGGTGCCGAAGCCGATGGTGGCGGCAATCGGTTGACCAGCCAGCATATGCGCGCCGTCCAGCTCGCCCGTGATCACACGATCAAGAAGAACCTTCCAATTCGCCTGCGGCTCAATCGTCACGAACAGGCCTTCGTCCTCGAAGAAGCCCTTCTCATAGGCAACGGCGAGCGGCGCCATGTCGGTCAATTTGATGAAGCCGAATTTCAGCTCATCCTTTTCAACATCAAGCATCTCTGCTTGTGCTGACGCGAAAGGAGCGGAGAGCCCTGCTGCCAGCATGGTGCTGAGCACCAGGCGGCGTCCAAGATTGAATGTGGCTGTTTTCTTCTTCAACTTGCTGTTCCCTCATTCTGGCAAGCACCCGGGGAGACGGGCCCAAGACCGAAAAACGCATAAAAAAAGCCGCCGACGGATCCTTTCATGCGGGAGGGGCATGATCAGATCACATCGGCGGCTTTGCCGTGTGCCCACTTTTGGGCAATTACTCTGGAAGGCCTTCGTTGGCTCTTAGTGCTTAACAATGCAGGCTTCGTGCCAGTTTCAATTTATTCAATATACTTGTTATTTATCAGTAATTTAATTGAAAAAATCTTTAAATTCATTTTTTGGCAGCGCAGCATTATTCGGCCTATTATTTTCGCAACCGACTATTTTTTACGCACATGCAATAAGTCTGCGAACATCAGGACTTCAGATCAAACCCGGCGACATAGTCCTCAAGAAGGGCCGCATCAAACGGTACATCATCAAAGAATGAAGCCTGGTGTCCAGCGGCAGCACCGCCTTGCTCAGTCTGACCGACTGCCCGTTGATAAAGCTCACTGCCAAAGGTCTTACGGACGATGTCCAGATCTGCGGGCGCATAGACTGCCTGCCCCCACCGCACCATCTGCGAATAAAACCAGAGGCCGTGCTCGACACGCGGACAATGAGCGGCAAAACCACTGAGCGTCATAAAGGAAGCGCCAAGCAACGGACCGTTGTCCGCCAGCCGCATCTGTCCTGCCAACGCTGGCAGGCAGGCCTCCGTTGGGCAATCGAGAAACTCTTCATTCGCCAGAAGCGCGGCCAGCTGCGGTGCATTGTCTTCATTGCCGCACCATTCAGCCGATTTCACCAGAGCCCTGATCAATTGGCTTAAAATTTCCGGGTTACGATCTGCCCAACGCTCGGTAACGCCCAGCACCTTCTCCGGGCTTTTCGGCCAGATGACTTCCTTGAAGGTCGCGATGCGCCCGGTACCGGCCTGAATGGCAACGGTGTTCCATGGTTCGCCAACACAAAAGCCATCAATTTGACCGACGGCGAGTGCATCATGCATCAAAGGCGGCGGCAAAACAGTGATCTCGACATCAAGGTCGGGATGAATACCCGCCGCCGCGAGCCAATAGCGCAATTCATAGGCATGGCCTGAAAACGGATGTACGACACCGAACCGCAAGGGAGGTTGGCCAGTCCGCACTCGAATGGCAATCACTTTCGCCAGAGCGACACCTGTCGAGGCCGGATCCCCGTCACCAGAGGCACCTGCCCCATCCATGGCGCTCCAGACAGAGCTGGAAACAGTGATCGCATTGCCGCCCAGGCCGAGCGTCATCGCGGTTTTCATGGGAACCGCCAGGCTCGTGATGTTCAGTGAGGCCGCAATCGGCATAGGGCCAAGCATGTGCGCCACGTCGAAATGCCCGACAGAAATGCGGTCCCGAATATTGGCCCAGGATGTTTCGCGCACCAACTTCAGGTCAATGCCCTCATCTGCGGCAAATCCGAGCCTTGCCGCAGCCACCAGCAGTGCACTGTCGAGTAGCGGAATATATCCGGCAATGATCGTGTCGCGAGACCGCAAGCTCATAGGTTTTTCCTGATCGAAATCTCTTGGGTGTATCGGAGGCATGGCATCATTTAATCCTCCAGCAAGCCACTGGCGATCACGAGGCCTTGCGCAACCTCGATAATCTTGCGGCTCTGGTTCATCGCCGTCTTGCGCAAGAGGCGGTAGGCCTCGTCTTCAGAAACGCCTTTGGACTTCATGAGGATGCCTTTTGCCCGGTCAATCGTCTTGCGATCAGCCAATTCCGTCCTTGCCTCCGCCAGCTCCCGGTTCAAACGGGAATAAGCGCGGAACCGACTTATAGCCATATCGAGGATCGGTTTGACCCGCTCCTTCTTAAGGCCATCAACCACATAGGCCGACACGCCCGCATCAACAGCCGCCTCAATCGATCCGCTCTCTGATTTGTCGACGAACATGGCAATCGGACGCTGGACCGCACGGGTAACCTGAAAGATATGCTCCAACTGATCGCGATTGGGATTTTCCAGATCAATCACGATCACATCCGGTTCAATGGTGGTGATTTGCCGGACAAGCCCTTCAATCTCACCAATGATGATCACCTGATCATGGCCAGCATCGCGCAATCCCTGCTCAATAATGGAGGCACGGATCCGATTGTCGTCAATGACCAAGATGGAGAGCTGCGGCGTCATGGCGCTATTATGCGCATGCGTTTAAATTGTGCAATGCATCATAACAGCTACGCTTGAAAGATCACCTATGCTTCAGAAATCGCAACGGTAGAAAATGTGCCGTTTTCGATAAAATCGTCAAAAATGCGCATATCTGCTGCGCTGTAAGGCGAAAAGTAACGAGGGACGACTTAGGCTATATGCGCAACTTTATTTCAGACGCTAGCTTCAGACGCCAGACTGCCACGGGACACCTTATGACGAAGGACAGCTCGGCCACACCATCGGCCCTCGACATCTCAACTCCGGCAGCCGCCGAATCTGGAACACCGCCAAAAGCCCGTAAGTTAGGTGGCACAATGCGTAAGATCCCGCCTCGTGGATGGGCCGGGATTGGCGTGCGAATATCCAAACGGCTGAAGGTAAACCGGGTCGCCATGATTGCCGCAGGGTCCGCGTTCTTCATCATCCTGTCCATTGTGCCGGCCCTGGCTGCACTTGTATCTCTCTACGGCCTGCTAACCGATCCCACGTCTCTGGCGCAGCAAGTCGACAACCTCAAGGGCATGATGCCCTCAGGTGGCCTGGAGATCATTCGTGAAGAGCTGGTTCGTCTGACCAACCGTCCCGACAAAAGCCTTGGGCTGTCCTTCGCAACCTCCATTGCCTTTGCAATCTGGAGCTCGAACAGAGGAATCACCGCCCTGTTTCAGGCCATGAATGTCGTGAGCGACGCTGAGGAGACACGCAGTTTTCTGCACATCAAATTCCTCACGCTTATGTTCACATTCTGCACCATTGTCTTCGGCGTCATACTGATCAATTCTGCGGTCTTTGTGCCGCTCGCGTTCAAGCTGGTCGGGCTGGGCAGCATCTACAAGATCCTGGCCGGATTTCTTCTGCCATTGACCGTTGTCTTGAGCGCAATTGTTGGCATCAGTGCACTCTACCGCTGGGGGCCAAGTGAAGCTCCGGTTGGCTGGCGCCTGTTCAGTGCAGGATCGATTGCCAGTGCCCTGGGCATTGTCCTTGTCTCAACCGCCTATGCCTATTTTCTATCGAACTTCGGCGACTATGGCGCCACCTATGGTTCGCTGGGCGCAATGATCGGCCTGATGATCTGGATTTTCCTGTCCACCTATGTGGTTCTTATCGGCGCAGAGCTAAATGCCGAAATCGCAAAGTTCAGTGATTAGGGCTCAGCCCCCTTGGAAACAAGTAAATCAAATCGCTTGGGAAAAATCCAAAGGTTGATCAATAGATAAACAGGCTTAAATACCCATACGTTATCATTATATTAACCATAAAATATGCAATCATTGACTAGGTTATTTCTCAGAATTAAATATTTTCAGCGTGAGAAGCAGTCAAGCCGATGCCATCATTTGCCAAGAATGCGCTCTTAACATCTGCCTCACCATTTATTTTGACCCTTGCTTCGCTTCCGGTCTCATTTGGGCTTTTGACGCTTTCCGAAGGTCCGGCCCGCGCTGACCACTTCGTCGAATGCACGAGCAAAGACAGCAATTGGACTGACAAGAATTGCTGGCATGACCGGCACCGTCCAGATCACAGCGGTGGGAGCGACGTCGTCATAGGGCAGAATCCGGTTTTAGATCGCTCCGGTCAAAACACCAAGAACTACGAGATCAGCATCACAAATGACGCTGTCGATCCCTATTATGGGGTCACCATCATGCCGGTCAATACAATCACGATCGGGGAAAACTTCAAGGCAATCTCGAACTACGATGTCGTTCCTGCTTCTGGCTCCCTTCGAGTGGCCGGAGACAAGGCAGGCTTAAAGGTCAAATCCCATATTTTCCTGGGCAAGAAGGGCGGCAATGGCACATTAACAATCGAAGATGGAGCCAGGGTCTGGACAGATCGCTTGCTGACTGGCGGCTACTACCACGACAGCGCAGAAACGGATGCAAGAGGATCCGGAACCGCCACTGTCAATATTTCGGGGTCAGGAAGCGCCCTTCATGCGAAAAAGATTGTTCTGGGCGTGGCAAGTTCCACCGGCCAGACTTTCAAAATGTCCGACGGAGCTTATGCGAGCGCAACCACCTTCATTGTAGACACGAGAGGTGCCCCTTACCCAAGCGGCTATGCCTACAAGCCTGTCGTCTCAATCGAGAATTCTACTCTCAATGTCGGCACACTCAATATCACCCCGGACCCAAGCGCAAATATATATGATGTTTTCAAAGTCAACAGTGGCGGCATTTTGGAAGCTGAGAACATCCATCTGACAACCAACACCAACCCCTATTTCAACAACACGACGCTCTGGTTTTATGGCGGAACGCTGCATATGATGGACAGGGACAACGGCAAATCACCGTCGACGACGGTCAACGGTCAGCTGGTTTTCGGTTATGATTCCACACTGAGTTTTGACGCAACTGCCCTTGACCAACATGCAGACCTCAAGATCACCAAGGATCTTGTAAATCCAACCTACACAGCCGGTCACGACTATCAAACCTATTTGGTCACAACCATCTCCGTGAACGCGAACAAGGCCGGCTTCATTCCGGTACTCGACACAGAGTTCACCATCATTGAGGCGTCATCCACCGGGGCGTTCGACACCGATGAGATCAAGGTCAAATCCGGTTACAATTTCCTGGATACCAGCGCCCGATTTGATGGCAAAAAGGGCTACTTGACCCTGACCAAAAGCGCGAACGCTGTGACGGCCAAGGCCGTGACCGGCAACGAGAAGGCTGTCGCCGGCACTATCGAGAAACTCGGCACGGGAAATGCCATCCATGACGCTTTCATCAGCACCCCCAGCAGCCAGTCGGCAAGCTCGGCCTATAATGGCCTGACCGGCGAGACCCATGCCAGTGCAACCAGCAGCGCCTTCCATGCTGCCTTCGCCTCCTCCGGTGTGGTGTCCAACCGCATGCTCGGCACCCAGCAGTCGCTCGGGTCCGGCAGCTCAACGGCCTTCCATGGCAAGGGTGACGGCCACACGCCATTCCTGAGTGCGCCGGAGATCTGGTTCCGGGGCTATGGCAATGTCCTAAGTGTCGAGGGCAGTGGATCGGCAGCGGATACCGATACGTCCACCGGAGGGATGATGGCTGGCATCGATGCGCTGGCTGGCGACGCAGCACGTCTGGGCGTCGCCTTCGGGTATTCGCGCAGCTTTTCCAATACGTCCGATCGCCAGTCCAAGTCGCGGATGGACGGCTACCATGGCTTTGTCTACGGCAATGCACAGTTCGGACTGTTCGGCCTGCAGGCGGGCCTCGGGGCCACCTACAACCAGATCGATGTCAGCCGCGCGACCGGCATCGCTGGCCTGCCCGGCAACCTGACTGCCGATTACACCGGCTGGACCGGTCAGGCCTGGCTGGAAGGGGCCTACACCGCTCCCATCGGCCTTGCCTCCACCGTCGAGCCCTTCGCCGGACTGAGCCTTGTCAGCAACCACTCCGAGAGCTTTACCGAAAAAGGCAATGCCGCCGCACTCAACGTGGGGGCCAGCCATCAGACCAACCTCTTCTCGACCCTTGGCGTTCGCCTCGGGCACGAGATCGACTTGTCAGACACCGCTTCGTTTCGGGTAAGCGGATCACTGGGCTGGCGTCACGCCTTTGGCGACACTGCGCCGGACAGCGTCATGTCCTATGCCTCCGGCTCCAGTAGCTTTTCCATCTCCGGACTGCCCCTGGAGCGTGACACTGTCGTCTTCGACGCTGGAATCGACATGGCCGTTTCCAACAGCACCCTCTTAGACCTGCGCTATTCCGGCCAACTGGGCGCACATGCGCAGGACCACGGCCTCAAGGGAACCCTCCGGCTGAGTTTCTGATACGGAGCAAGCGTAAACACCAACAGTCACTGATTTACCGGACACGCCACATTTGCAGCTGTTCGGCCTTCCCTTTTATCTCTGAATTTGCTTGTCTTTTTCCATTGCACCGTTTGCCTGCGCCACTTGGGTCAACCATGTGGGTCGGCAAGCGCATGTCATTTGGGAGGATGCACTGCATGTCGAAAATTGCAATTGTCGGGTCTGGCTTTATCGGCCGGGCCTGGGCCATCAGCTTTGCCCGGGCGGGATATGACGTCTGCTTGTGGGACGTGGACCCGGGAGCGCCGAATGCTGCCCTGTCCTACATTGGCGAGGTGCTGAAAGACCTTGAAGACAACGACCTCTTGAATGGCCAGACGCCGGGCGAGGTGTTTGCGCGCCTGTCGACAGAGACAGATATGGCAGCCGCCCTGAAAGATGCCATCCACGTTCAGGAGAACGCTCCGGAAAAACTGGAAATCAAACAAGAGCTCTACACGCAGCTTGATGCCTTGGCGGATCCGGAGACGATCATCGCCAGTTCCACATCAGCACTTCTGCCATCACGCTTCACCGAGCACATCGCAGGCAGGGAGCGCTGCCTCGTCGCGCATCCGATCAACCCGCCGTATCTGATCAAGGCCGTGGAAGTCGTCCCCTCCCCCTGGACTGCGCCCGACGCCATGGAGGCGACCCGCCTCCTGATGCTGCAGGCCGGTCAGTCCCCGATCATGATGACCGGGGAAATTGACGGTTTCATCATGAACCGGATGCAGGCAGCGCTTCTGGAAGAGGCCTTCCGCCTTGTTGAGGGCGGACATGCCAGTGCCGAAGACGTCGACATCGGCATTCGCGAGGGGCTTGCTGCCCGTTGGGCCTTCATGGGTCCATTCGAGACCATCGACTTGAATGCTCCAGCAGGCGTCCGCGATTATGCCACCCGTTATCAAGGCATGTTCGCCAATATGTTTGAGCAGATGAAAACTCGCGTCGATTGGGCAGGCCCTGTGCTTGACCGGATCGAGGATGACCGGCGGGCACGCCTGCCCGTGGATCAGCTTGAAGCACGGCAGAAGTGGCGCGACAGGCGTTTGATGGCCCTCGCCGCCCACAAGCGCACTCAGGACGAGGAGACAGGCAAATGACCATGACCAACACAGCCAATCCGCTCAAGGGAAAGGTGGTCATCACCTGCGCCCTCACCGGCTCGATCCATACGCCCACCATGTCGCCCCACCTGCCGATCACCCCGGATGAGATCGTGGCAGAAGCAGTCAAGGCAACAGAGGCCGGGGCTGCCATCCTGCATCTTCATGCAAGGGACCCGGCGACCGGCAAGCCCGACCAGACCCCTGAGGGGTTCGCCCGTTTTCTCCCGCGCATCAAGCAGTTGACCAAT
Source organism: Roseibium algae (assembly GCF_037783265.1). NCBI lineage: Bacteria > Pseudomonadati > Pseudomonadota > Alphaproteobacteria > Hyphomicrobiales > Stappiaceae > Roseibium > Roseibium algae. Next base: position 46,183 of record NZ_JBAKIA010000002.1, read on the forward strand.
GCAGCCCTCAACCTGACGACCGGCGGAAGCCCTTACATGACGGTGGAAGAGCGCGTGCGACCAGCAGCGCAGTTCAAGCCGGAAGTTGCCTCGCTGAACATGGGCTCCATGAACTTCGGTCTGTTTCATCTGGCGGATAAATTTGAGACCTACAAACACGATTGGGAAAAGCCGTTCCTGGAATCGACCAAGGATCTGGTCTTCCGCAATTCGTTCAAGGACATCGAGTATGTTCTCTCGACTTGCTACGAGAATGACACACGGTTTGAATTCGAGTGCTACGATATCTCCCACCTTTACAATCTGGCTCATTTTGTCGAGCGGGGGTTGGTCAAACCGCCGTTCTTCGTTCAGTCCGTGTTTGGCCTTCTGGGCGGCATAGGCACCCATCCTGAGGACGTTCAGCACATGAAGCGGACCGCTGACCGGCTGTTTGGAGATGCCTATCGCTGGTCTGTTCTGGGGGCTGGATCTGCGCAACTGCGCATTGCGGCTCAGGCCGCAGCGCTTGGCGGCAATGTCCGCGTCGGCCTTGAAGACAGCCTGTGGGCGGGCAAGGGAAAACTGGCCGAATCCAGCGCCGATCAGGTGACCATGGTGCGCAAGATCATCGAGGGTCTCGGACTGGAAGTCGCAACTCCGGACGAAGCCCGGAAAATCCTGTCACTCAAAGGGGCTGACAAGGTCGCTTTCTAAGGTCTCACAATGAGAAAGCCCCCGGCAAGAGACTTGCCGGGGGCCCTTCGAAGCGCAGCCATTACCTTGGTCAGGTCAGGCTGCGGCGACACGGTTCAGGAAGGTCTCGATTTCGCCCTTCAAGGCAGCGCTGCGCTCGCCAAGCTGGCCAGCTGCTGTCAGCACCGAACTGGAAGCAGCTTGCGTCTGCTCGACTGTTTCGGCAAGGCTTTGCATGTTGGTTCTGACCGCAGATGTCCCTTCCGAAGCCCGCTGAACATTGCCGGAAATCTCATTGGTCGCTGCGCCCTGCTGGGTGACGGCCGAAGCAATCGCCTGCGTGTAACCATTGACCTCTTCCATTGTAGAAGAGATTGACGAAATGGCATCGACCGCTTCGCCCGTTGACATCTGAATGGTCGAGACCTGAGCCCCGATTTCCTCGGTTGCCTTGGAGGTCTGTGTTGCCAGTTCTTTGACTTCCGCTGCGACCACTGCGAACCCTCTGCCAGCGTCACCAGCACGGGCTGCTTCAATTGTCGCATTCAAGGCCAACAAATTCGTCTGCTCTGCAATGGCTTGTATGAGGTTAACCACTTCTCCAATCTTAGCAGCAGCTTCGGCCAGCGAAGTGACCTTTCCATTGGTATCACGCACGGCCCCTGTTGCAGAAGACACAATGTCTGTCGTGCGGCCAACCTGAGAACCTATTTCCCCGATCGATGCAGAGAGTTCTTCAGCCGCCCCGGCGACATTTTCAACACTCATGCTGGCGTTTTCACTTGCCTGACTTGTGTCGGATGCCTGGTGCGCGCTGCGCGATGCGATATCCCCAAGCGCATTGGCCGTAACATCCATCTCCCGTGCGGTCTCATCCATGGACCCAAGCAAATCTTGGACACTGTCCCGGAAACCGGAAACCAGAGCATCAACTTCAGCCTGACGTTCGGCCTGCTGGGCTTGAGCGAGCTCGCTCTCACCCTCGAGCCTGCGACGCTCAACAGCATTGTCGCGGAAGACTTGCACCGTGCGGCTCATATTGCCGATTTCATCTTTCTGATCTGTAGATGGAATTTCAACATTGGTGTCGCCATTTGCCAGCTGCGCCATCACGTCGGTCAGCTTTTGGGTTGGGCGAGTGATCACCAAAGACAATGCAACAGCCATGAGCGTTCCAAAACCGACGCTTGCCAGAACAGCAATGGCAATCAGGATCAAAGAACTGTTCGCCTGGCTCGTCGTGGAGCTGGACTGATCAGCAGCCATATCGGTAATCTGGGTGCGAACCTGATCGGACAGCTGAGCCAGCGTTTGATTGGTTTCATCAAAGACCTTGCGCGCATCCATCATGGCCGCAAACTCGGCCTCATAGATGGACATTTCAGCCAAAATACTCTCGACCGGCGCTTTTATTTCAGGAAAGGCAGCAGAGTCTGCCAGGAGCGTGTTCGCGATATTCTGCAAAATGCCTAACCGATTGCCGACGTCCTGTGGTGTGACTGTGCCAAGGCCGGAGAAAAGGCTCATTGTACCGGATTGCAAGCTGTATGTTTCGCGAAGGAACTTTTCAGCGTTCGTAGAGATCAGTTCAACAACGTTCAGTTTGGATCCGCTGGTGCCAGCAATCTTGCGCGCGGCATCCGAGGCTGCATAGACGTCCGTTCGCACAACGTCTGCTGCGCTTCCGATTTCTGCAGCAAGAGCACTTGCCTGTTGGCGCAATCGCATTCTTTTAGAAGGTGACGTTTCAGCGGCAGACGCAGCAAGAACCTCATTGAGTTCGCCAGCCTTTGAAGCAATGTCTTTCAACTGCTCAGGCGAAACACCATCGACTTTTAGTTTTGCTGATTTTTTGGTCTGTTTCGCCAATCCAACAGCCGTTTCAACAGCCTTTGCAAAGAGGTCTGCAGAAGCCTTCTTGGCCTTTTCATCCATTGACATACTGGCTGCCGAAATGCGTTGGAACGTATCGTCCAAAGTGCGTGTGTCATCCTGGGCACCAACGATCAAACGACCGAGTTTATCGGACCGGTTACGCAGGCTCGTTGCCTTTTTATTCGCGCTTGAGGCCTCTCGCTGGACACTCATCATTTGTTCCGTGATGCCCTTCGCCAGAGACTCAAGACGACCGGAGGACTTCACCAAGGACGTCACTTTGTCCTGCTGTATAACAACAGCGTCAACCACCGATGCAAACTCCGCCTCGAACTGTTCGACAGATGATTTGGACGCCAGCACAGTTGCGTAAGCCTGACCAGAAGGATCAAGATCGCCAGCCAGGACATCCAACTTTCCCGCCAAGCCCTTAATCTGCTCCCTTGCAACGTCAGCAAGCTCATGCTCGCGCACGCCCAAGTATGCTTCCCGATCAGCAGAGGCCTGCTGCAGGCTGGCCATTGCCGAGGTTGCAGCTGCGTTGATACCGGCCTGGTTGCGCAATTCCAGGATCGAGAGGGTTCCCAGTCCGCCAACAGCTGCCGTCAAAACAACCATCGCCGCAAATCCGCCACCAACTTTTGCAGAGAAACGTATGTTCCCAAGGGGTTTCGTCAACCAGTTCACAGCCGTACTCCTAAAGCTCAAGTTACTCAGAGAGTTTCTTATCGGCATGAAGAAAAAGTGAAGAAATTACACGCATTAGTTCACCTGCAGAAGCGCTATACTTCTTTTCCAAAATTGATTTATAAAACAGTTAGATAGACATCCTCAAAAAACAAAATTTTTTTGAAAAAAATTAAACCGAGGGACGTCAACGACGCAAATGCACCCCTCTGAAATCAAACAACGGTAAAAATGCAAAGCCCCGAGGCAAAAAAACCTCGGGGCTCTCACTCTAAAATTATTATGTAATTGCAGTTTTTAAACAGCTGCGACCCGGTCAAGAAATGTCTCAATGGACCCCTTGATCGCCGTTCCGCGCGCACCGAGGTTACCAGCAGATGTCAGGACGGTTTCCGATGCCTGCTGAGTTTGCTCCACCGTCTCGGCAAGGTTGCGCATATTGCTCTGCACAGTCTGCGTTCCCTCAGAGGCACGTTGCACGTTACCAGAGATCTCATTGGTCGCAGCGCCCTGCTGGGTCACCGCCGACGCGATGGCCTGGGTGTAACCATTGACCTCCTCCATTGTCGCCGAAATTCCTGCGATGGCGTCAACCGCCTCAGTGGTGGAGTCCTGAATTGTGGAAACCTGCAAGCCGATTTCTTCAGTTGCCTTTGATGTCTGGGTCGCCAATTCCTTGACCTCTGAGGCAACGACGGCAAAGCCCTTTCCTGCATCACCAGCACGAGCTGCCTCAATGGTCGCATTCAGCGCAAGCAAATTGGTCTGGGCGGCAATCGCCTGGATGAGCGTAACAACCTCGCCAATCTTGCTAGCGGCGTCAGCCAATGTATGCACCTTGCCATTGGTATCTCGAACCGATTCAGTTGCCGAGCTGACAATATCAGTCGTTCGCTGTACCTGAGTACCGATCTCTGCAATCGAAGCAGATAGTTCTTCTGCTGCACCCGCAACGTTTTCCACGCTCATGCTTGCGTCCTGGCTGACAGAAGCTGTGTCATTGGCCTGCTGAGAACTTCGCGCCGCAATGTCCCCCAAAGAGCTGGCTGTATTGTCCATATCACGTGCGGTTTCATCCAGGGAGCCAAGCAGCCCCTGCACATCTTCCTTGAAAGCGGAAATCAAAGTGCTCACTTCGGCCTGACGCTCCTCACGTCGCGCTTGGTCCTTTCGGCTTTCCTCTTCCAGGCGCAAGCGCTCCAACGCATTGTCTCGGAACACCTGGACTGTACGGCTCATGTCGCCAATTTCATCACGCTGGTCGGTTGATGGAATTTCAACCTCTGTATTCCCTTCCGCCAGATGTGCCATAGCATCGGTCAGACGCCGGGTTGGACGTGTAATGACGAGGGAAAGAGCAATTGCTATCAGAACTCCGGCAGCAATAGCGATCAACACAGTCACTCCAATCCAGACCAGGGCATTTTGGGCCTTCATGGAAGCCGTTTCCGACTGAGTGGCCGCCATTCCTGCGATCTGCTCACGAACCTGCTCCGAAAACTCTGACAGGCGATCGAGATGCTCATCGTAAGCTTCTTTGTTTTCTCCCATCGCTTGGAAGATGGCTCTGTATTCACCAACAGCAGAAGACAATTCGGTAACAGCTTCGCCAATCTCCGGGAAGGTGGCAGCGTCACTTTTAAGCACCCCAAGGGCACCAACCAGTTTGTTGATCCGGCTTATAACCTTCTTGTCAGAACCCGATCCGATTTTAGCAAACAGTTCCATGGTGTCAGCGCGAACTGCCAGCGTCGTTTGAAGGAAGTCGTTTCCATTATAGGCAACGCTATCAACTGCCGCGAGCTTCTCTTGGCTTGCTTCGGCCGTGCTGCGCGCACCATCGACCGCGCGATAAATCACACCGCGAAGCCCCTTGGCACTTGCACTGATACTCTTGACTTCCTTTCTCAAGGCCTTGTCATGTTTAATGCGCGTGAACGGATTGAGCTCATTGATAGCAAGCTCAAGGGACGTCTTTGCCCTTAGTGCCGTATCGCTCAACACGTTCATAGCCTCCACATTCACGCCCGTCACATTCAGCGACTTGCCTTCCCTGGTCAAGGCGATCAATCCGTTGACAACGCGCATGGCTTTTGCGCTGGTTTTCTTGTCGACAAAGCCCCCCTGCATAGCTGCCATGGGGCCAGTCTTCTTGGACTGTGAACTGTCTGAATACAGCTGTTCAAGGGTGATCACCTGCTCTAGCACCGAGGCGACAATCCGGCCAAGCTTGTCAGCATGGTTACGCTCCGTATTTGCCAAAGCCGCTTTTTCGACTGCTTCACTCTGCAGCCCTCGCATTTTATCGACGATCCCCTGGGCCTGAAGTTCGAGACTGCGCGATGCACCCAATAATTTTTGGCTGCTGACTTCCTGTTGACTGAGGGCTTCGACCAAGTCCTCAAACTCGGCATTCACCCCATCAACGGACTGAATCGCAGTGGCAACGCCCTCTCGGGCATCCGCTGATGGGTCAAGACTGTTGTCAACGGTTTCCAAGTCACTGCGAAGCTGCTTGATTTGGCTCTTGGCACGGATCGCCAATTCAGGCGTCCTCTCGTTCAAAAAGGCCTCTTGATCAGCAGATGCCTGCTGCAGGCTGGCCATCACCGAGGTTGCCTTGGCATTTAGCTCAGACTGTTCATTCAGCCGTAAAATTGCCATTGTACCGACGATGCCCACAGCGGCCGTCAAAAGTGTCGTAGTCGCAAAACCTCCACCGACTTTAAGTGAAAACCGCATATTGCCCAGTGGCTTAGTCAACCAGTTCACAGTGTATCTCCTGACCTTAAATATATCGGGAGTACACAGCACTTGTGATAAATAAATAGTGAAAAATGACAATAAAATCAGCGCCTTGTGGTCAGAATAGTCAGCATTCCGCAGCGAATTCAATGAGATGAAAGCCGCATTGCACAATTTTTTTGCGCAACGCGGCGTAGCTATTCTTCCTTAAGGAACGCGGCTTGGTCCCATTCCAAGGCTCAACCTTTCATCTCGTCGTTTAACCTGACGATGGCCAAAGCCTCTACAAGCCTCTTATGGTCTCCTATTTCGTTGGCCAGAACCAATATGAGCCGAGCATTGAACGCATCGCTTTCCTCTTTGCTCAAGCCCTCGTGTGCCGCCAAAAGCTCGGCGTAAAAATCATCCGGACGGTCCAGTCCTTTGGTCTTTGAACTCTCTGTCATTGAGCACCTGTTCTTCCGGTCACATGGTCCAGCGCGGCTTCAACAGCATTGCGATCAAATCCCGTCCAGCGAGCTGCAACATGTTGATCCGGGCGCAAGAGGTAAACCGCAGAGGCAGCCTCGCCCAGATAGCGTTCTTGTAAGTCTGCGCTGATGTCAGACGATGCCAGACTGATGCCGTCCACCTGGATTCCCTGATGCTGAAAGCTGCCAGGAATTTCGCAATTAAGGCCCAGCAAGACAAAGCTGTTCTTCAGCTGATCCAGCAGCCAGCCAGACGCAAGTGACGCATCGCAGGCCGGGGCTCCGGGCCGGGTTCGGACTGGTAAATCAGCGGCGTCTTTGCCAACAAGCGTCGAGCCATCATAAGTGCTTGGCAGTGACAGTCTGCCGGAGTTCACCAGCGGCCTGGCAAAGGGCTGATGTTCAGCAAGATCCAGAACTGCATCGCGGAAAATCCGGCTGATGTCGGACTTCGGCGTGATGAAATCCGTCGAGCGACTGGAATTGAGAATATTCTCATCAGCCGCAAAGACCCGCTCTTCATTATAGCTGTCCAGCAGGCTGTCTGGCGCCAGGCCTTCGATCACCAACTTGAGCTTCCAGGCGAGGTTCTCCGCATCCTGGAAGCCGGAGTTGGCTCCCCTCGCGCCAAACGGTGAGACCTGGTGGGCGCTGTCGCCCGCAAACAACACCCGCCCATGGCGGAACTTCTCCATGCGGCGGCACTGGAACGTGTAAATGGACACCCATTCCAGATTGAACTCCACCTCTTTGCCCAGCATCTGCTTCAGGCGCGGGATGACATTTTCCGGCTTTTTCTCTTCGTCCTTGTCGATGTCCCAACCGAGTTGAAGATCTATCCGCCAGACGCCCTCCGGCTGTTTGTGCAGCAGAGCCGACTGGCCCTTGTTGAACGGCGGATCGAACCAGAACCAGCGCTCGGTCGGAAAGTCAGCCTTCATGGTGACATCAGCGATGAGGAAATTGTCTTCAAACACGCGCCCGACGAAATCGAGCCCCATCATGGACCGGGTCGGCGAACCAGCCCCATCGCAGGCAACCAACCAGTCGCACGTCAGGTCATAAGGCCCGTCCGGCGTCTCCACGCTCAGGCGATTTTCGGCATCTGAGGTTTCCAGTGCAACAACCTTGCTGTTTCCACGGATCTCTATGGGCTTGCCTTCGGCCTGAAGCTCGCGCAGCCGCTCCACCAGAAAAATCTCGGCATAATATTGCTGCAGGTTGATGAAGGCTGGCCGCTTGTGGCTGTCTTCTGGCAAAAGGTTGAAATCATATACCTTTCGATCACCGAAGAAGACCTTGCCAACGTTCCACAAGATGCCCTTATCTACGAAGGCATCGCCGCAACCCAGCCGATCCATGATCTCCAAGGAGCGCTTGGAAAAACAAATGGCGCGGGAACCGAAGCTCACCTTGTCGTTTTCATCCAGCACCACCACGGGCACATCAGACAGGGCCAGATCAATCGCCGTCGCCAACCCGACAGGCCCGGCACCAATCACAACAACCGGATGATTGACCGGCGTCGCGGCATCCTGATCTGGCGAGCGCACATACGGATAGAGCGGCGTTTCGAAGATTTCCGACACTGGCTCTCCTCCCATGTCAGGTTTTCAGAACAGCTTGATGGCTGTTGGATGTCTGTCGAATTCAAGAAAGAATTCATCCAGTTGCGGCGGAGCCACTTGGGTGCTGGACAGCATCGCATGGGCCTGACCACGATGATGCGTCTGATGCTGAAACAGATGCAGCAACGTGCGATCGATACGCTCTGAGAACATGCCATGCTCCCCGCGATCCTGCATAAGCTCTCTACTCAGATCGTCCTCGATCAAAGCCTCACAGAACACGATAAGCGCCCTGTCCTGATCCGCTTGCTCCCGCAGCAAGGCAGCCACCGTCTTGGCTGGTTCTTCATCATACACAGCACGGCCCTTGCCGCCCTCGACCAGAGAATCCAGATAGTATCGATCCACCGAGAGGTTGTGGTTCAGCGTTTCCCTGATCGACGGAAAGAACCCGCTGCGCTCGGCTTCAAACTCCGCCTGGCTCAGGGCCAGACAGGCCCCAAGCAGACGTCCATTCGCCCAAGCATTGTTGCGCGCCATCAGACAGAGCTGCTCCAATGCGGCTGACATGTTGGTTACCCCTGCAACTGAGCCCACATGTCTGCATCGCGCTCAGCGGTCCAGATGCGCGGGGTGTCAATGTCGAGCGCTTCGTCATAGGCGCGCGCGACATTGAATGGCAGGCAATGCTCGTAGATGGCATAGTCCTTGAACTTCGGATCGCAGGACGCACGACAGGCGTCCCAGGCCTCCTTGAGCGATCCACCGCGCAGCGCAACACGCGCAACCGGGCTGTACGTCGAGCGCACAAAGTCCGCCGTGGAATCCAATGCCGCATTGACCATATCCGAGCCGATCAGAGCATCGCCGCGCCCTGGCGCAATGGCATCCAGATTGAAATTGCGGATCCGTTCCAGCGTCCCCGGCCAGTCGTGGAAGTGACCGTCGCCGCAATAGCATGCTGAGTGATATTCAACGATATCGCCCGTGAACATGACGTTCTCGTCCGGCACATAGGCGACAATGTCACCGGCCGTATGCGCACGGCCCAGATGCATCAGATCTACCCGGCGTTTGCCGAGATATACGGTCATGCGGTCGGTGAAGGTGGAGGTTGGCCAGGTCAGGCTCGGGATGGCATCGACACTGTCATAGCCCTGGAACAGGCGGGGGAAGCGCATGAATTCTGAGGCACGATCCTCCGCACCCCGTTCGACGACCATGGAACGGGCCTTCTCACTCATGATGATCGTCGGAGCCTTATAGGCAGCTGCCCCAAGCACGCGCACAGCATGATAGTGGGTCAGGACAAGATGACTGATCGGTTTGTCGGTGACCGAGCGCACCTTTTCAATCACCTTGTGGGCAAGTTCAGGCGTTGCCTGCGCCTCTATGATCATGACGCTGTCGTCGCCGATAATCACCCCAGTGTTGGGGTCTCCCTCGGCGGTGAACGCCCATATGTCACGGCCGATTTCCGTGAAAGAGATCTTCTTTTCCGCCATATCGCCTGCGGATGCGAATTTCTTGCTCATGTCTTTGTCCTGTATGCGGGCGGTTTTATCCGAGAAAAGCCCTTACGCGCCCTCGTATTTTTCGACCACTTGCTCAATCGCTCCGAAGATTGAATGACCGGCCTTGTCCATCATCTCGATGCGGACCGTGTCGCCGAACTTCATGAAGGGTGTTTTGGCTGTGCCGTCCTTGATGGTCTCGATCATGCGAATCTCGGCAATGCAGGAATAGCCAACGCCGCCATCTGTGACCGGCTTGCCCGGACCGCCCTCCAGCTTGTTCGACACCGTGCCAGAGCCGATGATCGTACCGGCACTGAGCGCGCGCGTCTTGGCAGCATGGGCAATCAGTGTCGGGAAGTCGAAGGTCATGTCGATGCCAGCTTCGGCCCGGCCGAAGGCCTTGCCATTGTAGTCAACTCGCAGGGGCAACGACAGCTTGCCGCCATCCCAGACATCGCCCAGAGCGTCCGGCGTGACAGCCACTGGCGAGAATGCTGAAGAGGGTTTGGACTGGAAGAAACCGAAGCCCTTGCCGAGTTCAGCCGGGATCAGGCCACGCAGGGAGACATCATTGACCAGCATGACAAGACGGATGGCATCACGTGCCTGATCCAGGTTGGCGCCCATGGGCAAATCGCCAACAATCACGGCGATCTCGCCTTCCATGTCGATGCCATAGGCTTCATCGGCCATGCGGATCGGATCACGGGGCGCCAGGAAATTGTCCGAACCGCCCTGATACATCAACGGATCGGTCCAGAAGGTTGCGGGCATCTCGGCATTGCGGGCCTTGCGCACCAGCTCCACGTGATTGACGTAGGCAGAACCATCGGCCCACTGATAGGCGCGGGGCAAGGGAGACATGGCATCATGCTCATGGAACCGAAGCGATGGCACAGCATCGTGAAATAGACTTTCGGCCAGAACTTCCAGCTTCGGCGCCACCTTGTGCCAATTGTCCAAGGCAGCCTGAAGTGTCGGCGCAATATGGACCGCCTCCGTGCAACGGGTCAGGCTGTCATTGACGATCACCAGCTTGCCATCCCGGCTGCCGTCCTTGAGCGATGCGAGTTTCATGAGCGTTCCCTTGATATCGTCAGGCCGTCAAAGCCGACTGTTGTCTTTCCCTTGAACTGCGGCGCGCAAGCATCCAGCCAGTCCTGTTCCTCAAAGCCCGGCAAATCCGCAGGGATCAGATGATTGAGCACCAGATGCTGTGTTTTGGCCAGCGCCGCGATTTCTGCAGCCTTTGGAGCCAGTGTGTGACTGGCCATCAAATGCTGGCGTAACCGCTCCCCATAGCCGGTGATTTCAACGATCCGGTCGACGCCGTGTTCAAGCATGGCTTCATGAACGAGGATGTCAGCCCCGGAGGAAAACTCCGCCAGCGGCGGGAAAAAAGCCGTGTCAGCGCCAAAGACAACTGACCAATTGCCATTTTCATCCTCGACTTCAAACCGCAGGGCAAAGCAATCAACGACAGGTGGATGATCGACGCGAAGAGCGGACACGCGAAGGTCTCCGCCTGTCAAATCAAGCGCGCCGTCCTCAATCACCCGGCCAGCTTCAATCACCCGTATGTCCACCAGATCGCGCAGATCCAAACGCCCTTCGTCCTCAATTCTGAGGTCGATATCGTAGCGCATGGACGCCAGGAAGCCATCCCAGTAGTCCTTGAGATCCTCAGGACCGAAGACAGTCACCTTGGTCTGAAATCCGGTGGTCCAGGCGGTGTGAAGCAATGGCCCGAGCTCCAGCATATGATCTGAGTGCATATGCGTGATGAAAATCAGATCGAGGTCCTTGAGCGTCACGCCCGCCTCGACCAATCCGCGCGTGACGCCCAGCCCGCAATCGATGACGCATGTCCGCCCTGCAATTTCCAACAGGCAGCTTGTCGGCGACGGACCACCTGGCCGAATGGCAGGGCCGCCCTTGGAGCCGAGAATGACCAAACGGTCCTCATTGGTCTTTTCTGTGGGATTTTTTGGGGTCTTTTCCCGTTTAGAAGACTTCACTTGTCCCAATTTCCTTCCGGTGTGCCGTCGAACTTCTTCTCCAGACTGTCCCAGCAATCAATGTAATCATCCTGGAGGGGCGCTTCACTGGCGGCAAATTTCGTCAGATGCTGCGGAAAGCGGGTCTCGAACATGAAGGACATGGTGTTGTCCAGTTTCTCCGCTTTCAGCTCCGAAGTGGACGCGCCCTCAAAGGCGTTTCTGTCTGGACCATGGGGCAGCATCATGTTGTGCAGGCTCATGCCGCCGGGAACAAAGCCCTGTGGCTTGGCATCATACTGACCGTAGATGTTGCCCATCAGCTCGGACATGATGTTCTTGTGATACCAGGGCGGCCGGAAGGTATCCTCCGCCACCATCCAGCGTTCCCGGAACAGGACAAAGTCGATGTTGGCGGTTCCCGGAACACCGGACGCGGCCGTCAACACCGTGAAGATTGACGGATCCGGATGATCGAACAGGATGGACCCGACCGGGCAATAGGTTCTCAGATCGTATTTCACCGGCGCGTAATTGCCATGCCATGCAACGATATCCAGCGGCGAATGGCCGATCTTGGTTTCATGGAACTGACCGCACCATTTTATGGTGATCTTGGACGGCACGTCGCGCTCTTCAAAAGCTGCAACCGGCGTCTTGAAATCGCGCCGGTTGGCCATGCAGTTGGCGCCGATAGGCCCGCGGCCCGGCAGCTCGAACTTCTGGCCGTAATTCTCACAGACAAAGCCCCGTGCAGGCCCCTCAAGCAGCTCGACCCGATAGACCAGTCCGCGCGGAATGATGGCGATTTCCTGCGGTTCCAGATCCATGATGCCAAGCTCTGTGGCAAGGCGCAGCTTGCCTGCCTGCGGTACGATCAACAGCTCACTGTCAGCTGAATAGAAATACTCATCCACCATGGACTGGGTAACAAGATAGATGTGACTGGCCATGCCAACTTGCGTGTTGACGTCGCCCGCTGTGGTCATGGTGCGCATGCCCGTCAGCCAGGTCAGCTTCTGCTCGGTATGCGGCACCGGATCCCACCGGTACTGCCCCAGAGAGATGACGTCCGGATCCACATGAGGTGCCGACTTCCAATACGGAAGATCGATCTTCGTGTAGCGGGTGGAATGCTTCACCGATGGCCGGATTCGGTAACACCAGGTGCGCTCATTCTGGTGGCTTGGCGCGGTGAAGGCGGTGCCTGATAATTGCTCGGCATAAAGTCCGTAAGGGCATTTCTGCGGGCTGTTCATGCCCTGCGGCAAGGCACCTGGAAGCGCTTCGGTCTCAAAATCATTGCCGAAGCCCGACATGTAATCGAGCGTGTTTTGGCTTTTGTCGCGGCGCATCAACATGGCCCTCCCGACTGGATGACTGAAATTAGTTTCATATGTAACTTTATGAATTGCCGAGGTCAAGGCAACGTCAGAACACATGGATCAGGACTCATCCCACTTGCCTGAGAATATCAATTGCGCTAAAAGAACAAAATAAGAACACATGAAGGTTTGAGATATGACATTCCAAGCGATTGATGTCACACAGACAGCGTCGACACACAACGCTCTTGATGCCGCGCAATCGGCTCTTTGCAGCGGCTATCTGAGAAAGCGTGCAGCTCAAAAAGCCGCCGGAGACCCAAGCCCGACTGAAATTGAAAAGCCGGAAGTCGATGTATTGCTGCGGTATCTGGGAAAAACCCGGGAGAAGGCTGAAACCATCCGGGCGAATTCTCCGGCCGGCAGCTATCTGGACGGTGCCCTCACCCGGACCATTGCCAGCCTCAATCAGGAAATTTCACAGCTCCGCTACCTGCTGAAGGCCGATGAGAATACACCCAGACCCAACGCAGCACCGCCACGCCGGATGCGCCCTGCGAATTGAAGAAAGTAACCAGAGGTCGAACCGGGCCATAGAGCTCTTAGACAGCGCCTTAAGCGGCGGCTTCATCGCCGGGGGCGGTTTGCCAGCCAAGGTCGGTCAGCGTGACAATGCGGTTGCCACGCAAATCCGTTGCGCAGACCAGAAATCCGCGCTCTTCCATATGGCTGAGCAGCCAGCGGGCCCGCCCCGGAGAGCGGGTGCCATAGGCTGTCGCGATTTCGATATTGCCGGGGCATGGGGATTTTGCCAGAGCCGCCTTGGCCAGCAGCAAATACACGCCGCGCATGTCCTCGGGCAGCTCGCCTGCAATCAATTCCGCCTGCTTCCACTCAGTGTCATCAATGTCGCCCTTTTCCACTCCGGCCCGGGCAACAGACAGTTTTTCACGGAACAACTGAAGGTCAGGAGCTCCGCCAGGCAATTTGGCAATCCGGCAGCGCACCTGAAAATCCTGATAAAGAGATGCAATCGGTTGAAATGCGGCGTCCGGCTCATCAAGGATTTCGCCAATAATGACATCAATCTGCTCGGTGCGCACACCGTAATCCAACAGATTGGCGGCCGGTTCCACGGACGCATCAGCGGCATCTTCCGCACTTGAAAGCTGGGTCAGGACATCAGAAGTCGAGACAACTGGCTCGGCAGCACGGGGGCGCCTTGGCACCGCCTCGCCTGCTCCCCGCGTGAAAATCAGATCCTTGGCTTCGTCCTTGGCCTGCTCAGGCAAAGGCATCAACTTATGCGTACCGCCCCGCCCTGCCGTTTCCACCGGACCAATCTTGACCGGAACAGGACGGCGGGAAAGCGCTGGCCCGAGAGCAACGAAATGCCCGCGATCAAGATTTCGGAATGTCTCAGCCTGGCGTCGCTCCATGCCCAACAGGTCTGCAGCTCTGGCCATGTCGATGTCGAGAAACGTCCGGCCCATCAAAAAATTGGACGCTTCAGCGGCCACATTCTTGGCCAGCTTGGCCAGACGTTGTGTGGCAATAATTCCGGCAAGCCCGCGTTTACGGCCCCGGCACATAAGGTTCGTCATTGCGCCCAGAGAGCGCCGACGCGCCTCTTCGGTCACCTCGCCTGCCGCTGCGGGCGCAAAAAGCTGGGCTTCATCCACAACGACAAGCATCGGGTACCAAAGATCCCGGTCTGCATCGAACAACCCGTCCAGGAATGTTGCAGCGGCCTTCATTTGGCGATCCGCATCGAGACCTTCCAGATTGAGGATCACCGACACCCGGTGCTGGCGCACCCGCCCGGCGATCATCTGAAGGTCTTTTTCGGTCCCCACCGCATCCACAACCACATGACCGTATTTCTCGGCAAGCGACACGAAATCTCCTTCAGGATCAACAATGGCTTGCTGAACCCAAGGGGCAGACTGCTCCAGAATACGGCGCAGAAGATGCGACTTTCCCGACCCGGAGTTGCCTTGGACTAGGAGCCGGGTGGCCAGGAGTTCTTCCAGATCCATGCCAGCGCGGGCTTTGCCCGCCATTTCGCCGATGTCGATACTAACCGTCATTCATCATCCCGAAAGGCGCTGTAAAAGCGGACCTGACATCCGACCCTGCAACCCCGGCAACACTTAGTGTGAAGACATAAGGTCATCATGATTCCCGCAAAAGCGCAAAACCGCAGGGCAGAATAACCACAGTCTTTCGACACTGGTCACAGGTTTTTCTCCACCGGTGGCCTTTGACGTTTCCTCTACAGGGCTTATCTACCAAGAGCAAGGCGGCGGAAGCCCGTCAACGCCCACCAACACCGGGACCTTGACCATCATGCAAATACACGCAGATCTCACTAAACGCGCTGTTGTCGACAGCGCTTCCCTGGACTGGATTGCCTCCCCGATGACCGGTGTTGATCGACGGATGCTGGAGCGCGATGGCACTGAGGTTGCTCGGGCAACATCCCTGGTGCGCTATGCCCCCGGATCGTCATTCTCGGCGCATAAGCATGACCTTGGCGAGGAGTTTCTCGTTCTGGACGGTGTGTTTTCAGACGAGACGGGAGACTTTTCAAAGGGCATGTATGTGCGCAACCCTCCCGGCTCTTCCCACGTTCCCTCTTCCAAACAAGGTGCCACAATCCTGGTGAAGTTGCGCCAGATGGATCCGAACGACGATACATTCGTGCGGATCGACACGACGGATTCAAGCGACTGGCAAGACGGCAGACCCGGAGAGGCCTCTTTGCCCCTGTTCAACAACGCTCAAGAACGGGTCGACATGCTGGAGTTGGCCGCAGGCAGCGCTTTTGAGCCCGTGACCTTGACCGGTGGCGCAGAATATTTCGTGATCTCAGGCAGCTTTACCGATGAAGGCGGTCCCTATGGCCCAGGCACCTGGTTACGGCTTCCCGCAGGCAGTACCCAGACCATCAGCAGCGAAACGGGAGCCCGCATCTGGCGCAAAACCGGGCATTTGCTTCAAATCGAGACCTAACGAAAACGGGGCGCCAAATCGCCCCGCAACTTCACTCATGTCGGTCGTAATCGTCAGCCTTTGAAGCTGCCTTTGAACGCTGTCTCTTCAAGCGAACGACGTGGGCTTGGAAGTTCCTTGGCCTGCAAGAACTCCGGCAGGATGTCCGGCTCGGTCCGACGCCCAACAGCGATCATGATTTCTGCCTTGAAACGCTCTGGAACATTCAGATCAGCATGGATCTTCTCTGGCAGAATGCCGGCCATCGAATGGGAATGATACCCAAGCGCAGAGGCCTGAAGCGCCAGCTGGGCACAGGCAGCGCCTGCATCGAACGAATTGTGGCTGGCTGGCTTTTCGCCATCTGGTCCGGCAAACACTGTATCGGACAACACAACGATCAGGGCAGACGCATTGCTGGCCCAGCTGCGGTTGAACTCGTTCATCAGTTCTGGAAACACTGGCCAGCTAGCATCGCCGCGCAGGCTGTAAACAAAGCGCCAAGGCTGCATGTTAAAGGCGGACGGTGCCCAGCGGGCCGCTTCCAGCATGATTTTCAGATCTGCTTCGGGCATCTCTGATCCGTCGAATGCGCGTGGAGACCAGCGGTTGACGAACTTCGGATCTACCGGATGATCTGCAGTACGGTGATCTGATACCTGAAATTCTTTTGTTGTATTAGCCGTCATGACGGTCTCCTGATAGGATATGCGGCACTGGCAAAGGCCAATGCACTTTTCGTGTTCTATCTGCAATGTGAGGATTCTGTGAGGCGCATCAAGGTGCTTCTCATCAAAGTGAGTGATATGTCTGTTCAATCAGCGTGAACAGTCAAATAAAATCAATGCAGTTCAGATTGCCATATAAATCAATAGGTTCAATGTTAGCTAGGTTATCGCAGCGAGTTTGCGAAGAAAGCGCCTATTTGGCCATTTCAGCGTTTTATCTCACCAGCTTGTTCAGGAGACGCAACCGCTTAAGGTTGGCCTCCTGAGCAGAACCTAACCTTCAAAGTCGCCTTTGAACTGGTCCCGAAGGACGTTTTTCTGGATCTTGCCCATGGTGTTGCGCGGCAAGGCATCCATGACGTGCACCTGCTTGGGCTGTTTGAACTTGGCGAGCTTGTCGGCAAGGGCTGGCGTGATTGCTGCCTTGTCCAGCTTTGCGCCATTTTTGGGCGCAACAACCGCGACTACGCCTTCGCCAAAATCAGGATGGGGAACGCCAATGATCGCGCTTTCCGCAACACCTGCGATCTCGTCAATCGCGGCCTCAACCTCGGCCGGATAGACATTGAACCCGCCGGTGATGATCAGGTCTTTTGACCGGCCAACAATGGCCACATAGCCTTCTTCGTCGATCCGCCCCATGTCGCCGGTTATGAAGAAGCCATCCACGCGCAGTTCTTCAGCCGTCTTCTCCGGCATGCGCCAGTAGCCCTGGAAGACATTGGGTCCCTTGACCTCGATGATGCCAACCTCACCCTGGGCCAGCACCTTGGCTGTCTCCGGATCCGTGATCCGCAGATCCACGCCGGGCAGCGGAAAGCCAACCGTTCCAGGACGCCGGTCGCCGTCATAAGGGTTGGACGTGTTCATGTTGGTCTCGGTCATGCCATAGCGTTCCAGGATCGCATGGCCGGTCCGGGCGCTGAATTCCTTGTGGGTTTCTGCCGACAAGGGCGCCGAGCCGGAGATAAACAGCCGCATGTGCGAGACAAGTGACTGTGTAAAGTCCGAAGAGCTGAGCAAGCGACTGTAGAACGTCGGGACGCCCATCATGGACGTTGCCCGTGGCAGCAACTTCAAGGCAGTATCCAGATCGAACTTGGGCAGGAACAGCATGGAGCCGCCAGCCAGCAGCAGACAGTTGGTCGCCACGAACAGCCCGTGAGTGTGGAAGATTGGCAGGGCGTGCAGCAAAACATCACCAGAGCCGAACTGCCAGTATTTCACCAACGTGCGGGCGTTAGAAGCCAGGTTCTCGTGGCTCAGCATCGCGCCCTTGGAGCGCCCTGTAGTTCCGGAAGTGTAAAGAATCGCAGCAAGATCATCGGCACCCCGGGCAACATCCTCGAACGTATCGGAGGCTGCCTCGGCAAGATCCCGCAGGCTGCCCTTGCCGTTCGCATCCAGCGTTTGAAGACTGGCATTGACCTTACTCGCTGTCTCCTTCAAAGCATCCGCGCGGGAGGGATCGCAGACAAAAACACTTGGCTCAGCATCCGTGACAAAATAATCGATTTCCGCAGGTGTATAAGCAGTGTTGAGCGGCAGGAAAACGCCTCCGACGCGCACGGTCGCCAGATAAAGCATCAATGCATCAGGCGTTTTTTCCACCTGTACGGCCACGCGGTCACCGGGCTTGACGCCAAGGCCAGCCAACGCATTGGCATAACGTGCGGACAGGCCAACAACGTCGCCATATGTGAGAACCTGGCCTTCTGCAGTTTCCAGAAAGGTCTTGGCCGGGTCCGGCATGTTTGCATGGATTTCGGAAAAAAGATGATTGGTCATCGTCAACTCGCGGACGTCAATTGTTTAGCTTCGGGCACAGCCTTGGCCAATTTGGCGACGGCGGAACTGACCGCCACCGTGCCATTGGCTGCATAAGACTCATGATTTCGTTCTATGTACTTCAGGTCATAAAGGTAATTCACCATCAAACCATGGGCCTGCGACAATCCGTTCACTGATAGATCACCTTGCCAATTGACGCGTTCAAGGCGCGCACCATTGCCAATGTGGAACCGGGCGACCGGATCAAGGGGACGGGTATTACGATGTTTTTCCCGGGTCAGATAGTGGGCGCACAGATTTGGCAAAACCGCTTCAAGCTGCTTGGCGGCATCCAGATCCTGCGGCCAGTCCTGTTCTTGCAAGTGCGCAGCCATTTCAGGTGTCAACAAGCTGCTTGCCGGGCTTGCTTCGTCTTTGAGTGCCCCGGACAACCAGCGGGAAAACCCTGGCACCGGAGACAAGGTGACAAAGGTCTTCAGGGAGGGCAGCTCACGGCGGAGCTCTTCAACCACCTGTTTGATCAGGAAATTGCCGAAAGAAATGCCGCGCAGGCCCTTTTGACAATTCGAAATCGAATAAAACACCGCCGTATTGGCTACTTCAGCCGTGATTTCGGCCCGTTCCTCAGTCAGGATCGGAGCAATGGCACCCGGGATCTCACGGGTCAGGGCAACCTCAACGAAGATGAGAAGGTCGTCGACAAGGGCCGGATGGAAAAACGCATAGAGGCGGCGATCTTCCAACCCGATCCGGCGGCGTAGGTCCTCCCAGCCGTCGATCTCGTGAACCGCTTCATACTTGATGATCTTTTCCAGAATATTGGCCGGCGTCTGCCAATCAATCCGCTTCATGACCAAGAAGCCGCGGTTGAACCATGACGAAAAGAGATGCTCGAAATCCCGGTCGACTTCAATGAGGTCCGGCGAAGTTCGCAGGTGATCAAGCAGATCGGACCTCATGGCCACAAGTGCCTTGGTACCCCCGGGGGCCAGGTTCAACCGACGGATAAGCTCCTGCCGTCTTGGCTCCGATGCTGAATGCAAGCGCCTCAAGAGGAGCGGATCGTCCGGTTGCTGAGTGAGAGCTGCCACCGTTTCACGGACCACTTCCAGATTGGCCCCAAAATGATCGCGCAGAGCTTGAAAGAAAGCCAGCTTTTGCGGCCCATCAAGTTGCTTGTAGCTGGACAGAACCTCTCCGGCGAGCGCGACCCCCGAGGCTTCGCCCCGCCCGGACAAAATCGCCTGGCAAAGATCCTCAAGCGGAACCTCGCCAGAGCGTCCAAGCCGGGTGTCGAGCAGGGTTCGTCCCTGCTCGGTTATGGAGTTTAGCAACTCGCCAAAGAAGCTTGTGTTCATCGTTATCGACCCATCATCAATTCTGGAAGCCAGGTGGCAATGCCGGGAATGAAGCAGAGAAGTACAATTCCAACGACCATGCACATGACATAGGGGATTGATCCGCGCAGGATTTCACCCAATGTAATGTCCGGCGCAATTCCGTTGATCACATATAAATTTAGTCCGACCGGAGGCGTTATCAAGCCTATTTCCATATTGATCGTCAGCACCACCGCGAACCAATAAGGGTCAAAACCCGCCTGCAAGATGATTGGCAGCAGGATCGGAGCAGTCATGAGAATGACGGCGACCGGCGGCAAGAAGAACCCGGCGAACAGCAGGAAGAAATTGATGATCGCCATCAACACCCAGCGGTTCACGTCCAGGGCTGCAATCCATTCGGCAATAGACTGAGTGACGAACAGCGATGACAGCGTATAGGAAAACAGCTCTGAAGCCCCGATAATCATCATGATCATCACGCTTTCCTTCAAGGTATCCCGGAACATGTTGGTCACCTTGGAAACGCTCCACATCCGGTAGATCACAACCACCAGAACGATGCAGAACAAAGCACCGACACCAGCAGCTTCCGACGGCGTCGCAACCCCGCCATAAAGCACGTAGAGAATTCCAACGATGATCGCCAGGAACGGCAGAACCCTTGGCAGCGCGGAGAAGCGCTCCTTCATGGTGAAACGTTCGGTCAGGGCGGACAGGCCAATCCCCCGGCGGCGGCAGTCGTAGATTGTCCAGGCCATGAACAAGGCCGTGAGCATGGCACCTGGCAACAAGCCAGCCAGGAACAACCGACCAATAGAGGTTTCCGTTGCGATGCCATAGACAATCATGGTGATCGATGGCGGAATAAGAATTCCGAGGGTTCCCCCTGCTGCAATAGACCCGGACGCGATTTCATTCGGATAGCCGCGCTTGGTCATTTCCGGAATGCCCATCTTGCCGATGGCAGCACAAGTGGCAGGCGAAGATCCGGACAATGCCGCGAAGATCGAGCATGCCCCGATGTTGGACAGAACCAGCCCGCCCGGAACCCGATTCAACCAGCGATCAAGAGCTTCATAGAGGTCCTTGCCGGCAGGAGACGAGGCAACAGCAGATCCCATCAGAATGAACATGGGGATCGACACAAGACCGAAGGACGCCAGTCCGCCGAAGAAGGTTTCGCCCAGAATGGAAAGGCTACCGGCACCATCAACGATCAAGAGTGCGACAATGGAAACGAACCCAAGGGCAAATGCGATCGGGGTGCCTATGCCAAGGAGCGCTAACAGCGCCAGCAGAACGAGGAGGCCAGAAAAAAGCGGGCTCATGCGGGCTCTCCTCTCCAGATTTTGGCGAGTTCCGCCACATATTGAAGGGTCATCAATCCAATACCAAGAGGCAGAGGCAAAAGCGGAATCCAGAGCGGCAGAGCCCAGACAGTGTCTGTTGTCCAGCCGTAGGACCAGGCTTCCTCGAAATAGGTCCAGCCGGACCAGGCCAGCAGCGCACAAAAGACGAGACCGAACAAACCGGCCAGGGACTGAACAATTTTCAGAAATGGCCCATGAAGATGCATGTAGATCAAGTCAACATTCACATGGCCCTTTTCCATCAGCACAAAGGGCGAGGCCAGGAAAGTCATTGCGACCAGCGCATAGATGACAAATTCGGTTTGCCACACGGTGGAGGCATTCAGGAAATAGCGAATGACCACCATTTGGGTCACCACCAGAATGGCCGATGCCAGTAGCAGCAAGGCAGCCACCGCAGCGAGGCGGGACAGGGCCGAAACCCAGCGGATATATAAAGTCATGAACATGGTCCGACGTCAGGCTCTTCAGGCGCTGATTGCTGCGCCCGGACAAAATCAGAGTGTCTTAAAGAACCTCCTCCGGATGAAGGCTGACTGAAATAGCCAAACCCCCACCCGAAGGAGGCGGAACTGGGTTTATTGAACCGCAAGCGCCTTATCGATCAGCTCCTGACCTCCTTCGACTTTCTCAGCGAAAGCCTTGTATGAAGTCTCCTTGGCAATATCGAGCCAAGCCTGATAATCGTCGCCGGACATTTCGACCACTTCGACGCCAGCGTCAGAATAAGCTTCAACCAGCTTGTCATCCAGCCCCTTGGCTTCACCGACAAAATAGTCTTCGGCAACCTTTGCAGCTGCCATCAGCGCATCCTGCTGTTCCTTGTTCAACTTGTCCCAGCTGCGCTTGGAAATGAGAAGCGGCTCATACATGAACCACAAGGCATTCGCGCCCGGCTTGGTGAGGCAAGTTGCCTGCTCGTAAATCCGGTAGGACACGAAAGAGCCTGAGGATGTGTTGGCTGCATCCAGAACGCCGGTCTGAAGGCCGGTGTAGATTTCAGAAGACGGCATGGACGCAATGGATGCGCCTGCGCCAACCAGCATCTGCTCGAACGCCGGACCAGCTGCACGTGTGACCTGGCCCTTCATGCTTTCCGGTCCGGTGATGCACTGCTTCTTGGAGGCAAACGCGCCCGCCAACCAAGCATCGGCCAGGACCACAACACCCGCGTCATTGATGACTTTCTTGATGTCTTGCATGAACGGCGATGTATTGAGCCGCAGTGCACGGTCATGATTGCGGACCAGACCTGGCATCAAGGTTGCAGAGAACTCCGGATGGCGACCGGAGGCGTAATCAAGTGGGAATGCGGAGATGTCCAGCACACCCTTGACCATGGCGCCCCACTGCTCGCGCGGCTTGAACAAGGATTTTCCAGGATAGACCTGAATTCTCAAATCAACATCAGACTTGGCGACTTCACGGGCCAGAATCTGGACCATTTCGTCACGCACATCGCCTTTACCGCCCGGCCACTGGTGCGAGGCCTTGAGAACTGTTTCAGCGTGAGCAACTGGCAAAGCAGCAGCAAGTGCGACCGTGACAGCAAGCGCCGTCTTGGCAAAATATTTCATGTTTTCCTCCCATGAGCGCAGGCTTCCGGCTCCACTCCGTCCCCTGCGCACTTTTTCAGCGTATTGTTCGCCGATATGCAGGCAAACACAGAGTTCGCAATCAAGTCAATGTTTTTGTATACAAGAGGGTTATCTTTGCATAATTTGTAATGATGACAAAACAGCAGCCAAGAACCCGGCGTGCGCAGGCACTGCGTGAAGCCCTCGAGAATGACATTGTCACAGGCTTTTACCCGGCTGGTTCCAGGCTGGATGAAGTGACCTTGGCGAAACGATTCGAGGTGTCACGCACTCCGATCCGCGAGGCCTTGATTGAACTGTCCGTTGCCGGGCTGGTGGACATCAAACCCCGCCGAGGCACATTCGTGCGTGATGTTGGCATTGCCCGGCTGGTGGAAATGTTCGAGGTCATGGCGGACCTGGAGGCCATGTGCGGGCGGCTGGCAGCAAGACGCATCACAAGCGACGAAGTCAAAGCCCTGAAGGCGGCGCACGAGGCCTGCTGCAATGCTCAGCAAGGCGGAGATCCTGACGCCTATTATCATGCCAACCAGATTTTTCATGACACAATTTACAAGGCCAGCCACAACGGCTTTCTGGCCGAACAGGCCAAACACCTGCAAACCCAACTCAAAGTCTATCGACGCCTGCAGCTTCGGGTGCCGAACCGAGTGTCAATGTCTCTTACCGAGCATGGAAACATCGTCGAGGCGATCACATCCGGAGATGCCGTTGCAGCGGCAGAACACCTGCGCCAACACGTTCTGATCCAGGGTGAACGTTTCAATGACTTCGTCGCGTCTGTGTCCGCCCATTGGCAAGAAGGCGACGCAAAGCGGAACTAGGGTGAGTTGCGGCTTACGAATGGAAACCGCAACAAAAAAACGGGCACCTCTCGGCACCCGTCTTGCGCTTCACCAAAGATGACAGATCGCAAAGCTCTATGCTTCGGCGTCTTCCTTGCTCAGGACAATGACCTTTGTCCGCAGCGGCACGCGCTCGAACAGATCAATCACGTCCTGATGCCACATCCGGATACAGCCTGAGGAAACACTCTTCCCGATGCTGTTTGGGCTGCTTGTGCCGTGGATACGGAACAGCGTGTCTCTTGACCCCTGCCACAGATCCATCGCACGCGCTCCAAGAGGGTTTTTCAACCCAGGGCCCATGCCATCTTTCCAATAACGCTCCAGAGAAGGCTTGCGCGCGATCATCTCCCGTGGAGGACGCCATCTTGGGTGCTCACGCTTGACCCGGATCATCGCATCGCCTGACCAGGCATAGCCGGAACGGCCAACGCTGATGCCATAGCGCAGAGCAGTTTTAGGCGTCAAAATCCAGTAGAGAAAATAATTGTAAGGGTCGACAATGATGGTGCCGGGCTTCTCACCAGACTTGTAATCCACCACCTGACGCCAGTATTTGCGATCAAAGGACTGATAGTTGATCGCTGGCCAGGTGAAATCGCCATCAGGCCAGACCGCATAGGCGGACGCATAATCGAAAGTCTCGTCCGGCAAAGGCGGCTGCCCCGGCAGGCCAGCAGTATAACATCCGGCCAAAGGCAGCGTCATTGCCGCAAAGCAACCAGACACAAAAAAACGACGAGAAACTCCGCTGGACGAGGTTTCTAATGTTGCACCATCATCAGACAAGCCCGAGGCAGGTGAATAAATCGGCATGGAAGCTCCGCTGACTTAGGGTCAAGAACAATCTTGAAGCTGTGATGGGGCAAAAGAGGGGAGCTTGGCAAGAGACTTTGTTGATATGCGAAGACAACAGCATCAAATTTTCGACAAATGCCTCTTTTCAGACACACCGAATAAGCCCAATGTGGCCGCTCCTCCTTTTCCCGAGATGGATTTGAAATGACTGCTACAATTCCTCGCGTCCCTGTGTTCGACGGTCATAATGACACTTTGCTCAAGAGGGTCATCACAAAAGGCACTGACAGGGAGACTGACTTTTTCGAACGGTCAACTCTTGGCCATATCGATCTGCCCCGTGCGCAGGAAGGCGGCCTTGTCGGAGGCTTGTTCGCCATGTTCGTCCCGTCCAACATTCGTCAGGATTTTTCAAAGCCTTATAATCCGTCCGACACAAAGAATTACGACGAGATTGACCAAAGCCAAGCGCTGGACTTTACGCTCAAGATGGCCGCAGAAGCCTTTCGGCTGGAGAGATCATCCAATGGCCGGGTCAGAATTTGCCACAATGTTCGCGAAATCCGCGAATGTATAGACCAAGGTATTTTTGCCATATCGCTTCACATCGAAGGGGCCGAGGCGATTGATACAGACTTCAATGCCCTGGAAGTCCTATACAATGCAGGCCTTCGCTCTCTCGGACCAGTCTGGAGCAGGAAGAATGTCTTTGCAGATGGCGCTCCAATGCGGTTTCCATCGTCGCCAGACACAGGCCCCGGTCTGACCGATACCGGGAAAGCACTCGTCAAGGCCTGCAATGAACTTGGCATATTGATCGATCTGTCCCATCTGACAGAAAAAGGCTTCTGGGATGTCGCAGCGACAAGCAACAAGCCCCTTGTCGCCAGTCATTCCAATGCCCATGCCATATGCCCGAATGCGCGCAACCTGACAGACAGGCAACTGGATGCCATTCGGGAAACAAACGGCTTGGTTGGGCTCAATTTCCACACTGCCTTCCTGCGCGAAGACGGTGGCTACAGCCGCCAGACGCCGCTCGAGACAATGGTCAAACATGTGTCCCATCTAATTGACAGGCTTGGGGAAGATGGCGTGGCACTTGGTTCGGATTTCGATGGATGCATGACGCCAACTGACATACCGGACGCGGCGGCCTTGCCCGCGCTGATCGAATCATTCAGGCAAGCTGGATTTGGCGAGGAGCTTATCGCCAAGATCGCTTTCAAAAACTGGCTATCTGTTCTCGATTGCACACAAAATTGATATACAATACATTTGCTCTCGCATTTGTGAACGCATACGTAATTGTTTCGGAAAGTTTCGCTCGCCTGCCAATCAACGCCTGCTAAAATACTTTTATGCAATTTGAGCACAATCTATTGAATTGCGCTTAAACTTTAGACAAATCTTACGCTGCGTCATGAAAATAGAACAGTTGGAACGTTAGATCGAGGAATATAGAAAGGCAAAATCGTCTTTTTCAGGCCTCAATTACGTTAAAAAAGATACTGCAATTTCAAGAATGCAGCAATTAATACTGAGGAATGCACGCCCCATCGGTACTGAGGTGCCCAAGTTGACAGAAACATCGAGAACAACTTGGGTAAGCTTTATGACGTTCGAAATCTCACGCCACGTTTTGGATTACGTGCGAGAGCCTATCTGCGATAAAGTGGACCTGTAAATTCGATGAGACGTGCCTAGGGCCGGGGGGGCCACTGGGCTCATGCTAAGATTAGAAATTTTTGACAGTCCTTTGACGCCTCCAAATGGTGCGCGCAAATCATGGACCGTATATCAGGACCTCAAGCGTCAGATTTTGCTTGGCGAATTGACCAGCCGCAGCCCGATTACGGAGCAAGCTCTGGCGGCTGAATACTGCTGTTCGCAGGGTACTGTCAGAGAAGCCCTGCTGTCTTTGCAGGAACACGGCCTCGTGGACCGGCGCGGGTATCAGGGAACCTATGTCACCCAAACAAGTGATGAAGAGGCGCTCGTTCTGGTTCGGCTTCGCCTCAATCTTGAGTGCGCTGGTCTTGAGCGCTCTACCGTTCTCGCCACCCCCTGTGAGATTTCACGCTTACGCGAGATCTCAAGTGACTATCTGGACTATAGATCACGTTGCGACACTTTCGCATGCGCAGAGATCGACCGGGCCTTCCACCTGAGCATTTTCAGTATTTCTGATATGCCCATGCTGCAGCCAATCTTGAAGAGAACATTGCTGCACTTGCACCGATATACGATTTCCCGCAACCGGGGCCACATCATGTGGGACAAATTCGTTGGGGATCCACATAAGCCCATCATTGATGCTATAGCAGAGGGCGATGCGGACACGGCCAAAACGCTGATGTCAAAACACATAACCCTCGCCTTGTCGTTGTTTGCGCCCGATCTTCACGATATCTTTTTTGAAGATCCAACAACGACCCACGCCATCACGCAGCTTGCTTAGGGTTCGGACACCAATAGGCTGGCTCGGCCTTCACGGCGTCTGAGGCTCATCCAGCATCCAGGTTCTGCTGCCCCATCAAGGCAGCCCCTATAAGCTCTCTTGTGTAATCCATCTGCGGGGTTTCAAAAATATCTTCTGTCAGCCCCGCCTCAATCACCTTGCCTCTCTGCATGACCATGACTGTATCGGCAATCGCCCGGACAACAGCCAGGTCATGACTGATGAACAGATAGGTCAGCCCGTGGGCCGTCTGTAAATCACGCAAGAGATCGACAATCTGCTTCTGGACTGTCCTGTCCAGCGCTGAGGTGGGCTCATCCAACACCACCAAGTCCGGTTTCAGAACCATGGCCCTTGCAATGGCAATGCGCTGGCGCTGTCCACCGGAAAACTCATGCGGATAGCGATTGCGCATGGCAGGTGTGAGCGACACTTCCTCCAGCGCCTGACAGGCTCTTGCATCGCGGTCCTTTGCGGACAGGCTCGGCTCATGAACCAAAAGCCCTTCGGAAATGATCTGACCCACAGTCAATCGCGGACTGAGAGATCCGAAAGGGTCCTGAAAGACAAGCTGCATGTTGCGGCGCAGGTCACGCATGGCAGAACGGCTCTTGCCTGAAATCACATCGCCCTGAAAAACAACACGTCCATAAGCGGGAAGCAGGTTCAGGATGGCTCGCCCAAGAGTGGACTTGCCCGACCCACTTTCGCCGACAATGCCCAAAGTCTGACCACGGCGCAGGGAGAAGGAGACATCATCAACTGCCTTCAAGACAAATGGCGCTGCCAGGAACCCGCTATCCAGGGCAAATTCCACCCTGATTTTCTGAGCTTCAAGAAGGATAGGTTCCGATGAGACAACAGGAGCTTTCGATCCGGTTGGCTCTGCATCCAGCAACATACGTGTATAGGGATGCTCGGGACGGTCGAAGATTGTCCCGGTCGCGCCGGTCTCAACCACCTCCCCGTCTTTCATTACATAGACGCGATCCGCGATTTTACGCACAATTCCAAGATCATGTGTGATGAAAATCACCGCCATGCCAAGGCGTTTTTGCAAGTCGGCTAGAAGCTCAAGTATTTCCGCCTGGGTGGTGACGTCCAGTGCGGTTGTCGGCTCATCCGCAATCAGGACATCGGGGTCATTCGCCAAAGCCATGGCGATCATAACCCGCTGGCGCTGACCGCCGGAAAGCTCATAGGGATAAGACCGAATCTTGCGCTCAGGGTCTGGAATATTAACCAGTTCCAAGAGCTTTAAAGCCTTTGCTTTCGCGGCCTTCCACGACAAGGCACCGTGAACCACCATGGGTTCGGCCAGCTGACGCGCGATGGTATAAAGCGGATCCAGTGAGGTCATCGGTTCCTGGAAAATCATGGTGATCTTCCGGCCACGCACTTCATTCAACTTGTGGATCGGCAAGCCGAGAATGTTGCGATCCTCAAAAGTCACCCGACCTGATGTCTGGCCGTTTGACGCCAACAACCCCATCGCAGCCATCATCGTCTGGCTCTTGCCTGAACCACTCTCGCCGACAATGCCCACGGTCTCGCCAGCCTTCACTTGAATGTTCACACCCCGCACTGCATGAACCGGGCCGGTTGGTGTGTGGAACTCAACTTCCAGGTCTGCGATGTCGAGAACGACTGCTTTCGTATCTGTCTTGTTCATGGTCATCCCCTCACCTGTCCTTCGGATCGAGTGCATCGCGCAGACCATCGCCGATGAAATTCAGCGCAAACAAGGTCGAGGTCAGGAAAACAGCCGGAAAAATCAACATCCAGGCCGCCCCTTGCATGTTGCGTGCGCCTTCTGAAATCAGCACGCCCCAGCTTGTCATAGGCTCTTGAACGCCCAGCCCCAGAAACGACAGGAAGCTCTCGAGCAGGATCACCTTCGGCACAAGCAGCGTCATGTAGACGACGACCGGACCCAGCGTGTTGGGAATGATATGGCGCTTCAGAATACCGCCGTCCGACACGCCCATGGCTTCAGCAGCCTGAACGTATTCCTGCCGTTTGATGGTCAGCGTCTGCCCTCTGACAATGCGCGCCATATCAAGCCATTCAACTGCGCCGACGGCAATGAACATCAAGACGAAATTTCGCCCGAAGAACACCACCAGCATGATGACGAAGAAAATGAACGGCAACGAATACAGAACATCAACCACGCGCATCATTGTCTGATCGACCCGCCCACCCAGATAGCCAGATGTTGCTCCGTAAATCACACCGATGGTGATCGCGACGATTGTTGCCAACAGGCCAATTGTCAGCGACACGCGCCCGGCGATGAAGGTCCGAGTCATCATGTCCCGGCCATTGGAGTCTGTGCCGAAATAAAAATGCACCGACTTGATATCAGCCCGCAAAACCGCTGACTTCTTGTCCTCGGAAAAGCCCATAAGCTCGGCATTTTCAAACATGTCGCTGCGGTCAATATAGCGCACCGTGCGCGGGTCGATTTCTCGTTTCGAGGAGATATCGACAACCACCTGATCTCCCTCTTGCGCATAATCGGTGATCGTCACTCTTGCCCGTTTCAGCAAGCTTTGAAAGGCAGGCTGGATTTGTTCAGCCTTCGGATAGGAAGCCAGACTGGCGGGAACTTTGACATAATCCCGATAGACCTTGTCGAAGGGATGCGGTGAGAACAGAGGCCCGAGCAGGGAAATGAGCGTGATCGTTGCAAGGACAATCATGCTTGCGACAGCAGCCCGGTTGGCCAGGAGCCGGTCTCTGGCGTCATCCCAAAGCGACCGTCCCTTGATCGGGCCTTCAGCCTCGCCACCAGTCGGACCTTGGGGCAAAGGAGTGGACGTCATTGTCATATCCACTCTCCTCAATCGTAGCGCACACGCGGATCAAGCAGCGCATAGAGCAGATCCACGATGAGGTTGAACAGAATGACGAAACAGGCCACGACAACGACCGTGCCCATCACAAGCGTGTAGTCGCGATTGAGGGCACCTTGCACGAAGTAACGCCCGATCCCGGGTATGCCGAAAATGGTTTCAACCACAACAGACCCGGTCAGGAGCGCGGCAGCAGCTGGCCCCAGATAAGACACCACAGGCAAGACAGCGCCGCGCAGAGCATGGACGACAACGACCATGTAGCTGGACAGGCCATAGGCCCGCGCCGTTCGCACATGGTTGGAGCGCAAGGCCTCGATCATCGAGCCACGTGTCAGCCGGGCCACCACGGCAACTTGCGGCAAGGCTAGTGTGACCACTGGCAGGATGATATTGACGACTGCCCCACCGTTCCAGCCACCTACCGGCAGCCAGCCGAGCCAGACACCGAGCGTCAGTGTCAAAATCGGAGCGATGACGAAATTCGGAATGGTGACGCCAAGAGTTGCTGCCGTCATGACCGTGTAGTCGGTCATCTGGTTCTGGCGCAGCGCGGCGATGATGCCCAATCCCCCACCAACAACAAGCGCCAGACACAAGGCAGTCATGCCCAGCTGGATGGAAATCGGCAGGCTTTGGGCGAACAATTCATTGATTGAAAAATCACGAAAATAGAAACTCGGACCAAAGTCCAGCACGGCAATGCTTTTCAAATACAGCACATATTGTTGCCAGAGCGGTTCATCGAGATGGTAAATCCGGTTGAGGTTTTCCATCACCTTGGCCTCAAGCGGACGCTCCAGATCGAACGGCCCTCCCGGCGCGATGCGAATGAGAAAAAATGAAATCGTCACGATGAGAAAGAGGGTCGGGATGGCCCCCAGAAGTCGTCCCAGCACATAGCGGTGCATGACCTGGCCTTTGTTCTTTCCCGGTGGTCTGTCGCCACCTTGGTTTTGCCCAAAAAGTCAAAGCCGGTGGAACAAGGTCCCACCGGCTTTTCAACATGGCTTATTCAGCAATGCTCATCCAGCGACTTGGATGGATATTGAGAAGATTGTCCTCAAATCCGGCAACCTTGTCGGACACAAGGTTCATCGAGCCATAGTACATCAGCGGGATGAAGGGCAGATCCCGCATGAAAATGGCTTCCGCCTGTTTCAGGATGGCAGCACGCTTTTCCAGATCAACCGTGACGGCGGCATCATCCATCAGCTTGTCGTATTCCGGATTGTTGTAGCGGGCATAGTTGAAGCCGTCATTGTCGCTCTCGACCATGAACAGGAAGTTCTGCGGATCTGAGTAATCCCCGATCCAGCCAGCGCGGGCGACATCGAAGTCACCACGATCACGCAGCATGGCGTAGTGGGTCTTGGTGTCCGTGTTGATCAAGGACACTTCAACGCCGAGCGGCTTCCACATGTCTGCGATGGCAACAGCCGTGTTCTTGTGGTTTTCCGAAGTGTTGTAATTGATCCTGAGCTTGAGCGGATTGCTCTCGCTGTAGCCCGCAGCTTCCAGAATTTCGCGTGCCTTGTCTTCCCGATCGATGATCGACACGTCCTTGTAGTTGGCATAGGCCGGTTCGCCGTAATTGCCGATGCCGGGTGGAACGAAGGAATATCCGGCAACCATCGTGGAGCCCCAGATTTCATCCGCCAGGAACTCCCGGTCAATCGCCATAGACAGGGCCTGGCGCACATCCGGATTGGACAGCCCCTCAGACTCATGGTTCAGCGCGTAATAATAAGTGCCCAGATACGGTGCAACGCGGAACTGATCCCCCAACTCGGAGCGCATGAAGTCAACCTGTTCGGTTGGCGCATCATTGTTGGTGTCCAGTTCCCCAGCCTGGAACCGACGGAGGGCAGCGCCACGATCTTCGGTCGGATAATAGAAGACAGTGTCGATGGCGACATCCGCTGCATCATGGAAATTCGGGTTCTTGACCGCCTTCACATGGGCGTTCGGAATGAACTCGGCAAGCGTGAAGGGACCATTGGTGACGATGTTCTCCGGCTTGACAAAGTCCGTGCCGAATTCCTCAACCGTTGCCGGGTGCACTGGCAGGCCAGTCTGGTGTCCCAGGAGATCGATGAAATAGGGCGTGGCCGATTTCAGCTTGATTTCCAGCGTATGGTCATCGAGCGCTGTAACACCCAGTTCTTCAACCGGCTTCTCGCCCTTGTTGACCGCTTCCGCATTCAGGATCGGATAGAGCACATTGGCGTATTTCGCCCCGGTTTCCGGCTTCATGATCCGTCGCAGTGAATAAACGAAATCACCCGCAACCACAGGATCGCCATTTGACCATTTGGCATCATCGCGCAGCGTGAATGTGTAGGTCTGGCCGTCTTCGGACACCATCCAGTCGGACGCAACGCCCGGAATGATCTGGCCGTTTGCCCCATAAGCGACCAGGCCTTCGTACATGTCGCGCAGGATATGCGCTTCATAGACGGTGGAGGTCTTGTGCTGATCCAGTGTTTCCGGATCAGCCGCATTGCCACGGTGATAGACCATTTCCGCCATAGCCGCGGCGGATGTGGTCGCCATCAGAACTGCAGCCAGCGCTGTCATACGCATGGATTTCATCATTTCGATCTCCCCTCTTGTTATTGACACCAGAAACGATGAGGAGACGATTTCACGCTCTGAACGACATGGCAATAGTGCCGTTAGGACATCTTTCGATATTAATTCCAAAACTGTAAATCTTATGCAGTGCAGCATATGAATCAGGCTATTTTTTACCAGAACAGACCATCCAACGGAAAATTCACCCTCCCCCGTGCAACTGCACTGCATCTTAAACGGGAAAATTATCGGCACATGCGGATTTTACCGCTGTAGGCAAGATAGGTTCCTGTGCGGGGATTGAAGGATTTATATTTGCGGGCGCAATAGGCAATCCACTCCGGCGTAAAGGGCGCTGCGCGATATCTGACAGGCGGTGCTGCGAGTGGAGGCGCATAGAGCTGACGGGGCGGAGCCACATAAACCCGGGACCGATGCGGATAGGGACGAGGACCATAGCGGCGTGGCGCGTAACGGGGCGGCCCGATACGAGGATGGGCATAAACGGGCGGCCGGTAGCGCCGGGGTGGATCATAATAAATCGGCCCCCCATCATAACCGGCGCCATAATAACGAGGGCCGTAACTTCTGGGGGTAGAGAGCGCCGAGCCAAGAATTGCTCCCGCCGCCAGACCTATGAAGCCAGCTGCAGCTGCACCATCTCCAATGTAAACTCCGCCAGAATAGCCACGAAAATGACGGCCACCCGCATCAGCGGCACTGATGCTGGAGACAAGAAGCACAAGGGCGGATATTGATGCGACAACACTTGATGTGACTCGCAATTCAAGCATTTTTGACATGCGGATCTCCCCACAGATTGGATCCCGAAGCCCCCACTTCCCGCAACCAGACTTAACCATACCCGGAAAACACGACAAAATCTGGGCCAAGGTCAATCAAAAGGCTTGCAACTGGCGAGCGGATCGTTTTCCTGACGCCAACACCTCCTCATGCCTGCATTTTGCGGCGCATCAAGTAACAGTCAAAGACCCCTATGGCCCCACCGCTTCTGATCCTGCGCGATATTCACCTGACCTTCGGCGGCACACCGCTTCTGACCGGTGCCGACATTTCCGTTTCCGAAGGCGAGCGGCTGTGCCTCGTCGGCCGCAATGGCTCTGGCAAATCAACACTGCTGAAGATTGCCGCCGGAATCATCGAGGCCGACAATGGCGAACGGTTCTTTCAGCCGGGCCGCACCATCCGCTACCTGCCGCAGGAACCGGATCTGTCCAGCTACACCACCACGATGGAATATGTGAACGAGGGCCTCACCGAAGGCGATGACCCTTACCGGGCGCAATATCTGCTTGATGTACTCGGCCTGACCGGAGAGGAAGATCCATCGAACCTGTCCGGCGGCGAGGCACGCCGTGCTGCGCTTGCCCGCACACTGGCGCCTGAACCTGACGTTCTGCTGCTGGATGAGCCGACCAACCACCTCGACTTGCCTGCCATTGAATGGCTGGAATCCGAACTGAAGAGCCTGAAGTCGGCGATGGTGATCATTTCCCACGACAGACGCTTTCTGGAAAACCTGTCGCGGGCCACGGTCTGGATCGATCGGGGCACCTCCCGGCGTATGGACAAGGGCTTTGGCAAGTTCGAGGCCTGGCGCGATGAAGTGCTGGAACAGGAAGAGCTGGACCAGCACAAGCTGGCGCAGAAGATCAAGCGCGAAGAGCATTGGATGACCTACGGTGTCACCGCCCGGCGCAAGCGTAACATGCGCCGCGTGCGCGAGCTGGCGGACCTGCGCAAGGAAAAGCGCGAGCATCGCGGTCCGCAAGGCACCGCCAAACTGGCGGCCACCGAGGCCGAGGCCTCCGGCAAGCTGGTGATCGAAGCCAAACACATCAAGAAGACCTACGGCGAGCGGTCCATCGTGAGTGACTTCTCCAGCCGTATTCAGCGCGGCGACAGGATCGGCATGGTCGGTGCCAATGGTGCGGGCAAGACGACGCTTTTGAAGATGCTGACTGGTGAGCTTACCCCTGACAGTGGCACGGTCAAGCTCGGCACCAATCTGGAAATGGTGACCCTCGACCAAAAGCGCGAGAACCTAGATCCCAACGACACGCTGTCCTCTGTCCTGACCGGCGGGCGCGGCGACACGGTGGTGATCGGCGATGAAACAAAGCATGTCATCGGCTATATGAAGGACTTCCTGTTTTCCCCTGAACAGGCACGCACCCCGGTTGGTGTTCTGTCCGGCGGCGAACGCGCCCGCGTCATGCTGGCCAGAGCCCTGGCCAACAAGTCGAACCTGATGGTGCTCGATGAGCCAACCAACGATCTAGACCTTGAAACGCTGGACCTTCTGCAGGAACTCCTGTCCGATTATCCAGGCACTGCCCTGATCGTCAGCCATGACCGTGACTTTCTCGACCGGGTGGCCACATCCGTCATTGTCTCCGAGGGCAAGGGCGAATGGCGTGAATATGCCGGTGGCTATTCCGACATGCTGATCCAGCGCGGCGAAGGCGTTACTGCCCGCAAGACGGACAAGGCCAACAAGCAGGCAGCCCTGAAGCAAAAGGATGGCCTTGCCGGTGAAAAGCCAGCCGCCAAGCCTGCAACCAAATCAAAGCTCAGCTTCACCCAGCAGCATCTCTTGAAGACCCTGCCGAAGACCATTGAGGACATCGAGAAGAAGCTGGCCAAGCTGCAGATCGAAATGGCCGATCCAAAGCTCTACAGCGGCAACCCGGACAAATTCGCCAAACTGACGGCAATGATCACCGAACTGACCAACAAAAAGGATGCGTGCGAAGAACAGTGGCTGGAACTGGAAGAGTTGAACGGCAGCTGAGGCACGAGCCAGCACAAAACCCGCCGCAGGGGGCTCCCCGGCGTTTTGACGCGTTGCAAGGCTCCCGAAAAACGGGATGGCAAGCGCTCCGGACTTGCCGGGCGAAGGTGGTGGGAAGATAGGAATGACAAGGCCTCACGCCTGCCCGGGGTTCGTTTCCCTGAAATGACGAGCACTGGCGTCTTT
The DNA here is from genome assembly GCF_037783265.1 of Roseibium algae. NCBI lineage: Bacteria > Pseudomonadati > Pseudomonadota > Alphaproteobacteria > Hyphomicrobiales > Stappiaceae > Roseibium > Roseibium algae. Next base: position 81,406 of record NZ_JBAKIA010000002.1, read on the forward strand.
CTCTTTTCTGCTTGCCAGCGGTGGGGTGTGGCCGCTGGCTTGCCAGATACGAGACGCATCCCGAATGACCCCGGCGCCAGATCCCGCCGCACTCATCAAGGTGTGCTTGTCACCAGTGCCAGCCACGGTCCGTTACACCGCCAGCTGACACCTCGAAACCCGGTCCCCACCACCGCGAACGGACGGTCCGTACTCGGCCCCGCGTGATGGGAACAGTTCCAAGGGTACGCCGAGTTTTAAAGGGGAGGATTGTTTTCGTCTTTCCCTCAAAACAAGTCGACTTTTAAGGGCCTTACGCGCTCTTATTCCCACCCGCACGGTTGAAAAGTCCATGCCCCACCTCTTCCCAGTCATCATTGCAGGACTTGATCCGGTGATGACGGAGCAAGAGGCTACGCGGCGCAACACAAACTCACTGGATATCGAGCTTTGTTCTGCATTGGACATTTTCACTTGAGCTTTTGATGGGCATCAGTGCGGCATACATGTTTTGGCAGCGGGATAGATTTCCCGCACTTATGGGCCAGCCCCCCAATCAAGCAATCTCGAGATCAAATACCAAAATACCACTCACACCGTCTTTACATGCCTCAACGAGGGCCGCGCCGGCTTTTTGATGTTCCGGATGTGCCAAATATGCGTCACGTGCAGCCGCATCTGTGAAGTCCATGATAAAACCGTCGGTAAATCCGTGTTCCATGCCCTCAGGACTGGCGCTGGGGCCATAGTGATCTGCGATCTGTCCGGGGATGATGTCTTTCAGCGCGGCAAATTGATTATAATGCTTTTGCTTGTCGCCTTCGGTCACATCGTCTTTGAAATTTAGAAATACGCAATGACGGATCATGTGTGGCCTCCATTTTGTTGTTCAACACGCGCTTTAGTCCCCATGCGGGGGCATCCCTACATCATGGAGGTCTTACGAGCGCTCTATTCCAGGGCCCTAGGGTTCGGACTTATAAAATTGGATCCACTGGCGTTGAAACTGCAAAGCAGGGGTAGGAAAAGCTTGAAGAGCTATGCCTTGCATAGGTCAAGAGCTTTGACGCTGACATTCGCAGCAGGTTCATCGTCCTTCGGATCGATCTGGAACAAGCCGTCTGCAGTGTTGCTAAAACCCGAAAACCATCCAGGTTTCCATCCTTTTTGCGCCTCGCATCCGACCTGTTTCAGATCGACCAGTTCATGCAATTTTAAGGGTCCCAACCCTACACAACCCGGCAGAGCGTGTGGATGACCTTGATTTCATCGGTGAAATCTTCGTGGCCGGGCAGATAGCTGCGCGGTTCACTGGTGTGGAGGACGGTCCAGAGGTTCTGGACGGCAAATTCCTCAATCAAGGCCGCAAAGTCACGCTTTTCCCAAAGATCCGTGCGCTGGGTGAAAGTGATGACGCCGCCGGAGCGCACACAGCGGCATAGATCGCGCAGCAGGGGTTCTGCGTCCTCAATGTAGGTCAGAACGCCCACCGAGAGCGCCGCGTCATAAGCATCCAGCCCTAACGGCAAGGGCAGGTTGTCCATGTTATGGCACAGCAGCTGGTCATAGGTGCCACGCGCCTCGGCTTGTTTGAGCGAAACCTCCGACAGGTCAATGCCGTGAATATGAAAACTGCCATGTTTGCCAAGCGCCTCCGACACCAGCCCCGTACCGCAGCCGACATCAAGGATCGTTGCCTCGCTCACAAGATGCGGCACAATCAAAGCAGCTGCCTCGCCCGGCGCAGCGTAGTCCCAGGTGGCGAGCGTCTGGTCATAGGACACGGCCCATTGATCGTAATAGTCCGCAATGGCATCGGGATCCTTCAGCCCTTGCTTCAAAGACACAAAGCCATCCGGCTCGGAGTTGCTGTCAACCGTCATATGCAGATCCTTGGCAAGGTCTCGAGAGGGCGGGATAAAGGCCCTTTACCCGGCATGGGTCATCCTACCATGGCGACAGCCGAAGCCTCCACCCCTCTTCCAGGAACAGACTGCTGTGCATCCAGAAAGGAGCCTCTTATCCTGAGATTAGGCAGCAGTCCAAGAGTGTGCAGCCCATCCTTCGTGACAGCCTTTCAGGCTTCTTCAAGATGAAGCAGCGCTCGCGGTCCTTGTCCCCTCAGCCGGTGTGCACGATCTCTCTCGTTTCGCGGAATTTCACGTCCGGGAATTTCTCGCTGACGTAGCTGACTTCCCAGGCGTTCTTGAACAGGAACACAGGCTTGTCATCCCGGTCGTTGGCAACGGACATGCGGTGGGCCTCGATCAGCTTCTGCAGGGTCGGGTGGTCGCATTCGATCCAGCGGGCGGTTGTATAGGGAACAGTCTCGAAACCGATCTCCGTGCCATATTCAGCCTTGAGCCGGTCGACCACCACATCGAGCTGCAGGCCACCGACAACCCCGACAATCCAGTTGGAGCCCAGATCCGGCTTGAAGATTTGCACAAGGCCTTCCTCGGCCAGATCCTGCAAACCCTGACGCATCTGCTTGACGCGCATGGTGTCGCCGAGGCGAACACGGCGCAGGACTTCCGGTGCAAAGGCCGGCAGGCCAGTGACGTGAATGTCCTCGCCCTCGGTCAGAGTATCGCCGACGCGTAATTGGCCGTGGTTGGGCACGCCAATGACATCGCCCGGATAGGCTGTTTCAGCGATCTCACGTTCTTCGGCAAAGAACAGGATCGGCGCGGTGACAGCAATCTGCTTGCCGGTACGCACATGTTTCAGTTTCATGCCGCGCTTGAACGTACCAGAGCACAGGCGGAAGAATGCAATGCGATCCCTATGCTTGGGGTCCATGTTGGCCTGCACCTTGAAGACAAAGCCGCTGACCTTGTCCTCGTCCGGGGTGATGGTGCGCCCGCCCGTTGCGGATTGTGAATGCGGCGGCGGTGCATAGGCTGCGATGAAATCCAGCAGCTCCTCAATGCCGTAATCCCGCAAGGCAGAACCAAAGAAGACCGGCGTCAGGTGGCCTTCCAGAAAGCTGTCCTTGTCGAAGGCCTCATAGCCTTCAGCACCCAGTTCAACGTTTTCCTCAAGCTCATCCATGATGCGGTCGAAGGCAAACTCGGTCAGGATCGGATCGTCCAGACCGGTGACATCCTTCGTCTGGGTGTAAGGCCCACCACGTTCGCCGCTGGAGGTATGGAATTTCTTTGCCTGCCAGTCATAGACGCCAAAGAAATCCGAGCCCATGCCCACGGGCCAGGTCATTGGCGAGACGTCCAGCGCCAGCGCTTCCTGCACTTCATCGAGGATTTCCAACGCGTGGCGCCCTTCGCGGTCGATCTTGTTGACGAAGGTGATGATCGGGATGTCGCGCAGACGGCAGACCTCGAACAGCTTGCGGGTTTGGGTTTCAATCCCCTTGGCCGCATCGATCACCATGATGGCCGCATCAACGGCAGTCAGTGTCCGGTATGTGTCTTCGGAAAAGTCTTCATGGCCCGGCGTGTCGAGCAGATTGTAGATGATGCCGTTCCGCTCGAAGGTCATCACCGAGGAGGAGACCGAAATGCCACGTTCCTGCTCAATCTTCATCCAATCCGACCGGGCCCGGCGGCGCTCGCCGCGCGCACGGACCTGACCAGCGGCCCGGATCGCGCCGCCCGACAACAGCAGCTTTTCGGTCAGGGTCGTCTTACCGGCATCCGGATGAGAGATGATGGCAAAGGTGCGGCGTGTCAGATAGGGCGCGCTCATGCAGGGGTCCTTGCAAAGCCTTGGATCCGGACACAGAAACCGGCGCTCATCGGGGCTTTTTCCCCGGGCGCGCAGTGTCATCGCCCATGATCGGATTGATGGTTCGTTGGCGCAAGGTCATAGAGCGGCAGAGCAGAAAAGGAAAGCCCGAAGTCGCTTGACGGGCTCTTGAGAACGTCCGGGAGCGACCATCCTGTCATGTTTCCCAAAACACTTGCATCACCGCCGCAGGGCTTCTGCTGCCACAGGCCATGCATAAGAGTGAAAAAGGGCCGCGCATGAGCGCTTGCTGCTTTTTCAGAAATTAAAGGTTTGAAGGCCCAGACCATAGCCACAGAACAATCTTCAAAAATATGCAGCCCAGCGCGATTTTTCAAACGTCGAAAAGCGCTTTTCAGATTACTTATCTTTAACAAAACAAAGGCTTGGCATAGGCCATGGACACCCCACTTAAGTCATGTACTCCGACGCAGGCAGCCGCTTATACGACGGCCGGGCCGGATGGTTTCACGAAGAACCCATGGAGAATGAAAATGACTACGAAGAAAGCCACAGCATCCCTCGTCGCTCTTGCCCTTTTGGGAGGCATTGCCACAAGTTCAGCTGCCGTTTATGCCGCTGAGGCCGCCCATCAACCCGCGAAGACCGTGCAGGCCCAGGCGGCGACCGACAAGGCCATTGCCAAGGACTTCCTGGCCTTATCTGATGATGGCATGGCGGCCGTTGGCAATGTTCATGCAGCCCGGATGGCGATCTATAATGGTGACACTGAAGCAGCTGCAAAGTTCCTCCAGACAGCACAGACGCTCACCGCCAATGCTGAAAAGGATGCCACCACGCTGGACAAGATCACAAAGACCGACATACCGGCGAATGGAGAAGCTGCGGCGCGTTTCATCCCGCTGAATGCACAAATATCGGTTGAAGATGATTATGCCCTGAAGCCTGAGGCCACGGGCCATCTACAGAAAGCAAATGCCGCCATGAAGGCAGGCGATACAAAGGCGGCGATCCAGCATGCCGCCTTGGTCGACGAAAATGTGAACTACACCTACGTCTCTGTCCCCTATGACGTGCTGAAGACCAATGTAGATAAGGCCGCGCAGGATTTGAAGGACCAGAAATTCCAGAACGCCAACCTGGCCTTGAAGGCCGTTGAAGACAGCATCGTTTTCAATCAAATGACTGTCGAAAACCCTGCGTAGGTCGATGACCGCCGGACAGGCTCGAATATCATAAGCTGTTTAAGCGTCGGAGAGAGTTCACAACTCTCCCCGGCGAAACTTTTTAATGCATGCTTGCAATTATTGCATGGACATCAACGACGTCGCCTGCATACAAGGCCGCAACTTTTAGGCATGAACGCAGGAGGAATACAAGTGACACGGCGCATGATCTGGGTCGCCATTCTAGGCGTCATCGCGGCAACGGCTGGCATCCTGCTGGCAATGGGCCGCCCGCCGATTTGCACTTGTGGCTATGTGCGGTTCTGGACACCGGTCGGAGATTTATCTGGAACCTCACAGCATGTTGCCGACTGGTACACGCTGTCGCATATCATCCACGGCTTCCTGTTTTACCTTGTTCTGTGGCTTGCGTTCAAATCCCGTCCAGCGGGAGAACGGGCTTTGATCGCGACCTTGATCGAGGCCGCCTGGGAGATTGTCGAAAACAGTCCCTGGATCATTGAGCGTTACCGTGAAACAACAATTGCCATCGGTTATACCGGCGACAGTGTTCTCAACTCGGTGTTCGATATTGTTTGGATGCTGTTTGGGTTTTGGTTCGCCTGGCGCACACCGGTCTGGATGAGCATTGCCGTTGCAATCGCGTTCGAGCTGCTGGCACTCTGGATCATTCGGGACAATCTGACGCTAAATGTCCTGATGCTCCTTCATCCGATCGAAGCCATCAAAGCCTGGCAAGGCAGCTAGGCGACCGACAGATCTTCAGAACGCCCCCCCCCGGACATGTCCGGGGCATGTTCCCTTGAAGAGGCTTATGATGCCTTCTTGAAGACATCATACCAGCGCCTGCGCGGCGCAACCACGGCACGTTGCAGCACCTCGGCGGAAAACATCGCCGCGTTTTCCCGGGCCTTGCCCAGGTTGGCGACAGCTTTGGGGTCCTGATTGCACAGGCCACCACCGAATTCGAATAGGTCCCGATAGGCTGCGCGCTCGACGATGGCTGTCATCAGCACGTCAATGCCTCGAACGGCAAGAGTTTCCTGAACCGCTTTCAAAGCGCGGGTCGTGACTGCGGCATTTGTCCGGGTCAGTGCAACACAATGGCGAATGTCGTGTTTGACAATCTTTTCCAATTTCGAAATCAGGGTCAGGATCTTTGCACCACCGCGCGCATCCATGCTTGATCCCTGGATTGGAATAACCACCAGATCAGACACAGACAGGGCATTGGCAACGATAAGATTTTCAGTCCCCTCAAGATCGACGATGACATAATCGGAGGAAGCCGAAGCGTCCAGGATCTGCTCGGTCAACGAAGCTGGCGTGATCTGGCTGATGACATCAATATTGCGCGGACGTCCTGGCAGCTCTGCCCAATGTGAAATCCACTTCTGTGGATCTGCATCAAAGATCGTGACGCGCTTGCCGCGCTCTGCAACCTCTGTTGCCAGCAGAAGGGCTGCGGTCGTTTTACCTGCCCCACCCTTTGCATTTGCGAAGGAAATCACCGGCATTTTGTCTCTCCTGATCTCAAGAACACGGCCCTTCTGGTCCGTATACGCTCAAGTTATTGTCTCTGCTTTATGGTTACCAATCTCTTAATCAGTGTTGCAATTTGCTTTTTGCATCAATCCCTTAGGGGTTTCGGGGATTTTATCAGTTTCGGCATGGAGATTATTGACAAGGTTGAGCGGGCTCCGAGGCTTCAGCCCTGAATGTCCCGGGCAATGCGCAAAACTCCATATCGCCTGTTGAACGCTGCTGCCGTGCAATTGCAGGCGGACACCGGGGGCGCTAGGTTGACGTTGGAACACCTTGTAATGAAACGAACTGACCTGAGGGTCTGGAGAATGTAGATGGCAGTTCGGTCGGCACATATGATGATGACCCTGGTTCAGGCCTCGGCACAAGCCACAAGAGCAGCGCTGGCTGTATTGCTCGTCAGCGCCTTTGTTGCAGCCTCAGGCCAGGCCAGTGCGGAAGCTCTTGCGCCCTACAAGGACAAATTGTTCCGATACCCAAAGGTCACCGAGACTCTGTTCAACGGCGATTTCACAGTGGTGGAATACTCCAAGCAACGGGATCTGCGCGACCGGGACAAGGTCGACGAGCGGGAAGTGTTTGGCCATTTCGTGTCCTACAAACCACGCCGTAGCCAGAAAGATTACGTGCTGGAGGCAAATGGCCGGGCCGTTAAATATATGGGCGTCGGCAAGGCCAAGGGTGGCGCGAAGGCCATCGTGATTTACATCCACGGCCAGGGCGGCAATCGGTTCCAGGGCATGAATGATGTCAGCTTCGGCGGCAACTTCAACCGGATCAAGAACCTGATGGTGCGCAATGGCGGCGCATTTTTGTCTGCCGACATCAGCGACTTTGGCAAGAAAGGCACACAGGACATTGCGGCCCTGATCCGCTACCAGAGGCAACTGTCTCCAGGAACCAAAGTGGTGGTTGCCTGTGGCTCCATGGGCGGCATCATTTGTTGGAACCTTTTGAAAAGCAGCAAGACCGCAGGCCTGTTGAACGGCATCATGTTGTTCGGCTCGCCGAAAGACCCGGGTTTTCTGTCCTCCGGTGCGCTCAAGCGCCGGGTGCCTCTTTATATGGGTTATGGCAGCGCCGACACGGTGTACAATTGGGAAACCCAGGCTAGGTTTTTCAAGCAGATCAAAAGTTCTGCACCGTCTTATCCTGTGCGATTTACATTGTTCGACACAGGCACCCATGGCACGCCCATCCGCATGACGGACTGGCGGCTGGTTCTGAACTGGATTTTAGCCCAATAGGCGGCATTCACTCACCATGCTGTTTCAACATCGTTCGTTTTTCGCCTCTCTCTTCCTGACACGCCTGGGAGACCAGATCCTTCTGTTTCTGGTGCCACTGGTCGTGTTCCAGATCACCGGCAGCGTCAGCTGGTCCGGACTGGCGTTCTTTTTCGAAACCCTGCCGCGCTACATTGCCTTTCCGTTGAGCGGGATCCTGTGCGACCGGTATCCGGCCTACAGGCTGCTGCGCATCAGCCAGGTTCTCAGAGCCTTGGCATGCGCGGTCGGCATAGGCTGCCAGATGGCGTTCGGCGGCGTCTGGTGGCTGATTGCGCTGTCCGCTGTCAGCGGCGTTCTCACGACGCAGGGTCTGATGGCCCGCGAGGCCATTTTGCCGCGTGCCTTCACGGCCAACCGGTTCGAGACCGTTGCCAGCTACACCCAGCTTGCCGATCAGCTTGGCACTGTGCTTGGCCCGCTGGTGGCGGCATTTTGTCTGCAAATCTGGCCCTGGGAAGGTATTGTCGTGCTGGCTGCAGGATTGTTCGTTCTGGCCGACATCGCCTCTTTCCTGTGGTCCGGCAAGACAGATCCGTCCCTGATCATGCCTCCCGTTGCACACGCCAGTTGGGGCGGCTCCCTGAGTCTGGCGCTGAAACGGATCTGGTCCATTCCGGGCCTGATGCGACCGATCGTTCTGGCAGCATCTGTTAATCTCATCATTGGCGTCACGCTGGCAACATCAGCTGCCATGGTGACCGGGCTTCAGGGGCAGAGCGAGGCGACCTATGCCTTGCTGCAAACGGCAGGAGCGCTGGCGACCATCATCGTCTTGCTGATCACAGCCCATGTTACCCTGCGCCTGAACACTCTCGGCCTTGTCGGATATGCAGCCATTTGCGCCGGGGCCTTCGTGACGAGCTTTGGCACCTCGCCACTGTTTTATGCGTTCGGGTTCGTGCTGATCACCGGCTTCGACAAGATGTTCAACGTCTACGTCCGGACCCTGCGCAAAACACTTATTCCGCTGGAAGACTTCGGCAAGACCACCGGCATGATCGTCTGCTTCAACAATCTGAGCCAACCCCTGGCCGGATTGCTGGTGACCCTTTTTGCCGTCGGCGATGACGCAAGAGGGGTTATTCTGGCCCTTGCACTGGTCATGGCTTTTGTCGGCGCGGCAGTCCTTCTGGCCACCCGCAAGCGGCCAGAAGATGTCACATCAGCGAACTGACAGCACCCTAACAGCGCCTAACCGAAGACCTGCTCCATCTCGCGACGGAACAGATAAGCCGGGTCAGACATGTCGAGTCTGACATCGCCCCAGGTCAGCATCTGACCTTCGGCGACGTCCCGCGTCAGCGAGACATAGCTGGCCAGCCCGAGCGGCAAATAGCCTGCGGCAAGCGAGGCAGATGCCGGGCACTGCTTGCCCCAGACAGTGAAACCGCCCTCCCCGTCCAGCATGTCACCGGCCTTCATCGCCTTCTTCGTAGTGGCCACAACGTCCGAATGGAAGCCGATGGCTGATCCGGTTGGCTCCTTGCGCAGGGCCACGGAGGCAACCGACACGCCCAGTTCCATGCCGATCATATGAGTCGGGCGGTACAAGGCGGCAAACTGGCCGGTCTCATCTTCCAGCATGTGGTATTCATTGAAGCACTGGCGCGCGTAGTCGGTTTCGGCCTCGATCACCACATAGGTGCCCATGGCAAGGTGATGCGGCACATCGGTGCCGTCGCGATACAGCGACGAGGTGACTTCCGTCGTTCCCGTCCGGCTCAGCGTGCCGCCATTCTCTGTCGGCTTGCAGACCGATGACAATTCGAACCGGCTCGCAGGCGGAAAGGCCAATCCGTCATCCTGTGGCACAAGACCGGTGGCATTGCACACTGCTGTCATCTCGATGCCCGACTTGGTGCCATCCAGAAACGAGTTGAACATCTTCAAGTTGATCTGGTTCGGATCCTTGAGGCCGAGATATCCCTGCAAGGTCGACCAGACCGTGTCCGGTGTCAGGCCGTGATAGCGCGGCAGATAGCGCGTTCCCTTGCCCGCACACACAACCTTGAAGCCGCAGGTCCTTGCCCAGTCCACATGCTCGGAAATCAGCGCGGGCTGATCACCCCAGGCCATCGAATACACCACACCGGCCGCCTCGGCGCGCTTTGCCAGCAAGGGTCCGGCCAACGCATCAGCCTCGACATTGACCATAACGATGTGGCGACCGTGCTCGATGGCCTTCAGACAATGGCGGATGCCCGCCGCAGGATCGCCTGTGGCATCGATCAACACATCCAGCCCATCTGCTGCAATCAGATCATCGGCTGTCTCCGTGATGAACGTCCGGCCGGACTGGAAGGCTGCTGCAAAAGATGACGTGTCCGTCTGTTCTTCCGACCAGCCAGCCCGCTTCAGGGTTTCCCGAAGGCGTGCCGGGTTCAGATCCGCAATGCCCAGAACATGAACGCCCTTGGTCAATCGAGCCTGGGTCAGATACATGGAGCCGAACTTGCCGCCTCCGATCAAACCCACGCGGACAGGCCGCCCTATTTCAGCCCTTTGGCCGAGCATACGCGCTAAATTCATGATGGTCCTCCCATAGGCCTCTTTGCGAAGCCCGTTTGTTATGGACGCCATCGAAGCGGGAACAAATGCGGCTGTCAACCTGAGGGGCTCTGGGTTATGTCTTTGTGACAGTTCCAAAATGCGGCTTTTGAGATGTTCGATCTGATCTACACAAAACGATTGCGCCAGGATGTTGAGATCTGGGCGGAGAAGGGCTGGATCCCCCCTGAGGGCGCGGCGAAGATTCTGGCCTCGACCAATGCCTCCGATGGACATTCGAGGTTGCCCATGGTGCTTGGCGGCATCGGGGTGCTGTGCATCGCGCTCGCACTGGCGGCTTTTGTGGCGGCAAACTGGGATGCCGTTCCGCGCGCGGTCAAACTGATCGGCATTGCGGTTGGCGTCCTTGCCTCTCACGGGCTTGCGGCTTGGGCCTCAGCCTCGGAGCGCAAAGGTCTGGCTGATCTGGCCACGGCCTTCGCCACGCTTGTGTTTATCTGCGGCATGGCGCTGGTCGGACAGATCTTTCATCTTCCATCCGATTGGGCCGGAGGCGCCTTCCTCGTCTGCCTTGGGGCCTTGGCCGCTGCCTGGATCACCGGATCGAAAGCCTCGCTGATGCTGGCTGCTGTTGCCGCGATTTCCTGGCAAACGGGCAGGGCCGAAGTTGGCGCGGGTTTTGCGCTGGAATCCCTGATTGGCCTGGGGTTTGTCGCAGTCATCCTTGCTCATCCGGTCCTTCATCCCAACCGCCTGTCGCGCTGGGCGGCGACATGTCTCCTGCTTGTCACCTATGGCCGCTGGCTTGTAGATGCGACAGCTGGCAACGACACACTTCCCGATGCCGCCATGTTTGCCATCGCCTGCCTCGGCTTTGCCGGATTAGCCGCCGTGATGGTCCAGCTTGGCCAGATCAGCGATCTTGTGGTGAAGTGGTCGGGCTATCTGCCGCAACGCACCTATGGCCGCTGGCTGATGCTGCAAGCCCTGCAAGACGTGGGCATCGCGCTTCTGGCGATTATTGTGGTCAGCGTCTTACTGCTGCAGTCCGAATACAGTGCCTTTGCATTTGCTCAGGCCATAACAGAATTTCCCGTCTTGCTGACGCTTTGCCTTGCAGCTCTCGCCTGTGCCATCGGCCTCCTTCTCTCGTTCAAGACCGGCAAGGCGCGGGCTTTCTTTCTGGCCATCGCGCTAATGATCGCATCTATTGTTGTCCCCCTTGCGGTTGACAATATCATCCTGTCATCTGCACTCAGCTTGGCTGCCCTGATTGCGCTGAGCCTGCTTGGAACGCTCTACAACAACAGCTTCTGGACGCTCTGCGGCTATGCAGGATTGGCCGTTGCCGTGCTCTGGCTGCTCGATGTCACTGTCGGCAGTCTGCTCGGACAATCTGTGTTCTTCCTGATTGCCGGACTTGTGTTGCTCGCACTTGCCTATGGCGTCACACGCATGATGCGGCGTTCATCAGCGCGCAAGACCGCTGCCAAAGGCACAGCACAGGAGGCACGCTCATGACAAGTCCCGGCTTCATGCGCTCGCCCTGGTTCAAATGGGGCCTACTCGCCGTCATCCAGCTGCTGTTGATTTCCCTTCCGCTGGCCAATCGGTTGACTGTTCAGATGACCGGCACCGAGGTAACGCTCGCGATCAGACCGGTGGATCCGCGCGATCTTCTGCGCGGCGATTATGTGATCATCAATCTGGCCATCACTCGCCTGCCTTCTGAAATTGCAGCCACCTTAGAAGATCCTGTTTCCGGTGAGACGATCTATCTGGAGCTTGTCCCGGACGACAAGGGCATTGCGCAACCCACGCGCCTTGCGCGCAACCGCGCCGACCTTGGCGCACTGGCCATTGAAGGTCGTGTGACGTCAACTGGAAGCGCATCGCTGACCATCGATTACGGCATAGATGCGTTCTACCTTGCGGAAGGCACCGGCAAGGTCATTGAAACCCTTGATACCGCCCGCGTCCATTTGGTGGCCGCCCTCGCACCAGACGGCCAATCCCTGCCCTTGCGCCTGCTTGTGGACGGAAAGCCGTTCAAATCCGACGCTGCGTTTTGACCTTGTGCGCGCTGGGGAGTATGAGGGCTGAAACAACGCCCAAAGCATTGAGCCTTTGCGCGGCACCTCTCTTGAAAGACCTTGACCGCCATGACTGATCCCGTTCTGGAAACCCTGCTGCTGCCGATTGAAAACGGGGCGCTGGAGCTTGCCGACAGTGACACTGTTTTGTTTCTGCGCGCCAGAATGGACCCTGCCCTGCGCCAGTTGAACGCTGGCAATCTGATCTGCGAACAAAGCTTTGCCCCGGACCGGGATGCGCTGGAGCGCGGCGGCTACAAGGTCGTGCCCGAAGCACCAGATGCAGCGGCAACCGGCTTTGACGTTGTGCTGGCTTTGCCGACCCGGCAGAAACAGGAAGCCAGAGCCCTGCTGGCCCGCGCTGTTCGCAAGGCGAAGACCGGCGGCATCGTTCTGGCCTGTGCGCCGAACACAGAAGGGGCAAAGACAGCCGAAGCCGACCTGAAAGCCCTCGCCGGACTGGCAGGCAACCTGTCGAAGAACAAATGCCGCGTGTTCTGGGCCAGGATCTCGCCAGACACCGTCAATGACGCCCTGGTCGAGGAATGGCTGGCCCTGGACATGCCCCGCGATGTTCTGGACGGAGATTATGTCAGCCGCCCCGGACTGTTCGCCTGGGACCGGGTCGATGCCGCCTCGAAACTTCTGGCCGATGCCCTGCCCGCGACGCTGGCTGGCAAGGGCGCCGATTTTGGCTGCGGCTTTGGCTATTTGGCCCGCACGGTTTTGACACGCGCCCCCAAAGTCATCGCGATGGATCTTTATGAAGCCGAAAAACGCGCTCTGGATCTGGCGCAGCAGAACCTCAGCGCCTTCAAGGGGCAAAAGGCCATGACCTGCTTCTGGGCCGATGTCACCAAGGGTGTTGAAGGCCCTTACGACTTCATCGTCTCCAATCCGCCATTTCACCAGATGAGCAAGGCAGACCGCTCGGATATCGGGCAAGGCTTCATCCGGGCCGCAGCCGGCGGACTGCGCAGCGGCGGGGTCTTCTATATGGTCGCCAACCGCCACCTGCCCTATGAGCAAACGCTGAAAGACGTCTTCGCCCATGTGGAGATGATCATCGATGAAGGCGGATACAAGGTGATCCGGGCCATCAAGCGGAAGGGCAAGTGATATGCGTCTTGTCAAACTCATTGCCAATCTTGGCTACGGCAGCCGCAAGGAAATCCAACAGGCGATCCGCCACGGCTGGGTGACAGACCGGGAGGGCAATGCGCTCAAGGCCGATGCCAAGACCGCTCATGAAGACATCCTGTTTGATGATGAGCCGCTGGATCCGGCAATCGGCATGGTGCTGCTGCTGAACAAGCCGCTGGGCTACACCTGTTCGATCAAGGATCAGGGCAAACTGGTCTATGACCTGCTGCCGGACCGCTACCGTGTCCGCAAGCCGGTGCTGTCCACAATCGGGCGGCTCGACAAGGAAACCTCCGGCGCGTTGCTGTTCACCGACGATGGTGCATTGCTGCATCGGGTGATCTCCCCCAAAGCCGAAGTGCCGAAGATCTATGAAGCCGAGCTGGACCGTCCGCTGAACGGCTCGGAAGCTGCGGTCTTTGCCTCGGGCGAGTTGATGCTGGAAAACGAGCACAAGCCGTTGAAACCGGCCGAACTGGACGTCATCGACGACACCCATGTGCGCCTGACCCTGCACGAGGGCCGCTACCATCAGGTCCGCCGCATGTTCGCCGCCATCGGCAACCACGTCAACACACTCCAACGCACCCAGATCGGCAAGCTCGACCTTACCGGCGTTGCGGAAGGCGAGTGGAAAATGCTCAGCGAGAGCGACGTGGCAAAGGTGTTCGGGTGATCAGATAAGCGGCGTAATTGCCTGCTTTAGCGCTCTTCCAGCAGGCTCTTGATCGCCTCAATACGCGGCAAGGCAGCAGCCTTGATTGACGTCTGCATCATTTCGGGGAAATAACCCGGGAGGCTGGTTTCTGTATCCTCGAAAGCACGCTCAGCGCTGGTGGCAATGCTTTTAAACGCTCTGATCATCAGGCTTTTGGGCACACCGGCCATAGTGGCGGTTTGCAAGAAATGCCGGGGATGAATCTGATCGATCCGATAATGGCGCCTTCTGCCAACTGACATGGCAAGTTTCATTTGCCTGCGCGTTATGCCCTGGCTGTCGAGGCTCGGCTGAGCGCTTAGAATATCGTAGAGCGGCGTCATCTGGAACGCGCCACCGGGCCGCAAAAAGAGGCTGAAGTTCTTCGCATGGCCGTCCGTCGCGCCGATGAGCCAAAAAAACAGTTGCGCTGCAAGGAACGTTTCCTGATCTTCCAAAGGCGTGTCACTTCCCTTGAGCAGGTCAAGGATAGCTGCCATGCCGGGACCACCCTCGTTTTGATACTTGAGCGTTGGCGGGACCGATAGGGCCTGACAGCAATCTTCCTGCGGCAATCTCAACAGTCTGCCCTTGCTTGTCCAGCGCCGGTCGAACCGTTCAATTACCAGCGCCTTTGTTGTACCAAAGGTCATGATCTCGGTGTTATTCACCGGCAAGCCAAAAGCCTCGGCAAGCTTCAGGCAATAGAACTCATTTTCAACGCTGTTTGACAGGTCGATGCCGTTGGGCAACGTGCCGATCTGGGTTTTCAAAATATGCGTGGTTGGTGTCGTCCCATGCGGTTTGAACCATGTCCCGTCATGGCGAAACAGTGCCGTCTTTTCCTGCGCTCCCGCCACTGAAATACGAAAGTCATCATCCCGGTCCAAACCAAGTGGTGCCTGCACCAGGTTCTTGAGGATTTTCTCAATGGCAATGTCATCCACGGCCTCGCCGACGTGTCGCCCCTCCTCCTGCCGAGCATCATCGCCCACAATGAGCTGCATTGCCCCGACACAATCATGGCCAATCTTCGCCAGCATGCCGTAGGCATCAATGCCGCGAGCGCCAACCTTCTCGGCAACACGGCGACGCACAACATCAGAGTCTGGAAGTAAGTTCTCAAATACGGCAGAAACCGGCTCCCCACGAAAAGCATCTTCCCGTAAAGGCAGAGACAGGGATATCGGGATCGCATTTTTTTGAGCAAGCCAATCAAACTCATAGCGAAATGCAATCGCGCCACTTGGCTCCTTGATCAAATGACCGACCAAACGATTGTTCAGATAGATCCGTAATGGCGGGTATATAGGGGAGCGTCCCATTATTCGAACAGGTCCTCAAGATCGAGGTTGGACGCTGTGCTTTTGCTGCGTGGCGCAATCCGAAGCTCCAGGTCAAGGGCCCCCAGAACAGCCAGAAGTGTATCCACTTTGACACCAGAACTGCCGCTTTCGATGTGCGAAATAGTGCCCTGCCGCAAACCGGCATGATTTCCCAGTTCCGCCTGGCTCATGCCCCGGTTCTTGCGAGCGCTGCGGATGATATTGCCGATTTGTTTCGGACTGCGTGCAAGGTCGCTCATGCTGATCTCCTAGGCCATTTATACGCCAAAGCAGATAAATAAGCAATATACGCAATGGCGTATAAATTAAAATTATACGGTACAGCGGATAAAATTACATTATATCGTTTACCGTATAGAAAAGGATGCTGCCTCAATGGCGCTCATCCGCCATCTTGAGGTGCCCCGACCTTTACAGCCCCTCGCTCTTAGTCAGGTCACGCGACGGAGTGCTCTCTTGAGCAGGCCCCAAAGCGGCGTCTGCAGCATCCACAATCACAGCGATGGCACTTACGCGCCATCGCAAGGTCTCATGAGACAGACACCGCCGAGGCTTGGCCTCAAGCCAGTTACTTGGCTTCGCCGTCAGGCAGTTCAATGTCAATACCGAGGGTTGTGGTGTCGCCGGAGCGATCCATTTCAAGGCGGACGCAATCCGGGTCAACATTGATATGCTTGGCAACAACCGCCAGGATATCCTCGCGCAGGGACGAAATCAGCTTGGCATCCGTGTTGGAATTGCCACCGCGTTCGTGGGCCAGCAGGATTTTCAGTCGGTTCTTGGCCACCGAAGCGCTGTCGCTTCGCTTACCGAAGAAGCTCATGATGTTCATGCAGCCCTCCCTTTGAAGAGCTTGCCGAACAGGCCTCTCTTCTCCGTCGGGATTGTCACTGGAAGGTCTTCGCCCAGAAGGCGCCGAACGGCTTCCGTATAGGCTTTTGACGCAGGTGAATTCTCATCTGCCAGCGTAACAGGAAGACCGACGTTGGAGGCTTTCAGCACGTCCTTGCTCTCGGGCACAACGCCGATCAGCGGCACGGACAGAATGTCGACCACATCTTCAACTGCCAGCATGTCGCCGAGCTTCGCACGCTCCACATCATAGCGGGTGATCAGAAGATGCTTGGGCATCCGCCCGCCTTCTTCTGCCACAACGGTCTTGGCATCCAGAAGACCAATGATCCGATCGCAATCACGCACGGACGAGACTTCCGGATTGGACACGATGATGGCCTCATCCGCATAGCGCATCGCCAGTGTCGCGCCGCGCTCGATACCCGCCGGACTGTCGCAGACGATCCAGTCGAAATACATGCGCAGCTCATTGATCACGCTGGCAACGCCCTCGTCGGTCAAGGCATCCTTGTCGCGGGTCTGGGAGGCGGGCAGCAAATAGAGGTTTTCAACCTTCTTGTCGCGCACCAGGGCCTGTTTGATCGAGGCTTCGCCGCGCACGACATTGACCAGGTCGAAGACCACCCGGCGCTCAGCGCCCATGATCAGATCAAGGTTGCGAAGTCCGACATCGAAATCGATGGCACAGACCTTGTATCCCTGCTTGGCCAGCGACGAAGCAATGGCAGCGGTGGACGTGGTTTTTCCGACCCCTCCCTTGCCCGATGTGACCACGACGACTGTGGCGTTGCTCATGGTGTGTTTTCCTGTTTTCCAATTTTCCCGGTGCGACCCCGGAAAACCCAATCTCAGCGATTGTCTAAGCCAGTGGCTCGAAAATCAGCTTTTCATCTTCGAACCGGATTTGCGCCGGTTTGCCGAGCACATCGCCGGTAAAATCATCTGCAATCTGATACAGCCCGTTGATCGAGATCAGTTCTGCTTCCAGCTTTGAACAGAAGATCCGGGCATTCTCATGGCCGGACACGCCAGCCAGCGCACGGCCGCGCAATGCGCCGTAAACATGTATGGATCCGCCTGCGATAATCTCGGCCCCGGACGACACTGAGCCAATGATGGTCACGTCCCCGGAGGGATGCATCACGCTCTGGCCAGATCGGACAGGCTCTGTAATCACGAGCGACTGCCCTTCTGCGAGCGCATTCGGCTCTGCATTGTCAGCTTTGGCCTTCGCGTCCTTGTCCGACTTTCCAGAAGCAGCGCCCCCTTTGGCCGGCGCGTCCTTGGAAGACGCCTCTTTCGATGGCTTATCAGCAGAAGACGTATCTTTTGCAGCAGCGCCGGGATCTGGAACCTCGACATCTGTGGCCAGACGGCCGCCAGCAAAGCTCGGTGGCATGCCCGGCTTCAAGCGGGTACCGGCAACACCATCAATCCCCATAACCCGGATCGAGCGTTCGCCAAGACCGGCCAGCAGACCTTCAAGATCTTCAATCGGCATCTTCGTGCCGCGCACATCCAGGATGATAGGCCGGTCGATGAAAAACCCGGGCGTGCGGGAAATGATCCGGTCGAGCTCAGCAAACCAGACGTCAGAAGGCGTTTCCGGCGTCAGGACGATGGCGATAAAGGACTTACCCTTGAACTTCATAAGGGACCCGCGACACTTTCAAGGTTTGAGACAACGAAGTTCAGTAGAGGTATCATTCCTTGGCCCAAACTATCGGGAAACCAAGCGTTTTCCACTGTTATTGCCCGAACCGACAGAAAATGAACACATGGGGAACATGTAAAACCCCAACCGCGTTTGAAAAGGTTCCCTGCAAGAAACTGAATGGCAACAAATACCTAGCACTTGTTAGACGGCTCCGTTACCGTACCGCCTGGTGGCACGGGCATTTGCCCGCAGTCTGGGGAGGCGACCTATCGCAGAACTCAAGAATCGCTCTCTGGATCGGGGAATCAACGTTCTGGAGACATTGGCCCGAGAAGGGGCCTGCTCTCTGGCGGATCTTCACCGACACACAGGGCTTGCCAAATCAACCCTGCGCCGATTGCTCGGGACTTTGATGGACCGGCATATCATCCGCCAATCTGCGACGGACAGGTTGTTCCGCTCGAATGTCATTTTCCCACCTGGAAGCGACGCCCCACAGGCTCTGGAACTGACGATGCTGATCGACAGGGCCATGCCAGTGCTGGCCGAGCTGACCCGCAAAGTCGGCTGGCCCTCGGACATTCACATTATCTCGGGTGCAAAAATGCGGATCGTCGATTCCACACGCCCGATGAGCCCCTACAGATTGAACCATGGCTTCGTGAACCGGGTGATCAACATATTCGGCTCAGCCACCGGCACAGCTTGCCTCGCTGCCATGCCGGATGACGCCATTGCTGAGTATCACAAGCAGACGCGTGGCGATCCAACCTGGGGCCTGAGACGTTTCGATATGGAACTGCTGCACTATATGAGCAGGATCGCAGATGTCCGGACGCAAGGTTTTGGGTCAAGACTGTCCAATTACCTCGGCGAGACCGTCCTGGATGACGGACTGGCAGCGATTGCCGTGCCGATTTTCGTCAACAAATGGCCCTCGGGTGCCATCACCCTGATCTGGCCGCGCGCTTACAAGACCCCCTCGGACTTTGCAAAGGCGCACCTGGAAGACCTGAAACAGACAGCCGAAAAGATTTCCAACGCCATTGCTGGCAAGTCAACAACATAGCTATGAGATAACTGTTCACCCCTGATCGCGGTGAGCCGTTACCTGGAGAACAACATCGAATAGGTGACTGTGGCCTGCGAGTGCTCTCGCATCATCGCCTCTGCGCGGGCGGTATCGCCTTTACGGATCGCATCATAGACAATCAGATGCTGGCCATGCCCGATGGTCAAACGCTGCACTTCCGTGTCGTGTGATTTGTGGTTGAACACCAAGGTGCCCAGTTTCAACAGCGGCAAGCTTTCCAGACGATTGTAGGTGAAGGGCACAAAGGAATTTCCGCACTCCTGCATGATCGTCTCATGAAACAGCTTGTTGCCCTTCAGATAGAGCTCGACCCCGCTCTCACACTTGTCGCCCAGGCGTGTCAAAGCGTCCTGCGTGAAGCCAAGAGCCTGACGCAGGATCTCGTCGACGTCGTCCGACAGTCCGCGCTGCGCCAAGGAGCGAGCGGCAAGTCCTTCCAGAACGCCGCGCACTTCATAAGCCTTGGAGACATCATCAAAGTCGAAACTGACCACGTCGTAGCCGCGACCTTCGCGCTTGCAGATCAATCCCTCAACTTCAAGGGTTCGCAGCGCCAGGCGGACAGGTGTCCGAGACACATTCAGCAAGCTGGCAATACCAACTTCAGTGATTTTGTCCGAGGCCGAAAGCGCCCCATCCATGATCATCCGCCGAAGAATCATCAGAACGCGCTCATCAGAGCTACCGCTTTTTTCTGCCATCACAGCGTCTGCCGGACTGACTTTCGCCGGACAATCATCCACTGGATTGGCATCTGACAGGTCACCTACATAACTTTTCATGCCATTAATATAAGTTTTGGATCCATTAAATGTCAATTCGAGAGAGGCAGTTCATTGAAAGCCCTTTATTTTAGCCAATTTTAATTTCTCCATGCATTTCGTCTTGTTATTTTGGATACACAATGCATTATTTAAAGAAGGTACCACTCTCGTTTTGGGAGAGATGAAGTGGAGCCCTAACCCACATGGGAATCAACCAGATGGGGGTAGACCACTCAGGGAGGAGTGACATGAACAGACGTAAGATGCTTTCCCGTCTTTCGACGGCACTGGCCACCGTTGGTACGGCCAGCCTTTTGACCTTTTCCGCACTTGCTAGCGACACTGTTAAAATCGGCGCTGTGGCTCCGAAAACCGGCCCGCTGGCTGGTGGCGCGACGGTCACCCAATGGCCAACAGTTGACCTGTGGGTTGCCCAGGTGAACGAGCGCGGCGGCCTGAAGCTGAAAGACGGTCAGAAGAAAATCGAACTCATCGCCTATGATGACAAGACCAACCCGGGCGAGCACATCAAGGCGGTTCAGCGCCTGGCCACTCAGGATGAAGTCGACTTCATCGTTGCGCCCTATGGCACCGGCTTCAACATCGCAGCCGCCCCGATCTATGCAAAATACGGCTACCCGCAGATCGCCGTCAGTGCCATCACCGACAAGATCGGCGAACTGACCGAGCGCTACCCGTCGCTGTTTTTCACACTTGGGTCGACCACAGCCTTCGTTGAAGGCGTGCGTGATGTCCTCACAGGACTGCGTGACAAGGGTGAAATCGGCAACAAGATCGCCATGGTCAATGTAGCTGACGCCTTCGGCATCGAGCTTGCTGAGGTTGCCCGCCCGATTTTCAAGGAAGCCGGTTTCGAGCTGGTCTATGATAAGTCCTACCCGCTCGGCACGCCTGACCTGTCGCCGATCGTCAAGGGCGCAAAAGCTTCGAATCCGGATGCATTTGTTGCCTGGTCCTATCCGCCTGACACCTTCGGTCTGACGGAACAGTCCATCATCGAGGACTTCAGCCCAAAGGCTTTCTACACGGCGGTCGCAACCTGCTTCCCCGCCTATGCAGGTAAGTTCGGCTCCAAGATCAACAACAATCTTGGCGCTGGCGGCGTTAATCCCGATACGCCCAAGATGAAGGCCTATCGCGACGCCCACAAGGAAGTCACCGGCAAGGACGCCGACTATTGGGCCTCCGCCAACACCTATGTCAGCCTGCAGATTTTGGAGCAGGCGATTGAAGGTGTCGGTGAACTCGACCGTGAAAAGGTAACGGCCTACATCAAGGCCAACACTTTCGACACGATCATGGGTGACATCTCTTTCGATAACCAGAACTCCAACAAGTTCTGGACTGTTGGTCAGTGGCAAGACGGCGTTTTCCGCGGCGTAGCTTCTGTCAATGTCGAAGGCGCTGTTCCGGTCCGTCTGAAAGACGGCTGGAAATAAACACCTCAGACCGACCCTTCGAGACTGAACCCTTCGAGACCGGGAGCTCAACTCCCGGTCTCATCTCCAAGCTCAAATAGACAGACCCCGATGGATATTCTGATTTCCGGCCTGTTGCTGGGTGGCACCTACGCGCTCATCGCGATGGGGCTCAATCTGCAATACGGCGTCGCCCGCATTATGAATCTGGCAAATGGCGAGATGCTGGTTCTCGGCGCGCTCGCCGCGTTCTGGATGTACAGTGTGGCCGAGCTGAGCCCGCTTGTGACCATGATCGTAATTGCTCCGGTTGCCTTTGCCGGGAACTGGTTGATCTACCAGCTCTTGCTGCGACCGCTCGTCAAACGTGCGAAGACGTCTGGTCAGCTGGAAGTGGACTCCATCCTGGCGACCTTCGGCATGAGCTTCGCTCTGGTCGGCATCATGGTTGCCATTCACGGCGAGTATTTCACCTATTCCTTCCTCGCCAGTCCGTTTGATATTCTGGGCACCACCGTTGCCCTCAACCGTCTGGTCGCGTTCCTGGTGGCTGCCGTGATCGGTGTCGGTCTGGTCTTGTGGCTGAATTACACCCGCCCCGGCACTGCCGTGCGCGCCGTCTCGGTTAATACGGAAGCTGCCAAACTAGTCGGCATCAATGTTCCCAGAGTATCGGCGATCGCCTTTGCCCTTGGTGGTGCGGTCACCGTCGTCGGCGGCACATTGATCTCGACCTTCATCACACTGGATGCCTCCATCGGCGTCATCTTCACCATGAAGGCGTTGATCATCGTGATCATGGGCGGTGTGGGTGACATTCGCGGATCGATCATCGCGGCCATCCTGCTTGGGCTTGTGGAAACCGCCGTGGCGACCCTGATCGATCCCGGTCTGACGCTGGTGGCAGCCTATGTGATCTTCCTCGGCATTCTTCTGTTCCGCCCGCAGGGCCTGTTTGGAAAGCGTGCCTCATGACCCAAAATGGCTGGAAAGAACTCGGCCTGATCGCCGGTCTTGTCGTGATTGCGGCCTTCGTTCCGATCATGACGGACGGCTATTGGCTGACCATCGCGGTCACTGCAATGATGTATATTGCGCTGGCGACCGCCTGGACCCTGTTCTCGGGTCCGACCCATTATATCTCGCTGGCAACCGGTGCCTTCTTCGGTGTCGGCGGCTATTTAGTCGCCACCGGCATGAGCGACCATGACATCTCTTTCTGGACGATGGCCGCCGTCGCGCCGCTGGTAGCCGTGGCTCTGGCCGCCTTGGTCGGTGCTGCAACCTTGCGCCTGTCAGGCATCTATTTCGTGATTTTCACCCTTGGTCTGGCGGAAATGATCCGGGGTCTGGTGTCCTGGGTGCAGAACAACTTCCTCGGTTCGCGCGGGCTTTATGTGCTGACCGACTTTACCGAGGCTCACATCTACTGGATGCTGCTGGGCGTTGCCGCCATTGTCTATCTGATCGGCTGGCTGATCGAGCGCTCCAAACTTGGCTTCGCCCTGAAAATCATCGGCAATGACGAAGGTGTTGCCAAACACCTGGGCATCAACACCGCTGCGGCCAAGGTCATGCTGTTCATGATCACCGGCTATTTCACAGCGTTGGTCGGCGTCATCATCGCGCCGCGCTATTCCTACATTGAGCCGAACCTGGTGTTCTCACCGGAGCTCAGCTTCATGGTGGTGATCATGGCGCTGCTCGGCGGAACACAGAGACTCTGGGGGCCGATCATTGGTGTCATCCCGTTCATTTTGCTGTGGGAGACGATCACCGTCTCCTTCCCCTACTCAACCACATTGTTTCTGGGTCTGTCCTTCCTGTTGATTGTCTATTTCATCCCGAACGGCGTCGTTGGCCTGATTGAAAAATTCTGGAAGCGGAGGGACGCATGACCAAGCCGGGACGCCCCCTTCTCAAGGTTCAGGGCCTGACCAAACGCTTCGGCGGTCTGGTCGCGGTCGACACCATGACCTTCGACGTTCACGAAAACGAAGTGCTCGGCTTGATCGGACCCAATGGCTCAGGCAAGACCACAACAATGAACCTGATCTCCGGCGCATTTCCGCCGAGCAGCGGTTCCATCACGATGAATGGCCGACGGCTCAGCGGTCTGCCCGCGCACAAGATCGCCCGGGAAGGCGTTGCCCGCACCTTTCAGCTGGTTCGCATTCTGCCAGGTCTCAGCCTGATCGACAATGTCGTGGCAGGAGCAGCCTTTGGTCATCGCAAGCGCTGGGGTCTTGAGGCCGAACAGTTTGCGCGTGACCTTTTGGAACGCATCGGCCTGGGCGACCAGATCCACCTGCCGGTTGGCTCCTTGACCTACATCGATCAGAAGCGTCTGGAATTGGCCCGCGCCCTGGCAAGCGAACCGAAGGTTTTGCTGCTGGATGAATGGCTGGCAGGTCTCAATCCGACCGAACTGCAGGACGGGATCGATCTGATTTCACAATTGCGCCAGGAAGGACGAACAATCATTCTCGTGGAACATGTCATGGATGCGATCCGGTCCCTGTGCGACCGCTGCATCGTGATGAACTCCGGTGCAAAGATCGCCGAAGGCACGCCAAGCGATGTGCTGTCCGATCCGGAAGTCATACGTGCTTATCTGGGTGATGAATGATGCTGGATATTCGCAATCTTGCCGCCGCCTATGGAATGCACCGCGCCCTTGCCGGGGTCAGCATCACCGTAGCCAAGGGCGAAATCGTGGTTATTTTGGGCGCGAATGGCGCTGGAAAGAGCACCCTTTTGCGCGCCGTTGCCGGAATGTGCGAGGGGCAAGTCCAGGGCGATGTCTATCTGGATAGCACGCCCATCACCGGCGTTGCCCCGGACCTGATCGTGGAGCAAGGCATTGCCTTTGTTCCCGAAGGCCGTGGCATCTTTGGCGAAATGACCGTCGCTGAAAACCTGGCGCTCGGTGCTTATTCCAAACATGCCAGGGCGCGACAGGCCGAGAACCTGGCCCGTGTTTATGAGCTCTTCCCCAAGCTGCGCGAGCGGCGGAGCCAAATGGCCCGGACCATGTCGGGCGGCGAGCAGCAAATGGTCGCCATAGGCCGTGCGATGATGGCCGATCCGAAGATCCTGATGCTGGACGAACCATCCCTCGGCCTGTCGCCGCTGCTGTGCAAGGAGCTGTTCCAGAACCTTGCGAAGATCTCCAAAACCGGACTTGGCGTGTTGCTGGTCGAGCAGAACGCCAAACAAAGTCTCGCCATTGCAGACAGAGGCTATCTGCTGGAAAACGGTGAAATCACAGGTCAGGACGATGCCAAGGCCCTTTTGACCAATCCAGCCGTGCAAGCGGCCTATCTTGGAGGGGCTGGCGGCAGCCGGAAACCTGCGTCCCGGACTGGATCAGATACAGCTCCAGCGGCCACGACAAAGAGCTTTGTTCAACCGCGCGGTTCTTCAGGCGCCAAAGCATCAACAGACCGGCTTGCGGGCGAAGCAATCTCGGCTCTCGTTGCAAGGGCATCCTCGACGCCCCGTCCGGCTGCGCAAGTCCAGCAGGTCAAGCAAACCAAGCCAATTCATCCAGCGCCCAGCATCTCGCCGAGACCCGATCCCGCACATTACCGTGTATCAGATGATCCCGAGATCAAGCATTTGCTGGACACAATGGAGAGTGCTGCTAAATCCGCCAGGAGTGGTAGCTCAGGAATATCAAGCGGTTACCCCAAACATACGGGCAACAGACCTCAGGCCCACCCCAATCACGTCAGCGAAACGCTGCCGGAAATCGAAATCTACCGGAAAAACCCGCTGGAAATTTACCGGCGAGATGAATTCGGAAATCTAGTGAAAGTGGAGAAATAGATGGCTCGCGTATTTGAAGGCTTTTATGCTGGCGGCAGCTGGAAACGGACCGCCAAGACCTTCAAGGACTTGAACCCTGCCAACGATCAGTTGTTCGCCGATGTTGCCGATGCAGACATCAACGACGTGCGCATGACGATCCAGACCGCACAGGATGCTTTCCCGGCTTGGGCTGACTTGCCGTTTACCGAACGTGCAGCGTTCATGCTCAAGGCAGCAGACGAAATAGACCGCCGTAAGGACGACCTCGTGGCCGCCATTCAGGCCGAAGGCGGCGGCTGGTTCGGTAAGGGCATGTTCGAGGCGACTTATGTGGCCGGTGTCTTCCGCGCTGCGGCCGCTCTCGCCTATGCGCCAATCGGCGACGTCATGCCGTCCGAATACGGCAAGGTCTCCATGGCTGTGCGCCGCCCAATGGGCGTTGTCAGCATCATTTCGCCCTGGAATTTCCCGGCCATCCTGTCCTCACGTGGCTTTGCCTTCCCGCTGGTGGCTGGCAACACGGTCGTTCTGAAACCTTCAGAAGAAACCCCCTATTCCGGCGGCATCTTCTTTGCCGAAGTGTTTGAGGCCATTGGCCTGCCCGCTGGCGCTTTCAACGTCATCACCTGCTCGCGGGACAACATTGCCGAGATCGGCGACGAACTGATTGAGAACCCTAAGATCAAGGGCATCTCTTTCACAGGATCAACTGCAGTTGGACGCATGGTCGCGGCCAAGGCTGGCGCGCATCTGAAAAAGTGCTGCGTGGAGCTCGGCGGTAAGGATTCCCTGATCATCTGCGACGATGCGGATATGGAACGCTCTGCCCAGACCGCAAATTTCGGCGCTTTCATGCATCAGGGACAGATCTGCATGAGCGTCGAGAAGGTTCTGGTTCACGAAGACGTCTTTGACGCATTCCTGCCGATGTTCGTTGCCCGCGCGTCCAAGCTGAAAGTTGGAGATCCGACAACGGACAAATCCAACATCATCGGTCCCTTGATCAACGACAAACAGGCAAACCAGGTCAGGGAACAACTGGAAGACGCTATCGCCAAGGGCGCGAAGGTGGAACTGGGCGGTGGCATCAAGGGCCGCTTCGTCGAGCCGACGATCCTGACGGGCGTCACCCCGGATATGCTGATCTATCAGAACGAGACCTTCGGCCCTGTGGTTCCGGTGATCCCGTTCCGCACGGACGCTGAAGCCATCGCGATTGCCAATGACACTGAATACGGCCTGTCCTCCGGCGTGATGACCGAGAACGAACGACGCGGCCTGGAGATTGCCTCGAAGCTGGAAACAGGCATCAGCCATGTGAACTGCTCGTCGGTCAATGACGAGCCGCATGTGCCCTTTGGCGGGGCGAAGGCATCGGGTGTTGGTCGCCATGGCGGGCGCTGGTCCATGGACACATTCACGGAAACACGCTGGATCACCCTGGAGCGAGGCGGACGTCACTTCCCGCCGATGTTCTAATAGACTGACTGCCGGTTCTGGGAGGGAACGATGGCTATGACAAAATGGGCTGGCGGCAAGCTGCTTCAAGACAAGACAATTGTCGTGACCGGCTGTGCCTCCGGAATAGGCTGGGAGACAGCAAGGCTGGTCAAGAAACTGGGCGGCGATGTGCTTGGCATCGACGTTCACAAGACCGAAGATCATGTCGATGAACTCTATATCGCCGACCTCGGCGACCGGATGTCGATCAAGGCGCTGGTCAACGCCCTGCCGTCCGGCATAGATGGCATCGCCAACATTGCCGGGCTGCCGCCGACGGCCCCGGCGGAGAAGGTTCTGGCGGTTAATCTGGTGGGCCTGAAGTTCTTCACCCACGCGATGATCGGCAAGCTCAATGATGGCGCCTCCATCGTCAATCTTGCGTCTCTTGCAGGTTTCGGCTGGCCAGAGACCGTCTCAACCACCAAGGCTGCCGAGAACCTGAGTTTCGAAGATATCGCGGATTTCGTCGGCAAACACGATGTCAGCAGCAAAGGTGGGCGCAGCTACTTCTTTTCCAAGGAAGCGCTGATTGTCTGGACTCTTCAGAACCGCTGGACATGGCGGGACCGGAACATCCGGATGAACGCGGTCTCGCCAGGCCCGGTGGACACGCCCATCCTGAAGGACTTTATCGAAACTCTCGGTGCCCGCGCTGAAGAAGACATGAAGACCATGGACAGGCCCGGGCACGCCGAAGACATCGCGCCTGTCGTTGCCTTTCTTCTTTCCGACATGACTCATTGGATCCGGGGCACGAACATTCCCGTCGACGGCGGCATGTCGTCTCACATCCTCGCCAACATGCATCAGCTCTGAGGGAGGAGCGCCATGACGACATTTATCACCCTTATCATTCTGGCCGCGATCATCATCGCTGCCATCGTTGTCGTGTTCGCGGTCTTCTACCAGCGCGCGACCCGTGAAATCAGCCTGATCCGAACCGGCATCGGCGGGCGCAAGGTGATTATGGACGGGGGCACACTCGTGCTGCCCTATCTGCATGATGTTGCGCGGGTCAACATGCAGACCCTGCGGCTGGAGGTGCATCGCCACGGCGAAGCGGCCCTGATCACCAATGACCGTTTGCGGGTTGATGTTGGCGTAGAATTCTACGTCTCCGTCGAGCCAACTGAAGATGCCATCGCACGGGCTTCACAGACCCTCGGCAACCGGACCTTCGGGGCCGACAAGCTGCGCGACCTGATTGAGGGCAAGCTGATTGACACCTTGCGGGCCATTGCCGCGCGCATGACCATGGACGAGCTGCACGAAAAGCGTGCCGAATTCGTCAGTGAGGTGTCCGTCATGCTGGAAGCCCCGCTTGCGCGCAACGGTCTGGCGCTGGAAAGCGTGTCGCTGACGGCCATGGACCAGACGCCGTTTTCCGCTCTGGATGAGAACAACGCTTTCAATGCAGTCGGTATGCGCAAATTGGCCGAGGTCATCGCCAAATCCAAAAAAGAGCGAGCCGAAATCGATTCTGAGTCGGACGTTGCGGTTCACCGCTCAGCCATGGAAGCCTCAAAAAGGCGGCTTGAGATCGACCTGGAAGAGCAACAGGCCCACATCGCACAGGTTCAGGAACTGGAGCGTCTCAGAGCTGCCCAACTCTCGGAGATCGCCGAACGCAAGGCTGACAGCGAGTTGGCCGTGAATGCGGCCCGCATCAAGATGGAACAGGAGATCCGGGCGACGGATATCAGCCGTGAGGAGGTCATTCGCACAGCTGAAATCAGACAGGCGCAGACCCTGGAGATCGCCGAGCAGGACCGCGCCATCGCCATCGCAAAGAAAACCCAGGAAGAAAGCAAGGCCGTGACGGCGGCGGATCTTGCCAAGGCCGAGGCCGTGAATGCTGCAGAGGCTATTGGCACCGCCAGAGCCCTGTCCGAGGCCCAGCGTCGCAAGGATGTTGCCGTTCTAAACGCCCAACAGGACAGTGAGATCTCGGCACATAAGCTTGTCTCACAGGCCAAGGCGGAAGCGGAGGCCTCTGTTGCCCGGGCCAAGACCACCCTGGAAGATGCCAAAGCCGAAGCAGAAGCTGCCAAGCTGCGCATTGCCAGCCTGAAAGCTGAAATGGGCACCAGAGCAGAAGGCCAGAAAGCCCTCAATGAAGCCGAGAATGTCTTCAGTCAGGACATCATCGCGCTGAAAATCGACCTTGCAAAGCTGGAAGCCTTCCCGAAAATCGTCGAGCAAATGGTCAAGCCTGCCGAAAAAATTGACTCGATCCGGATCAATCACGTCACCGGCCTGACGGGCGGTGGCGGGGCCTCTGGAAGCGCAGACAGCGGCGCTACCAAAACACCGATCAACCAGGCACTGGACTCCATTCTCGACATGGCAGTGCAATTGCCTGCCTTGAAGAAGATCGGCGAGGAACTGGGGCTTTCTATCGACGACAGTTTAAAAGGGGTTACAGGCAAGGACAAAGCCTGACCGCTTTGATGTGAGCAGTCGGGAGCAGGTCATCGCTCCCTATCCATCGCGTCCGTTCAGTTTCTGCGATGGACACCTGAAGCACGGCGCAACTTTGTGCCGTGCTTTTTTTATGGGACCTCGAACAGTCCACTACTTTGCCGGGAAATAATTAAAACCATCTACCGCTAACTGCTCGACTTTTCGCCATATTGCAGTGCAATATAACCTTCACACTCTCCGACACTCATCGGTCAGTGGTGCCAACAGGTGACGAGAATGACCAATTTTCAGAATATTTTGACCCTTTTCGGACTCTCGAACGAAGAGGCTGCAAGCTATTTGAATGTTGAAACGCCAGATGTTGTTCGCTGGTGCACAACCGATGACAGCCCTCCCATTGAGGTCTGGAAAGCGCTCGTGATGTTATTCGACTCCATCCGTTTTGCCGCAGAAGATGCAGCCAAAACAGCTGATCTCGATCATCTGCAAGCAACCGATCTCAACAGCATCTCGTTTGCCTTGCCAGCAGGTTTTTCTGCCAACAACGCTCACGCACAGCTGAAAGGCCCCGAACGTGCGGCCACAGCCATGGCTGTAGCGTCTCTGGCACGGGTATTTGTATAAACAACGGCCTTGGCAGGTTTAACTGTCGAAAATCCCATGCCATATAGTCTCCAAAGGAGACCTTGATGGCACATGCAACTCATCTGACATATCTGACTGATCCAATGTGCGGCTGGTGCTACGGCGCAGCGCCTGTGGTTGAACAACTGGCAGCGCACGACGGCATTACGCTGAAAGTTCAGCCCACGGGCCTTTTTGCTGGCGCGGGTGCACGTGCCCAAGATGCAGGCTTTGCCAGTTTTGCCTGGCCTCACGACCAGCGCATAGCCCAGATGAGCGGGCAGACCTTCAGTGAAGACTACCGCACCAAGGTGCTGGGCAATCACAGCCGGATGCTGGATTCAGGCCCTGCTGGCTTGGCCATGACCGCTGTCGCCATGAGCACCCCAGAGCAGGAATTGGCCGCTTTGGCCGCGATCCAGCGTGCCCGTTATGTGGAGGGGCGAGACATTACCGACAAAACCGTTCTGGCGGATATTCTCAGCAGTCTTGGTCTCAAAGCAGCTCATGACCACTTGCTGAGCGGCGATACGGCTTTGACTTCCACCTACCAGAAACGCATCGCGGATGGACAGGCAGCAATGCGCCGGTTTGGCATCGGCGGTGTCCCTGGCATTCTCGTTGGCGAGGGTAAAAACCAACGTCCGGTCCAAACAGATGGGCTGTTCTCCGGTGTAAAGGCCATGCTGACGGCTTTAAAGGCAGCCTGATTGCATTTTCCCGACGGGTTGTTTCGATATCAGCCCGTCGGGAGAAACGCAGTTTTGAAACCTGTTCGGCCGCTATTTAAAACTCTTGCGCAGGGCCAAAAGACCGGATCGGAACACCCCAACGTCAGATCCGACAGCCAGGAATTCAACTCCAAGATCGGCATAGGTTTTTGCCAAGGCCTGATCTGATGTCAAAATACCTGCGGCTTTTCCGGCAGTGCGGATACGCTTCAGTGCATCTATGATGATCGCCTGCACTTCCGGCGCACCTAGATTGCCCAGATGCCCAAGGTCAGCGGCAAGGTCGGCTGGTCCGATAAAAATTCCGTCGACGCCGTCCAGCGCGAGGATATCATCCAGCGCAGCAATTCCCGCTGCACTTTCGACCTGAAGCAGAAGGCACACCTGATCATTGGCGCTCTGCAGGTAGTCAGGCACGGCATTGAACCCGGACGCCCGCGCCAAAGCTGCTCCAACACCGCGCACACCCTGCGGCGGGTAAAGCATCGAGCGCACGACTTCGCGGGCCTGCTCGGCGGTTTCGATCATGGGAACAAGTATGGTCTGTGCGCCAATGTCGAGCATTTGCTTGATCTCAGCACGATTGTCATCGCGAACCCGGACCACCGGATGACTGGCATCGCCAACAGAGCGCAATTGCCCCAGAATATCCCGGAGCCGGTTAGGGCCATGCTCACCATCAATCACCAGCCAATCAAAGCCAGTTCCGGCGCAGAGCTCCGCCGTGGTGGCCTCTCCCAGCCCCATCCACAGGCCTACCTGGGTGCCGCCGGACTTCAGGCGCGCTTTGAACGTGTTCACAGGTGCTGACATTTTTGATCCTCAGGCGAAATTGACAGAGACTGAGCCAAAGGCTCCATAGTCAGCTTGAATGCGCGTACCGGATGGACATTCAACAGGGGCCACAAATGACCCGGAAAGAACCACCTGCCCCGCCTCGATCCGCTGATCATACTGTCCCATGCGTTCGGACAACCAGACAATTCCCATGACAGGATCATTGAGGACAGCTGCTCCAAGGCCTGTGGCAACCACCTCCTCATTTTTCTGAACGATCGCGCCGACCCAGCGCAAGTCGAAGTCTTCTGGTGCGTGTCGTTGCGCGCCAAGAACAATGCCGCCATTGGCCGCATTGTCCGACACGGTGTCAACAATCCTGCGCACTTGCCCCGTCATAGGATCGGCCCGAAGAACACGGGTGTCCAGGATCTCGATGGCCGGTGCGACAAACTCAGTCGCCGCCAGAACCTCCTCGCGAGTGACCTTCCCCTCCAGCGGGGCTTTCATGATGAACGCGATTTCTGCTTCGATCCGCGGCTGAATGAAACGGGTTGCGGCAATGGTGCAGCCATCTGCAAAGTCCATATCATCATAAAGAACACCGCTGTCTGGCGTATCAATTCCCAGAGCATCCTGCATGACCTTGGAGGTCAGACCAATCTTCCAGCCTAGAATATGCCGTCCGCCAGACAGCTTCTTCGCCATCTGACGCGCCTGGATCGCATAAGCGTCGTCCAAGGTCATTGCGGGATGGCGCAGGCTCATGAGGCCAATCTGCTGACGCGAGACTTCAGCCTCAAGCAAGTCAACTGCGCATTGTTCAACCTGTTCAAAGGTCAAGGTCATGCTTCATCCTCAACGCCGTTTCTCAAAATGCCGATGCCTTCGGCCTCGACCTCAATCACATCACCGGGTTTCAGCCAGATCGGCGGATCGAAACGGGCACCCGCGCCAGTCGGCGTGCCGCAGACGATGACATCACCCGGAACCAAAGTGGTGAAGGTTGAGACGTAATTCACGATGTAGCGGAAATCATACATCATGCGGCCGGTGCGGTCTTTTTGCCGGACCTCGCCATTGACCCGTGTCTCCAGCGCAATGTCATCCAGCTGGGCGGCATCGGTGAAGGGCACAAGCCATGGACCAATAGCCCCTGAATTGTCCCAATTCTTGCCCTGGGTGACATTGAATTTGGCGTGGCGCACCCAATCGCGAATTGTGCCCTCATTACAGAGTGTCAGCGCCGCGATGTGATCGTAAGCGTCTTCACGCGCAATACGGCGCCCCCCCTTTCCGATGACAATCGTGACCTCGCCCTCATAGTCCAGTTGCTCGCTTTCAGGCGGACGAACCAGGTTGACGCCGTGGCCCACGAACGATCGCGGAAAGCGGATGAACATGGAAGGACGACCAGGCGCCGCCTGCCCGTCTTTGTATTCTGCGTTGCGATCCGGAAAATTGACGCCGATGCAGATCAGCTTTTCAGGATCGGCGATCGGGATCAAATATGTGATCTCGGCTTCGGTAAAGTCAGCAGGCTGTCCTTCCACTGCCGTAAGCAGATCGGCCAGCGCTCCAGCCTCGATCACCTGTTTCAAGCTGCCGAAGGCAACCTTGTCCGTCAGGTCCACGACGCCAGCGTCGCTGACCACGCCGAACCGGTCTTTGCCGTTGACATGAAACGCCGCAACGCGGGCGGGAATGGGCTTGGTCATATTATTTTCCTTACAGCGCCAGCTTGAGATCAATCTTACGGCGCAATGATCGGTTGGGATTTCAGTTCGCTGTCAACCAGATCTGCCCCTTCAAAGACGGAGCCAAGTTCGAACCAGCTTTTGGGAGCCGGTGCGCCCCACAGCGTCTGGCGCTGCGGATCAGTCAGGTTCCATTTGATCGGCTCATGATCCGGATCAATCGTCTGATAGTCCGAGCAGTAAATCTCGGTCCGGTGGCCGTCCTTATCGCGAATATAAAGGAAGAAGGCATTGGATATGCCGTGGCGCCCTGGGCCACGCTCAACATTTTCCAGATAGCCTGTGGTCGACATCAGATCAAGCAGATCAATGATGTTGAGCGGCGTCGGCACCCAAAAGGCCATGTGATGCAGGCGCGGACCAGTGCCATTTGTAAAAGCAATGTCATGTACGCCGCCCTTGCGATGCATCCACGCAGCCCAAGTACGGCCAGTGATGGCATCCTCGGTGTATTCTGTGACGCGAAAGCCAAGGTCGCCGTAGAATTTCACACTGTCGTCAACATTTGACGAGAACAGATTGAAGTGGTCAATCCGCAACGGCTTCACACCGCGGTAGAGATTGTACTTCTGATGGATTGGCTCAAGGCGCTCCATCTGGTTGTAAAACTCCAGCGGCACGCCAAATGGATCGCGGGTGCTCAGCACACGGCCCATGAACGGACGTTCAATCCAGCAGGTCGGAAGGTCGCGGGACTTGAACCACGCCTCGGCCTTGTCCAGATCCTCATCACTCCAGACCTTGAACCCCAGGACACCGACAGAGCCTACATCCGCCTTTTTCAAGATGACACAATGATGACCGCGCTCTTCCATGGCCCGCATATAGATGGTCTCGCTGTCCTCATAGGTCACCTGAAGACCGAGCGTATCGACGTAATAACCACGCGACCAGGCCAGATCCGTCACGCGCAGCTCGGTGTGACTGAGACGAACGATGTTGAACGGCGGGGTCAGGTTCGGTGCGGGAATGGCCATAGTCTCTCCTCCTCAGGCGCCCAAACGGGCGATCTTGTGCTGGCCCAAAGCGAAGGCCACATTTTTCTGTTCCATGTAGAATTCAAATGACCACTGGCCGCCGTCCCGGCCGATGCCGCTGGCTTTCACACCGCCAAATGGCGTTGGCAAATGGCGAACATTTTCCGAGTTTACCCAGATCATTCCAGCTTCCAGCGCTTCAGAGAACCGCAAGGCCCGCGTCACATCGTTGGTCCAGATGTAACCCGTCAGGCCATATTGGACGTCATTTGCGACAGTCAGCGCTTCTGCTTCATCCTTGAACCGAATGGAAGTCAGGACTGGACCAAAGATCTCTTCCTGCGCGATGGTCATATCGTTACTCGCGCCCGTGAACAGCGTCGGTTTGACATACCAGCCATCGCCGCCCAACGCAGCTCCACCAGCAGCAATCTTGGCTCCATCGCTTTTCGCGATGTCGAAATAACTGGTCACCTTGTCGAAGTGCGTCTTGTGGATCAGTGGACCGACTTCGGTGGCCGGGTCCAGCGGATGACCAACCTTCAGGTTGTTGACCCGCTCCACCAGCTTGGCCTCGAATTCATCGGCAACGCTTTCCTGGATCAAAAGTCGGCTGGACGATGTGCAGCGCTCGCCGTTCAGCGAATAAATCATGAAGATGGCTGCATCCAACGCCCGGTCCAGATCTGCATCGTCAAACACAATCACCGGGTTCTTGCCGCCCAGCTCAAAATGCACGCGCTTCAAGGTGTCCGCGCCCTGCTTCATGATCATGCTGCCAGTCCGGCTTTCTCCAACAAAGGCAATCGCCTTGATGTCTGAATGCTCGGTCAAGGCCTTGCCTGCGCCCTCGCCAAAGCCATTGACCAGGTTCCAGACGCCTTCTGGGAGACCTGCCTCATGAGCAATTTCAGCAAGAATGCGGGCGGTCAGCGGGCTGAACTCGGCAGGCTTATGCACCACCGTGCAACCAGCTGCCAGCGCAGGTGCAATCTTCCACGTCGACAGCATGAAAGGCGTGTTCCACGGTGTGATCACACCAACCGGGCCAATTGGGCTGCGGCTGCTGACGTTCATATGCGTTGGCGTCGGCAAAGATTGACCATCGCGGGCGCTTGGAGCCAAATCCGCAAAATAGCGGAAGTTCTCAGCACCGCGCAGCGCAGCCTTGGACATGAACCGATAGGCCTGACCGGTATCCCAGCATTCACACAGAGCGATTTCCTCAGCCCGCTCCACGATCAAATCAGCGATCCGGTGCAGAATTTTCTTACGGGCAGCGCCGCTCATGGCAGCCCAGGCCGGAAAGGCTGCCTTTGCTGCTTTGGCAGCCGCATCAATGTCGGAAGCCTCCCCCTTGGCAACGGTGCAAATCAGGCTTTCATCCACCGGGGATCTGGTTTCAAAAGTCTGTGACCCGGCAACATCCTTGCCATTGATCAGGTTCAAGATGCCAGTGCCGCGAAAGCGCGCCAGATGGCCATCGAGTTTGGATAGATGTGTCGCCAGATCGGTCATCTCAGGTCCTCGGGAAGATAGTTTCTGATGGAGCTGGCCTTGGGGCTCAACTCAGGATCGATGTCACGCATTTCCATCGACAGCATGAAAGAAGAGCTTTGCATCACGTCCGCGCAATAGCTCTCCAGCGCGGCGAAAATCGCCTCCGTGGCAGCCTTTTTGGCAGCCTCGGGACGCCCGACCCGCAACCGGACCGATAGATCAAGAAAAGCGTGATCCGGATTGCCATCAGCCATCACGACATGATCGCAGGCTGTTGCCCGGACGCGAATGCCTGCCACTGGAAAGACGCCCGTATCTCGCGCAGCCTTTGCCACCGCATGACAGAGGCCGGAGATGTCCAACCGCTCTCCAAGATTGGCCGAATAATCAATTTGAAAATGTGCCATCCAAGCCTCCCACTTGTTACTTCACATGTTAATCAAATTATTTAACATGTCAAATATTATATCCTCAAGCTGCCTTGCCCGTACCGAAGACAGTTTGGGAAATTCGTCAGGCCAAAGCCAAAGAAATCAAAATAACTCAATCAGTTCCACAACATCACAAGACCGTAGCTCAGGATTGGGAAGGCAATCAGCAGGACAATTCGAACAGCTTCGGAAATGATGAACGGGACGGTCCCACGAAAGATGTCTCTGGTGGGAATGTCCTTGGCGATTGCCGAAATGATGAACAAGTTCATTCCGACAGGTGGCGTGATCATGCCGACCTCAACCACGACCAAGGTCAAAATACCAAACCAAAGCGCTTGCTGCTCGGGCAACATGCCAAAGTCGAGGCTCATCATTGTCGGGAAGAACACCGGCACAGTCAGAACGATCATCGACAGACTGTCCATGACGCACCCCATGACCAGGTAGAAGACTACAATCAGCAGCAAGACAGCCAATGGTGTGATTTGCGCCGCAATAAACCAGTCTGCGAGGGTCGTCGGCATCCGGGACAGAGCGAGCGCAACATTGAACAAATCCGCTCCGAAAATAATGACGAAAATCATGGCGCTGGCACCTGCCGTATCAATCAGGCTGTCCACCAGGTTCGACAGATTTAGCGTCCGGGTCAAAAGGCCAGAGAAAGCAGTCAGAACAACCCCGATTGATGCGCCTTCTGCCGGGGTAAAGAAGCCTCCGTAGATACCGCCAAGGACGATAATGAAAATACTGACGATGTGCCAGATATCACCAAGGCTTCTGATGCGTTCGCCAAGACTGGCACGCTCCTGCAGAGGCGCTTCAGATGGATAGCGCCGCACGTAGATCGCAATGGCCAGGATAAAACCAAGCACAGCCAACAGGCCCGGGATCGTGGCCGCAAGAAACAGCTTCACGATGTTCTGTTCCGTCAGCAGCGCATAGATGATCAGCACGATAGAGGGCGGAATGAGAATCCCGAGCGTACCGCCTGCAGCGAGCGAGCCGGAAGCAAGCGCACGACCATATTTGTGCTTTCGCATTTCCGGCAATGCGACCCGTGCCATGGTTGACGCTGTTGCAATGGACGAACCGGAAATCGAGCCGAACATCGCACAGCCTGCCACAGCAGCCATGGCCAGCCCGCCCCTCCAATGGCCAATCCAGGCATTGGAAGCCGAAAACAGCGCAGCAGAAATGCCAGTCCGCGTGGCCAGGTGCCCCATGAGGATAAAGAGCGGAACAATAGCCAGATCATAAGATAGAAATTTATCCGGCCAGGCTGTGGTCAGATAAGCTTGCAAACCAGCTACACTGCCAATCGCCATGTAACCAGCGGATCCGACAATAGCCATGGCAAGGCCGATCGGCGCGCGCAAGATGATTGCGCCCAGAAGAACGACAATCATGACAATTGAAATGAGGGTGGGATCCATTGTCACCGTCCAACAGATGTGGAGGCAAGGCCCCGCAACAGAAATACTTGTGCAATCGCAATCAGGCCAGACAAGGCAGTTCCCACGACAGCCGGAACAAATGCCCACCAGAGAGGCAAGGACAACAGCATGGTTCGATCACCATAATCCTTGATCTCAAACAGACCATGCAGCGTAAAATAGCTCAGCAACAGCCAGCCGACAGCAAACAGCAGCGTCCAGAATGCATCGATCTGACGGTTGGCCTCCACAGGCAGCCATCCGGTAAAAAGATCAACCATCACATGACCCTTGTTAAGCTGACACAAGGGCAAGAAGAAACCGGCTGCAAATGCGCATGACATTTCGACCAGTTCAAAATCTCCCCGCACGCCACGCAGTCCGACATTACGCATCACAACTGAAACCGCGACCGTCAGGGCAACACCGAAGATAACCGCGCCACCCGCAGCAGCAGAAACGCGAGACAACCGTTCAAACCAGACCTGGAGGGGAGCTATCCCCCCTCCTTGTTCTGGCCACAAGCTTGACCAAACCGACATGCTTTATGCGCCTTTGTCGAGCAGCTCATTTGCACGTGCAATGACAGCAGCGCCATCATGACCGGCATCGTTGAGTCTGGTCTCCCAATTGGCATAGACCGGCTGTGCCGCCTCATCCCATTTTGCGATTTCTTCGAGGGAAATTTCGACAATTTCATTGCCGTTCTTCTCAACGATATTCCGCCCGACGGCCTCGAATTCATCGAAGGTCTTGCCAATACGCCGTGACAATCCAATACCCGATGCAGCATCAACGGCACCGCGCAGGTCATCGGATAGGCCTTCATAAGACCGCTCGTTCATGAGAAGTGTGTTGGTGTTCGCATAAAGGCCGCGTGCAGCAGGGGCCGCTTC
This sequence comes from Roseibium algae, assembly GCF_037783265.1. NCBI lineage: Bacteria > Pseudomonadati > Pseudomonadota > Alphaproteobacteria > Hyphomicrobiales > Stappiaceae > Roseibium > Roseibium algae. Next base: position 119,578 of record NZ_JBAKIA010000002.1, read on the forward strand.
ACAGGAAAACTTGGTCAGTTCCTGCAGTTTGAACGGCGGGACGACTTCATAAGGAAGACAGCAGCCATCAATCACACCGTTGCTCAGACCGACAACCATTTCGGTGACCGGGAAGAAGACGGGTTCTGCTCCAAGGGACGTTAGAAGTTCACCAAACGCCGAGTTCGGACTGCGGATTTTCTTACCCTGAAGGTCCGCCGAGGTGCGCACTGCCGTGTCGCGCATGTGCAGTTTGCCGCCATCATGGCTCCAGAAGGCAAGCGGCTTCATGCCTGCATATTCAGCGCCACCGAATTCATCCATCAACTCATGCACGGCAACCGATGTTTTTTCCGCATTGGTCACCATGAAAGGCAGGCCCATGGTTTCAGCCACCGGATAGCGACCAGGCGTATAGGTCGGCAATGCCCAAGCAATGTCGACAATGCCCTTTTTCACCTGATCCGCCAGCTGTGGTGGCTTGCCGCCAAGCTGCATCGCCGGGAAAATCTGAACTTCGATGGCACCATTCGTGGCATCCATGAGCTCCTGCGCCCAAGGGACGAAGAACTTGCTGTGCATCGGCGCGACCGGCGGCAGAAAATGATGCAGGCGAAGCGTCACTTCCGCTGCCTTGGCATTGCGGATGAAGGCGGGTGCAGCCAATGTTGCACCCAAGCCTGCCAGCACCGCACGGCGCGTTGTCAGTGTATTCCTCATAGTATCTCCTCCCAAAGTGGATCTCCCAGATCCAAGAACTTCCAATTTCAGTTTATTGCTTTGCCTTTTCCTGCTCTTTCGCGAGCCGCTTTTCCGCCCCTGCGCGCAATGACCCGACCTGGGTCAGAAGCGCGTCCGGATCGACGAAAACATTCGGTTCTCCAGCACTGCGGCCCGCCAAAATCTGGCGATTTTCATCCAGATTGTTGGAAAAGCCATGCGTGGTCAAATGAACCTGAACATGTTCGTTCGCATCCTCCACAAGCGAACGAACACGATCCACACTCTCAATATAGGCCTCCACCTGTGTCGGGCCTTCGATGGCATTCAGACCGAGGCCACCGATTGTGATGGCCCGATATGTCTGGTCGCCGTCCTGAACATCATAAAGATACGACGCCGTCCCCCAAGTATGCCCAGGCGTTTCAATAACTTCGAAAGAATTGCCGCCCAGCTCTATCCGGTCGCCATCCTTGACCACCATCTCCGGCTTGATCATTTTCCAGGCACGCCGGGTGCCCTGAGAGGCTTCAGCAGATTCCACAGCTTCATCCCAACCACCCTGCGTCATGACAAATGTTGCATTTGGCAAATGAGGCTTGAGAGCAGCAGCGCCGCCGACATGATCAAAATGACCATGTGTCATCAGGACATATTTGATGTCGTCAAAATCGACGCCGGTTGATTTCAGATTGTCGATCAGCTGATCGGTGAATGGCCCATAAAGGGTATCAATCAGAACCGAGCCATCGTCTGTATGAACCAACCACGCGGACACCCAGCAAATGCCGACATAATCAACATTATCGAATGGCTTCCATGGCTTAACGTATTGCCCCTCACTGTCATTGAGCCATTTCCCAAGCTCGGGAGGCATTTTACCTGTGCGTCCAAAGTCAGCAAATTTTTCCATGATCGGACTAGATGGACAGCCATCAAACGGCTGCGCTTGAACCGACGCGCCAGCCAATGAAGCCCCTCCCAAGGCAGAGACAATAACCAACCGACAACACTGCAAGGCTATCTTGATGAATCTCGTCATTTCCGTACTCCAAAACAGCCATCAGCAACGCTCAACACTGCGTATATTTCTTCTAAACCACAACCATCTTGCCGGGGTTCATGATATTTTTCGGATCAATGGCGCTTTTCAAAACCTGCATCATGGCAAGTTGTGAAGGTTCCTTGAGGGTCCCCATCAAGGCCAGCTTGCTTTGACCGATGCCGTGCTCGGCGCTGAATGAGCCATTGAACCGCTTGAGAAGCGAAAACGCGAAGGATTTCACTTCTTCGAGCGGCAACTCTGCCCAGCGCTCTGCGTCCGTACACGCCAACGCATAATGCAGATTGCCATCGCCCAAATGTCCGACCGTCAATGGCCGAAAGCCAAGGCGCAGCGCTTCACGGTCCATCTCCTCAACAAAGGGCGCAATATTTGCCAACGGCAAAGAGATATCCAGATGATAGACTGGACCGGCTTTGGTGATCGCTTCCAGGATGGACTCTCGCAAGCGCCATAGTTCGCCGCGCTGCTGTTCTGACTGGGCAACCATGGCGTCAATGATCAACCCGTCTTCCATCAGCTCCCCCATGATCTCCATGAGTTCGTTTTGAAATTTGATTGATCCATCTTCCATCTCTGCTGCATCAGATGGCCTGCTTGAGGCGACCTCCAGCATGATGCCGGTTTCAACATTCCCCTCAAGCGGAGGACGAATGTCGGGAAAAACACGGCAAATCACATCTACAGCAGGCTGCGGCATATATTCGAAGGCTTCGACGGCACCGCCTGTGCGGTCCTGGATCCTGTTGAGAACCCCAATAGCTGCATCCAGAGACGAGACCGCTAGAAATCCGGTGGCGCGAGACGTTGGCTTTGGGAAAAGCTTGAAGACTGCGGCCGTGATAATCCCCAGCGTGCCTTCTGCGCCAATCAGCAGGTGTCGAATGTCATAGCCCGTGTTGTCCTTGCGAAGGCCGGTCAGGGCGTTGATGATCGATCCATCGGGCAACACAGCCTCAATGCCGATGCAAAGCTCTCGTGTATTGCCATAACGCACCACATTAGAGCCGCCCGCGTTGGTCGACAGATTGCCGCCAATTGTGCAACTCCCCTTGGCACCAAAAGTCAGCGGGAACACCAGGCCATTCTTCGCAGCCTCTTCCTGCAAGACTTCCAGCACAGCGCCTGCTTCAACAACGAAGGTGCGCCCGGCAACGTCCAAAGACCGGATGGCATTCAGGCGCGACAATGACACAACGACAGAGTGCCTGCCCTGGACAGGAACACCGCCGCCACAAAGACCGGTTCGCCCGCCTTGCGGCACAATCGCGATATCCTTCGCGGCGCAAAGCTTGACGATTTCGGACACCTCATGGGTAGACGCCGGCCTTACAACGGCGATTGCCTCGCCATGATACTGGCCCGTCCAATCTTCCAGATAAGCCGCCATATCTGACGGCTCCGTCAGCGTGTTTGCAGCTCCCGCGATTTTACACAGGCTCTCAATCACAGCTTCACATTCAGTTTCCAGAAGATCGGCTTCAGACAAGGTGCACGCTCCGATACCCTCACAATTGCGGATCGGAAGAACATCACCTCCCGGCCACAATCTAACATGTTACATGTCAATCTAAGTTGTCAAGCAACATGTAACATGTTAGTTTTACGTCGACGAAATTGATTGGCAGTGCAATGAAAGAGATCTTCGACCGTATTCATCCGCTGACATCCCTCACGGAGCTGACCGCAGACAGAATTCGCGATGCCATCATCACCGGCGATTTGCCGTTGGGGCAAAAACTGTCGGAACAGCGTCTGGCAGACATGCTCGGCATCAGCAGATCGCCTGTCCACGATGCGCTGGCAATCCTGCAGGCAGAAGGTCTCGTGAACATTCTGCCGAAACGCGGCTCATTCGTCTTTACACCTGATTTCAAAGACGTCGACGACATCTGCGAGCACCGGGCTCTATTGGAAACCGGGTCCGTTCGGCTTGCCATCGCCCGGGACAAGGATGGGCTGGTTGCAGCGCTTCAAAAATGCGTCGATGACATGGATACAGCCTTGCGTGCGAGCAGCGCAGTTGATTACACGAAGTGCGACCTGCGCTTTCATGAGACCATCGTAGAGTTTAGCGGAAACCGCTCAATTGCCTCCGCCTACAAACGGACCATCAGCCCATTGATGGCCCTGCGCACCCATTTGTTCACCATCATGAATGCCACGCTGGACCGTTCGCTGGATGAGCACAACCAGGTGCTCAATGCGTGCCAAAGCGGCGACGCTGACATGGCAGCCCAACTGCTGGAAAACCACATCAGCCATTTGATTGAAGCCTATCGACAGGAACTCTCAAGCCAATCCCTACTTGATGTGTCCATCGCGTCGAACAACTAGTTTCTTACAGAATTTCAAATCACACAGGACCGAAGGGCAATCGCGTGAAAAAATCTACAGCGGACCACATGGTTGATACGCTCGTTGCAAATGGCGTTGACACCCTCTTTGGAATACCCGGTGCTCATTCCTATGAATTTTCAGACGCTTTGGCCCGCCGGTCTGACGACATCAGGTTCATTCATACACGGCACGAGCAAGGCGCTGGCTACATGGCTTATGGCTATGCGAAGTCGAGCGGCAAGCCTGGCGTTTTCACTGTTGTTCCCGGTCCTGGTGTGCTGAATGCGGGAGCCGCTATCTGCACGGCCTATGGCGGCAATGCGCCGGTGATGTGCCTGACCGGAAACATCATGTCACACCTGATCGGACAAGGACGCGGCCAACTGCACGAACTGCCAGATCAGCTTGCCACCTTGCGCGGCCTGACCAAATGGGCAGACCGAATTGATCATCCAGCAGAAGCGCCTGACAAAATGACCCGCGCATTCACCGAGATGACATCGGACCGTCAGCGCCCGGTGGCGGTCGAAGTGCCGTGGGATGTGTTCGGCCAGCAGGCTCCCGCAGAGCCAGCCTCCCTTGCTCCCAAGCACAAAACCCCGCTTGATCCAGATAGCATCGAGGCTGCGGCCAAGATGATCGCGGCGGCCAAGAACCCGATGATCATGGTGGGCGGCGGAGCACTTGATGCAGCTGCTGAGGTTCTGGCTCTTGCAGAAAAAATCCAGGCACCGGTCGCCTCACACCGCTCAGGCAAAGGCATCTTGGCCGATGACAATCCGCACGCGATGAACCTGATAGCCGCTTACGACTACTTTAAGGACTGTGATCTTCTGATCGGGATTGGCAGTCGGCTTGAGCTGCAATTCATGCGCTGGCAGTGGCGTCCGGCAGGCCTCAAAGTGATCAGGATCGACATCGACCCGACCGAAATGGTCCGCCTGAAGCCAGAGCTCGGCGTAGTCGGCGATGCTGCGAAAGCCGCTGATGCGCTGACCGCAGCTTTGTCCGGCCAAAAGGTCACCAGTCGCACCGCAGAATTCAGCGAGATTAAAGCCCGCGCCCGGACCGAGAGTGAAGCCGTCCAGCCACAGATGAGCTATCTCGACGCAATCCGCCGCGCCCTGCCCCGCGACGGCTTTTTTGTGGAAGAAGTCAGCCAGATGGGCTTCACCGCCCGCTTCGGGTTTCCGGTCTATGAACCGCGCCAATATGTGACCTGCGCCTATCAGGACAATCTGGGCTTTGGCTACAACACCGCCCTTGGGGTCAAGGTCGCAAATCCGGACAAAGCCGTCGTTTCCGTCAATGGCGATGGTGGTTTCATGTTTGGTGTCCAGGAGCTGGCAACGGCTGTCCAACATGGCATTGGCGTTGTCGCCGTCGTGTTCAACAACAATGCCTATGGCAATGTCCGCCGTGACCAGATGAATGTCTTTGATGGTCGCCTGCTCGGCGCTGATCTGGTCAACCCGGATTTTGTTGCTCTGGCCAAGAGCTTTGGCATGTCTGCCACGAAGGCGGAAACGCCGGAAGCTCTGGAGAAAGCCATTGAAACTGCGCTCGCCAGCGGCGGTCCCGCCCTCATCGAGGTGCCAGTGCCACGCGGATCAGAAACATCGCCTTGGCAGTTCCTGCATCCAGCGCCGCACGCCTGATCAGACATTTTTGAGGACAGAACCATGACCCAATTCGCCATGACGATTGACGGCAAAGTCGTCACCAAAACCGAAACCTTCAATGTCATCAACCCATCGACCGGCGGCAGCGCGGGTCAATGTCCATCGGGCACTGTTGATGATGTCAACGCGGCTGTCGCAGCGGCAAAAACGGCCTATGCCAGCTGGAGCATCACGAGTGATGATGTGCGAAAGCAGGCCTGCCGCGATATGGCGGCGGTCCTTGCGGCACACGCTAATGAATTGGCAACACTGCTGAGCACCGAACAAGGCAAGCCCCGCGGTGGCCTTGGTGCCGACTTTGAACTCGGCGGCTGCCAGGTCTGGGCCGGCAACACTGCCGAACTGGAATTGCCGGTTGAGGTGATCAAGGACGACAATGAAGGCCTGATAGAAGTCCACCGCAAGCCGTTGGGTGTCGTGGCCTCGATCACACCGTGGAACTGGCCATTGATGATCGGCATCTGGCACATTGCCCCGGCAATCCGCGCAGGCAACACCGTGGTGATCAAGCCGTCGCCTTATACCCCACTCTCGACGTTGCGCATGGTTGAGATCCTCAACACGGTTTTGCCAGCAGGTGTTTTGAACGTTGTTACAGGCCCTGATGACCTCGGCCCGGTTTTAACCGGCCACGCTGATGTCGCCAAGGTGACCTTTACCGGTTCGACAGAGACCGGCAAGAAAGTCATGGCCTCTGCTGCCGGTACGCTCAAACGTCTGACGCTTGAACTCGGCGGCAATGATGCCGGTATCCTGCTGCCCGATGTTGACCCGAGACAGATCGCGGAAGGCCTGTTCTGGTCCGCCTTCATCAACAGTGGTCAGACCTGTGCATGCATGAAGCGTCTTTATGTGCACGACAGCATTTATGAGGATGTCTGCAAAGAATTTGCAGCCTTTACCGCAAACATCAAAGTCGGTTCAGGAGCGGATACAAACAGTGTGCTTGGCCCCATCCAAAACGCAGCACAACTTGCCAAGGTCGAAGACCTTATTTCAGATGCAGTCGACCAGGGAGCACGTATAATTCTCGGCGGCAAACGAAGCACTGAAGCTGGCTACATCCACCCGCTGACATTGATTGCAGATGCCAAGGACGGCATGCGCATCGTTGATGAAGAGCAATTCGGTCCGGTCCTGCCGATCATCCGCTACAGCAATGTCGAGGACGCTATAAAGGCAGCTAATGCCTCGTCCATGGGTCTTGGCGCATCGGTTTGGTCCAAAGACATTGCCGCAGCTAAAAAACTGGCATTGCGGATGGAATCTGGCTCCGTCTGGATCAATGGGCACGGTGGCCTCAATCCCAACGCGCCCTTCGGCGGCGTCAAACAATCCGGCCTTGGAACTGAATTCGGCACCGAAGGCCTGAAGGAATTCACGTCAATCCAAACGCTGCACGCCTGATTGCGCGCTCCCTTAGGGCCGATTGGCGCTTATGCCCCATCCAGTCACGTCCCTGCGCACATGTACCGTTGCGCGGGGCAAAATCTCGTTGCCACCTTCTAAAGAGGGGTGCAAACGGATTTCGCCCCTGTTAGCTTTTGCGACAATAATGTGGTCAACGGATGAGCAAGATGATGAAACGGCAAGCGAACGCGCCCATGAAACGGATCTCCGCTGAAGAGGCCGCTGGATTGGTGCGCCCGGGCATGTGGCTCGACTACGGAGCAATTTTCGGTCAGCCGGACGTCTTTGACGCGGCATTGGCGAAACGCAAGTCTGAGCTTTCCAACGTCGGGTTTCGTTCCTGTTTATCCGTGAAGCCACGCGCCGTGCTTGAAGCAGATCCAGAGGGAGAAGTGTTCCACTGGGTCAATCTGCATTTCTCAGGCTATGACCGCAAAATGCATGACGCAGGCCGGGCCAATTATATGCCGGTCAATCTGGGTGAAATCCCTGATTATTACCGCCGCTTCATAGAGCCGATCGACATCCTTGTTGTGAAAGCCCGGCCCATGGATGCCGATGGCAATTTCAACCTCAGCGCCGCCACCCTTTGGCTGCGTGCCATGATCGAACGCGCCCGCATGGTCATCATTGAGGAAACAACCGGAATTCCCCATGTGCTGGGCGATGGCGTTTCGATCCACAAGGACGAAGTCGACTATGTCATTGCAGGCGACAATGCAGCTGCGCCTGAGCTGCCAAATCCGGCACCGAGTGAAGTCGACAAGGCCGTGGCGCGCCTGATCATTGACGAGATCGAGGATGGCTCATGCCTTCAGATCGGGATCGGCGGCATGCCGAATGCCGTCTGCAGCCTGTTGCAAGACAGCACTGCAGAAGATCTTGGCATCCATACCGAGATGCTGACCGACGGTATTATCGATCTGTATCGCGCTGGTCGGATTACCGGTGCGCGCAAACAGATCAACCCCGGCAAAATGGTCTGCACCTTCGCTCTGGGATCGACCTATCTCTATGATGCGATTGACCACAATCCGGACGTCGAATTTCATGCGGTGGACTATACAAACCTACCGCAGAACATCATGCAAAACGACAAGGTCGTTGCGATCAACAACACGACCCAGATGGATCTCGGCGGACAGGCGGCCTCCGAAACCGACGGCCATCGGCATCTGACCGGCACGGGCGGACAGGCACAGTTCGCACGTGGGGCCTATGCCTCCAAGGGCGGCAAGTCCTTCATCTGCCTGTCCTCCACCTTTGAACGTCGCGGCGAAAGACGCAGCCGCATCGTGCTGGGGCTGACACCTGGCAATGCAGTGACAACCACCCGCGCCGACATGATGTATGTCGTGACCGAATACGGGATCACCAACCTCAAGGGCAAGAGCATGGCCGAGCGGGCAAAGGCTCTGATCGCACTGGCGCATCCTGATTACCGGGAAGGTCTGGAGCGCGATGCTTACGACAATGGGCTCATCCCGCGCGGTTACTTCGGCGCGACTGTGAAACCATCATAGACCGTCTGTAGAGAAAACCCGGACGCATCCGCCGGGATAGAAAACTGTTCACTGGCCCCTTTGCAATGGACATGGGGCCAGTAAAACCTGTAGGTCAAATCATCATCTATTTGCAGGCTGCCACAAAGATCGCTGCTCAGCGTATGGCCGTGCTTTTGTCCTTACAGATACTGCCACTTCAGGACTGATACCATGTCAGAGATCCCAGCCTTCCGCTCAATCGTCACCGGAGCCGCCGGAGCGTTGGGGCAGCGCATCGTCAACACGCTCAGGGCACGCGGCGATCAGGTGATCGGACTTGACCGCGTTGTTCCGGACAATGCCCCGGTGCCGTTTTTTCAAGTCGATATCAATGATCCGCAGTCTGTAAAGGACGCCATGGAGGCCGCACGGGTCAGCCTCGGGGGGCTCGATGTTCTGGTGCATGCAGCGGGAATTCTGCGCAGTGCCAGCTTCCTTGAAATCACAGAAGAAGACATGGCCGCCCATCTGGACACCAATGTGCGTGGTGCCGTAAGGATCGCTCAAAGTGCCGCCAGAATGATGTTGGAGGACGGCGGCAGAATTGTCTTCATCACCTCAATCCATGGTCAGGTCGGTGTCGCGAACCGGGGAGCTTATGCAGCATCCAAAGGGGCGATTGCCTCTCTGGCACGTGTCATTGCTGTTGAACTTGCTCCCTACCGCATTCGCATCAATGTTTTGGCACCTGGGGCTGTCGATGGCGGAATGGGGCCAGATCCCGGCACCCGCTCCAACTGGATCTCGGCCACCCCGAGCCACAGGGTCGCCCATCTCGATGAAGTCGCCCGTGCTGCCGCTCTGCTTACATCCGACGATGCGAGCTTTATCACAGGCCAAACCATCGCGGTCGACGGCGGCGTCAGTACGCTTAGAAGCTTTTCAGAATAACCGGCACCCGCAGTTATTGTGCGCAGACGCGCAGAGTTCGGCCCCAGTGGCACATGCCTGGAAACGAACAGGTGACTTAACCGTCCGATCTAAAACGCGCCCTCACAAACCGTGAAGAAACCGGCTTGAAAATAAACTTGAATATTATATTCATATTTTATATTTCAGGTGACAGAGCAATTTTCACGGCGGCGTATCAAGGATGAGCCAATGACCTCTCAATCACGTCAGGGCGACACACAAGTTTGGCGGCAGCATCAGCCTGAGCGGCTGTTTATTCTTGGAATGAGAGGCCTCCTCAACAGCTATGAGGAAGACCATGTGAGCGCCGGACCGGAGATTTGCAATTTTCTCACCTCGCAAAATGACATCGCGGACACCAGAAGCGTTCTTGAAGCCATGTGGCTCTATTCCTCTAACTATGGATATTGGGCGCTGTGTCAAACCGGATATCATTGCCTGAATTGCCCCTGCCTTGCGCGCGATGAGTTTCTATCCCTCTCCTTGATGTCCTCGATCCAACATCGCGATCATGCCTGCATTCAGACATGTCTTCAGGCCATGTTCCCCGTCAGTGGGCAGGACATCATGGCCCAATCCGCGTTCCAGCTGGCAACCGCCTTGTCCATGCAGCGCCTCAGACTTCACCCGATCTTTGACGCGCAGGTCCAAAATGCCATACGCGGTGCTGACAATGCCCCGGAACGCAGCACCTCGCTTTCCCACTGACACAAATCACCCCGCATGTCCTAGGCACCGGTATTTTCAGACCGCTTGAAACGCCGGATCAAGGTGGTAACGCCTTGTATTTATCAGCAGACAGCCCAAAGTCTTGGGCCTGACGTGCGCACATGCCCCCGACACGCCAGACGGAGAACACAATGATGAAGACCACCCGCACAGAGACAGACTCTTTCGGCCCACTCGAAATCCCGGCCGACAAATATTATGGCGCACAGACCGCCCGCTCCCTGATCAATTTTCCGATCGGCGGCGAGACGATGCCCAAGCCGCTTGTGCATGCTCTCGGCGTCATCAAACAGTCCGCAGCCCGCGTAAACCTGAAGCAGGGCAAACTGGACGCGGAATTGTCCAAAGCCATAGACCAGGCCGCTCACGAAGTCGCTGATGGCCAGTTTGACGATAACTTCCCCCTTGTGGTCTGGCAGACAGGTTCCGGCACACAGTCCAACATGAATGCGAACGAAGTCGTCTCCAACAGGGCCATCGAGATTCTGGGCGGCGAGATCGGCTCAAAGACGCCAGTGCATCCGAACGATCACTGCAACATGAGCCAGTCTTCCAATGACACCTTCCCGACAGCCATGCACATTGCAGCAGCCCGGGAGATCCACGAGTCTCTTCTGCCTGCCCTCAAGCATCTGAAGAATGAGCTGGGCAAAAAGGTGGAGGCGTGGACCGACATTGTTAAAATCGGCCGGACCCATACCCAGGATGCAACGCCGCTGACACTAGGTCAGGAATTCAGCGGTTACATGGCGCAGCTGGACCTTGGCATTCGCCGTGTCACGGAAGCTTCTGACGGGCTGTTTGATCTCGCTCAGGGCGGCACAGCCGTCGGAACAGGCCTGAACACCAAGCAGGGTTTTGCCGAGAGCTTCGCTGCTGAAGTTGCCTCCATCACAGGCCTTCCGTTCCGCACGGCCCCAAACAAGTTTGAGGCCCTCGCCGCCCACGATGCCTATGTCTACGCTCACGGGGCGCTCAATACGATCGCAACGTCCTTGTTCAAGATCGCCAACGACATTCGTTTTCTCGGATCCGGCCCACGCTCCGGGCTTGGCGAACTGTCGCTGCCGGAAAACGAACCGGGGTCATCCATCATGCCCGGAAAGGTCAACCCGACCCAGTGTGAAGCCCTGACGATGGTCTGTACGCAAGTTCACGGCAATCAGGCGACCATGTCTTTTGCCGGAAGTCAGGGGCACTTTGAACTGAACGTCTACAAGCCGGTGATGGCCAATGCGATGCTTCAGTCGATCAAACTTCTGGCAGATGCCTCCGTCAGCTTTGCCGACCGCTGCGTGGCCGGGATAACCGCAAATGAAGACAACATCACCCGCTTGATGGAACGCTCCTTGATGCTCGTCACAGCGCTGGCGCCTGCGATTGGCTATGACAAGGCAACCGAGATCGCCAAGTATGCCCACAAGAACGGCACTTCCCTGCGCGAGGAAGCGCTGCGGCTGAAATATACCACTGCAGAGCAATTCGATACGCTTGTCCGCCCTGAACTCATGATCGGCCCAAGCGCTTAAACCTTGAAATTTCGCCCTTTGAGCGCGAATGACACCTGACGATCTCCCTTCTGCCGCAAGACGGCAGGAGGGAACATATGAAACAGTGCAATGGTCATCCCCAATCGGGATCAAAAATGGAAAAGACCAAGCTCAACTGTAGAAAATAATATGGCAAAGTTCCGGGAGAATGACGCCATCAGCGCGAAAACGCATAAAACGAGCTGAGCTCATAAGCGTCACGCCCTAGAGGCGACCAATTAGGCCAATCAAATTTACATCATAAGTTTGAAAGGGATAAATGGTGCCCGGAGGCGGATTCGAACCACCGACACGCGGATTTTCAATCCGCTGCTCTACCAACTGAGCTATCCGGGCAACTCGGCGCTTTGCAGGGTTCCCTGTGCGCCGAAAGCTCGGGTCTTATAGAAGTTCAAATGACGCTTGTCCAGCGCCCTGGCAAAGTTTTTCCAGCTTCTTTTGCGTTCTCTGTATAAACTCAAAAATCCTTTTTATTCAATGCGTTCCTGCAAGACGGTGCAAGACAGACAACAGCCTTGCAATTCCCCAAGCGCTGCATTGTCCCCAATTGAGCTCTGCTCCACACCAGCATGGGCTGAGCTCTTCGAATTGCGCTTACCGGACCACATTCCAAGCCTCAAAACCGGGCCAGGCATTCCACCAAACCCGACGTTCCATCACCTGCCATACTGATCATGAAAACCAAAAAGGCGTGCTCTATACGCAGCACGCCTTTCTGTTCACCTCAAGCCAAATCAGGCTTATTTTTCGGTAATACGGCCATCTGTGTAAGGCGTATAACCAGTCTTTTCAGAGAGATACTCCGCAACGACATCCGCCAGATCAGGACCGTAGTCATAGGCGTTTGTGCCTGCCGTCGCGAAGATCTTGTAACCATCGCCACCGCCGCGCATGTAGTTGTTGGTAACAACACCGTAGACCTTTTCCAGATCAATCGGGCCCCAAGCGCCACCTTCCATGACTTCAACATCGCTGATGCGTTCACCAGCAGGCTTTGCCTTGGTGAAGGTGTATTTCAGACCTGCGACCTGAGGGAAACGACCGGCACCATCCTCGACTTCAGACACGCCGTTTTCAAGCGCAGTAATCACATCAGCGCCCTTCAACTGGAATGTCGCCAAGGTGTTCTGGAACGGCAGGACGGTGAGAACTTCGCCCATTGTCACCTCACCAGCATCGATGGAAGCACGTAGACCGCCACCATTCTGAATGGCCATCTGGATGCCTTGATCCATGACCCGTGCAAGCATGGCATCAGCGACAAGAGTTCCCATTTCGCACTGTTGAGCACGGCAGACTGTCCGGTCTGCATTGATCATCGCGGCAGACTCGGCAACCACTTCCTTGCGGATCTCATCAAGCGGCGCGGCCAATTCGGTGATACGCGCAGCAAACTCCTCATCCGGCGTGACCGAAGCATCCAGAAGAATAGGCTCACCGACGGCCTTGATCACATTGCCATCATCATCCCAGGTGACTTCAATATCGCCAACAAACTTGCTGTAGGCATAGGCTTGGACGATGGGAACATCCTTGCCGTCCGGGTTTTTCACCAGAACAGGATAAGGCCCTTCAGCTCTGTCCTGTGTGTTGGACAAAAGCGTATGGGAATGACCGCCAACAATAATATCAATGCCCGGCACGGCTGCTGCAATCAGCTTGTCCTTTGGAAGACCTTCATGGGTGATCGCAATGATCTTGTTGATGCCAGCTGCCTCCAGCTCGGCAACCTGCGCCTTGAGCGATGCTTCCGAATTCAGGAACTTGACGCCCTCGCCTGGAGAAGAGGTTTCAACCGTGTCTTCCGCAAGACTGGACACAAAGCCAATTTTCTCCCCGCCGCGTTCAAGCACCAATGTGCCTGGAACGCTCCCTTTCAATAGAGGCTCGTTGTCCAGATCCAGGTTTCCGGAGATCACGGGAAATGTGACTTTGTCCAGAAAACCTGCAAGGGCTGCGGGACCATCATCAAATTCATGATTGCCAACGGCCATCACATCATAACCGATGCCATTCATGAAATCGGCTGCTGCTGCGCCCTTGTAGGTCGTATAGAACAGCGATCCTTGAAACTGGTCACCAGCGTCCACCACGACAAAATTCTTCCCTTCGCTGGTCAAGGCCGAGCGAAGTTCATCAATCTTGGTCTTGATACGAGCAACGCCGCCGAAGCATTTGCCCTCGGCTTCGTTCTCCGCACCGCAAGTTGAGTCGTATTTGTTAATCGACTCAATGCGTGAATGCACATCATTGGTGTGAAGGATCGTCAGGGAATAGTCGGCCATCGCTGCGCTGGAGAGCGCTGTGGTCATGGCAAGCGCGGCTGCGCCAAAAAGGAACTTATTCATCAGTGCGTCGCCTCTGATTGGGTATCCTTGCCCGTTCCAGCTTCACTGCCGAAACAGGTGTGTGCTGCTGTTCGTCATCCTGCGGGAGCCTGACGCGCCAACCCGGCGAAATGTCAGACTTCCCCTGGCGCGTATTTTATGCGCCCTACATGACGTCTTTACGAGCCTATTATGACAGTGAATATTTTTTCACGACAAGAGATTTTTTTTACTCATTCGCCCAAAAACAATACAAAAACAAAAAAGCCGCCCAAATTATTGGCCGGCTTATTAAACTCAATCGCATTTATGGAGCTAGGGTTCGGACCCATAAAATTGGATCCACTGGCGTTGAACCTGCAAAGCAGGGGTAGGAAAGGCTTGAAGAACTATGCCTTGCATAGGTCAAGAGCTTTGACGCCGCCATCCGCAGCAGGTTCATCGTCCTTCGGATCGATCTGGAACAAGCCGTCTGCAGTGTTGCCAAAACTCGAAAACCTTCCAGGTTTCCATCCTTTTTGCGCCTCGCATCCGACCTGTTCCAGATCGACCAGTGCATGCAATTTTATGGGTCCGAGCCCTAGTCCCGGAACTCATCGAGGTCAGGATCTTCTGACTCGTCAGTCTCGACAACAGGGATCGAATAGCCTTCGGACAACCATCGGTGAAGATCGACCTGCGCACACCTGGTTGAACAAAACGGATAATTCTCTTCAGTCGACAGCTTGGAGCATGTCGGACAAGGCCGCATACGGCGACTGCTAGGCTGATCGGGATTGCTCATGACGCACTCGTGATCAAACTTCGACGCAACAACTGATCGTTCAAGACCCAGATGTTGCCCAAGCTTGGTGAACAGGGTAACCGGCCGCCGAAAGAAGAGACACGGTCTCTCCCAAAGGCAGACCAACAACGCTTGGGTAAGAGCCAACAAGCTTCACGACGAAGCTTCCGGCAAGCCCCTGAATGGCATAGCCACCGGCCTTGCCACGCCACTCGCCCGACGCGACATAGTCATCAATGTCCTGACGAGAAAGGCGTTTGAAACGAACCCGCGTCTCAACGACTTTGGACCTCATGCGCCCGTCTTCGCCGACAACAGCCACACCTGTAAAGACGCGGTGCCCACGGCCCGACAGCAACGACAGACAGGCAAGAGCCTGATCTGTCATCTCTGTTTTCGGCAAGCAACGACGTCCGACAGCGACGACTGTATCTGCGGCGATCACGACTGATTGCTTCAAATCCGCTGAGTCACTAACGAGCGAGCGAACAGCTTGTGCCTTGTCCTTTGCCAACCGCAGCGCCAAAGCGCGCGGGGTTTCCAGCTTCTTCGGCGTCTCATCGACATCAGACGGCATCAGATGATCAGGCTCCAGCCCGATCTGCTGCAACAATGCAAGGCGACGCGGCGAGGCAGAAGCCAGGATCAATAAGGGAGCCTTTGTCATGCCTGCCACAGCCATCGTCTGCCGTTTTGCTCGCGCTCAGTGTTATTTGAAGCGATACGTGATCCGACCCTTGGTCAGGTCGTACGGGGTCATTTCGACCAGAACCTTATCGCCTGCAAGCACGCGAATACGGTTTTTACGCATGCGCCCGGCGGTATGAGCTATGATTTCGTGATCATTTTCAAGCTTTACGCGAAAAGTTGCGTTCGGCAACAGTTCCGAGACGACGCCCGGAAACTCCAGAGCTTCTTCTTTGGCCATGTGGTATCCTGATTAAGGCGTTCAGATGAGCGGCGAACCTAACGGATCGTGACTCGAATGTGAACCTTTGTTTCATGTCCATTATCAACAAAATGGCAGATATTGAAGCTTAAAGCTCGCTGACAGCGATCAACGCCCCTCTAACCGCTCGGCGGAGGGGTCCATGCAAGCCGTTTCTTGATACGCATCATCAGTTGATCGCGGATACCACGATACGAATCGAGGATCTGCTCCCGGCTTCCGGTGGCAAGTGTCGGGTCCATGGTTGGCCAGTATTCAACTTCCACCGCCTCGGTCCGGGTCAGCTCCAGCGCCTTGTGGTGAGCTTCTGGTGCCAGTGTCAACACAAGGTCGAAACCAGACTCCTGCAGCTCCTCAAACGTTTTGGGCTGATGCTTGCTGGTGTCCATACCGATTTCGGCCATCACCGCATCGACAAAGGGATCCGGCTTCCCCTGACGAACTCCTGCGGAGCGGACGTAAATCTGATTTGGAAACAAGTTCCGCGCGATTGTTGCGGCCATGGGGGAGCGCACGGCGTTCATGCCGCAAGCAAACAATACCGCACTCGGACGCGCGCCCGGCCCGGTCAATACGCCTAACCCTTCCAGTGAAGGGCATAGACGAGCGTAAAGAGACGTCGTGCCGTGGTCATGTCGACATCCACCTTCCCCTGAAGCCGTTCCATCAGGATCTCGGATCCTTCATTATGAACGCCACGACGCCCCATATCGATTGCCTCAATCTGGCTCGGACTGGAATGACGGATGGCCTCGTAATAGCTTTCGCAAATGAAATCGTAATCCTTGACGATCTTGCGCAGAGGCGTCAGCGACAGGACATGTGTCACGATAACCTCGCCCTCCTCGCCTGCAATTTCAAACACAAGCTTCTTCTCGATCACGGACAAGCGCAGAACATAATTGCTTGCAGGATGCCCGACCGGTTGAAAACTGTTTTCCTCAATCAGATCGTAGATCGCAACTGCACGATCATTTTCAACCTCAGGAGTCGAGCGGGCAATAGACGTCTCATCGAGAACGACATCGATCAGCTTTCCGCCGCTTGCATCCATGCCCTCTACGTCCAACATCCCATTGTCCCGCCTGGTTAGAGATTCAGCCGTATCGCAACAGATCGTGCATGACCCGCCAAACCTTCAGCCTCGCCAAGGGCAATTGCAGCCGGGCCGATCTGGCGCAAGTTCTCAGCATTGCATTTCAGAATAGATGTGCGTTTGACGAAATCAAGTACAGACAGGCCGGAGGAAAAGCGTGCCGAGCGCGCCGTGGGCAGCACATGGTTCGATCCACCGACATAATCGCCAATCGCCTCTGGCGTATAACGCCCCAGGAATACGGCACCTGCATTACGCACCTTGTCCAGCATGGCTTCTGGATCAGCCACCGCAAGCTCCAAATGCTCTGCGGCAATCCGGTTCACAAGCGGAAAGGCCTGTTCCAGGTCATCGACCACGATCACAGCCCCAAAGTCCCGCCAGCTGGCTCCTGCGATCTCGGCTTTCGGCAAGATCTTGAGCTGACGTTCGACAGCCTCTTCGACCGCCGTCGCCAGATCAGCACTGTCCGTGATCAGGATCGACTGGGCGACCGCATCATGCTCTGCCTGCGCCAGAAGGTCGGCGGCCAGCCAATCAGGATCATTGTCCGCGTCCGCAACAACGAGAACTTCAGATGGCCCCGCGATCATATCGATGCCGACGGTGCCAAAAACACGGCGCTTGGCCGCTGCAACGAACGCATTCCCCGGGCCGACAACCTTGCTGACCGGTGCAATTGTGTCCGTGCCATATGCCAGCGCGGCCACGGCCTGAGCGCCGCCAATGCAATAGATTTCGGAAACGCCAGCAATGCGCGCAGCTGCCAGAACCTGAGGGTTCAACTGTCCGTCCGGGCTCGGCACCACCATGGCAATGCGTTCGACGCCCGCCACCTTGGCTGGCACCGCATTCATCAAAACGGAGCTTGGATAAGAGGCTAATCCGCCTGGGACATATAGCCCGACGGATTCCACAGCAGTCCAACGCGAACCAAGCTCGACGCCAATCGGATCGGTATACCGATCATCTTTCGGCATCTGCCGGGCGTGATGAGACTGAATGCGATCACGCGCGAGGATCAAGGCATCAAGGGTTGCCTGAGGCACCTGCTTCATGGCCTCGTCAACGCGTGCTTCGGAGACTTTCAACTCAGCCATATCGGTGACATCGAGCCGGTCGAACCTGGCAGTATATTCCAGAACAGCAGCATCACCGCGCACGCGAACATCGTCCAGAATATCCCTGACGATGTGATCAACGTCTTCAGAGACTTCGCGCTTTCCAGCTAAAAGCTCGGAGAAACGGGTTTCGAAATCGGCATCCTGATTTGAAAGACGTATGGCCACGTCTGACACTCCTTGGCTTCGTTCCGACAGGCGCACCCGCCGCGATTATCTAGGGATTGGAACCTAGTCCAGCTCGTGGTCCGGCTGATTGGGCGTGCCCCAGGCAGCGCCAAGATCCGAAAGCTGAACCTCAATACAGTTGACTTCGAGAACCAGAGTTCCGCCACCGGCAAAGCTGAGGCTTATCCGGCCCGCAGGTGCCTCGGTTTCTTCAAACGTCACAGCCAGCAGAGCCAGCACCGCGGCTTTTGCATCCTGGCGAATACCAGCAGCCTTCATCGATGTCACCTGGGAGACCGATAAAGCCGCACGCCGGCGCTCATGTTCCTTGGTGCGCTTGTCCGCGGCTTTATCCCAGACAAAGCGGTTCATCGCGAAGATAGCTCTCTGCTCTTTCGGCAAAAAGCGGATGTCACCAACTGTCAGGACGGCATCCTGAACGTGAGCAGACACGACCTGAAGATCTTCATCGTCCAGAGCGGCAAGTTTCAGCTGTTCCGTGGCCAAAGACACATCCCCTGTTCAGCCTCTGGCACAATACGGCCATCGGCAGGCTGATGACCTAACTGCTAAATGCGTTTTTGACAATGTGCCAATCAGCAAAGCCAGCTCGCATGCATCAGCAGTTCAAGACTTGGACCGCTCCCCAATCATAGAGAACGGCCCTCTATGACTAGCTGGAGACACGCTCGATTTGCGCGCCGCACCGGGTCAGCTTGTCTTCGAGCCGCTCAAAACCACGATCCAGATGATAGACCCGGCTGACCGATGTTTCCCCTTCAGCTGCCAGTCCGGCAATCACCAGCGAGACAGAAGCTCGAAGGTCTGTTGCCATCACCGGTGCGCCCTGAAGAGCAGACACACCATCGACGATGGCGGTGCGGCCATCAATATGGATCTGCGCACCAAGGCGGGCCAGTTCCTGAACGTGCATGAAGCGGTTTTCGAAAATCGTTTCGGTGATCCGGCTCTGGCCACCTGCGCGGGTCATCAAAGCCATGAACTGAGCTTGCAGATCCGTTGGAAAGCCCGGAAAAGGCTCCGTCGTGATGTCCACAGGCTGGATGCCGTTGCCATTGCGATAGACTTTCAAACCGGTAGGCGTTTCGGTGATCTCGGTACCTGTCTGACGCAAGACATCAAGAGCACTGTGCAGCAGATCTGCGCGCGCGCCCTTGAGCAAGATCTCTCCCCCCGTCATGGCCACAGCCATAGCGTAGGTTCCGGTCTCGATCCGGTCAGCAACCACCGCATGATGAGCACCATGCAACCGATGAACACCCTGAATACGAATGGTTGGTGTTCCTGCCCCTTCGATCTTAGCGCCCATGGCGATCAGGCAATTGGCCAGATCAACGACTTCCGGTTCACAAGCAGCATTGATGATTTCCGTCTCGCCCTTGGCGAGGGTCGCTGCCATCATGATGGTGTGGGTCGCCCCGACGGACACCTTTGGAAACTCAACACGATTGCCAACCAGGCCACCAGGAGCCTTGACCACAACGTAACCGGCATCAATCTCGATATCCGCCCCAAGCGCTGCCAGGCCATCAATGAAGAAATCGACGGGGCGGGTGCCGATGGCACAACCGCCCGGCAAGGACACGCGGGCTTCATGCATGCGGGCCAACAACGGACCAATCACCCAGAAACTGGCGCGCATCTTGGACACCAGCTCATAAGGGGCTGTCGTGTCGACAATCTCGCGAGCTGTCAGGCTGAGGGTTTGACCTTCCAGCTCATCCTGGCCATTGCGCTTGCCGTTGACCGAATAATCGACACCGTGATTCGACAGGATCTGTGTCAGCTGTGCCACGTCACGCAAGCGCGGAACGTTGGAAAGCGTCAAGGTTTCATCGGTCAGCAGCGAGGCAATCATCAACGGCAGCGTTGCATTCTTCGCGCCTGAAATCGGAATAATGCCGTTGAGCTGCGCGCCCCCGACAACCTTTATGCTGTCCATAATCCCACCTTAATGGTCAATTGCCCCCGAATGCAGTCCCAAAAGGCTTGCTTCGCAGCGCTGTAAATCTTGTAAACTCGGCATCTACACGCAACATGTGGCCCATGCAAGGCAACAAGGCGGCAAGCCAAGGGCGATTGCGCCTGCAGCAGCCTTTCAGGATTTATATAAGCTCGCCCCAAATCCAGATCGCACTCGGAGCTTATTCATTTCCGGTCTCTAAGGCTTTGCGAACCTTCGCTGCTGATTTTCTCCGGCGCAAGTTTGCCCGCAGCGCTTCTGCCATGCGCTCTTCCTTTCCGGGCTTCTTAGACTTGGCCTTGGTCACAGGAACAGGCGGTGTCACTTGTGCCACATCTGCTGCATCCCCATTGTTCCCGGGACCTTCTCCGGATTTATCCTGCATTATGAATCGCCCAAACTTCCAACATTCTCGATAATCGCCTTGTCCAACGATACGCTGCCTAAAACAAACAAGGTCGCTGAATAGGTCTGCATCCTGACGCAAATTCCCCCTTTCCTCAACCGGCACGGCCCTCAGAAGGTGTTGCTGACAGATTGCCTGAGCTAACTCTCCTATATGCCTCTCCATACAGGCCGCGCAAGCTTGACGGACATATTGCGACCATCACCGCCCCGCTCAAAAAAGCTGACTTTCCACAGGCGATAGACAGACCAGGAACTTCAGCCCGCCGACCGGTTTCAGCGTCTTTTCCCACATCCCCCACGTGCCAGCGCAGATCCTTGGGCCATGCCTTGGGCTTCAATCGGAAAAACCGGAACTTGCCGCTTGCACGCTAAAGCCAACTGTGGCAAAAGCCCGAAATCCGGTTGGGTGTTCTGGCCGGTTACAAATGAAGTGCGTTGGATGTAAGGTTCGCCCCGAACTATTATTTGGACAGTGTTCAAATAAGCAGGACCCAACCATGGACTATAGATGCTGCCGTAGCTCAGGGGTAGAGCACTCCCTTGGTAAGGGAGAGGTCGAGAGTTCGAATCTCTCCGGCAGCACCATAAATCTTCAAAGCATGTTTATTTTTGTGTTTTTACATCTTCTTGCTGTTGCTTATGGCAACCGGAGAGGCAGCGACCTCTTGTCAATTGAATAACCACAATGAGTGATCAGCCTATCAAGCAAACCATTCTGAAGCGGGCTTTCTCTGCATTACATGGCAGCGCGACAGCCGCTTTCCCCTTGACTGTGGGCGTGGTCTACGCCGCCTGGATTCTGTCCGAACGCTTATTTTGCATCTGGCGCCAGGAAAAAGCCAGAATGAAGAGGCCTGTCAGAAACAGGATGATGGTCGGTGCCGGGGAGCTGTCGATCCAGAAGCTAAGATAAACACCGCCGAACATGGCTACAAGCGTTGTCAGGATGGCAATCAACATCATCGGCAAGAACTGACGGGTCAGCAGAAAAGCAATCGCACCGGGGGATATCAGCAGGCCGATGGCCAGAATGAGACCTACTGATTTGAGTGTCGCAACGATGGTGAGCGACAGGATCGACAACAGACCATAGTGCAGAACGCCGACCGGAAGACCGATGGCCCGCGCCTGTGCCGGATCAAATGCATGCAGCAGCAGATCTTTCCATTTGACGGCTAGCGTCAGGGTCACAAAAGCCCCGACAAGCCCAGCCGTCCAAAGGTCTTCAGCCCCAACACCCAGCATGTTGCCGAACAGGATATGATCGAGGTGTACGTTGGTGTCGACCTTGGTGTAGAGCACCATGCCGAAACCGAACATGCCGGAAAAAACCACGCCCATCACCGTGTCTTGTTTCACCCGGCTGTTGTCCTTGAGATAACCGGTCGCCAATGCGCAGGTCATGCCGGCACAAAACGCCCCGATCAAAAGCGGAATATTCAGCAAATAGGCTATGATAACGCCGGGCAGAACCGCGTGGCTGACCGCATCGCCCATGAGCGACCAGCCCTTGAGCACCAGAAAGCAGGACAGCATTGCCGTTGGCGGTGCCAGCAGAAGAACCACCCAAAAGGCATTCTGCATGAAGCCAAACTGGAACGGCATCAAGAGATCGTACATCACAGGTCTCCCGCTTTGGCCAACCGCAATGCTTCCGCCGCACGGCGCTTTGCGGCCAGAAGGCCATGTTTGGGTGCGAATACAAACACCAAAAGGAATATCAGTGTCTGCAGACATATGATGATGCCTCCGGTCGCCCCGTCCAGAAAGAACGACAGATAAGCACCCAGGAAACTGGTGATGGAACCGATGGCAACGCTCATGACCAAGAGCTTCGGGAAGCGGTCCGTCAACAAATAGGCCGTGGCGCCGGGAGTGACCACCAAGGCGATCACCAGAAAGGCACCAACAGTCTGAAGCGCCGCAACGCAAGAGGCAGACAAGAGCACGAAAAAGATGAACCGCAAGCGGGTCGGATTCAAGCCAATCGATCTGGCATGGTTCTCATCAAAGAAAGCCACCATAAGGTCCTTCCACTTGACCAGCAAAATAGCCAATGACACAAAACCGATTATGGCCAGCTGGAGCGTGTCTTCCGGCGTGATCGCCAGGATGTTGCCCATGATGATCGTGTTCACATTGACGGGCACCGGAGAGACCGAAACCATGAACAGTCCGAGCCCGAAAAAGCTCGTGAAGATGATGCCAATGACCGCATCTTCTTTCAGGCCAGTTCTCTGGTTCAAAAACAACATCGAGGCCGCAGCAAGCCCGCCGGACAGGAAAGCACCAAGGGCAAAAGGCAGCCCCAACATATAGGCTCCTGCGACACCGGGCACGATCGAGTGGCTCAAGGCATCGCCAATCAAAGACCATCCCTTGAGCATCAGGTAAGCCGACAGGAACGCACAGACCCCGCCAACCAGGGCGCTGACCCACATGGCGTTTGTCATATAGCCATAGTTAAACGGCTGGAGAAGAGCATCGATCAAGACGGTTCTCCCCGTTTTGGTTCACTTGGAGTTTCTTCGCCTTCCGTCTTTTTAAGCGTGTGCGTCTTGTCATCATACATGACAACCGGCCGCTCATCGTCCGTCAGGATGGTCACTGCGCGCGCATCATCATCATCGTGAAGATCAGACCCGCCCAAAACGAAATGGCGCAGGACCCCGCCAAAGGCCTGTTCGAGATTTTCGCGGGTAAATGTGGTCTCGGTCGGTCCGTAATTCAGCACCGTCCCCTTGACCAGAACCGTATGATCGCAGAACTCCGGCACCGAGCCCAGATTGTGGGTTGAGACCAGCATGACCCGGCCCTCGTCTCGCAATTCACGCAGCAGCTTGATGATCGCTTCTTCGGTCTGAACGTCCACACCGGTGAAAGGTTCATCGAGCAGGATCACCCAGCCGTCCTGGGCCAAGGCCCGCGCCAGAAACACACGCTTACGCTGACCGCCAGACAATTCACCAATCTGGCGCTTGCGATAGTCGGTCATTCCCACACGCGCCAGAGCCTGCGTGACAGCATCCCGATCCGCAGCAGAGGGGATCCTCAAAAACCCCATTCGTCCGAAGCGACCCATCATCACCACGTCTTCAACCAGAACAGGAAAGGACCAGTCGACCTCTTCAGCCTGCGGTACATAGGCAACGACGCCATCTTTCAGGGCTGATTTGACTGTCTGACCCAGGATCTGAATGTCGCCACCGGACAAGGGCAAAAAACCCATGATCGCTTTGAAGAGGGTCGACTTTCCAGCCCCGTTCACGCCGACCAGAGCGGCAATAGAGCCACGCGGAACAGAAAAGCCTGCATTGCTGAGAGCCGTCACACCATTGCGGTAGGTGACTGTCACCCCTTCAGCCCAGAGCCCTGCAGTCTCCGCACTGTTCACTTCACTCAAAGTCAAAATATGCGTCCAATTCAAACACCAGAGGCGCGGGGCCCCATTCTTTAGCTAAAACCTAGTGAGAACACACTCCCAAGTTCCGTTTCGGCAGCAGCTATTCGTTCATTTTACCGGACAGGCCAAGGGCAACCGTTTCCGTCGTCACTTTGAGCAGATCAAGATATGTCGGCACAGGGCCACCTGCTTCAGACAGGCTATCGACATAAAGAACGCCGCCGTAGTCGGCGCCGGTTTCGCGGGCCACTTGTTTAGCCGGGTCCGTGTTCACAGTGCTTTCACAAAAAACCACCGGAATGCTGTATTTTTTCACGGCATCGATGACCTTGCGGACTTGCTGCGGTGTTCCGGTCTGATCTGCGTTCATCGGCCAAAGGTAAACCTCCTTCATGCCAAGATCGCGGGCCACATAGGAAAAGGCCCCCTCGCATGTGACCAGCCAGCGTTTGTCTTCAGGCACCTCGGCGATCATCTGTCTCAAGGGTTCAATTGTCTCACGAATACGGGCCTTATAGTTCTCCGCATTCTCTGCATATAAGTCTGCGTGTTCAGGGTCCTGCTTTGCCATCGCATCACGAATATTGTCGACGTAAATCAGAGCATTGTCCGGCGACATCCAGGCATGGGGATTGGGCTTGCCCTCATAATTGCCTTCCCGGATCGATATCGGCACAACACCGTCTGATAGAGTCGCAGATGGAACATCACTCAGGTTGCTGAGAAACTGTTCGAACCACAGTTCGAGGTTCATGCCGTTGCGCAAGATCAGATCGGCATCCTGTGCCTTGATCAAGTCTCGCGGGGTCGGTTGATAGCCATGGATCTCGGCGCCCGGCTTGGTGACGGATTCCACGACAGCAGCATCACCAGCCACATTGCGCGCCATATCGGCCAGAACCGTAAAGGTTGTGATGACCTTGAATTTGTCAGCGGCCATTACGCTGCTCGCATTGATTGACCCTGCAGTTGCCAAGGCAGCAGCAATGCAAACATTCCATACCCGTTTCATGACGGTTCTCCATTTCGACTTTCAACGAGCGTAAATATGCAGGCGCACTAAAAATTGTCAATGCAATTAAGAATTATTCGCAATTAGGATTATCTACCTATCTTTGTTCATTCCAAACCAAAATGTGAGCGCGACAATCCAGTTCCGAACAATGCATAAAAATTGTCAGCTAAAGAGTTTTGCCTTCCGACTATCGACTGATGCTGTCGTCATGTTAAAGCAATATCCAACTGTTAGCGGGTGAACCAAATTTCAGGCTCCGTGCCATGAGCGGAGCCAAATTGCCATGTTTGCCAAGTAGATCGGAAAGAAACCATGCGTGTTGCAATGATCGGGACCGGATATGTAGGTCTTGTTTCAGGAGCCTGTTTTGCAGATTTTGGTCATGTTGTGACCTGTATCGACAAGGACGCTTCCAAGATCGATGCATTGAATGCTGGTGAAATTCCAATTTTTGAGCCCGGTCTGCAGCAGCTTGTCGCTGAGAATGTCAAAGAAAAACGGTTGTTTTTCACGACCGACCCCAAGGATGCGATCAGGGAAGCAGATGCGGTTTTCATCGCTGTTGGCACCCCGACACGGCGCGGCGATGGTCATGCTGACCTGTCATATGTTTACGCAGCTTCTGAAGAAATTGCAGGTTTGATAGAAGGCTTTACGGTCATCGTCACCAAATCGACTGTCCCTGTTGGCACAGGCGATGAGGTCGACGCCATCATGCGAAAGACCAAACCAGGTGCCGACTTTTCGGTTGTCTCCAACCCTGAGTTCCTGCGCGAAGGTGCGGCCATCAGAGACTTCAAACGGCCGGATCGGGTTGTTGTCGGAACAGAAGATGAGCGCGCGGAAAAGGTCATGCGCGAACTATATCGGCCGCTGTTTCTCAACGAGACCCCTATCATCGTGACCCGTCGGCGCACATCAGAACTCATCAAATATGCTGCCAATGGTTTCCTCGCGGTCAAGATTACCTTCATCAACGAAATCGCAGACCTATGTGAAAGCGTAGGCGCCAATGTTCAGGAGGTGTCTCGCGGCATAGGCCTGGACAATCGGATCGGGTCGAAGTTCCTTCACGCGGGACCTGGATATGGCGGATCGTGTTTTCCAAAGGACACTTTGGCCCTTTCGCGCATCGGCCACGACGCCGGGTCCGAGCTGAAGATCATAGACGCTGTGATTGAAGTAAACGCTGCCCGCAAAAAGAAGATGGCAGACAAGGTCATCACGCATATGAACGGCGATGTTGCCGGCAAGACAATCGCGCTTCTCGGCCTGGCTTTCAAACCAAACACAGACGACATGCGCGAAGCGCCATCTATCGAGATTATCGCCAAACTCCAGGCGGCCGGTGCCAAGATCCGCGCCTATGATCCTGCCGCCATGACAGAAGCCTCACACCTCATGAACGATGTCCTGTTCTGTGATGGCCCGTACCATGCAATCGAAAATGCTGATGCTGTTGTCATCGTGACGGAATGGGATCAGTTCCGCGCCCTAGATCTTGACCGGGTCAAGTCAACTCTCAAGGCTCCAAACGTCATCGATTTGCGTAATATTTATCAAAGCGACGACATGCTTGAACGCGGTTTCAGTTACACAAGCATTGGGCGCGCTTACTGATCAACAGCGGCTAGGGCGGATCTCTGCCGCCGTTTACCATCAAATCACATTAACGTTGGGTTAACCATATCGACCAGCTATATTTCCCTTAGTAGAAATTGGGAATATAGGAACCGCATTGTGCCCGCCGTAACACTCCCCCCCAGAGTGACACATGAAGGCTCTGGCCAGCAGCCATCTGCTGGCGAGTTGCCACAGGCCGTGTACCAAGCAAAGCCAAGCCGCCCGCTAAAACGAGCTCTTGATATCGCGCTTTCAGTCAGCGGCTTGATTCTATTGTCGCCTTTGCTTGTCGGCATCTCGATTGCGATCAAATTGACAAGCAAGGGTCATGTGTTGTTTCGCCAGGAGCGGCACGGGCTGAACGGAAACACCTTTATCCTCTATAAATTTCGCTCCATGTACGCTGATCGTTGCGATCGCTCAGGGGTGCAACAAACGGTTAAAGGCGACAGAAGGATTACGCCGGTTGGACGGTTCCTGCGGCAGAGTAATTTTGACGAACTGCCGCAGCTTTTCAATGTTCTGAAAGGCGACATGTCAATTGTCGGACCACGCCCACACGTTCCCGGCATGCTGGCCAATGGGATGCCTTACGAGCAATTCGACCCGCTCTACCAGAGCCGCCACCAGGTCCGCCCCGGCATCACCGGGCTGGCGCAGGCGAATGGATTTCGTGGAGAAACACGGGACCCTTATGCCGCTCACATGCGCCTCTATTACGATCTCACCTATATCGACAAAAGGTCCACATGGCTCGATTTCAAGATCATCATGGCCACTTTGGTCCGTGAATTCATCAAGGGAAACGGCAGCTAAAATTAACGGCTGGCGATTGAACCGCGCTCAACAGAGCTGCTGCAGACGTTTGGTTGTCTCACATCACCGAGAACATAAACCGGAACGCTAAAAAATCATCCCAGCAAACGGATCAGACGGGACAGCGCCAGCTCATAGCCTTGAGTCCCGCAACCGGCAATCACACCATCGGCCCGCATAGACACATAGGACTGGTGGCGAAACTCCTCCCGCTTGTGCACATTCGAGATATGCACTTCAAACACGGGAATGTCGCAAGCGTTCAAGGCATCCAGAATTGCAATCGACGTGTGCGTGTAGGCAGCAGGATTGATAATGAGACCACAAGCTCCCTCGCGGGCCTCATGGATCCAGTCGATCAGCTGATGCTCAGCATTGCTCTGCAAAAACCTTAAGCTTAAACCGGCAGCTTCAACGAGCTTCGAACACGCGACTTCAACATCTTGAAGAGTCTCATGGCCATAGATATCAGGCTGACGCTTGCCCAATAGATTGAGGTTCGGTCCATTCAAAATATAGACGGTTTTCACGTGCCCCACCCCAATTTTACTGCGCTCATGATTGCGAATTTCACCTCTTAAACGGGTACATCAACAACGCCTGGAACACCAGACCAGCTGAAAGACGCATTTCCTGATTTAATCGTATCTCTGCATATGCAAGCATTCGGCTGAAAAAGGCGGCCAAAACAACATCATTGCATTTCCCTGTGTCGTTACTTGCAAAATTTAGCTAAATTTAACCATGTTGGACCATTCTTCTGCGTGTCTCTGCATGGGAGTAGTCAGTTGATCCAACTCAGAAAAAGACTTGATAGCCTTGAGGCTTTCAACGCTGCAATTTCGGGTTTCCAGCACTTGCCGCACGAAACACTGACCAAATTTATCCTGGCTCACTACACCGTGGACCTGGACGTCATGTCGACTTTTTTGCAGGAAGATTGCAAAGCAGAGACTGCCGTAACCGCGCATGAACCCGCCAAGCAAGTTGCAGCCTAATCGACTACTTTCATTCTATTATGGAAGCTTGATGTTCAAATAAGCCTGAGCCGAGCCGTCTAACCGATAGAGGCAGTCTCAGGTTTAGGACCTTCACCCGGCGCACCCTGCCAAATTTTCTGGCGATTGCGAATTTCGCGCGGTGCAGGGCCAAAATAGCTTGCTGTCTTGATAAAGTCCCGAGGCTGCAGAACAACACTCGACACGCGCTGATAGAGAGCTTTTGCAGATATAGGCTTCGACAGCAATTCATGAACACCCAAGCGTCGCGCCTCGACAATCCGGCTTCGCTCCGTATGTGCTGTCACCATGATAATTGGAATATAGGCAAACGGATTGTTCGGACTGCGGATCATCCGCGCCATATCGGCACCATCAAGAATGGGCATCACCCAATCCATGATCAGGATATCAGGATTCGCGCGGTCCATCGCCTCAAGACCGGATGCACCGTCTTCAGCTTCAACAATACGCCTTGCACCGAACCCCTGCAGCATTGTCCGCAAGATGGTTCGCATGTAGGCGCTGTCCTCAACCACCAAGAATGTCAGCGATGCAAGGTCAAGACTCACCCGAATTCCTCCATGTCTTCGTTAAATGTGACATGAAAGTCTGAAAATAGCGTTATGAACGCGTGAAAGAAAAACAAATTTTCTAAACTATAATCTGGAAGGCTCTTACACGAATTATCTATTGGATACCGAACAGGACTTTCGCCGCCAGATTGCGATCGATCAATTCTCTCATCCTTGCATCGGAGTATGCCTGATGAACATTGTCGGCGAATCCGAGCGAAAAGTCATGGCTGTAGACGCGGCAATCTGCCGTTAGACTTTAAGTGTTCTAATCGGTAAAGTCCGCCAACATGTCAGAAAAACAAGGTTCCTAGAATGAACTACGAAGAAACCTTCGAACGCGCCATTGATGCCCTCAGGGATGAAAAGCGCTATCGGGTTTTTGCAGATTTAGAGCGGATCTCGGGAGAATTCCCCAAGGCTGTATGGCGCGCCGAGAATGGACTCGAGCGCGACATTACGGTCTGGTGTTCGAATGACTATCTCGGCATGGGCCAGAATCCCAAGGTGATCTCCGCCCTGACGGAGACTGCTGAGAAAATGGGAGCTGGTGCAGGCGGAACGCGAAACATTTCTGGCACGAACCACCCGCTTGTCCAGTTGGAAGAAGAGCTGGCCGACCTGCATGGCAAGGACGCAGCACTGGTTTTCACATCCGGCTTTGTATCGAATGAAGCTGCCATTTCGACAATTGCAAAGCTTCTTCCAGACTGCCTGATCCTGTCAGATCAGCTCAATCATGCCTCCATGATCGCGGGTGTAAGAGAAGCTGGAACAGCGAAACAGATCTGGCGTCACAACGATCTCGAACACCTTGAAGAGCTGCTCAAGGCAGCTGGTAACGACCGGGCAAAGCTGATTGTGTTTGAATCGGTCTATTCGATGGACGGAGACGTCGCGCCGATTGAGCAGATCGCAGATCTGGCAGACAAATATAACGCCATGACCTACATTGATGAGGTTCACGCGGTTGGCATGTATGGTGAGCGCGGCGCGGGCATTTGCGAACGCGACGGCGTTATGGATCGTATCGATGTCATCGAAGGCACAATGGCGAAAGCCTTCGGTGTCATGGGTGGCTACATTACAGCCAGCCAGGCAATCGTTGATTCTGTCCGCTCTTATGCGCCGGGCTTCATCTTTACCACAGCACTGCCCCCGAGCCTGGCTGCTGCTGCCTGTACATCCATTCGGCATCTGAAATCATCCCAAAGCGAGCGTACCACGCACCAGCGACAGGCGCAGACAACAAAAGACGCCCTTTGTGCGGCCGGACTGCCGGTTATGCTGTCGGAAACCCACATTGTCCCCGTGCTGGTCGCGAACCCGGATCTGTGCAAGAAAGCCAGCGATATGTTGCTGGACAAACACGGCATTTACATTCAGCCAATCAATTACCCGACGGTTCCGCGCGGGACAGAACGGCTGCGCATCACACCGACACCGTTGCACAACGATGAATTGGTTGCGCATCTGCGCGATGCGCTTGTCGATGTCTGGGAAACCCTTGGACTGCCAAAGGGAACTGTCGATGCTGATTGCAACATCGTTGATGCCAATGGCAACGTCGCACAATCTATCTACCCTGCGGCGGGTGGATGAACTGACTTCTGTCAATTTGGGATTGCAGATTTACCCATTGGTAAAGATGCTGCGTATTAACACAAAGATGCGCAGCATATTAACTTCAGTTTCAGCTGTTTCCGGCACAGTCTTCAGCGAGGCGAACGCCTCCTTTTGTAGCCGCGTAGACAGGTATCGGTATGCTTCCGAAACGAATTTCACAAGATGAGCAAGACCCTTTGTCACTGACAAACGTCAATAGCTCCCGGCATAATCCTTCCATATTGCGCGAAAATGCCCTGCTTCTTTCAGGGCTAGCCCTGGTTATTGTTGCTGCCAGCATGGTTGCCTCAACCTTGCTGATTTAACGCCCGGCTTATCTCACCTTCGCTGAGAACCCGCTTCACTTCGCAGACGCCACCGGCACATCTTCACGAACGCTCTCAAGATCATCATCTTCCAGGATGCGCCATTTAGCACCTTCAAGGTCATCATATTGACCGTGTTTGAGTGACCAGAGAAAGCCTGCCAAACCAAGCAGCCCAAGACATAGCGCGGCTGGGATTAAATAAATCAAAACGTCCATTCAGGGCTCCAGCTTTCGGGAACCATTGTGCCCCCACCTCAAGCGCAACGCATTTGCCGTGACCGCAATAGAAGACGCAGACATGGCAACGGCTGCCATCAAGGGCGTCACCAGGCCGATGACCGCCACGGGAACAGCCACGACATTGTAAAGCGCCGAAATCCAAAGGTTTTGCTCAATCGCTCTGCGAGCACGCCGGGAAATAGACAAAGCGTCAGCGACCGGCTGTAATCGCCCCCCAAGAAACACTGCATCAGCTGCAGCTTGAGACAGATGAACCGCGGTTACGGGCGAGAGTGATACATAGGCGCCAGCAAGCGCAGGTGCATCGTTAAGACCATCCCCCACCATCAAGACTTTTCGTCCGGACAGTTTCAAAGCCTCGAGATGAGCATATTTGTCACCAGGCTTCATCCCGGCTTTCCAATTGGTGATGCCAAGCTCCGCCGCGATCGCCATGACGGCACCTTGACGATCCCCGGACAATATTTCCAACTTGTACCCGACATGGCGCAATTGCTCGATGATTTCAGCCGCATCAGAGCGCAAGCTCTGGCGCACAGGCAAAAGCACAGCCGGTTGGTCTCCATGTTTCGCTGCAATGATAGAAGAGCCCGGATACCACTTCAACAAAGCCTCGACATCAGCCTCACGGACCCCGCAAAAGGCTGGACTGCCAAGCCGAAGGCCTTTGCCATCGATCACGGCCTCAACGCCAGCCCCTGGAACCTCAGTCACATCCTTGAAGGGCAAAATCGAGCCACTGGCTTTCACCAGAGCCATCGACAAGGGATGACGGCTGGAAAGAGCAAGACGGCCCGCGTTGGCCAGAAGCTCTTGAGGCACCGCCTCACCTGCCACAAGAACAGGTTCAGCGGTCGTCAATGTGCCGGTCTTATCGAACACGATCGTATCAACGTCCGACAAGCGTTCGATTGCGTCTTCCGAGTTGAGCAATACGCCAGAGCGGAAAAGTTGACCGGAGGCAACCACTTGGACCGCAGGGACTGCAAGTCCAAGCGCACAAGGGCATGTGATGATCAGCACCGAGATCGCAATCACCAATGATGCTTGCCAGTCGAGCCCGAAAGCAATCCAGCCAACAAAGGTCAGAAGGGCTGCTCCATGGACCAAGGGCGCATACAATTGGGCGGCCCTGTCGGCGATCCGCACATAAAGAGATTTGGCCTGCGCTGCGGTTTCCAGAAGGCGATTGACCTCATCAAGGAGTGTCGCCCCCGATGCCACACTGACCCGGAGCTGCAGCGTCCCTTCGCCGTTGACTGTACCAGCGTAGACCCGCTCGCCCTTTGTAACCGGGTGAAGCACCGTTTCTCCGGTAATCAGGCTTTGATCGATCTCGGAAGTCCCCTCCTCGATGACGCCATCAATTGGAATGCGATCCCCTGACATCACCAGAACGAGATCTCCCGGTGCAATCTTGGACAAGGGGACCTCCCGCACGGAGCCATCAGGTCCGATACGGGCTGCCACCTCGACCTTCAATGCGGCAATGTTTTCCGCAAAGGACCGCGTCCGCCCACGCATGTTGTGATCCAGATAGCGGCCCACCAGCAGGAAGAACAATAACATCACCGCAGACTCGAAGTAAGCGTGATGCTGATGCTGCATGGTTTGCACCACAGACACGGCTGCGGCCAAAGACACGCCAATGACAATTGGCACATCCATGTTCAGGCGCCCTGCGCGAAGAGCCCTGCCGGCACTGACAAAGAACGGCCGCCCGGCATAGGCAATCGTCGGCAATGCAATCAGCGCTGACAGCCAGTGGAAGAAATCACGGGTCTCAGGAGTGATGTCCGTTGCGTTCCCGGACCACACAGATATCGACAACAGCATGATATTCATGCCTGCAAAACCCGCCACAGCCATCGCGCGCAAAAGGGCCTGCCCCGCTTGGTCCCTGCGGTCTTTCTGGCGGGCCGGATCAAAGGGGTGCGCGGTGTAACCAAGCCTGGACAGCTCAGCGACGATTTCATCAGCCCCAGTCATGTCCGAATGCCAATCGACCGCCAGACGCTGGTTGGTCAGATTAACCCGCGCTTTTCGTATACCGGGAAGTCTCGCAAGGCCTCGTTCGATTTCTCCCATACAGGCGGCACACGTGATCCCATCAACGGCCAGGTCCATATGGACTGCCCCTTCATCGGCAGGGACCACGAACGCGTCCCAGTCACGTGTATGTGCGGCCATGACTTGACGCCTCATTCTTTCAAGAAAATACGGCTTTCAGAGCGAAACAAGCGTTCGTCAGCCCCGTTTGCCTCAATCACAACGTTCCAGTTGCCGGCGGACAAGCCAGCCGCGCCGCCCGTGTAAAGCCCACTTTCGCTCTCACGAAGCACGACTTCGACATCGTCCCCGTCGTGAGTCGGGTTTTGCAGCCGAGCCATGAAGGACAGACCCGTCAAAGGTGCACCCGTACTGTCGCGTGCGTGAACTTTGAGAAAACCTGATCCGCCCTGGCTGCGGGACAAGTCGGCTTTGACTTGCCAATTGCGTTCGGCTTGAGCTCTAGCGTTTGCAATCTCCTGATTATAATCCTGACCGGCTTGGTAGGAACTCTCCACCACCACGCCTGGGAAGGACCCGAGGGCCAGCCAGATGAAGACTGCATTGGCAGCGAAGATCACCGCGAAAAAGCCCATCAGCCAAAAGAGGACAGTGCGTCCGGTAAAGGCCTTCGGATCAACCTGCGAAGTATTGGAATGCATCATGGCCATGTCTTCTTCCTACGGTGCCTTGAAATAATCGTCGGCGATGACAACTTCGCCCATGACAGCTTCGGTGACGCGAAACACGACCTTTGTGCTTTTGGGCATTTCGACCCCGGCAGGTGAGTTCACCAGAACCCGAACTTCACGGGTCGTATCCGGGCCAACTTCAATGATCGGCCGCCCGGCAAAAACCGTATCAATGCCAACAACATCAACCCGCGTTTCCAACGGCATTCCCTCGACATGCAACATGAAATCGCGCTGATGGTTGCGCTTGTTGGAAATGCGAACGCTATAACCGTTGCGAATGGATCCATCCGTCTGGATGACAAAAATCGGGTTGCGGTCATGCACAACGCTGATCCCGGCAAAGTCTCTGGTCAGCAGGGCAAACAGCATGATGCCCCCAACGATGGCGATCACTGCCGCATAGATGACCGTACGCGCACGAACAATCTCGTACACAGACTCTTTGCCTGCAATCCGCCGTTCAATGTTCTCGTCAGTGTCATAACCAATCAGACCAGTCGGCTTGCCAACTTTGCTCATGATGTTGTCGCAGGCGTCGATGCACAGGCCGCACTGAATGCAATCCAGCTGTGTGCCCTTGCGAATATCGACGCCCGTTGGGCAGACATGAAGGCATTGATAGCAGTCAATACAGTCGCCAGCTGGAAGTCCCTGACCTTCCAGAACAAGGTTCTGTTTCAGCGAGCCACGAGGCTCGCCGCGGTCCCATTTATAGGCAACGTTGAGCGCCTTCTCATCGGTCAGCGCAGCCTGGATGCGAGGCCATGGGCACATATAGATGCAGACCTGCTCGCGCATGAACCCGGCCAGCAAATAGGTCGTTGCAGTCAGTATGCCGATCCAGAGATAAGCGCTGAATGGAGCCTGAAGCGTCGCTAGATCATAAACAAGCGTTGGGGCATCGGAGAAATAAAGCACCCAGGCTCCCCCCGTCCACCAGGCGATCATCAGCCAGAGGAAGTGCTTTGTAATGCGCCTCACAACCTTGTTGGCCGTCAGCGGAGCCTTGTCTAAAGCTATACGGTCCCGGCGATCGCCTTCAACCTTGCGCTCCACGTACAGAAACAGATCTGTCCAAACCGTTTGCGGACAAAGGTACCCGCACCAAATCCGGCCTGCCACAGCGTTCATCAGGAAAAGCCCGACGGCGGCAATGATCAAGAGACCTGTGATATAATAGACCTCCTGAGGCCAGATCTCGATGAAGAAAAAGTATCCTCGGCGGCCTGCCAGATCGATCAGAACAGCCTGATCCGGCGCATTGGGGCCCCGATCGTAGCGAATGAAGGGAAGAAAATAGTACAGCCCTAAAGTCACGAACAAGATCGCCCACTTGATCTTCCGAAAGGTGCCTTTGACGGACATCGGATAGATCTTGTTTGCCGAGGCGAACCATTCTTCCGGGTGTTCGGCTTTCGCGTTTTCGGCTTCGGCAGCCATTCCGCCCGTCCTTTTATGTTTCGGATCCCGCCCCCACCGGATCCTTCGCGCATCACAGGCCGGAAATTATCCGGCCTGAATTCTTGTCAAATTATGCCAATCAACGATCATTGGCTTTGCGCCTGATCAATTCGAACGGCATTTCCTAAGTCACAACCCAAGACTTAACGACCACCGCCAAACGAGTGGACATAGACCGCAAGTGACTTGATTGTCGCCTCATCAAGACGATCAACCCAGGCTGGCATGACACCGTTTCGAGGACGCGTAACCTGGGCTTTGATGGCATCAACTGACCTGCCATAAAGATAGGTTGCAGCCGTCAGGTTCGGCGCACCGAGCTCAACGTCGCCCTTCAGGTCATCGCCGTGACAGGCTGCACAATTGTCGGCATAGATGATCTCGCCCCCGGCAAGGTCCACACCTTCTTGAGCCTCAAGGCCAACCCTGGACGCCACGAAGTTGGAGACTTGCGAGATTTCCGCCTTGGTCAGCAGCTCATCCACACCGAACGCAGGCATGTCTCCGATCCGCGCGTCATCGTGATCAGAACGAATGCCGTAAAGCAGCGTTGTGTGGATGTCGTCGAACGAGCCGCCCCAGATCCAGTTGTCATCCTGCAAGTTTGGATAGCCCGCAGACCCCACCGCCCCAGAACCATGACAAGGGGCACAATTGTCACCAAAGGCTGCCTTGCCGTTGGCGGACGCGAACTCCAATAAGTCCGGTGTGGTGCGAATGTCCTCGAAGGAAGCAAGCACAAGCTTGTCTCCAGTTCCGGACCGCGCTGCCACCCCCGCATCATAGGCAGCAAGGGCATTGGCGCGCTGGCTATCCCCCAGAACGCCGGCTGAATAGCTCGAAATCGTCGGCCAGGACGGATAGACAACCCAATATCCAATCGCCCAAACGATGCAGGCATAGAAGGAGTAGAGCCACCAGCGTGGTAGAGGATTGTTGAGTTCCTTCAGACCATCCCACTCGTGGCCGGTGGTCTCAACGCCAGAAATCTGATCGACTTCCTTTTTGTAATCATCTGTCATGGGTCAATCCTCCCGAAACGGGATCTGAGAGGCTTCGTCGAAGTCCTTGCGGTTCTGCGGCCAGGCCACATAGGCCAGCACAACGCCAAACAGGATCATGAAGTAGAGCAGGCCCCAAACCTGGGCGAAGCCTGCGACAGCAGAATAGGTCTCGTTCATCGCATCACCTCAAGTTGGCCTTGTCGTCATAGATCGAGAAATCGACCATGGTTCCAAGCATCTGGAGATAGGCGACAAGAGCGTCCATCTCGGTCACATATTTCGGGTTGCCGTCGAAGTCCCTAACAAGGGCTGTCGGATAGCGCTCCATGAACTCATCTGCTGCATCCGTATCAGGCGTCGCCTGACCGATCAGATCCCGCGCTGCGTCATCGACCTGCTCTTGCGAATAGGGCACCCCGACAATGACGTTGGCCTTCAGGTGATCCGCGATATCGCGCGTATCGACCCGAGCTTCTGACAGGAATGGGTAGCCGGGCATGATGGAGGCCGGCACAACAGATCTTGGATCTGTCAGATGGCCGACGTGCCAGTCATCGGAATATTTGCCGCCGACACGCGCCAGATCAGGGCCGGTCCGCTTGGACCCCCACTGGAATGGATGGTCGTACATGGATTCCGCTGCCAGAGAGAAGTGGCCGTAGCGCTCCAGTTCATCCCGCATCGGACGGATCATCTGCGAATGACACAGATAGCACCCCTCGCGGATGTAGATGTTTCGACCCACAAGCTCCAACGGCGTGTAAGGGCGAACCCCTTCGGTCTCTTCAATCGTGCTCTTCAGATAGAAAAGCGGTGCAATCTCGACCAGGCCGCCGATGGCGACCATCACAAGAATACCGATCAACAGGATAAAGGAGTTCTTTTCGAAGATTTGGTGTTTAGACCATAGGGACATTTTTTCTCCTCCCTTCACTCTGCCGGAGCCATTGCGCCGCCAACGGCAGGAGAGGCTTCTTCAGCTTCGCCATGGCGCACGGTCATCCAGAGATTGAAGGCCATGATCAGGGCTCCAAGAACGAAGAGCGCTCCGCCAAGGGCTCGGATCACATAGAACGGGAACATCGCCTCAACGGTTTCGATGAAGGAGTATTCCAGGAAGCCAAGCGCATCATAGGCTCGCCACATCAGGCCCTGCATGATCCCGGACACCCACATCGATGTGATGTAGAGAACGATACCCAGGGTCGACACCCAGAAGTGCCAGTTCACCAATCTCAGCGAATAGAGTTCCTTCTTCTTCCAGAGCCATGGAACCAGGCAGTAGAGCGCTCCGAAGGAAATGTAACCAACCCAGCCCAGCGCGCCGGAATGCACATGACCGATGGTCCAGTCCGTATAGTGCGACAGGGAGTTCACCGACCGCAGGCTCATCAACGGGCCTTCAAAGGTGGACATGCCGTAGAAGGCGACAGACACCACCATCATGCGTAGAACCGGATCCGTTCTCAGCTTGTCCCATGCCCCTGAGAGGGTCATCAGACCGTTGATCATGCCGCCCCAGGATGGCATCCAGAGGATAATCGAGAAAGTCGCACCCAAGGTCGACGCCCACTGCGGCAGAGCCGTATAGTGAAGGTGATGAGGGCCTGCCCAGATATACAGGAAGATCAGCGCCCAAAAGTGCACAATGGACAGGCGGTAGGAATAGACCGGCCGCTCTGCCCGCTTGGGCACGAAGTAATACATGATGGCGAGAAAGCCAGCGGTGAGGAAGAACCCGACCGCGTTGTGGCCATACCACCACTGAACCATGGCATCTTGAACGCCAGACCAGACGATGTAGGACTTGGTGCCGTAAATCGAGACCGGGATTGTGGCATTGTTGATCAGGTGCAGCATGGCAATCGTCACGATGAAAGCCAGATAAAACCAGTTGGCCACATAGATGTGCGGTTCTTTCCGCTTCCACAGCGTGCCAAGGAACAGCATCAGATAAGCGACCCATACGATGGTCAGCCAGAGATCTGCATACCATTCAGGTTCGGCATATTCCTTTGATTGGGTTGCGCCCAGAAGGTAGCCCGTGCCTGCGACCAGAATGAAGACATTGTAGCCAATGATCACGAACCAGGGCAGCACCTGGCCCGGCATACGCACGCGGCAGGTGCGCTGCACCACATACATGGATGTCGCCAACAGCACGTTGCCACCGAACGCGAAGATCACGGCGGAGGTGTGCAAAGGACGCAGGCGCCCGAAGTTCGTCCACGGAAGGTCGAAGTTAAGCGCTGGCCAGGCCAATTGCGAGGCAATGATCAGCCCGACAGTAAAACCCGCAATCCCCCAGACCATGGATGCAACAACGCCAAACTTGATCGGCCCCATGTTGTAATTTGGCTTGCCGCCAATTTCCTGCGGGATCGCAATCCCGCCATCATCGAAGTAATTCTTGAAAATAACGAACACGCCGCCCGCAGCAAAGAATGCTCCGATGCTCGCGTGAAACGCCATCACGTGATCGTATGTTTTCCCTGCCACGATCAAGCAGGCGAAAGCCAACACAACAAGGAAAGCTGCAAACAAGCCTTCCTCGAGCGAAACCAATCGGGCCTTTACCTGTGCCATTATGCGCGCCCCAGTCATCAGTCATCTCTATCGTTGACCTGTGCCAACGATGACAAAGACAGTGCGCATGGCAGAGAAGATCTGACGTTGATTCAAATCAAGTCAGACAGGCTGACTAATCAAAAGGCAGCTTTAATGGCAATAAATCAGTGATGTGACGCACATGCAGGGACACAAGCCGGGCATGATCTGGAGCGCAGATGATTTATACGGCTCATTCAATTATTTGCCGGAAACGCCTGGAGCATCTGAAACTGAAGGTTTGATTGCTCCCAATATCATCCGGGTGGCGAATGGCAGCAGCAACACCATCCCGATGTATCGCACGAGCTGATGAGCGGCCACAAAGGCAGGGTCCATATCGAGCATGAACGCCAGCAGAGTCATGACTTCGAGCCCGCCGGGCGCATAGGCCAGCAGCAATTGGCCAAACGGCATCTGCATCACCACAGACACGACAAGCGCCATGCACGTGGAGACCACCAGTCCCACTGCCACAGCGCCTAGTCCTGCCTTCAGCAACGATAGAAAAACCCCAATTGTTGTCGACTGAAAGCGGCTACCAACAAAACATCCCAAGCCGATATAGCACGGAATCAAGACCGGTTCCGGCAAGGCCACCGGAAGTGTGCCTGAGGCATTCAGCGCCGAACTCATGAAGAACGCCCCGGTGAGCCAACCGCCAGGAACGCCCAGACGGACAGCAATCAAACTTGCGCTAATGCAAAGACCAAGCAGCACGGCCATTTGCGCAAGACTTGGCATGACCTCATGCTCCAGTCCATGAGGAGGATTTTCAGCCGTCGATGTGATGACCAGAGGCAAAACCGCGATCAGGATCAAGAGGCGTATCGATTGTGAGGCCGCAATCCGGGTCAAATCAACATTGCGTTCAGAAGCAATTGCAAAAACATAAGAAAGAGCGCCCGGAATCGCACCGAAATAAGCCGTTTCCCGGTCCCACTTCAACCAACCATGCAGATAGGTGTAAGTTGCCGCTGTGACCAGAACCACGACCAGGATCAGCCCTGCCATGGTCCAGGGCCAATGGCTAATTCGAACAACAACATCCGGTGTCACCCCTGCCCCCATGGACAGACCGAGAATGACGAACAAGCCGTTTCGGAGCGGGTCAGGCAAGGCAATAGGCAATCGGCCAAGCGCAGCAGCGGCAACCGCAATCATCGCTCCCGACATCCATGCCGCAGGCAAGCCAGCCAACGTCAAAGCGACACCGCCTAAGGTGCCGATCAGAAGCGTAAGCGCAACCTTGTACATAGTCTGTGCTGATGGAGCGTCACGCAGCAATTTTATGATCCCTTTCCCAACGACACGATCTCATTTCCTTGGAAACAGAACTCAAACACCGGTCAAAGCTGCTTCATCCAGATCTGGCCTGACCGGGTTCAAGAATGCTGTCCCGGAGATAAGTTCCAGCCTTTGAGCCCGAAGCACGGCCTCTCTCTGCTGCAAGAGCTCAATAAGCGCGACGAGTTTCGGCCATCTTTCGACGTCAAACTCTCTTTGATGCGGATAAAGCTGAAACCACCTGCAAAGGGTCGCGGCATAGAAGTCCAGAACAGAAAGCTCGGCTCCCAGCAGATATGGCCCACCGGACTTGACGGCACATGTCTCCAAGTGATCGAACCCATCGCGGATCCGGCTTTCCAGGCCAACTTTTAAAGCGTTGCAGCTTGCATCGCCCTCGACATAGCGCTGCGGACGAAAAGAGACCCGCATATCGGAATGCAGCGTATTGGACATGAAAAACAGCCAGGTTAGAAATGCACCACGATCAGAGGCACGTGGCTCAGGTGCAAGGCGTCCTTCACGATCTGCCAGATAAAGAAGGATGCCAGCGGTTTCAAAAAGCGGCGCGCTTTGGCTAGGGTCAACCAAAACCGGCATCAAACCTTGCGGATTGAACTTGAGATACTCCGCAGACCGGTTGGCCCGGTTAGCCCGATTGATTTCGACGAACCGATAAGGCAGGCCAAGCTCTTCCAGCGCAAAGCGCACAATCAGATTGGCGCTATCGAAAGAGCCATAGAGGCACAAAGAATTGTCGGCCGGATCCAGCAGATCTGTCATCTGTTTTTCCCAAGTGAGGCAAGAACAGCCGCGTGAACCGCGCCGCGAGCCGCCGAGATGCGACTGACTTGATCTTGCTCAAAGACGTCATTTGCCTCGCCTGCCAAATATGACGACATGACCGAAGCACCCTTATCTTATGCCATGCGCAACGTTCCGCGCTACACCAGTTATCCCACCGCACCGCATTTTCATGGTGGAATAACCAGCGACACCTATGCGCAGTGGCTGGCAAAACTGTCGCCTGAAGACAGCCTCTCGCTGTATCTTCACGTCCCGTTTTGCCGAGACATCTGCCATTATTGCGGTTGCCACACGAAGGCGACGCGGCAAGACGGTCCGCTGCTTGCCTATGGTATAACGCTTGAACAAGAGCTTGAGCTTGTCTCAGGCCACATAAAGAACTCAGGTCCAGTTCGACATATCCATTGGGGAGGCGGAACACCGAGCCTCTTGCCAGAAGAAAGCTTGCTGAATCTGGCCAATTCGATTCGTTCCTTGTTCGATTCAGAACCAGATATCGAACATGCAATCGAACTCGATCCACGTTTCGTCACAAGCTCTCTGGCCGAGACACTTGCACGAATGGGCGTCAACCGAACGAGCCTGGGCGTTCAGGATTTCGATCCAGCCGTCCAAAAGGCAATCGGTCGCATCCAGTCCTATGAGCTCGTCAGAATTGCCGTCGAGAACCTGCGCTCTGCCGGGCTTAATGCCCTGAATTTTGACCTGATGTATGGGCTTCCGGGACAAACACCCGAGACAATCCAGGAAACGGTGGCGCGCAGCATCGCATTGCAGCCAAGCAGGATCGCGCTGTTTGGCTACGCCCACGTGCCCTGGATGAAAAAGCACCAGCGGCTGATAGATGAAAGCCTGCTCCCTGGCACATCAGAACGCCTTGAGCTTGCTGAAACTGCCCGAAGCGCATTGCAGGCCGCCGGATATGTTGCCATTGGTCTTGACCACTTCGCCAGACCAGACGACAGCATGGCAATTGCCGAAAAATCTGGTGATCTCAAACGAAATTTCCAAGGCTATACGACTGATCGCGGAGACAGTTTGATCGGCTTGGGCGTTTCCTCAATTGGGAAACTCCAGCAGGGCTATGTCCAGAACATATCTGACGTTGGCAATTGGCGCCGGGCCATTTCAGAGAACAACCTTCCCACAGCCCGTGGAATCGCATTTTCGATGAATGACCGGCTTCGCGGCCAGATCATCGAACGGCTCATGACGGACCACGCCTGCGACCTGTCGAAGGTTTGCGCTCAGTTCTCCGAAGCCCCGCAAGCTTTAATGACTTCAATCGATACCCTGAAGCCATTGATAGAAGACAAGCTTGTAAGAGTTGATGAGTGGAAAGTGACCGTGCTGGCCAAAGGCCGTCCCTACGTGCGCTTGATTGCAGCTGCCTTCGACGCCTATTTACCGGGCGCCGAGGCAGGGGCGAAACGACATTCAATGGCGGTGTGATTTCAATGAATGCCGTTTGGGTCGATGGAAACACTTAAACAGTTTGTTGTCTTAGTGAATTCCCGTCATCTGGCAAAGCGAGCAGACTCGGTTC
Organism: Roseibium algae; assembly: GCF_037783265.1. NCBI lineage: Bacteria > Pseudomonadati > Pseudomonadota > Alphaproteobacteria > Hyphomicrobiales > Stappiaceae > Roseibium > Roseibium algae. Next base: position 162,403 of record NZ_JBAKIA010000002.1, read on the forward strand.
AGGTGGATCTTGTCTGCACGGTCAATGCGGATCACGCCCCGACGTTTCAGATCAGAGACAACACGGCTTACAGTTTCAATAGTCAAGCCAAGGTAATCGGCGATTTCCTGCCGGGTCATATGAAGCTGCAGATCACAGGTGTCTTCCGCCAAGGCAGGATCTGGACCAAGACAGCCAACACCCCCGCCCCTGTTCGGCACCAGATACATCAAGAATGATGCGACCCGCTCAACAGCTGACTTTCGACCCAGCAGAACAGTATGTTCATGTAGACTGCTCATCTGGTTCGTCAGGCACTTCATCAGCTGGCGCTGCATTTCGGTGGAGCCTTCAACCTGCTTGAGATTGACCTCGTGAAGGCTGGCTTCAGTAAGCGTCTCAGCCGTGCAATCATATTCTTCACCACTGGCCAGGCCGAAGATATCGCCAGCTCGCAGCATTTCAACAACCTGGCGTCGGCCATCCGGCAACAGCTTGAACAACATTATCGTTCCGGAGACCAACTGATACAGGCGCTTTGCCTCATCACCCTGATAATAAACGACATCATGCGCCTTGAATCTGGAGGCCTTCGATCCGAAACCCTCGAAAGTCCTTTGCACAGCCCGTGCCAATTGACGCGGACCTCCGCGAACATCACCAAATTGGCCACTCACGTCATGTTGCAGATAAGCCATGGGAAAACCCCTCCGTTACATGCAAAGAGCCTGATCTGCGAGGAATGGGCCGCGCGTTGATTGCTGACCTGGTTCCACCAATGACAATGTCCCGTCCGACTTGCCACCGCCTTTGCTAAGTGCAAGCTAAACAGATGTGAGGGAACACAACATTCGGTCGAATGCGTAAGGTCAACTACATACGAATTTGATAAATACGTATGTTTTCGTAGGGGTTTACAACGACCCCATGATCCGAACGACACGCGATGGCATCCGTCACTTCACAGCATGTGACTGCCCCAATCCATCAATATGAAGTGGTCGGACCAAGGTGGTAATTTAATTCAAATGCTCGGTGAGTGTCGAAAGCGATAGCGGCTTGCGCAAAACCGTAAGGGACGCGATGTCCGGCAAACTACGCTGCAGAAGCGCCTGCGAGCGACCTGAAATAACGATCACCCTTGGCGGCTCGGATTGGCCGCTCAGCATTTTGGCGACTTCCTCTCCGCCAATCCCAGGCAATCCAAGATCGACAATCACAACGTCATCAGTTCCCGGGATGGGCTGAGAAAGAAATGTCTCTGCGTCAAAATAGCACTGCGTATCATGCCCCAACCCACTCAACACGATGGCGAGAGCATCTGAAACCGCGGGGTCATCTTCGATGATGTGAATACGCAAGACCTGCTTCCCGCAGCTTTAGCAAATGACTGCGTAAAACATACATCAAGTCTTCGACCAAATCAGTACGCAGAAACACTGCCATTTCCGTCGATAGGATCCCTCAATCTTCGTCCGCCATAACTGTGCAGAACTGATTCTTCGGCGACAATCCGCAAACCTCTTCATCCACGAGCAAGGACGATGCGAACAAGGTCTGCCGCATTACGGGCACCCAACTTCTCCATAATACGAGCGCGGTGCACTTCTACCGTTCGCGGACTGATGCCCAGAATGCGACCGACTTCCTTGTTGGATGCACCACCAGTAATCTCCTGCAGGACTTCTTTTTCTCGCCGTGTCAGCAATTCTGACCCTTTGAAATTTGCAGGATCGTTATTTGCCTGACGCTTTTCCATCGCGGCAATGCCGTCATTGATCCGGCTAACAACGGTTTCCGCATTGAATGGCTTTTCGATAAAGTCAAAAGCCCCATAGCGAATGGCCTCGACAGCCATCGGGATATCGCCCTGACCAGATATGATGAAAATTGGCGCTGAATAGTCTTCAGCATTCAAAGCCTTGAGAATTTCAATTCCCGAACGCCCCGGCATATGCACATCCAAAAGCACACAGGCTGGATGTGTCTTGCTGGCAGACTTCACGAATGTATCGCCGTCAGAAAAGGTTTCTACAACAAAGCCTTCCATGCTGAAGACAACGGACAACGCATCTCGGACAGCAGGATCATCATCCACGATGTAGATGGCTTTTGCTTCGTTTGTCATCCGTTTCCATTCCTTCAAGTTCATTCCAAATCGAGGCTGGCCAGCCGATGCTGGTCAAATCGTTTCGGCCAAGTCTAGGCTGGCCTTGCGGTACCAGATACATTCTCGCAAGATATGTGGCGTCAACCTGCTCCTTATGGCACGTTTCTGTCACCCTTGGCGCCGACAGGCAGCTTCAAGATAAAGGTCGCGCCTAAGCCAGGAGCACTCGGTCCCAGCATGAGATCTCCACCATGGTTTTGCGCAATGGATCGCGAGATCGCGAGTCCCAATCCAAGACCTTTCTGTTTTTTCCCAGAAAACGCCTTGAACAGTTCCGGCATCATTTCCGCTGGCACACCTGGGCCAGTATCACTCACTCGAAACTCAATAAACCCATCCTTCAGGCCAATATCCACTTTGACGTTCTGAGACTGTCTCCCAACGATGGCCTCCCGTGCATTTCTCAACAAGTTCACGAGCACCTGCCGGATCTGGACGGGATCCAGGGCCAAGGGCGGCAACTGGGGCTCAATGGAAACGGAAAACACCGGTCGACATTCATCGCTCCCCAGTTCGATGAGTTCAATGCACCCCTTGGCGAAAGCCTCAATTTCAATCTGCTCGCGCTCCGGCTCTTTTCTTTCAACCATTTGCCGCATGCGCTGGATGATATCTCCAGCACGCTCGGCCTCGTTCATGGCCTTCTCGATAACGCTGAGCATCATCGGGTCCAGCGTATCCTGAGCCCCGGCCTTGCGGGTCACAGATTGCAAATAAAGCAAAATGGCCGTCAAGGGCTGGTTGAGTTCATGAGCAATCGCTGCTCCCATCTCATCCATGGCACTAATGCGCGTCATGTGAACCAGCTGCGCCTGAGCCCGTGCGAGCCGCCCCTCGACAGACTTGCGCGAACGCAAATCGCGCAGGATGCCAATAAATTGTCGCCCCTCCGGGGTCGAAGCCTCACCGACAGACAGCTCAACCGGAAATTCGGTACCGTCCTTATGACGCCCACGCACCTCTCGGCCAATGCCGATGATCTTCTTCTCTCCGGTGTCGAGATAGCGCTGAACATAACCATCATGTGCAGCAGCAAAATCGTTCGGCATGATTTTCTTGACATTGTTGCCAATCAATTCGCCAGCGGTATAGCCGAAGATTTCTTCGCAAGCTTTGTTGAAAGCCAAGACTTTGCAACGCTCATTTATCACAACGATACCATCCGCCGCAGTATCAAATACGCTTGCAAGGCGCGCTTCGGATACAGTCGACTGACGTTCGTTATTCTCCGTCGTGCCTTGTTTCATTACCCTCAACCCCAAGGCACAATATAATGCCTGCTATCTGTGGTTTAAGGATAATCACGTAGTAACATAAAGCAAAGAACTACTTCGCCGCGTTAAGCCAACCGACAATTCGCTCAACAGCTTCTTCCAAATGAGCCGCGCTGCGGGCATAACAAAGCCGCAAGTACCCTTCACCTGCCTTGCCGAACGCACTGCCGGGAGCAAGTCCAACTCCCGCACCCCGGACGAGATCCAGTGCCAGCTGGCGACTGTCTTCGAAACCATCAACACCGAAGAATAGGTAAAACGCTCCATCAGGCGCAGACAAATGTATGCGGCTGTCTTGCCCCAAACCTTCAAGCACAATCTGCCGCCCGTACTCCGCCCGTTTAATCTGCTCATCGAGAAACCGGCGACCTTCCGTCATCGCGGCCAATGCGGCCCGTTGGCTGAAAACCGGGACACCAGACGTGGAATATTGAATGAGATTTTCGACGACCTGCCCCATGACAGGTGGCACCGATATCCAGCCGACACGCCACCCGGTCATGGCCCAGTTCTTGGAAAATGTATTCACAAAGAGGATCTTGTCCTCGTCATCACAAAAGTCATAAAATGACGGTGCCTGGCCGCCTGCCCCGTAGCAGAAACGACCGTACACCTCGTCGGCAATAATCCAGAGATCTCGCTTGCGGGCTTCATCCAGAATATTGCGAAGCACGCTCTCTTCAGCGACCCAGCCAGTGGGATTGCATGGAGAATTCAAAAACAAAGCTTTTGTGCGCGGTGTGACCGCAGCAAACAGCTTTTCGATATCCAGCGTCCAACCACTGTCCGTAGAATCCATCGCAACGGGAACAGCCTTGGCTCCTATGATCTCGACCGCAGCCGCCAGATTTGGCCAGGCTGGAGAAGGATAAATCACTTCATCCCCGCTGCCTGCAACGCATTGCACCGCGATCTGTATCGCCTGCATTCCAGACCCGGTTACGAAAAAGCGTTTTGACGAGAAATCACGCCCGTAGAGGCCTGAATGATACCCAGCCAGCGCCTCGCGCAGCTCAGGGATTCCTCGCTGATAAGTGTAGAAAGTTTCGCCATCATCCAGTGAGCGTTTGGCCGCCTCGCATATGAAAGCCGGGGTCGGGAGATCGCCTTCACCAACCCATAACGGGATCAGATGCTCAACATCCCTTGCTGCGGTAATCACTTCCACAATTCCGCTTTCAGGAGCGCTACGAGCTGCAAGCCTCAAGCCATCTACAATTTTTGACACTCAGTGATTCTCCGACATGCATTTTCACCACGCTCATCGATACAGCCAGCCTGCTGCAAATACACATGAAAGTCTGTGACACACACATCAGCCACAAGAATAAACTGTCATTGAGAACACGAACGCCACCTCAACCGCAAGACCAATAGACAGGCCCGGCGGCATGTGATCCGATTGCTTGAGTGCCGAAGCGCATAACGCGAAGACAAGGCGCGACAGTTTTGGCATTTTGAGAAGGAGGATACCGCCCGGACATGCTGCATGGATGGCTCGTGATACTGGCCGCAGTTGGATACATCCTGCTGCTTTTCGCCATTGCCAGTTATGGTGATCGCATGCCGCGCCGCTTCACGCCCGGACGACGTGGCAGACCATTCATCTATGCCCTGTCTCTATCGGTCTATTGCACGTCGTGGACGTTCTACGGATCCGTTGGAAGTGCCAGCCGCAGCGGCATTGAGTTTCTGACGATCTACATTGGCCCCATGCTTGTGTTCGCCCTTGGGTATCCGATCCTGCGACGCATTATCCGCCTTGCGAAGGCAGAACGCATCACCTCCATCGCCGACTTCATCGGCGCGCGTTATGGCAAGAGCCAATCCGTCGCCGCCGTTGCCACGATCATCGCAGTGATCGGAGTGATCCCCTACATTGCCCTGCAGCTGAAAGCCGTTTCCCAGTCGATTACCACGATGATCGGCCCCTTGACGCCCACTGAGGGAGCTGGATACTTCCCGGTCTTCGACGACATCACCTTACTGATTGCCATTGGCATGGCCATTTTCACCTGGTTGTTCGGCACGCGGCATATTGATGCCACCGAACATCAGGAAGGCCTCATGCTGGCCATTGCCGCAGAAGCCGTCGTCAAGCTTATTGCCTTTTTGGCCGTCGGTATCTGGGTGACTTACGCTCTTTACGATGGCCCCTTCGATCTCGTACGCGCAATCTCCGGTGCACCGGAAGTCACGGCGGTTTTTGAGCAGCCTGTTGACTACGGCAACTGGCTTGTGATGACCATTCTGTCGACCTTCGCCGTCATCCTGCTGCCGCGCCAATTTCATGTAACTGTGACTGAAAACAACTCAGAATCCGAGCTACGCCGGGCCGTCTGGCTGTTCCCGCTCTATCTAATCCTGATCAACCTGTTTGTCGTACCTATCGCAGCTGCGGGCCTGTTGCGGTTTGGTCAGGACATCAATCCCGATACGTTCGTTCTTGCCCTGCCAATTGAATATGGCCAGCACTGGTTGGCGCTTTTTGCCTTTATTGGCGGCTTGTCAGCTGCCACTGCCATGGTCATCGTGGCGACCGTTGCGCTGGCAATCATGATTTCAAATGATATCGTTGTGCCTCTGATCCTGCGCCGCCGCAGTGAAGACGAGATCGTTGCCGTCAGCGGCAAGGATATGAGCCGCCTTCTGCTGAATATCCGCAGAACAGCAATTTTTGTGATCCTGCTGCTGGCTTATGCCTATTACCGCACAGCGGGCGATACGGCAGCTCTGGTTTCCATCGGACTGCTTTCCTTCGCGGCTATCGGTCAGTTTGCCCCTGCCTTCGTTGGAGCGCTGGTTTGGCGCCGCGCCACCGCCCGAGGCGCGATCGCCGGCATGGCCATAGGCTTCGGGCTTTGGTTCTACACATTGCTGCTCCCGACGTTTGCCGAATCCGGTTTGATTTCCAACACGATTCTGGTCACCGGACCTTTGGGTCTTGAATTCCTGAAGCCACAATCTCTCTTCGGCCTTGAGCTGGACCCGTTCATTCATGGCGTTACATGGAGTTTGCTGGCCAACCTCATCTTCTTTGTCCTCGGCTCTTTGACACGGCAACCAGAACCTGCGGAAAAGCTTCAAGCCAATATTTTCGTGCCGGTCGACCTTGCTCCGGCCCCAAGTTTGCGACTTTGGCGCACCTCTGTGACAAGCGGCGACCTACGAGCCACCATTGCGCGCTACCTGGGCGAAGAACGCACAGACAGATCCTTCAATCGCTATGCGCGCGAAAGAGGCATTACACTCGACCCGGATGCGACGGCCGATGCCAACCTGCTGCGGTTTTCCGAGCAACTTCTGGCGAGCGCAATTGGCGCGGCATCCTCCCGGCTGGTGCTGTCCTTGATGCTCAAGCGGCACGACCCTTCCACAAAAGGTGCAGTCAAGCTTCTGGATGATGCATCAGCTGCCATTCAATACAATCGTGACTTGCTACAAACCGCGCTGGATCAGGTTCGCCAGGGCATCGGCGTGTTCGACCGCGATTTACGGCTGATCTGCTGGAACCGACAGTTCAGAGACCTGTTGGGATTGCCCTCAGAATACGGCCAGGTCGGAACAACTCTCGACGCCATCATCCGCTTCAATGCAGAACGCGGCGAACATGGTGTCGGATCAACAGAAGCTATTGTCTCAGATCGCCTGGAGCGGCTTGTCGTCACTCAGGAAACCTTTCAAGAACGGTTGGTCACGTCCGGTCTCGTGCTGGAGGTCAGGATCAGCCCAATGCCTGGCGGCGGGATCGTCACGACCTACACGGACATCACAGAACGGGTAATGGCAGAAGACGCACTGGCACGGGCGAATGAAACCCTTGAGCGCCGGGTCCGCGAGCGCACAGAAGAGTTGACGCACGTCAACAAACAGTTGGTCCAGGCGACCCATGATTCAGAAGAAGCCAATATCGGCAAAACCCGTTTCCTCGCAGCTGCAGGCCATGACATTTTGCAGCCCTTGAACGCTGCCCGTCTGTACTCATCTGTGCTGGTTGAAAAGCTTAAGGGCGGAGAGACCGGAGCTCTGGTCGGCAACGTCGAAGCAGCCCTTGAATCCGTGGAGGACATTATTGGAGCCGTTCTCGACATCTCGCGACTCGACACCGGAGCATTGAAACCAGAACAGACAATTTTCCGTCTCGACGTTCTTCTCAATACGCTTGAAATGGAATTTGAACCCGTTGCTAAAGAAAAAGGCCTGGTTCTGCGCTTTGTCCGAACAAATCTGTCTATTCGCTCCGATCGGCGTCTGCTGCGACGGCTGCTGCAAAATCTGATTTCGAATGCAGTAAAATACACAGAAACCGGCAAGGTCCTCGTCGGGTGCCGTCAGCGCAATGGCAAAGTCTTTGTAGAAATCCACGACACCGGCATGGGTATTCCGGCGACCAAGCAGAAACTGGTGTTTGAGGAATTCCGCCGCCTTGACGATGGCATGCGCGTTGCCAAAGGCCTTGGACTTGGCTTGTCCATCGTAGAGCGCATTTCAAATGTCCTGAAGCATCCGGTCCAGCTCACATCCGAAGTCGGAAAAGGTTCGTGCTTCCGGGTTGAATTGCCTCTGGCGGCCTCTGTTCCGGTCGAAACCGCAGCCCCAGTCGCCATACCCGTTGCAGGACAACTGGACGGGTTATGCGTGCTGGCGATTGATAACGAACCGGATATCCTCAACGGCATGCGCCATCTTTTGGAGAACTGGCGCTGCGTTGTCATCACAGCCAAAGACGATCTCGAAGCGATGCAAATGTTGGGGCCTATAGGCAAAACGCCAGATATTGTTTTGATCGACTATCATCTCGATCATGGCACCGGTATCGACGCTGTGGTTCGACTGCGGTGGAAATTTGGAGCCGACCTGCCCGCGATCCTGATCACCGCAGATAGAACCCGTGCAGTGCGCGCAGAAGCTGCTGAGAAGTCCATCGACATGCTCAACAAGCCCATAAAGCCTGCGGCCTTGCGCGCGCATCTTGCCCGGTGCCGGGCAGAACTCTCTGCCGCCGAGTAGCAGACAAGCGTCAAAACAGAGGCGACGGCCAGAAGGACATGCAAAGGTTTTGCGCAGCGCAAATAAGAGCGCGCAGCATGTTAAACTGCGGGCTGACTTTCATTAGTCGCATTTCCTATCTGCCGCCACTGCCCTGCTTCGATTTTAGCGGCTGCAATCACCGCCTGGGTCCTGCTCTCAACACCCAGCTTTTGCAAAATGGCGGACACATGGGCTTTCACAGTGGCCTCTGAAACCGTCAGTTCATATGCAATCTGCTTGTTCAACAGCCCTTCCGACAACATCATCAGAACCCTGACCTGCTGAGGTGTCAAGGTAGACAGCCTCTGGACCAGGTCCGCACTGCCATCATCAGCGGTCAGGTCAACCTCAGGTGGCGTCCACATGTTACCGTCCATCACCGAGGCAATTGCTTCCCGGATCACCTCGATCCCATGAGATTTGGGAATAAAGCCCGAGGCTCCGAATTCAATGCAACGCCGGATCGCCTGCGCATCTTCATTCGCCGAGACAATAACAACCGGGACACTGGAATACTGAGCGCGCAGATACATCAGGCCGGAAAAACCACGCATACCAGGCATGGTCAGATCCAGCAGGACAAGGTCAACATCGCCTTTGACCTCCAGCTTGGCTGTCACATCCTCAAGCGCCCCAGCTTCCTCAATGCGGGCATCAGGATACTGTGTCTCAAGAGTCTGCTTCAACGCCCCGCGAAACAATGGATGGTCATCCGCAATAATAAAATGAAAAGCTGTTGTATCCGGCAAACTGATTTCCTCCCTATTAGGCCGAAGCCTTAACCCTGCAGAGGATACCCTCACAGCAGTACGAGCTCTTTGCAAAGCTCAAGCATCATGGCAATGACGGGCAACTTCTTGCAAGTCTGCCTTCATCCCTCAGCATGATCTGCCACATCCCCAAACATTGCATCGCCGAATAAATGCCCGAATTAACAAGTTCAACCCTGACAAAAGTTTCGGTAGTCTGTTTTATTTAACAGCGTTTTTCCGTTTTGCAGATTCTTCATCTTGTTAATCTGCCAGAATTGGCCGCACTGCAACCAATTTGCGAGCTGGCGTGCTCAAACAGCTCAGAAAGACGTTAGGCGCCGATATAATGCATGGTAATTGAACGCTGGTGCCCGCGTGTTCGATGTTCAACAAGATAAATTGCCTGCCATGTGCCGAGATCAAGCTGCCCTGCAACAACCGGAACTTGCACACTAACACCCGTCAACATTGCCTTCACATGAGCCGGCATATCATCCAGCCCCTCCAGATGATGACGATAATTGATATCCTCAGGGGCCAGGCGGTGAAGCGCATCCAGTAGATCTGCCTGGACATCTGGATCAGTATTCTCCTGAATAACAAGCGATGCAGATGTATGTCTGAGAAACAGAGTTAAAAGCCCGTCTCCGGCACCGTTTTCCAACAACCATTCATTGATTGTTTCAGTTACCGGTTGAAAGCCAGCTCCGTCCGTCATGATGACGATCCGACCCATCAACTGACGGATTTGGCCAGCCTCGCTATCTACGGTCCATACACCCACTGGTTTCGATGACATTCTCTATTTCTCCCGTAGCCTCAACGCCAGAAAATGCATTTTCATGCTCCCGAGCCCTAAACCCTTCAAAGCAATTTAAGCGTCTTTCAGACGTGCCTTCAATGGCTAAAACGCAGCAACAAAAATCGAAACCGTCTGTTATTCAAATACTTGAGAATCATCTTTCACGAAATGCCATGACCTGAACACAGTCTGATGTTTGGGGTTCCTCATAGCCGGACAGTATCGGATCGTCAGTCTGAGAACATATAAACTCACATGCGCCAATCTACCGCAGCGGAATGCAATCTGCAGTTTCTCGACAGTTAAGCTGTGTAGGCATTAATACTAATCTCGTCTTATTGACCGCGATTTCTACAAATCCTTGGCCCAATAGATCTTTTGAATTCATGAAACACCAATAGGCAATCGAATAGATGACGGCTCAGGACACGCTATTTTCATTTGTCAATCGCTGGGAATGCGATGAAAATGATCACCTAAATGTTCAATTTTATTTCAGCCGTTTCGAAGAAGCGGACCGTCAATTCCGGCTCATTAGTGGCTTGAGCGACGCTGTTGTAGGCGCCCGGCGTGTAAGACATGTACGTTACCACAAGGAATTGCGGACTGGAGACCTGATAACGATCCGGTCCTGTGTTGCTTTCGATGGCCCTCACATGCTGACGGTTGTTCATGAAATGCATAACACAAGCACCGGAGAGCTCTCCGCCACTGCAATCGACGGCTACGAACCGAGCTCTGTGTCGGCCAAAATTCTGAGGTCACGCTTCAAAAACGTGCTGTCGCCAATGCCTGATGAGGCGAGCCCTCGCGGGATTTCAACATCCCCAACCGGATCTCGAGCCGCATTGGACGGACTGCTAGCTGCAGGTGCTGAAATCTGCTTCCGCGGAACGGTTCTTCCTCGTCATGTATGTTCAGATGGGCGTGCTGATGACGGATTTGCCCTGTCAGTCTTTACAGATGCCGTGCCGCATGTCTGGCAAAAAACCCCGATGACACATGCCTATATGAGCGAACGCAATCTTGGCAGGGTCGCTGTAGAGATGAAACTGACCTGGGTCAGCCCGCTCAAATCCGGCGACATGTTTGTCATCGTGAGCGCACCAACCAGTGTGAATTCCAAGACGATGAACATCCGACATCATCTTTACGAGAGCCAAACCAAGCGTCTTTCCGCCATCTGTGATGTTGTTGCTTTGGTGATGGATTTGGAAACACGCAAATCAGTTGCTCTTCCTGAAGAAGCTGCCAAACGCATTCCAAGACTTATTCTGGACTGATAAGATAGCGCCTCACTATTTGGTGGGGCGCTCGAACTCCCCCTTGAGATCCTTCATCAGCCCGAAAAACCGCCGCATGGCCTTTTCCGAAAACTGAAGCATCTCATCCAATTGCTTTTCATCTTCATTGGAAAGTTTCGTCGGGCCATCCTCAGACTTTTCGCTCACGCCGGGCTCAACCGGTTTGGCTGAAATCCCTTCATCTGGAGAGGCGGGATTAGACTTCTTTGTCTGCGGTTCGGCGCCCTGCGCGCCTTGATCGTCCAAGACATTACCGCCGGATCTCTCCGCTTCCAGCTCTTTGATCCTCGCATTCAAACCATCGACCTCATCAGCGAGCGAAGCGATCTCGGCCTGATAGGCTTCTTCAGCCAGCGGGGCCGGAACACATCGCCAAATTTGGTTGGACTTGCTGCAAAAGCTCACGCTTCCGGCCTCGCGGTCAATCCTCAGAATATCCTCACCTGACTTCACCAAAGCATATCGCTTGTCGGCAGGTACCTGGCCTGTCGTCTGACCGGAGGGCGTTGGTGCTTCTGCCTGCCCTATAGCGCTGCTTTCAGAACTGCCAGCCGGGCTGATTGCTTGCGCAAAAGAAGCAGACGCCATGAAAGATCCGCAGACACCTGTTCCCAGAACCAAGACGACAGCAATCCCTGAACAGCTGAACCGTGTTACATCCCGCATTGTCTGTATCTCCGCAAAGCTCATTCCCACGAGCATCTCTGATTGATCAGAACCTTATCAGAGCACTCGGGCTTTGAGATGGCCAAAGCAAGATTACGGCGATGAAAAATCTGGAAAACGTTTTCCGATTGAAAATACTGTAAGGACCGATGGCTTTAGCTCAGGCTGCGACGGAGAGATCATCGCTTTCGACCTTCGACAAGATCTCCATGCCCATTCGATCTTCACGAATCCAGGCCACAACGCACTTGGATCGGGATCCGTCCTCATGTTGAACAATCACTTGCGCCTTTTTAGAGAGCCCTGGCACTGACCTTGCGCCCAAACCATTCTCAGAAACATCGAACAGAACGCTGTCAAATTCGCCATCTTGCGTCATAATTTTCACAGGCTCTCCATTAACCTGTTTGCGTATTGCCCGGCGACGCTCCTCAACATCAACCGACATGTCTGCGAGAAATGTCTCAACCGCCTCACGCAACTCAGTTGAGATGTCTTTTACTTCTCTGGAAACACGATCAACATGTAATGCTTCCTCTGAGGTGTCGTGAATCGCTCTACTCACCTCGACAGCACCTTCAACTGTTTGAGCCGTCCCATCAGCTGCCTTTGTAATTGAATAGGAAATCTCTTTAGTCGCAATGCTTTGCTGCTCAACCGCAGTGGTAATTGCCGTCGTTACATCCTTGATGCTTTCGATAGAATCGGAGATCTCACGTATCGAGCTAACGGCGCTGCCAGTCAGATCCTGAACGGACACGATCTGTGAAGAAATTTGCTCGGTTGCCTTCGCAGTTTGGTTGGACAGTTCCTTGACTTCTGCTGCAACAACCGCAAATCCCTTGCCTGCATCACCGGCCCGAGCCGCCTCAATGGTGGCATTAAGAGCGAGTAAATTCGTCTGCTCGGCAATGTCACGGATCATCTCAACAACGGCCCCAATGTTTTGCGCAGCTGCTGCAAGACTGGAAACATTTGAGTCCGTTGCATTGGCGACCGAAGTTGCCGTGCCAATGATCTCGTTTGCGCGGCCGGATTGATCCAGAATTTCATCAATAGCACTGGCCATCTCCTCAGCAGCAGATGCAACGGTCTGCACGCTGGTCGACGATTCAGCTGAAGAGTTCTGGGCTGCCTCGGCTGCATGGGACGCTGAGGTCGCAATTTCAGAAACCTTGGAGGCAATCTGTATCATTGCACCTGTTTTATCGGCAACTGATGCGTTCACATTCTCAATGACTTCACGAAAATGCAAGATAATCGCCTTTACGTGATTTTGCCGCGATGTTTCGCGTGCTCTTTCCTCGACCGCATCGTTCTCGAGAGCCAGACGCGCCTTGGCATTGTCCTGAAACACGACACCGGCACGGGCAAGATGCCCAATCACATCAGAGCGCTCGGTCATCGGCATGACGAAATCAGTGTCTGAGTGGGATATACGGGTCAGGCAGGTCCGGATTGCATCCAGTGCAGATATAATATTCCGCATTTGCCAGACACTCATCGCAACAGTGAGCAAAACGATCAGGACGCTGGTCACCGCAATTTCGTAAACACTTCGCCAGGCCGCTGCTTCCAGAACAGAAGCGCGTGCCTCTGCCACATCTATGAAGTCCAGAGATGCCGCTCTAATCTGGTCCAGACGTTCTGTTGCCGTGCCAAACCAGACTGAACCATCGATGCCTTGACCATCTTTTGTTTCAGGCAGAGTGCGCAACACGCTTCGCCACGCTTCCACCTGCTCAACGGCAGGGCCTGAAACCACTTGATCAAATTTACTGACTTGCGCTGAATTTGCCGTTTCGCGGAACTTGCTCAAGTAAGCGCGCTCAACAGCCAAACGATCCCAATAGGCCAAAAAAAGCGGGTAGCTGACGTTACCATTCATCCCAGCACCAGTGAAAAGCCGGCCTCCAATTGCGCGTTCCAGTCCTCCAGCCTCTTTAGCCTCCACCAAATAGTAAAAAGGCATCATGGAATTCACATATTGAGAATCAGGGCTTGCCTGGACTGCGACTTGCACAACGTTCAACAACTGACGAATTTCGTTGGAGTAAAACTTGAGGTTTTCTGCACCTGTGACGTCCTTGCTATCCACCCGGCCGCGGTGGGCAGCGATATCCTCCAGCCCCTTCAGTGCTGCTTTTATCTCCTTTTGCTGCACCTGATTGGCCAAGGTCATATTTTCTACATAGCTTTTCAAATGCTCGACCGCTGCATCTGACAATTGTCGCTGTTCCTCGACAAACTTACGTGGTCCGTCAGCATTCTTCGAGGCAATCAGCACAGCTGTTCTGCCACGCTCTTTTTGAAGCTCATGCAAAACGCCTTCGGAACGTTTAGCCACTTCAGCGACAGGAAGAAGATCAGAAGCTAAACTTGCTTCCTGATAATGTTCATATAGAGAAACAAAATCGAGGAGTAAAACTGCAGTTAGAGGAATCATGATCAAAGAAAAAATTTGAACTTTTAATGATTTCAGCATGAACTTACCTCAATTCAGGTTCTTTTCGCTGAAAATTACGCCTTATTTTTATTAATGAAACCCTTATAGGTTGTATAAAATTATGATAAAATTTTCTTCCGCATGTAATGACAGCATTAATATACTGAAAATCGTCATTTTACTTGTAATTATTGACCATCAATCAAATTGACAGGTTTGCTTTAAATCGGCTTGAACAGCCCTTGCAAACACAGTTTCGGTAGACCTAGCGACAATTCCGTCATATACAGGTGCAAAATAATGGAGCGCCTCATCGCATTTAAGGGTACATGTGCCCATTGCGCCGCGCATGTTTCCTTTTTGAAAGAGCTTTATGACAGACTTAAGTAACGTCGCTCCGGCGTTGGCGGCCGCGTTGGCAAATCGCGGGTACGAAACTCTCACTGACGTGCAAAAGAGCGTTATAACCGACGCTCCCCCGGAAGCAGATCTTCTTGTGTCCGCCCAAACCGGCTCGGGTAAGACCGTCGCTTTTGGCATGGCCCTCGCCCCGACACTTCTGGGCGACCAGATGACCATTGGCCGCGCGGGCGCACCTCTTGCGCTGGCAATTGCACCAACACGTGAGCTTGCCCTTCAGGTAAAAGAAGAACTGACTTGGCTTTATAAAGACGCTGGCGCACTGACAGCATCTTGTGTGGGGGGCATGGATCCACGCACCGAACGCCGGAACCTGGAACGCGGTGTTCATATCGTTGTTGGAACACCTGGTCGCTTGAAAGACCACATTCAACGCGGCGCACTCGACCTGACACAGATCCGCGCTGTTGTGCTGGATGAAGCCGACGAAATGCTGGACATGGGCTTTCGCGAAGATCTTGAGTTCATTCTGGGTGCTGCCCCTTCCACGCGCCGCACACTCATGTTCTCTGCAACGGTTCCAAAGCAGATCGCCGATCTGGCGCGTCGTTTCCAGAAGGACGCTGTCCGCCTGTCGAGCGTCAATTCGCGCGAACAGCACGGCGACATCGATTACATTGCCCATCCGGTGGCAGCGGTCGAACGTGAAAACGCGATTATCAACGTCCTGCGTCTTCACGAAGCCGAGAAGGCCATCCTGTTCTGCTCGACACGTGAGGCCGTCAAGCGGCTGACCAGTCGTTTGGGCAATCGTGGTTTCTCGATTGTGTCTCTATCCGGCGAATTGAGCCAGGCAGAGCGCTCAAACGCGCTACAGGCCATGAAAGATGGCCGCGCACGTGTTTGTGTCGCCACCGATGTCGCTGCACGTGGGATCGATCTGCCAAACCTGGATCTCGTGATTCACGCTGATTTGCCGACGGGCAAAGCGGCCCTTTTGCACCGTTCCGGCCGTACTGGCCGCGCAGGCAGAAAAGGCACCTGCGTGTTGATGGTGCCTCATCCGCGCCGCCGCGCCGCTGAGCGCACACTACAGTTCGCAGGCATCAAGGTCACATGGAAGCCGGCACCAACGGCACCTGACATTCGGGCCAAGGACAAAGAGCGGCTGCTTGCAGATCCATCCTTGTCTGCCGAACTGGAAACAGATGATCTGGAAATCGCACGCGAGCTTCTTGAAGCACACGGCGCGGAGAAAATTGCAGCAGCTTTCGTCAAGCTGCATCAGGCACGCCTTCCTGCTGCTGAAGACGTATCGGCTGCAACAGAAGACAACCTGAGGGGCCGCGGCCCTGGCGAACGCGGTGGCCGCGTTGCTGAAATCAACGGAAAATTCGAAAGCGGCGGCTGGTTCCGCCTGTCACTTGGCCACAAGCATCGCGCTGATCCACGCTGGCTGCTGCCAATGATCTGCCGTGCGGGTAACGTGACAAAGCGTGAAGTCGGCGCAATCAAGATCTTTCAGAATGAAACCCGTTTTGAAATCGATGGCTCCCATGTCGAGAGTTATGCTGAAGCTATCAAGCGGGACGGCAGCGGTGAAGAAAACGTCACCATTCACGTGATGGACACCAAGGCGGCCAAAACGCCGCCTGTGGAAGATCCAAGCCGTCGCGGTCCGCCACGCGAACGCAGCGGCGAGCGCTTCGACAAGGACAGCCGTCGTGGACCACCACGCGGAAATCGTGATGGCTCAGGTGCTGGCGGCGGAGAACGCGACTATTCCAAGAAGCCGAAGAAGCGTCGCAACTTCGACAAGGATGAGCCAGCCCCATCTCATCCGGCCTATGAGCCATTGAATGAAAAGAGCCTTGCTCGGGATCCAAATCAGGCGATTGGCCGTCCTAAAAAAGAACGGGCTGCGCATATTGTCGATGAAAAGGCTCCCAAGAAGCCTGCAAAGGGCAAGAAGCCGGCACCATCCAAAACTGCGGCAAAGAGAAAGCCTGCAAAGAACAAGCCTTCCCGCGCAGAGCGGAAGTCGACGAACAGCTGATCTCAGCCAATTTTCAGTCTGAATGCTGGTTTTTGTTCAAACGGAAAAGCCCTCTCACTTCTGCGAAGTGGGAGGGCTTTTTTATATTACATTATTTTAGAGAAGCCTTATTCAGGCCCGGACGAACAATAGCTCAATCATTAACGATCGTGGCAATAACCCAGTCATCTCCGTCCAAAATCAGCTGATAATGGCAGGTGAACTGAAGGGCCGTTTCACCGTCCGAGGTTTCCTGGGTCCAGTCCAGGGTCACAAGGGCGGAGTTTCCGCTGATGTGACTGGAGAGAACGTGAAACACGGATCCCGTCACACCTTCCTTGTCTAGCGCTGTCAGCAAAGCCTCGGCATTCTCCAAAAGCTCATCTTCATCGCTAAAGACGTGCCCCTTCTCGTGCTGCCATATGGTCGTGGGGAGCGCGAAACAATCACAGATACGATCGGCATCAAAGTCATTGAAGCCTGCAAGGTAATCCTCGAACAGCTGCGCGATGGCTTCTTCTGCATCGCTCTGGCCATTCTCCGTGATGTCCATATCTGCGTTCTGGTCCGTGTCCTCAGACATGACCTCTCCTTATATCTGTGCTTGCATCGTTGGCCGGTTTGAAAACCGAGGCTCAAAATCCGTGTCCAATTAACATATTGAACGAAGATGGCTCCATTGTCTTTCAGTTGATCACTAGAAACGTGCGCGATGATCGGGAGTATCAGAAGCAAAAATCACATTATTTGTGATCAAGAGCACATTTCTTCCCCTCGCCTTCTGAAATTACCGCCGCTAAAACAGGCCTATGGACACCAGCCTTCTTCCTCAGCGCTTTCAAGACTGGTTTGCGGCACGCGGATGGACACCGCGAGCCCACCAGATCGCGTTGCTGGAACACTTGAAGCAGGGTAAATCCACGCTTCTGATTGCGCCCACCGGAGCCGGAAAAACGCTGGCAGGATTTCTGCCGAGCTTGGTCGAGCTGGACAACAGAGAAAAGCAACCGCCCGGAGCCCCAGGCTCACGCGGCATTCACACTCTTTACATATCTCCGCTCAAGGCACTTGCCGTCGACATCGCCCGCAATCTGGATGCGCCCGTGTCTCAAATGGGGCTCGATCTTCGGATTGAAACCAGGACAGGCGACACGCCGTCCCACAAGCGACAACGGCAGAAAACCAATCCACCAGAGATGCTGCTGACAACCCCAGAACAGATAGCACTGCTCTTGTCAGACCCTGGCTCGGCGAAAATGTTCACATCGCTGAAGACGGTCATTCTTGATGAGCTGCATGCGCTTGTTACGTCCAAACGCGGTGATTTGCTGGCTCTTGGCCTTGCCCGGCTGCGCAAAATTGCACCGGATGTGCGCACAATTGGGCTGTCGGCGACAGTTGCTCAACCGGAGGATTTGCGTGCCTATCTCGTCGGCCAGCCGGACCCTATCGTTCGAGCGCTTTCCCATGTCGTGCAAGTCGCAGGGGGCGCAGAGCCGGATATTGAAATCCTGACCTCAGACGAGCGCATTCCCTGGTCAGGCCATTCGGCGCGCTACGCACTCGGAGACATGTATCAGCTGATCAAACAGCACCGTGTGTCTCTCTTGTTCGTCAACACGCGCTCGCAGGCCGAGGCGGTCTTTCAGGAGCTTTGGCGGATCAACGACGACAACCTGCCGATTGCCCTTCATCATGGGTCGCTGGATGTTGGCCAGAGACGCAAGGTCGAGGCTGCAATGGCGGACGGGCGTCTGCGCGCAGTCGTTGCAACATCCTCGCTTGATCTGGGCATAGATTGGGGCGATATCGACCTAGTGGTCAATATCGGCGCTCCGAAAGGTGCAAGCCGTCTTGCCCAGCGCATAGGCCGCGCCAATCACCGCATGGATGAGCCCTCCAAAGCAGTGCTCGTTCCGGCTAACAGGTTCGAGGTTTTGGAATGCCAGGCAGCTCTGACTGCCTCCAAGGCCGGAGATCAGGACACGCCCCCCTTACGAAAAGGCGCTTTGGATGTGCTGGCCCAACACCTGCTCGGGCTTGCCTGCGCGGCGCCTTTGAACGCCGACGGGATATTTGCGGAGGTACGCTCAACAGAAACCTATCGATATCTGGACCGCGCCACCTTCGACCAGACACTCGACTTTGTGTCGACCGGCGGCTACGCGCTCAGGAGTTATGAACGCTATGCAAGGCTGCGGCAGGATGAGAACGGGAACTGGAGGATTTCTCATCCGAAGATAGCACAGCAATACCGGCTGAACGTCGGCACCATCGTCGAATCTCCCATGCTCAAAGTGCGCCTTGTCAAATCAAAGGCCCAAGGCCGCAGAACGCCCGTTGGCCGGGGCGGACGCATGCTCGGTGAAATTGAGGAAGCCTTCATTGAGCAGCTTCAATTTGGTGACACCTTCATCTTCGCGGGCGAGATGTTGCGCTTTGAAGCCCTGCGTGAAAATGAGGCCTACGTCTCACGTGCCAAATCTGACACCCCCATGATCCCGTCCTACATGGGAGGAAAATTTCCCCTCTCTACCTATCTGGCCAGCAGTGTCCGCCACATGTTGGCAACTCCGGAAAGCTGGCAACAGCTGCCAGAGCAAGTCCGGGACTGGCTCCTCCTTCAGCAGGAACACTCACAACTACCGAACAAAGACGGACTTCTCGTTGAGACGTTCCCGCGTGGCGCCAAACACTACATGGTTTGCTATCCATTTGAAGGTCGGCTCGCCCACCAGACACTGGGGATGCTCCTGACCAAAAGGCTGGAGCGGCTTGGTGCAAAACCGATGGGGTTTGTTGCCAATGACTACGCGCTCAGTATCTGGGGGCTGCGAGACTTTTCGGAACTATTCGCAAGCGGTCGTATGTCTCTCGATGAGCTGTTGGAAGAAGATATCCTGGGCGATGATCTGGACGCATGGCTGGCAGGCTCGAATCTAATGAAACGCACCTTTCGCAATTGCGCCGTGATTTCTGGCCTAATTGAACGTCGCCATCCGGGCCAAGAAAAATCCGGCCGGCAGGTCACGGTTTCATCCGATCTGATCTATGATGTCTTACGCGCCCATGAACCAAATCACATCCTTCTTAGAGCAACTTGGGAAGATGCAGGCGAAGGACTTCTGGATATCTCTCGCTTGAGTGAATTTCTTTCCCGTATTGAGGGTCGAATCACGCATAGTTGCTTGAGTTACGCATCACCACTTGCAGTGCCCATTCTTCTGGAGATCGGGCGTGAGCCTATTTATGGCGAGGCTATGGAAAGCATCTTGGAAGACGCAGCCGATGATCTTGTGATAGGGGCTTTCAACCAATGAAGCTTTTACCGTCTCATATGAGAGACTTCATGGTTGTGCCGGTCTGCCACGACATTCAGATCAATGGAGAGACCATTGGGCTCCATGACAGTGGCGTTCTTTGGTGGCCTGAGGAATCGACACTGGTTGTCGCAGATCTCCATTTGGAAAAAGGCTCCGCATATGCTCGCCGCGGTGTAATGCTTCCCCCCTATGACACGGCAGAGACTCTCGAAAGACTTGCCGCCGTCATCGACGCGTTTGACCCGTCCCGTGTTGTTGCCCTTGGTGACAGCTTCCATGATGCAAGCGGGTCTGACCGGTTACCTCCGGCCTACCGGGCCATGCTGACCACCTTGCAAATCAACCGTGAATGGATTTGGGTCACTGGCAACCACGATCCTGTCGCCCCTGTTCGACTATGCGGCGAGACAATGGATGAGGTAAAGATCGGTAGTCTTACGCTTCGACATGAGCCACACACCGGAGACAATGCGCAAGCGGCTGGAGAGATCTGCGGGCATTTACACCCAGCGGCCAAAGTTCGTCGTTATGGGCGCTCGATCCGCCGCGCCTGTTTTGTCACAGATGGATCCCGGCTGGTTCTGCCAGCATTTGGTGCTTTGACCGGCGGTCTCAACATCATGGACGAGGCGTTCTCACCTCTGTTCGAGCCGAAACGGTTTTCTGCCTTCCTGCTTGGAGACAACCGGCTTTACCCGTTCACCGCAGCACGGCTGATCGGTGACTGAGACCTTGGTCAGGCCTTCTGATGATTAGATCTGCCGCCAAGCCTTGCCGATTGTTCACTTAGTCTTTTCGGAAAATCACACCCGCAAGCCAACCGGTAAAGATGGCAATAAGCACTGCCATAAGCCCGTAAATAAACGGCTGGTTTTGCGCAAGATTATAGGTGAGCTGCTCAAAACCAATCTTGGCAACGGCAAGTTCAGCTTCCTGTTTTGACAGCAGAATTCCATCCTGAAACAGGTAGCTCTTGACCTTGTAATTGCCAACCGGGATATTGGCTGGCAAAGGTATTGAGGTCCGAAACATGGTGGCCGTCAGAAACTCAATTGTTTCCGGGCGCTCAGAATATAACCCTTCTTCCTGACGCAGACGCAAAAACGCCTTTCGGAAGTCATCTCTATCGGACAGGGGCACACGGGAATGTCCCGATACCGGCAAGTTCAGATGATTGAGGCCGATACCATTCTCATCCAGGATGGAACGATCGCCCAATTCGCCTGCACGCTTCGTCGTCGCCAGAGCATAGAAGGACGGAACACCTTTGAACATTTCATAGTATCGATTGATCCAAACACCAAGAAAGCGCTTCTTCCGGCGTGTGGTTACATCCTGCTTCGGCCCTTCAATGGCAATCGCCAAGTCGTAGTTGCCGGGTCGGGCCACAGTGTGAGCGTCCCGAATAATTTGCCCAAAAACGACAATTTCAGTTCCGGTAAAGTTCGACTGTATGGATACCATGTTAGACGACAGGGACGTCACCAACTCTTCCGCACGCGCCTGGCTGCAAACCAAACTGGCCGCAAGAACAAGGAGGGTAGCGATGTGTACAATCATGAACCGCCCCTCCCTCATGCTCGCGATGGAATAGCTGAATAAAGATCTTCTGGTGTCAGGAGCAGCTCGACAGCAAAACGCATACCGACAAGCAAAACCAAAAGGGCAAGCAACAGGCGCAACTGATCACCACGCAGGTTTTGCCCCATCCGGGCGCCAAACTGAGCTCCAATCACACCGCCAATCATAAGCGTCATCGCAAGCACGATGTCGACAGTCTGGTTTCCAATGGCGTGAAAGATGGTTGCCGCAGACATCGTGAAAAGGATCTGAAAAAGCGATGTCCCGATCACAACGCTGGTTGGCACACGCAGCAGATAAATCAGCGCAGGCACCATCATGAAACCGCCGCCGATGCCCAACACAGTACCTAGAAAGCCAATGATGCCACCAAGCGCCAGGATAGGCAGAACGCTGACATAAAGCCTGGACTGGCGGAACCGCATCTTGAACGGAAGGCCGTGGATCCAATTGTGCTGTCCGGGTCTTCGGGCGCTGACGGCAGCTCCGGACTTACGCCGCCGAATGGCCCTGACCGATTCCACAAACATCAAGCTGCCGATTGCGCCAAGAAATGTCACATAGGACAGTGAAATCACCAGATCGAGCTGGCCAATCGATTGCAGCACATCAAACAGGATCACGCCGAACAAAGATCCTACCACGCCGCCAATCAGCAACATGGAGGCAAGCTTGAAATCAATGGCCTTGCGCCGCCAGTAGGTCACCACAGCAGAAGCAGAGGAGGCAACAACCTGGGTTGTCACCGTTGCAACAGACACAGCTGGCGGAATGCCGGAAAAAATCAACAGCGGGGTCAGCAGGAAGCCACCACCAATGCCAAACAGGCCCGAGAGAAACCCCACAGCACCGCCCATGCCAAATATGACGAATATATTGACCGGGATTTCGGCTATGGGCAGATAAAGTTGCACGATATTTGGCCGAGCTTGGGGCAACCGGTCTGGCGCCCGTTGAACAACATACTTCGGTTTAAGACCGTCTTGGAAAGGTCTGTCAACCGATAGCTTGCATCATTGCTTACAAAGCCTGACAGAACCGTTTCTTTTTCATTTCAGGCCGCATTTAACGGCATCGTCAAAGCGCTTGTCGATCAAATTGCCTGACTGTCCAACTGTTCGATCAAGTCGGCATCCACATCGCCCGTTTCAGGTTTGCCAAGGCTTCTTTGAAAGGCACGGATAGCGCTTCGTGTGCGCGGCCCGATCTCGCCGTCCGGCGTGCCTGTTTCAAATCCCAGCTTGTTCAATTTCTCCTGTGCGGACTGAACCATGCCCTGATAATCGACCACGGTGCCGATTTTGGCTGACGCATTAGTCGACAAGTTTTGCGCAGAGACCCATTTCGGATCGGTCACAACCTTGTTTGCACCGGCTAATGGTGTCTTCAGCTTGAACGTTTCGACAGCCAAACGTGCTTCGGCCAGAGTTTTCTGGTCCATCGTATTGGCAACGTCATCCCGCTTCTTGGCGGCATCCCTGTCGCCTTGATCAGCCGCAATGGCGAACCACTTGTAGCTCGCGACCATATTTTTTTCCACGCCAAGGCCGCGTGCATAAAGAATACCAAGATTGAAGAGACTGTCTTCTACGCCAAAATTAGCGGCATCTTCAAACCATTTGGCAGCTTTCGTGAAATCGGGTGCCCCACCAGCGCCTTCCGCATAGAGAACCGCCAAGTTGTGCATTGCCTTCGCATTTCCAGCTTCAGCGGCTTCTGTATAAAGCTCAAGTGCCTTATCCAAATTCCGCTCAACACCGCGGCCTTTTTCATACAGGCTCGCCAAACGATATTGTGCGGGTGCCAGGCCCTTTTCAGCTGCCTTCTCGTACCATTTTGCGGCCTCGGTGAGATCAGCAGCCACTGTTCCACCTTCGGTATACTTCACACCAACCAGGAACTCTGCCGCAGCATTGCCGCTTGCAGCCGCGCTGCGTAAAGCCATCGGTCCAATGGCCTCCGGTGGCAAGTCAGCAACAAGACTTACTGGTCGAGCCTGCGGAGCAGGCTGTGCGATTTCGTTCGCAACTTTGGGAACTTCGGCGCTAAAACTACTGTTCACGCCACTTGGTGCGGCAAAAGCCAAGGCTTGACTTGCGTCACTATTTTGCTGAGGAGCTGCCATCGGCTCTGCGGTCGGCACAGCTTCAGCGTTATGAGCCGGACTCGGGGTCGTTGCCTTTGGCTCTTGTTCTGCCTTGGGCTCTTGCGCTGCCAATGACTGTGCGGTGCCGACAGGCGGTGCGACCTTACCCTGACCATCAGCCGGAACCGGATTCTGCAGTGCGACCTTCGCGGTTGTCTCGGCATTTCTCGACACAGGCGCTTCAGGCTCTTGCGTTGACGTGGCGACCTTTACAGGCACTGTATCAGCGTCACCTGAGGCCGACACGAACTTGAACACCTGAAGGGCACCGATTGTCAGCACGACCGCGGCAGCCGCAAAGAGCAATGCCCGGCGACGACCACCGCCAGTGCTTTCAGGCTCTTCCGGGGTCAACCGATCCCCAGGCAGTACCGGACTTGCGATAGCTTCCTTAGCATCGTCGATCAGCGTTTCAGCACTCTCCTGATTTGCTTCAGGCTCGGCCTTCTTTTCAGCATTACGCTTGAGGACATTGCGCAACCATCCTGCACGAGCAGAACTCTTGTTGCCCTCATCTTCGCCATCAGACACGGAGGTCCTGGCTGACGTTTCCATCATCGCCGCTTCTTCAGAAGCGGCCTGAGCCGCACGTCTGGCGGCTGCAATGAAATCGGCTTTCCGATCCCGTGCGCGCTCGGCAGGGCGTTCTTCATGACCGGGCTTCGGTGACCGTGAACGCCCCATATCGCGGCCTTTCGAGCGAAAGCCTGATAAACCTGACCTGCTGGCCAGATCGTTGGCTTCATCTCTTGGCAAACCCATTTTCTCGATGCGCTCAAGACGATCCGTCAATGATCCCAACACTGACTGCACGCCTGTAAACGTGTTGAGCGTCCGCTCTTCCGTTCCCTCTGCTGCATCCAGCAGCCGACGCAGATCAGCCTGCAGTCCTTCGATGGCCTGGTCATATTCTGGAGCACGGCCTGCAGGATGCGCAAAGATCGCTTCCTTTGCTGCATCACGAGCAATTGAAACCACATCATCACGGTTTGCCTTCAAACCATCTTCGATGCGGGCAAGAGCTGTTGTCACGCGTGCCATGTCTTCATCGCGGTGGGATGACGTTTCAAGTTGCTCTGCAAGGGCTGCAACTTTGGAGCCTAGATCTTCGAGACGCGGCTCACCCAAATGTCCGCTGCCACGACCAACCGCCTCAGCCAAATCGCTAATTCGCTGTTCAAGAGCTTCCGTCGAAGCCGGAGCGGACACAAAGTTCCGCATTTCACCGATCTCAACACGCAATGCATCAAGATCAGATGTGGTGACAGTATCGCGGGGCTTGTCGAGCTGTTTTGATAGATCCGCAATGCGGGATTGCAGCTCACCAAGAGCTGTCATGTCCGCACTGCCTGCTTCAACGGAACCACCCGCTGAAGCCAGATGAATTGATTTCAGGCCTATGGAATCAATCTTACCTGATATGGCAGATAGACGTTCCTCAAGGGCTGCGAATGCTCCAGTGTCCGCAGGGGCGGGCTGGATCTGTTCCATCCGATCAAGACGGTCAACAATTTCTTCAAGCTTGGTACCCATTGATCCAAATTGCGCTGGATCAGCAGGCACAGAGCGTTCGTCGGACATCATCCCGGCAATGTCTTCAAGACGTCCCTGCAACCGGTTCAGCATCGCGGTATCAGGAAGCCGCTCTTCTACAGCCGCCATGCGGGTATCAAGGCCGCGTTGCTCACGCGCCAAGATTTCGAGATCATCGAGTCTGCCGGATACGAACTGCATGCGGTCGTCGATCCGCTCGACAAGTCCGCCAACATCAATCTGCTCAACAAAGTTGCGCACATCGCGAAGCTCAGAGCGAAGCGGCTCAATCTCTGCCTGGCTGTTGCGATGAAGGAGTTTCTCCATACGTTCAGCAATTTCGGCAATGCGATCCTCAAGCACCAGCATATGATCGCCGCGCGGCAAGGACGCGAAAGCATCTTCGATTTCGTTCAGCCGCGCTGTGACGCCGCGCAGGACTTTCGGATCAATGGTCGCTCTGCTCAGCTCATCCAGACGTTGCAGAATATGGGCGTATCCATGCTCCAGGGTCTTGAGCGTACCGTCAACATTCGTGCGGCCAACCAATGACTTGAGCTCGGAGATTTCCTTCCGGATGTCCTTGGCAAAACGGTCGTCCTTGCGCTCCACCCGAAGGCGCTCCACCATATTTGCCAGACGGCGCAATTCGGCGTTCTGTTTTCCGGCCCGCTCTTGCGTCACAGAAGACTGCCCGCCGATGGCATCGCGCAGGGAGCCAATTTCCTCACGGACCATATTGAAGGCTTCGACCTGCGGCTTGCGCAGGGAGTCAATCCGGCGACCCAAGTCCTTATAGACACCAAGGCCGGGATCATTGGGCGCGCGGCGAGATCTTGCTGCAGTCGGAGCTCGCCCTACAGGCTCGGCGTGTGCGTAGCTCTCGACTTCGTAGTCATCTTCGCCATCATAATCGTCGTAAGCATCCGGTCCTCGACCGTCGGCCTCAAATTCATCGTCATAGGTATCATAATCATCAGCTGAATAGTCATCATCGTGTCCGCTGTTATCCCGATACTGTTCGACACCACGGCGTCCTCTGGGTTCTTCACGCTCCCTGAGGTCCTGGTGCTCATCAAGATACTCATCGAAATCATCATCGCCATACGGGCGGGCAATGAGATTTTCTACCTTGCGGTCAAGTTTGCCAAGCGCACCCAGCACCTTATCCAAACGTCCATTGTCTGCAGCAGTATCCCGCGAAGACCGGCGGCGTTGTTCTGGTGGCCGAGGCCGACGGTGTGGAGCCTCTTCAGCGCTCCGTGCGCTCAAGAGCCGGTCAAGCTCGCTGGCGACTGCCTCTAGCTCATGCTCTTCGCCAGCCCGACCAGCCGTCATTGTCCGACGATTGCCCAAGGATGTAGCGGTTCGTGTCAGGTGTTCAGCCCGATGTTCGGGAAGTTCCCGTTGGCGAACACGTTCACCTCGACCCACGCGTTCGGAGCCATCATCGAAATAACGCTCCTCGTTCGGCACATTTTTCATGCGCCCGCGGCGTCCTGCTTCACGGTTCTTCCAACCCGGCATCTTTTGACCCTGAACTGACGGTCTTCTGACCGCTCATCTCTAACGAGCTGCGACTGGCAAGCAAAAATTGCACTTGGCACGACAGCAATTGGGGAATCTTTGTACCGATAGGGTAAACAGCGCGTTAATTAGACTTGCCAAATGCAAGGCCGCTCACTTTAAAAACCTGCTCAACATTGGAAAGCCAGGGCCTGTCTCACTCAAAAATTAACGAATATCGCACAAGTCAGTTGCAAAGACTGGACCTTTACCTTCACGTAAGCTAGAGGTTTATGTCAGAAATTCAGCATCAAAGGATGCAAGGTTATCCACATTCAACGATGTGATTTGGCCGACAGGACACTGAGAACAGCATTCCAGTCGACAGTCAGAACACCGCAAATCGTTTAAAAACAAGACCCTCAGAGGGCAAGGTGAATACGTAATGAGCGAAGCACTGTCCATTTTGAGCGACAACGAACTCGTCGATGTCGTGGCTGCTGAAGACAAAAGCACGAAGAAAACCCAATTCACCATTGGTGATCTTTCAAAGGAATTCAAATGTACCCTGCGGACTCTTCGCTTCTATGAAGACAAAGGTCTGCTGAACCCAAAGCGTGACGGCCTGAACAGGATTTACACCCGCCGCGACCGCGCACGCCTGAAGCTGGTCCTCATGGGCAAACGGGTTGGGTTTTCGCTGACAGAAATCCGTGACATGCTTGATCTGTATGACCTTCGCGACGGACAGGTCACGCAACTGCGGGTCGCACTATCACGGTTCAACGGCCAAATTTCTGTTCTTCAAGAACAACGCCGCGACATCGAACAAGCCATAGATGAACTGTCCCGGACAGTTGAAATCGTTTCAGGCATGTTGAAGCAGAAAGAAGCTGCAGGCGAAGAATAAGCGCTTCCCACTTTCAGTCAGACCTGAGACAAAACTCCATTTTTCAAGCCCGCGCGACGACGGTGTTTTCCGTTTTCGCGTGGGCTTTTGAGTGCCTGTTGCAACGTCCTAAAGTTTCAGGGCCACAACATCCTTCGGTGCTTCGTAATTTTTTTGCAGGACGTCAGCACATTTTGGCGTGAATTTTTCCTGCAACCTTCCTCTACGACCGGGCTTGCCCCTGCTTCAACAGAAGCGTATACAGATAAAAGGTTACGTTTACGGAAACGTCATGCAGAAATTAATCTGGCCTGTCCGGGAGAGTTTTCATGCCAAGCTACAACGCACCTGTGGATGATACGTTGTTCCTTCTGAATGACGTGCTGGATTACACTCAGTATTCAGGTCTGCCAGGCTTTTCCGATGCCAGCCCCGATCTCCTGGAAGCTATTCTTCGAGAAGCTGCCAAATTTGCGGAAGACATTGCACAGCCACTCAACCTCAGCGGCGATCAGCAAGGCTGCTTCCGCGCTGAAGACGGTTCGGTCACGCCGCCCAAGGGCTTTAATGAAGCTTATCAGGCGTTCTGCGACGCTGGCTGGGGAACGCTTTCGGCTGATCCGGCCTATGGCGGCCAGGGTCTGCCCCACACGCTCGCTGTGATCTTCAACGAGTATTTGTCCTCCGCAAACATGGCTTTCGCAATGTACCCGGGCCTTACAGCAGGCGCTGTTGCAGCGCTCACATTGCATGGCACAGAAGAGCTCAAGCAGACCTATCTTCCGAAAATGATTGCCGGCTCATGGACCGGTACGATGAATCTGACCGAGCCACATTGCGGCACGGACCTTGGCTTGATCCGAACCAAGGCTGCTCCGCAGGACGATGGGAGTTACAAGCTCAGCGGCACAAAAATCTTCATCTCGGCAGGCGAGCATGACCTGACTGAGAACATCATCCACTTTGTGCTGGCACGCATCGAAGGCGCACCGGCTGGCACGAAAGGCATTTCACTGTTCGTGGTGCCCAAACACAGCCTGGACGCAGATGGGAACCCAGGAGCTCTCAACGGCGTTTCCTGCGGGGCTCTAGAGCACAAGATGGGCATCCATGGCAACGCCACTTGCCTGATGAACTATGATGAGGCCACCGGATGGCTGATCGGCGAGGAGAACAAAGGTCTGCGTGCCATGTTCACGATGATGAACGAGGCACGGCTTGGAGTTGCCGTTCAGGGCCTTGGCCAATCCGAAGTCGCCTATCAAAATGCCGCAGCCTACGCGAAAGACCGGCTCCAGGGCAGGGCTATGTCTGGACCGAAATCACCAGACAAAGCGGCTGATCCGATCATTGTTCATCCTGACGTTCGCCGTATATTGCTTCAGATCCGCTCGTTCAACGAAGCAGCCAGAGCGCTCGTGCTCTGGACTGCCTTAAAGGGCGATGTCTCGCACCGCTCTGACGATGTAAAGACCCGCCAGAAGGCCGACGACATGATGGGCCTGATGACGCCGGTTCTGAAGGGCGTTCTGACCGACACTGGCTTTGCCAATACTGTCGACGCGCAGCAAATCCTCGGCGGACATGGCTACATCGCGGAATGGGGCATGGAGCAATTCGTGCGCGATGCACGCATTGCCATGATCTATGAAGGTGCCAACGGCATTCAGGCCCTTGATCTGGTAGGCCGCAAGCTGCCTGCAAACGGTGGCCGGGCAGTGATGAGTTTCTTCGCCGAAGTCGGTGCTTTCCTGAAAGAGATCGAGGGACAAGAACAACTTTCAGGTTTTGCGAAACCACTAACGCAAGGACTCGAGCATCTGCAGCAGGCGACCATGTGGTTCATGAACAACGCAATGGCCAAACCTGATAACGCTGGGGCTGGATCAACCGATTACATGCATCTCTTTGGACTGGTTGGCATGGGCTACATGTGGGCAAAGATCGCCAAAACTGTGGTTTCCAAACTGGACGCAGGGGCTGGCGACAAAGAAGACTGGCTGAAAGCCAAGCTTGTCTACGGCACGTTCTATATGGAGCGCATTATGCCGGAAACAGGGGCCCATCTGGCGCGTATTTCAACCGGTGCTGATACAATGATGGCGCTTGATGGAGATGCATTCTAGCGAAGGTTTCTTGCTTCGGCCCATGCAGCTCCAGCCAGGGTCATTTGACGGAGACTTCACCCACGCAAATTAATCCGGGCCAGTATAGTCTCGGTCAGATACTGATTTGTCACGGAGATTTTCAAACTATGACTGAATACGTCCTTCATTGTATGGCCCAATCCGGGCATTCGTACAAAGTCGCCTTAATGCTGGAGTTGTGCGGCGCTGACTGGGAAACCCGCTGGGTAGATTTCTTCAACGGCGAAGCGCGGACAGAAGATTTCCGGACCAAATACAATGAAATGGGCGAAGTCCCGGTTCTGGAAACAGGCTCCAGAATGCTGACCCAGTCAGCTGTTATCATGGATGAGCTGTCCGAAAAGTTCGGCAAATACGGCTGGACCACCACAGAAGAGCGCCGGGAGATCTTGCGCTGGACAATCTTCGACAACCAGAAGGTCTCTGGTTTCATCGGACCTTTGCGGTTCATGCGCACGCTCAGCAAGACAGGCGAGACTGAGGTCGTCAAATTTCTGGATGGAAAAGCAAAAAGCTCACTCGAAATCCTGAACAAACATTTTAAACAGAGTGATTTCGCGATTGAGACCAAACCTACAACGGCGGATTTCTCTCTGTGCAGCTATCTCTATTACGACGGTGAACTCGGCATCGACATGTCGGTCTATCCCGAGATTACCAATTGGCTCGCACGGATCAGATCCCTGCCCGGCTGGAAACACCCCTACGACTTGATGCCCGGCCATCCCATGCCGGATGCCAACTGACAACAATTCGATCTTGAGGAGGACCTGATGCCGGAAGCCTATATTTTCGACCACGTTCGAACACCCCGTGGACGAGGAAAAAAAGACGGTGCGCTCCATGAGGTGCCAACCGTGCGCCTCGCAGCGACTGCGCTTGAAGCCCTCCGGGATCGCAACAGCCTCGACACAGCCAAGGTCGACGACGTTGTCCTTGGCTGTGTCGACCCAGTCGGGGAAGCCGGCGGTGACGTCGCCCGCGCTGCCGTCTTTGCATCGGGTTATGATGTCTCTGTTCCAGGCATCCAGATCAACCGGTTCTGCGCCTCAGGCCTAGATGCGGTCAATATGGCCTCGGCACAGGTCATGGCCGGTCAGCACAAGCTGGTGATTGCTGGCGGTGTCGAAAGCATGAGCCGTGTTGGTCTTGGCGCGTCCGGCGGAGCCTGGCCGATTGAGCCTCAAGTGGCTTTGCCGTCCTATTTCATGCCTCAAGGCGTCTCTGCGGATCTGATCGCCACGAAATATGGCTTCAGCCGCGATGAGTGTGACGCCTATGCAGTTGAAAGCCAGACGCGCGCTCAAAAATCCTGGGCTGACGGCCGGTTTAAAAATTCGGTTGTGCCAGTCAAAGACATCAACGGCATCACCATTTTGGACCGGGATGAGCATATGCGGCCCGAAACCGATATGCAGTCTCTCGCCGCCTTGAACCCGTCATTCGGGTTGATGGGAAGCATGGGCGGTTTCAATGCGGTCGGCATTCAGGCCCATCCGGAAATCGAAGAGATCAGCCACGTCCATCACGCAGGTAACTCCTCCGGCATCGTTGATGGCGCAGCTGCAGTCCTGATCGGCTCGCGTACCGCTGGCCGGGCAATCGGCATGAGGCCGCGCGCCCGGATCAAGGCGTTTGCCAACATCGGTTCAGAACCAGCCCTGATGCTGACAGGACCGGTGGACGTGACCGAGAAGCTCCTCAAAAACGCCAGAATGACACTGGGTGATATTGATCTTTTCGAGATCAATGAAGCCTTTGCCTCTGTCGTGCTTCGCTACCAGCAAGCCTTCGAGCTTGGTGCCGACAAGGTCAACGTCAATGGCGGCGCGATCGCCATGGGGCATCCGCTCGGCGCAACCGGTGCGATGATCCTGGGCACGGTTCTGGACGAGTTGGAAAGACGCGATCTCAACACGGCGCTGGTCACCCTGTGCATTGGCGCAGGCATGGGCACAGCAACAATCATCGAGCGCGT
Organism: Roseibium algae; assembly: GCF_037783265.1. Taxonomy (NCBI): domain Bacteria; kingdom Pseudomonadati; phylum Pseudomonadota; class Alphaproteobacteria; order Hyphomicrobiales; family Stappiaceae; genus Roseibium; species Roseibium algae. The sequence goes on from NZ_JBAKIA010000002.1 coordinate 194,325, forward strand.
TTAAGGCCAGACGGAGGAGACAACATAATGACTTACAAGAACTTCACCATCGAAGCCGACGCCGACGGCCTGGCCGTCATCACATGGGACATGCCGGGAAAATCGATGAACATCATTGATATGTCGGTGATGGACGAACTCGATGCGCTGATTGATCATGTTGCCAAGGATGAAGCGATTAAAGGCGCCATCATCACATCAGGTAAGACGTCTTTTACCGGCGGTGCCGACCTGACCATGCTGGATGGCCTTTTGAAGGACTTTCACGCTCAGCGTAACAATGATCCGGAAGCTGCCGCGAAGGCCCTGTTTGATGGGTCCCGCAGACTGAGCCAGATTTACCGGAAGCTGGAAGTCTGCGGCAAACCCTTTGTTGCAGCAATCCCTGGGACCTGCATGGGTGGCGGAACGGAATTGGCGCTGGCCTGCCACGCACGTGTGGGCGATGAAGGCCTTAAAATGGGCCTGCCCGAGGTCAAGGTTGGCCTGTTTCCAGGCGCTGGCGGTACCCAGCGCGTCATGCGCATGACCGACGGCCAGCAAAGCATGCAGTTCCTGCTGCAGGGCAGGACATTGCGCGCACCACAAGCCAAGCAAATGAAACTCGTTGATGAGATTGCGGCCACTGAAAACCTTTTGGCGTCTGCCAAGGCAATGCTGAAAGCCGGAGTGGATCCGATCAAGCCCTGGGATAAAAAAGGGTTCAGGGCCCCCAATGGCAAGATCTACTCGCCGGAAGGGTTTCAGTTCTGGCCCGCTGCAAATGCGATTTACCGCCGCGAAACATACGATAATTACCCAGGGCCCCGCTACCTGATGCATTCCGTCGTCGAGGGGCTGCAGTTGCCGATGGACCTCGCGTTGCAGGTGGAAAGCCGCTACTTCGCGAAGGTGATGAAGAGCCCGGAAGCTGCCAACATGATCCGCTCACTGTTTATCTCGATGCAGGAGCTGAACAAGGGGGCTCGTCGTCCCGCTGACCAGAGCCCCAACAAAATCAAGAAAGTCGGCATTCTCGGCGCAGGCTTCATGGGTGCAGGCATTGCCTATGTCACGGCCCAAGCCGGCATTGACGTTGTTCTGATTGACCGCGATCAAGAGGCCGCTGACAAGGGCAAGAGCTATTCCGATGGCCTCCAGACCAAGGAAATCCAGCGCGGACGGTCAACACAAGAGCGAAAAGACCAGCTACTGGCGCGGATCCACGCCACACCGGACTATGACCTTCTGGCTGACTGTGATCTTGTGATTGAGGCTGTATTCGAAGATCGCGACATCAAGAAAGCGGTGACCGAAAAAGCCGAAGCAGCGATGAAAAGCACGGCGATTTATGCGTCAAACACGTCTACTCTGCCGATCACCTCCCTGGCCGAGGCATCCAGCCGACCGAAGAATTTCGTCGGCATTCATTTTTTCTCACCGGTTGAGAAAATGATGCTGGTGGAAGTGATTTTGGGCAAGAAGACCTCCGACGGCGCACTTGCCATGGCCCTGGATTACATCAAAGCCATCAAGAAAACGCCGATAGTCGTCAACGACAGCCGAGGCTTCTACACATCCCGTGTTGTGATGACCTACATCCGCGAAGGCCTGATGATGTTGGCAGATGGTGTACCCGCTGCGATGGTCGAAAATGCTGGCCGCATGGCCGGCATGCCTGTCGGACCGCTTTCTCTTGGCGATGAAGTCGCTCTGGATCTGGCCTGGAAAATCGTATCGGCCACCCGTAAGGATCTGGGTAACAAATACGAGGAAAGCCCACTGGACAGCATCCTGGAAGAGATGGTCGTCAAACAGGAACGCTTCGGCCGCAAGAATGCCAAGGGTTTTTATGATTACGCAGGCCGAGACAAGAAACTATGGCCGGGCATTCCAGGCGTCGTCGGACAGCCAAAGCCCGCTGAGAGCTTCGACATTGAAGAACTCAAGCAACGCCTTCTGGTGATGCAGGCGCTCGAAACAGCCCGCATTTTTGAAGAAAAATGCCTAAATGACGTTCGAGAAGCTGACGTTGGTTCGATCCTTGGCTTCGGCTTTGCGCCTTATTCCGGCGGAACACTGAGCTACATCGACATGATGGGAACGGCTACTTTCGTCGAGACTTGCAGGAAGTTCTCACGCAAATGGGGCCCGCGCTTCAAACCGAACAAACTCCTTCGTGAAATGGCCAAGGCCGACGAGAGTTTCTATGGCCGCTTTCCGCCGCCCAATGGCCGCAAGGAAAAAGATCAAGTTGCTTAGGATTCGGGGCCAACTGCTGAGCTGCCATCGATTTCTGATCTCAAGAAGATTGACGGCATCAACATCTGCTAACTGTGCTCTTAAATTTATGTTTTTAGCAAAATGAGCCAAAAATTTGACGATTTACGCCAAGCATGAGACTTTAGTCTCGACATAATTACTTTATGGTCGTGACGAAAGAGGAACATCATGAAGAAGAGCGCAGAATGGGCACGTTCTGAAATCGTGAAAGGGCTTCAATTGGCGCTTCCCAAAGGCGCATTTGACTGGCCAGCCTTTGCCGCACGTTACGGCTATGACACCAGAGTGATTGATGATCCAGAAGGGGTTTTGTCAATTGAAGCGGTCCATGCCGCCTTCGAACATGCGGCACAAGTCATGAACGATGACGCAGCCATGCTGGATGTTTTTTACAATATGAAACTTGGCCAGTTTACGCTTTTCGACTACCTGTTCGTTTGCGCACCATCTATCAGGGATGGATGCATGGCTTGGCAAAGATTCATGCCCATGCGGAACAGCGTGACCTTGATGGTTTTTAACGAACATGAAGATGGTGGGAGCATTGAATGGAAAACCCCTCCACATCGGGAACAGCCAGTACAATTCACCTTCGCACGAATTGGCTGGGCCATCAGACGGGTAGAAACAGCATTGGGAATCAGCCCAGCTCCGGTTCGCATTGAACTGGCCTCTCCAAAACCCAAAACGCCTTCCAATTTTCTGAACATTTACCGCAACAACATTGCGTTCGAACAATCCGGAAACCGCATCCTCTTCACCAAACAGCAATTGGCAACAGCTCCGCAAAAAAACGACTGCAACCTCTACTCAATCATCCAGAAAGCTGCCATCGAGGAACTTGATCTGTTTGCTCGAAGAGACTCACCTCTCTTTTTAATCGCAGATGAAATTTCCGAAACCATGAAAACCGGCACCTGCAGCCTGGCGCAGGTCTCTGCCAATCTCAGCATGTCTCAAAGGTCCGTTCAGCGTCTACTCACTGAAGAGGGCACATCGTTCAGGAGCATGATGGAAGACATCAGACGTGCTGCAGCGAACCGGTACCTCAAAGAAACCAACCTTCCGATGAAAGAGATTGCTTTTCTGCTTGGTTTTTCTGAAATCAGCACATTTTCGCGCGCCGTCAAAACGTGGTTCGGATCCCCCCCAAAAGAAATCCGGCGCACGCTTAGGGAAGATGAATTCGTTACCCCTGCCTCTCGGGCTTCAATCTAGGCTCAGGCTTATAAAATTGTATGCACTGGTCAATCTGGGAGGCGGCGCATGCAGGCGCAAAAAGGATGGAAATCTGGATGGTTTTCGATTTTTTGCAACACTGTGGACGGCTTGCTTTAGATCGACCCTCTGGCGTTGAACCCTAGTTTCGACAATCATGAATTTAACAACACGGCACCATAAATCGGGACCCCAATAACAACAGGTGAAGCGAATATTTCGAATCTTCAGCATAAAAAGCACTGTCAAGTGTAATTCCTAATTATAAATTAACAAAAATAACCTTGAGGGAAATATCAACTCAACATCAAATATTGTGATTTATCTACAATATATTCAACTAAATATTCGACATATATACGTAATTACTTATCATAAAATTTCGTATTTATCTTAAAGAGCATGAAATGAGGCCACGACTTTGGAGAGACTCGCAATCAACCAACAAGAAAGCGAATGGGTCGTTTCAAGACCTGTTATGGTTTTGGGTGAGCTCGCGAGCCAGCATGGCGTCAATTGGACCGAGTTGCTCAAATCTGCAGGCATGACTGAAGATGATTGTAGCGATTCAGAAGGCAGGGTCGACGCTCGGTCCTGTCTAGAGGTTTTCGAATTATTTGCCACAGCGGCTGGAAACGACGCACTGACGTTTGATGTTTTCAGTCAATCACCGGTTAGTTATGGAAGTATTTTTGAGTACTTATTCCTATGCGCAGCAACCCTCCGAGAGGGTATGAAAAACTGGGCACGGTTCCATCAAACCAGAAGCAACTGTCTGAACTTTGGCTACCGCGAGACAGATCAATTCGGCATGCTTAATTTTTCTCTGCCGGATCATCTTGGGCCCCAGTCACAGTTTCTTTTTGCCTCCCTGGGGTTTCTTTGCAGTCGAATAGAGCGGACAACCGGCGAAGATCCTATCTTGTTTCAGCTTGAGATCGCCGCAAAACGCCCCAAAAAGGCATCCAAGTTTCAGGCAAGACATGGAAACCGGATCACCTTCGATGCTGACGAAAGTCGCATCCTCGTTCCATCGCGTTTTCTGGATAGAATTCCAGAAGGCGCTGACCCAAGCCTGTTCAGAATTATAGAAATCGCCGCTTTGCAGGAGCTCACCCAGATGGATCAAGTAGAGTCCCAGACCTCCATTATCGCGGCCAAGATCAGCCAAGGGCTCCGCGCTGGCGATTGCTCAATGGACTACGTCGCCTCTGCCATGGCAATGTCACACCGGAGCCTTCAACGTACCCTGGAAAGCGAAGGCACCAGTTATCGCAAAGTTCTGGATGACGTCAGGCGTTCGATTGCCCATCGTCATTTGGTGGATACAGATAGACCCATGAAAGAAATCGCATTCCTTCTGGGCTTCTCCGAAGTCAGCGCATTTTCCCGCGCTGTCAGAAATTGGTTTGGTGTTGCCCCGCGCGCACTTCGTCAGCGCTCTACGAAGACAGCGGCAATCTCTGACAGACAAACGTCATAGCCAAAGTGCCCCCACAGCCAGTGGCAAGACATCCGGTTGGAAATAGTCGAACTACAAATCGAGCAACCCGCGAAGAGAATTTTTTTCTGCCAAACAGTCGCCTTTTCTTAGTCAGGTTAGAAAACACGGAATAACAAAATTGACCTCTTGGCGCCCCTGCGTCTTCAGCAAGCGAGGGACTGAACATAATGAGATCCATCATCTTCATCAAAAACTGGTCTTTCCCGCAACGTCTTGTCCGCCAACAATGTTGCCTTAGGGTTCAGACCCATAAAATTTAATGTACTGATCGATCTGGAACAGGCTGGATGAGAGGCGCGAAAAGGATGGAAACCTTTATGGTTTTCATGTTTTTGCAACACTGCAAACGGCCTGTTCCAAATCGATCCAAACGATTACGAACAGGACAAAATCAAAGGCAGTCGATGGGGCGCGTGCATCTGATTTGTAATAGTCCCTGTCGAGATCATCGGCTCCTTGGGCCAAAGGGATCAAATGTGATGCTCTGAGAGTGAGTTCTTTTCACACTTACCCCTTCTTGATAGAATTATAGAGGAGGCCTAGTGCTATGTAGTTACCCTTAGTCGTCGTAAGTTTTGCAATTCATGCCAATTTTGAACGCGTAAGCATTCTCAATGTCGATTTCAATAAATTTTCGAAATAAGCCTTAAGACAAAATAAATAGAACCATAACGCGCTCAACCCGCGCGCAGACATCATCCCCTGTTGTAGGACTGCCTGTCAGCCCTTAAGTAAAGCAATAGACACATAACCATGCCTCGACAGGAGCTTCCATGTCCGATCATAATTTAAGCCGATTCATGGGCGGATCCCCCGGACAAGTAGTGCTGCGTCTGATTTTTCTCTCTCTTGTCGTTGGCGTCATTCTGTCTGCCCTCAACCTTGACCCACTGGAAATCGTCAATATTGCCATTCGCTTTGTGGAGCGTCTCTGGGAAATGGGCTTTGCAGCTTTCGGCAACATCATTCGTTACTTCCTGCTTGGTGCCGTGATCGTGGTGCCGCTCTGGCTCGTATCCCGTCTGCTGAAAATGGGAAAGAACGGCTAAGTACCCGCTAGGTTTCGAACACGTAACTACTCTGAGCTGCCCTGAAAAGCGACATATGCCGTTGGGTCAGATCTTCGATATCGCGTGAATACCCCCCTCCGAGCACGCCTGCTGCAGGTATGCCTGCCGCTCGCACAGCCTGAATGACATATTCATCCCTTTGGGCCAGGCCTTGTCGCGTGAGCGCAAGACGCCCAAGGCGGTCGCCTTCATACGGGTCCACGCCAGCATTATAAAAGACGATGTCGAACTCCTGCGATCTGAGAAGGCCTGGGAGAATTGCGACTAGCTCCGCCAAATAGGCAGCATCAACCATGTTATCTGCAAGCGCGACATCCAGATCCGAGGGCACTTTGCGAACGGGATAGTTCTTTTCTGCATGCATGGAGAACGTGAAGACGCTTTCGTCGTCCTTGAAAATATCAGCTGTTCCATCGCCCTGATGCACATCAAGGTCGATCACCAGAGCGCGCCGAATCACGCCATCAGCCTGCATGACCCGAATGGCGACAGCCACATCATTGAACACACAGAACCCCGCACCATGAGCCCGGCGCGCATGATGGCTGCCTCCTGCTGTATTGCAGGCAAGCCCATGCTCCATTGCTAGATAGCCGGTCAGCACGGTTCCACCTGTCGCGCAACGCGCTCTCAACGCAATGTCTTCCTTCATCGGAAAACCAATTTCTCGTGTAATTACAGACGGCACGCTGCTTGTAAACACCTGATCGACATAGGCAGAATCATGCGCCAAAGCGATCCATTCAAACGGAGCAGGTCTTGGCCGATGAAAGGCTTTGCCCCCCAGAAAGCCCTCTGAGACGACCTGCGCAGCCACAGCACGATACTTGTCCATAGGAAACCGATGATCAGCGGGAAGATCCGCGCAATATGCAGGATGATGGACAATCGGGATATTTATGTCTGGACACATGAGAAGATCATATAGCTCGTCAAGCCAATTGAGGAAGCCCCCCCAAACATGGCTTTAACAGCCTTGACGAAAGCGACTTTGAAGATCAAGCAGGAAAAAACGCCAAGGATCTAAATGACTAAAGCTGCCCTTTCCCAAACACACGCGCTTTCCGTTACTCACCGCAGCGTGCTCGTGATTGCCATCCCGATGACACTTGCCTATCTTTCCACGCCGCTCCTGGGTGTGGTGGATACAGCTGTAATCGGGCATCTTGGCAACGCGGCCCTCTTGGGCGGAATTGCCGTGGGCAGCGTCATCTTTGACCTGGTCTTCGCGACTTTCAGTTTTCTGCGCTCCGGCACCACTGGACTTACCGCACAAGCGCTAGGCGCAAATGACCAGAGCGAAATCAAAGCGACATTCCTCAGAGCTCTGATAATCGCTGCCGCAGCCGGACTTGCCGTGATCTTGTTGCAGAGGCCCTTTCTCAGCATCGGGCTGAATTTTCTAGGCGGCAGCCCAGACGTTCAGTCCGCGACACAACGCTATTTCGACATTCGAATTTACAGCGCGCCATTTTTGCTGGCCAATTACGCGATCCTTGGCTGGTTCCTTGGCCTTGGGCGCGCCGGAACCGGGCTACTGCTCCAGCTTTTCCTGAATGGCCTCAATATCGGCTTATCGGTCCTCCTCGTCGTATTGGCTGGCTGGAGCATTGAAGGCGTTGCTGTCGCCACAGTTCTGAGTGAGGCGGCTGCCACCCTCCTTGGACTCATCATGATCCTTCTGAGCGTCAGAGGAACGCGCTGGCCGAGCTTTAAGGTCGTTTTCGACAGGCGGCTTTTGATGCGCATGATGGCGGTTAACCGGGACATCATGATCCGGTCGTTCTCGCTGCTGTTTGCCTTTGCCTTTTTTACGGCGCGCTCGGCAGAACAAGGCGATACCATGCTCGCCGCAAATGCTATTTTGCAGAAATTTTTCATCGTTGGAGGGTACTTTCTCGATGGCATTGCAACGGCTGCCGAGCAGCTCGCAGGCCGCGCAATTGGTGCCCGGAGCCGCATTGCGTTCGAGAAAACAATCCGCCTCACCGCAATGTGGAGCTTTTTGCTGGCCGGGGCGCTGGCTGTTGTGTTTTTTATATTCGGCCCAGCGCTTTTCGATCTCATGACGGTCTCGGCCAATGTCCGGGAAATCGGCCGGATCTACCTGCCATGGGCCGCCATGACGCCGGTCTTTGGAGTGCTTGCATTTCAGATGGACGGGATTTTCATCGGCGCGACCTGGTCCAAAGACATGCGCAACATGATGTTGCTATCTCTGGCCGTCTTTATTGCCGCCTACTACAGCCTGTTTCCGCTGCTGCAGAACCACGGGCTGTGGTTATCACTGGAGATCTTTCTGGGTCTGCGCGGCATCAGCCTTACGGTCATTTGCCGACGCCGCACGGATCAGTTCTTTGCCGTTGCCTAACCTGCTTGGTTTTGGATTCGAACTCGAAAACCATCCAAGTTTCCATCCTTTTAGCACTTCGCATTCGACCTGTTCCAGATCGACCAGTTCATACAATTTTATGGGGCCTAAGCCTAGTCCGGATCCAGACCTGACCAAGCTTCGGTATTAACGCCTCGCGCTTCTTCCAGACTGTTCAGTCCAGCCTTATCGAGTTCACGCGACAGACCTTTCAAAATCTGCCCGGCCAAGCCAATGCCCTGAAACACCAATGCGGAATACAACTGCAAGAGCGAAGCGCCAGCCGTGATCTTGACCCAGGCCGTTTCGGCGCTGTCGATGCCGCCCACGCCGATGATCGGCAAATCAGCACCCGCCAGTTTTCGCGCCTTGGCCAAAACAATCGTCGACCGACGGAACAAGGGTGTTCCGGACAGCCCACCCGCTTCATCGCAATGTGAGGCTGAGCGCAAACCTGTCCGAGAAAGAGTCGTGTTGGAGACAATCAGGCCATCGACACCCTTTGCCAGCACTTCTTCAACAATTTCCTCAAGTTCACTGAGACTTACATCAGGCGCGATCTTCAAAAGCACTGGCACCTTGCGCCCGACAAGATTTGTCCGTTCATCCCGGGCGCTGATGACAGCAGTCAACAGCTCTGACAAGGCCGCGCGCCCTTGCAAATTGCGCAGGCCAGGCGTGTTCGGCGAGGACACATTGACAGTGAAATAAGACGCCAAATCAGAAAACTCATGAATACCGGCGACGTAGTCGGCAACCCGATCTGTTGCGTCCTTGTTGGCACCAACATTTATGCCGACAATCCCGACTTGGGAACGCCGCGCATCCAGACGTCGTCTGAGGGCGGCATGGCCCTGATTGTTAAAGCCATACCGATTGATGATGGCTTGATCCGCTGACAGACGAAAAGCACGCGGACGTGGATTACCCGGCTGCGGCTTTGGCGTCACCGACCCGACCTCAGTGTACCCAAAGCCAAGTTTCAGGACAGCATCTGGAACCTCACCGTCCTTGTCGAAGCCAGCAGCCATTCCAAGCGGATTTGCAAACTCAAGATCCCAGATTCTTGAGCTAAGACGCGGGTCATTCGGCACGCGCGACTTCGGCAGCAGCCCGGACTTCAGAGCCTTGATTGTCACGCCATGGGCTGTCTCTGCGTCCAGTTGATGCAAGCCAGCCATGGCAATTTTTTCAAGAAAAGGAAAAGTCATTGGTCAAGATCCGGGAAAATATGAGTGCCATCTTCGCCAAGTGTCAGCTCACTAACCCACAGAGCCGATGCAACCGGCAAGGTGTCATAAAGATGCGGAAAGAGCGCCCCCCCACGCGAGGGCTCCCATTTCATCGCATCACCAAAGCTCTCGGCTTCAAACGCTGCCAGCAACAGGTTGTCCTGGCCTTTGAAGTGCTTGGCTGCGGTTTCCAAGGCCTGCGTAGCCGTAGAGAAATGAATATATCCGTCAGCCAGATCAACCGGAGCTCCCTTGAAAACACCCTCGACCTGCGCTGTCTGCCAAAGCTCGCGCGGAAGTATTTTGTAAATCAAAGCCATGGAGGTCCGTTTCTATCAGCTGCATCACAGGCGCAATGCACAGGGCAATGCGTTTGTGGCGGACCCTATCGTCCGTGAGAAACGGGAACAAGCGGCCAGAATAGAAAACCACGACAATGGGCCAGTGAATTACGCTTTGACAGAGATTTTTCCGCCGAACATAATCCCTTGAGAGGAATTTGTTCCTGTCCGCCACACATGAAACGGAGACGCCGTATGCTGTCACATGCGCAAGTCTGGGCAGCCATCGACAAACTGGCCAAACGTCATGAGCTATCGCCTTCGGGTCTGGCCAAGCGGGCCGGGCTGGACCCAACCACCTTCAATCCCTCCAAGCGGTTTTCCGTTGACGAGAGACCACGCTGGCCCTCGACAGAATCGCTTGCGAAAATCCTCGAAGCCACTGGCGAAACACTCAACGCGTTCGTCGCCAGCATTACCGTTCAAGAACCCACCGCTTCAACCGAGGCCGCAAGCCGGATTGTACCGTTGAAAGGACTCTGCGATGCTGGGCACGAAGGCACTTTTGATCAATTGGGCGCGCCAACCGGCATGACCTGGAACCAGATGTCTTTTCCTGATCCGAAAGCCAAGGAAATCTTTGCACTGGAAGTCACAGGCGACGACATGCTCCCTCTATACCGAGACGGCGATATCATTATTGTCGCCCCGGATGCTCCAATTCGGCGAGGCGACCGGGTGGTGGTCAAGTCCAAACTGCAGGCTCTATCGGTTCTGCTGTTGCATAAGCGCACAGACAGCGCCATGGAATTCCAACCGCTTGACAAGCGCGCCTCGCGCCTTCACTTCAAGCACGCAGATATTGATTGGGTTGGCCGCATTATCTGGGCGAGCCAATAGCCTGCCACCGGAGACCGAATGCAGCTTCGTCCATTCCTCGTTCCTCTATTGCTGCTCAATTTTGCTGGCGGTTCTGTGGCGTTTCTTCTCCTCGCAGAACCTCCTGCGCCGCCCGTCAGGCCTAAGCCGTCTCATGAGAAAGTCAGCACGGCAGACACGGCAATATCCAAAGCAACGCCCGACTTGGTGGCAGGTCTGTCCAGGGAAATCGCAGATGTCCCTTTGCCTAACCAACTAAGGAACGTCTCGCCGGAAGGCGTCACGGCGCCACAAATCACGGCTCCCCTGACACGGGTCGCGCCATCGAAACGATATCTGGAACTCAAGGATCCGCCAGTCAAGGCGCTGCCCGATGGGCCTCTTGAATTGCGCCGTCCGCAAGTTCTGGATGCCGGCACTTTGCGCACCGAAGACCTGACAGTCCGTATTGCCTATGTGAATGCCTTGAAGGCCGATGAGACCTGCGTTTCAAGACTTGGCGGCCTATGGCCTTGCGGAGCACGCGCCCGCACAGCCCTGCGCGGGCTTGTCCGAATTTACACCATTACATGCGACAAGGTTGACGACCTTGGACCTCGGGAGATTTCAGCTGTATGCTCTCGCAGAACCATCAGTCTGGGCTCATGGCTGGTCCAATACGGCTGGGCCGATCCGAGCGAGGATGCCCCCGAAGAATACCGCGAATTGGCTCAGGCCGCACGTGATCAAAAAATCGGAAAATGGCAATCTGAGTGGCGCGTAGAGCCATCGACAGAGCCGTCAGCCGAATTACGCAATGAAACAAACCTGGAAGACCTGTTACCCGGCCTGGCAGACTTGGACCTTGGCTCGGACAGCCCCGAGCCTTACAATCCGTTTGATATACCGGCAGACACCGACGTCACTCAGCCATCCAATTTTGGTGCTGATCCTATAGCTCCCGCAACGCGGCTTCAGGACCTTCCACCGTTAAGGTGACACCGCTCTCCGTGTAATTTCGTGCTGCAACGGACAGACCTAAAGCTGACACGCGCAGCTCTGCCTCAGCACTTTCAGGAAAACCAACCTCGATGACTTTGGAACCGCGCTTGACGAAAGGAATAAGCTGAGCCTTAGCAATTGCGTCAACAGCCGCTCCTGAATAGCCGCGAGCCAACCCACCCCCGCCAAGTTTTATGCCGCCGAAATAGCGCACGACAATAACGGCTGCCTCGATCAGCCTGTTGCCTTGCAAGACCTTGAGTGTCGGCATGCCGGACGTACCCGACGGCTCGCCGTCATCCTTGCCACTCTCCTCAACACGGTCATCTTCCAGCAAACGCCGATGTGCCGTAACAAAGTGATTGGCCTTGCGATGCTCCTTGCGCAGCACCTCCAACCGGCCCTCAAACTCAGCTATCGGTACAAGGTGAGCCAGAAACCGCGACTTGCGATCTTCAAGGACACCGCAGAATTCAGATTCGATGGTCTGGAAATCCATGAATGGTCAGGCTGGCGTCTTGAAGTGCTTCGACAACTTGAGAGCCTGCCCCTGATAGTTTGAACCTATGCCTTCGCCATAAAGCTGCTGCGGGCGCTCGGCCATGTTTTCATAGACCAATCGGCCAACCGTCTGGCCATGTTCCAAAATAAACGGCACGTCGTGAGAGCGGACTTCCAGCACCGCACGCGAACCTATGCCGCCGACACCAGCATGGCCGAACCCGGGATCAAAGAAACCCGCATAATGAACGCGGAACTCACCAACCAGCGCATCAAACGGCACCATTTCCGCAGCATAATCGGGCGGAACATGGACCGCCTCCTGGCTGACCAGAATATAAAATTCATTTGGATCAAGGATCAGTTCAGCAGCACCGCGACGATAAATTGGTTCCCAGAAATCGAGCGGCTCGTGCTCTCCAGGCTTATCAACATCAATGAGACCCGAGTGCTGTTTGGCACGGTAACCGACAAGCTTTCCATCGCCCTGCCCTTCCAGATCGATAGACAATTGCACACCGCCGCCGATCCGTTCATTTCCGCCACTCATCAGCGTGTGAGCCTTGTGAACCTTTTCAAGCTCAGCATCGCTCACGACAGACACCCCATTGCGGAACCTGATCTGGCTCAACCGAGACCCTGCGCGTGCAAGAATCGGAAATGTCAGCGGTGAAATTTCAGCATAGAGCGGCCCGCTGTAACCGGCTGGCACCGTGTCGAAAGCAAGCCCGTGATCTGTAATCACACGGGTAAACACATCAAGCCGCCCAGTCGAACTTTTGGGATTTGCCGTCGCCGATATATCGGCAGGCAATGCCAGGTTTTCCTGCAGAGGCACGATGTAAACGCAACCGGTCTCCAGCACGGCCCCTTCTGTAAGGTCAAAACGGTGCAGCTTGAGGCTTTCAAGCTTGTCCAGAACCGTGCTGTTTGGACCGGTCAGAAAGCTGGCGCGGACACGGTATGCTGAATGGCCAAGCCGCAGATCAAGACTTGCCGGCTGGATCTGCCCAGTCACCGGGGGCAGCTCAGAAAAGATCGTGCCCTCAGAGAACATCTGCTCAATTGTGTGCGCTGGCAAAATGCCTGTCGATGCTTGCGTCATATCCTGTACCGCGCCCTTAATCTCAAATGCTTTCCACGTGATTAGCGGATCGGACCTCACTCGCCAACCAGTTTCCGTCCGCAAATATTGACCGTTATAATATTTTGGCGTAATTAAACTGCGAACTCGTGGTGATTTGGGCCGGCCGGCTTGCAGCTACGTTAAACAAGTAGCTAAAAAGGCCGGGTTGCAAAACCCCGGCCAATGCTGGGGTTTTTTGCTATGTGGAGCACCATTCGATGACAGAAAAGAACAATTCTCGCAAGGCACGGCGACCGGCGACAGAGCTTGTCCATGGCGGCACCACACGGTCGCAGCACGGCGAGACATCGGAAGCCATGTTCCTCACCCAAGGCTTTGTTTACAGCAGTGCCGAGGCCGCTGAAGCACGGTTTAACGGCGAGGAGCCAGGCTTCGTCTATTCCCGCTACGCAAACCCGACCGTTGCCATGTTCGAAGACAGGATCAGGATCCTGGAAGGCGCCGAAGCCGCCCGTGCAACAGCCAGTGGCATGGCGGCCGTCAATCTGGCGCTGATGGCATCTGTCAAAGCTGGCGACCATGTGGTCGCGGCCAAGGCTCTGTTCGGGTCCTGCCGCTATATCGTTGAAACGCTGCTGCCACGCTTTGGCGTTGAATCCACTCTGGTTGACGGTACGGACCTCGATCAATGGAAGGCTGCGGTAAAGCCAAACACTGCCGCGCTGTTTTTGGAAAGCCCGACCAATCCAACACTGGAAATCATCGACATTGCCGCAGTTGCGGACATTGCACATTCCGTCGGCGCGCGCCTGATCGTTGATAATGTGTTTGCCACGCCGATGTTTCAGTCCCCTCTCTCGCTTGGTGCGGATGTGGTCATCTATTCAGCTACGAAGCATATCGATGGTCAGGGCCGTTGTCTGGGCGGCGTCGTGCTGTCAGATGAGGCTTGGATCGTTGATGAGGTCATGCCTTTCGTCAAGCACACCGGACCGCACATGAGCCCTTTCAGTGCCTGGGTGCTGCTCAAGGGTCTGGAGACTTTGCCCCTGCGTGTCGAACGTCAGACATCAAGCGCTGGCAAGATTGCAGATTTCCTGGCAGGCCAGAGCGCCGTGTCGCGTTTGATTTACCCAGGACGGGATGACCATCCGCAGGCCGAAATTGCCAAACGGCAAATGACCGGCGGTTCGACGATGCTCGCCTTTGAATTGGCTGGCGGCAAGGAAGCAGCCTTCCGGTTTGCCAATGCTTTGGAGATCATCCAGCTCTCCAACAACCTTGGCGATGCGAAAAGCCTGATCACCCACCCCGCCACCACGACGCATCAGTCTCTGGGCGAAGAAGCCCGCGCGGAGCTGGACATTTCCGACGGTCTTCTTCGGTTCTCGGTCGGCCTTGAAGACCCATTGGATCTTCTGGAAGATATTGAACAAGCGATGCAGGCGGTCTCCTAAAAAGCCATCAAATCGAGGGAGGTCAAGACGGCCTCCCTTTTTTCTTTCTATGCCAGCGACAGATAGCCAGCGGCTCCCAGAAGGGCTGTTCCCCCTGCCCTGTTCAGAACATTTGGATGTCGGCGCAAAAAGCCTAAAAACTGATTGGCAGTCAACGCATAGGTCATCACCAGAGTAAAATCCAGAATGGCCATGGTCGGGCACATCAGCGCAAGCTGTGACCAGATTGGCTCTGCCGGATCCAGGAACTGAGGAAAGAAGGCGGTGAAAAACACAAGTGCCTTCGGATTGCAGAACGCCACCATAAAACCTTCAGAATAAAGCTGCGCCCGTGAGACATTGAGCCCCTGCTCTGTCATCTCCACAGGAGCTTGGCGTCCGAACATCATTTTCGCGCTCATGTAAGCCAGAGTGGCCACTCCGGACCATTTGATGGCCTGAAACGTCATGGGCGAATGGGCGATCACCACACCCAAACCAATGGCGACGATCAGCATTTGCAGCATGTTGGCGGTGATATCTCCCAGAGCGGTGAAGGTCGTTCGGCGAACTCCGAATTTCAAGGCATGCACCACACCCAGCAAAATACTCGGCCCAGGCGTCATCGTCAGAATTAACGACGCGATGGCGAAGGCCGCCCATGTTTCAATTGTCATGACGAGTGTTCCTAAAAGCTCCGATACATGTGCTCTCTAGAAAACTCTGCGGGAATAGACTAATAACCTGAAGCTATGAATTCAGACAAATCCATACCCAAAGATCTATTCGGCGATATTCCTGCCTCGGTGGCCCGCGGGCTTCACCGGGTCGAAACGACCGGCAGTGTTTCGGATGCAGCAAGATCGCTGGGCATCAGCCAACCTGCACTCAGCAAAGGCATTGCCCAGCTGGAAAAACGCCTCAAGCTACCTCTTCTGCGCAGAGGCACACGCCCCCTGACGCTGACCGAAGAAGGCCGTACCATCGCGCTCTATGCGGTCAAGATGGATCAGCTTCGAGCCAACACCCTGCACGAATTGGAAGAGGTCCGGCGAAACCTCAAAGGCGTCGTCCGCGTCGGCTCATTCGGAGCCTCTGCGTCCACGCACATCCTCCCAAGACTGCTCAAGGCATTCTCTGCAAAACACTCCGAGATTGGCCTGGAGGTTTACGAATACACAGATCAGGACGTTCTGGAGGCACTGCGCGAAGGACTGGTGGATTGCGCCGTTCTGTCTGATCCGCCCCAGGAAGAACTGGACGTCCTACCCATCGCCTCAGACCGCCTTGTTGCCCTTTTACCCGAGACCCATCCACTGACCCTTAAGGCGAACCTGACTGCGAAGGAGCTTGCAAGTCTTCCCTTCATCCTAACGAAAGGTGGAAGCGCCCCGCAGGTGCTGCAGTGGTTTGCCAACTCCGGTCAGGTCCCCCGCATTCACCACCAGATCATGCAAGTCAGCTCCATTGTGGCCTCGGTCCGGGCTGGGCTCGGGATCTCGGTTATTGCTGAATTAGCTGTCCCGTCCTGGATATCCGGTGTGACAGCATGCCCACTCCATCCCCCGGCCCGGAGACAGATTTTCTTTGCCCGCCCGCAAGCAGCCCTGCGCTCAAGCATTGCCGAGTTGTTCTGGAAGTATTGTGAAAGCTGCGACTTTGGACACTGAGCCTTCACATACCATGCCTTGTCTGCAACCCGTCTCGACCATCAGTGGGTTGGCGGACGATCACTCAACTCTCATAGGAACTTAGCATCTTTAACCAGGTCACCTGAAGATCGCCATCAACCAGCTCTTTGTGGCGGGACAGGAAAGACTGTATGTAGGGCATGGCGAGATGCTCTTTCAGATCGCCCACCGTCCGCCAGGCTTCATAAAAAATGAAGAGATCAGGGTCATGGCGATCACGATGAACATGGTACTGCAAAACACCTTCTTCCTTGCGGGTCGGTGACACCATGGCCAGCAAAGCCGCTTCAAGCTCATCAGCCTTTCCAGGCAATGCACGGGCAGATCCGACAAGTGAATAAGGCGCTGTTTCTCCGTCCTCAGGCAGCGGAAGATCAAAAGACGTGTTCGACATGGGGTAACTCCTATGGTATGATTTTTACCATACCTATTGAAGTTTAAGGTATGACGCAAGGCGTACCTTAAATATTTCCCTCCAAGTCACGTCAGGAAGAAGACCATGCCCGATGAGGAAGGCCATCCGGAGCTTGCAGAAATGTCGCTCGGCAGTGTTTTATCGGCGCTGGCTGACCCGATGCGCCGTAAAGTCATTAGAGAGCTTGTTCTGGCAAAGGCTGGCACGGAGCGAACCTGCGCGTCCTTCAACTTGCCGGTCAGCAAGGCGACATTGACCCATCACTTCCGCATATTGAGACAAGCTGGATTGGTACGTCAGGTCAACCGTGGCAACAGCCGGGCCGCAACATTGCGACGTTCCGAACTGGAGACGAAGTTCCCTGGTCTGCTGGATCTGCTTGCGGGTGAGGTTGAGGCAAAGGAAGACATTTGATCAGCACCGGTTCTACGCACGATAGCCGACGGTAGGACTTGGCGGTATGGTCGGTGTTACCCACCGGCTAGTGATCCTCCCCTTCAGGACAACAGCTTCGCACTGCCAATGACGCGGGCCGCTGCCGACAAGACACATATGGCAGCAAAGCCATAGGCCAGGATCGCAAAGCCGGACGGCCACAGGCACATTACACAAAACACCGCGATCGTCTCACCGCCTTCGGCAAGACCTCCTAGATAATAGAGAGACTTTGATCCCTGCCGGTCCGTCTCAAGCCCACGTTTCTCAGCCATGGTCGAAAAGGCCAGAAAGGTTGATCCGTTGGCGTAGAAGCTGAACAGAAGCATAGCCGCGGCCAATGCGTTGGCACCCGGGTTCATCACGGCAAAGGCCAGCGGCACTGCACCGTAGAAAAAGAAGTCCAGCACAATATCAAGATAACCGCCGAGATCCGTCTTGCCGTTGATCCGCGCGACCGCCCCATCCAGTCCGTCGCACAGACGGTTGAGCGCAACGCATAGAAGACCGAGCCATAGGCTGCCCAGCGCGATGAACAAGGCGGCTGCGACGCCAAAACCGAACCCGATGAAGGTCACATGATTGGCGCGGATCCCCATTTCGGCAAGCCAGCGCCCGCCCTTGTTCAAGGTAGGGTCAATCAGAGGGCGAAGGCGTGCATCGAACATTTGGGCTGACATCTTGTCTGGAACGGATGGATTGGTCACATTAAATGCGAAAACTAAGCGGCCCCGGCAAGCTCTTCTCTTTCACGTCTGCGTCAACCGCTCTATAAGCTCCGCAAAAGGCTGGCCATTACGGGCTAGAAAAAGACAGGTGAATTGAGTTGTCAGGCATGTATCGCGCCACCACAAACCGCATTGAGGTTTCAGTCGAACCTTACTATCTGGACGACGAATCCGATCCGGCCCGCCATCATTACGTTTGGGCCTATATGGTCGAGATCCGCAACGATTCAGATGTTCCTGTTCAACTGCGCACGCGCTACTGGAAGATCATGGATGCTCTGGGCCGGGTCGAAGAAGTCCGTGGTGCCGGGGTCGTGGGAGAAGAACCCTGGATAGAGCCCGGCGAAACCTATGAATATTCCTCAGGCTGTCCGCTGAAGACGCCATCCGGCATCATGCAGGGCAGCTATGGCATGGAGCGGGAAGAAGGCGACCCGTTCGATATCGCCATTCCCGCATTTTCCCTGGATCTACCAGACGGTATAAGAAGCCTGAACTAGGCTGAGTGAAGCTTGGCCATCAAGCCGTCTTGTGACGGGCAATAGCACCACGTTCGATAGCTGCGACCGTCAGCTTGTCGAGAGAAAAGCGATCCCGCAGGAGCTGAAGGATACGCAGCTCTTCCTTCGACACACCCAAGTCAGCAGCTGCAACTTCCACAGCCAGCGCATAGGCTGTGTCGAACAGATGCACAGGCAGAATGTCGGCGATCAACCCAAGGACATCGGTCAAGCCAGTCTCCGCCTGAAGACGCTCGCCGCACCGCTGCGCTGCAGGCAGGACATTGGCACTTTCATACCCTTTGAACACCGGAAGGGTCTTGACCACTTCTCCCATGGTCGCCAGTTCACTGTCCGTCATGCTGGCATCAGAAGCCGATGTAATCACCATCACATAAATGAGGGCTTCCTGAATGCTGATTGTATCGCTCATAGTCTGCCATTGCCTTTCATACGCCGCTCAGCCGATTTCACGACCAACACGCTGACAGTTAAGCTGTTGTGTGTTTACCTTCAAGACATAAGCCTGCCACAACTTCTCATATCTTCCCATAACCTCGTTGACGGAAGGCTGCTGCTTTTCTAGTGTCGCCCCAAAGTCGCAGATCTACCGACACGGTGATCCACGCCATCTTTCATTTTCAAGATAACAAGAACAGATCCCAATCATGACCGACCGCTCTCTGCCATCGCTGGACTTCTCTGCGGACCTTATTGAAGCCGCCCAGACTACAAAAGCCTGGCCTTTTGAAGAAGCGCGAAAACTGGTCAAGCGGATCGAGAAGCGGGATCCGGCTCAGCCTGTTCTGTTTGAAACAGGCTATGGCCCATCAGGCCTGCCCCACATTGGAACCTTCGGTGAAGTTGCGCGCACGACCATGGTCCGCACCGCCTTCCGGCTGCTGACCGAGGACAAGATCCCGACGCGCCTTCTATGCTTTTCCGATGACATGGACGGCATGCGCAAGATCCCGGACAACGTGCCAGACAAATCGTTCCTGGAACCGCACCTGCACAAGCCTCTCAGTGTCGTTCCCAATCCGTTCGGAAGCGAATACAAGAGCTTTGGCGATCACAACAATGCCATCCTGTGCCGTTTTCTGGATACTTTCGGCTTTGATTATGAGTTCGCCAGCTCGACAGAATACTACAAGTCCGGAAAACTGGATGCGATCCTGCTGAAGGCGGTCGAAAAGTACCAGGCAATCATGGATGTGATGCTGCCGACCCTGGGCGAAGAGCGTCAGGCGACCTACAGCCCGTTCCTGCCGATTTCCCCGACATCAGGTCGCGTGCTCTATGTGCCGATGAAGGATGTGAATGCCAAGGACGGCACGATCACATTCGAAGGCGAAGACGGAACCGACATCACCATGCCGGTGACCGGCGGCAATGTGAAGCTTCAGTGGAAGCCAGACTTTAGCGCGCGTTGGGCAGCTCTTGACGTTGATTTTGAGATGTTCGGCAAGGATCACATGACGAACGCGCCGATATACGACAAGATCTGCAAGATCCTCGGCGGCAAGGCACCGGACCATTTCGTCTATGAGCTGTTCCTGGCGGATGACGGGTCAAAGATCTCCAAATCCAAGGGCAACGGCCTGACGATTGACGAGTGGCTGACTTATGCTGCGCCTGAGAGCTTGTCTCTCTACATGTTCCAGAAGCCAAAGTCGGCCAAGAAACTCCATTTCGACGTCATTCCGAAGGCAGTGGACGAATATTATACATTCGCCTCCAAGTTCGCTGACATGGCGCCCGACCAAAAATTGACAAACCCGGCCTGGCATATCCACTCCGGCAATGTGCCAGCAATCGACATGCCCGTGCCTTTCGCCATGCTACTCAACCTTGTCTCTGCCTCGAACGCGGAGAACAAGGACGTGTTGTGGGCATTCATCACCCGCTATGCTCCGGGCGTGACTGCGCAGACGCACCCCCAGCTCGATGGCCTGGTCGGCTATGCAATTCGCTACTTCGACGATTTCGTCAAACCCGCCAAATCTTTCCGCGCGCCGGATGACGTAGAGCGGACTGCGCTGGAGACACTGGACGCAAGCCTTGCCGCCCTTCCGGCAGATGCTGACGGTGCAACAATTCAGGATGCGGCGCTGGATGTTGCCCGTGCCATTGAACGTTATCAGGACCTGAAGAAGAAAAGCCCGGACGGTGGGCCTGGCGTTTCAGTGGTCTGGTTCCAGGCGCTGTATCAACTCCTGCTTGGCCAGGAGCGTGGCCCACGGTTCGGGTCTTTCGTTGCACTCTACGGCATTACAGAAACGCGGGCCTTGATCGCAAAAGCTTTGAGGGAAGACCTCGTCGTATAAAACGGCCAATGGCACGAAATGACAGACAAAGGGGCGGCCTCAAGAGCTGCCCTTTTTCACATTCTTTTATTAACCGGCTTTTTTAGATCCGACGCCTGTAACGTTCGCGATAACTGATCATCTCTTCTCGTAAGCCACGCACTTCGTCGAGTATCCTTGCAGTCTCCGCGCGGATCAACAGCCTCTCGGCCTCTGCTTCCACTGCAAACTCCTCCTCGACCAGCTCGGTCTCCATTTGCATCAACTGCGTTGGCGACACCTGGACTTCTGTGACTTCAATTTCAACACGTTCTGCAACAGGCAGTGGAAACAGCGATAGAAGGAAATTCAGCAGGATGAAGGCCATGCATCCCCAGAGGCTGAGCATCAATAGCCACACCAACGGTTCCTGCTGCGCAATGTCTTGCAGAAGATCCATGGTCCGGATTTCCAAAACAGCCATGCGCATCAGTGTTTGAAACGCATCTGCGACATTGCCGAACCGGTCAGGCATTGTCTCACTCATGAATTCACGAGACAGAATGGCAAAGACATAAAACACAAGCGCTGTCAGCAGGAGTGCGATGCCGACATGTCGAGCCCCTCTTAAAGTACGGCGCAAAAATCCGGGCAACGGCCCCCAGGCAGAAAGAGCTTGCAGTTCCTTCAGCAGACGCAGAACAATCACTGCTGGCGTGTTCGAAAGGACAGCAACAATCACCACTGACGCTTCAAAGATATTCCAGAAATCATAGAAAAACCGCAGCCGGTCCAACGCCACTCGTAAGATGATTTCCAGAACACAGATCGCAAGAACTGCAGTTTGGAGGGCGTTAATCAGATCGTGCCAGGCAACGAATTGGTCTTCGAATGTCTTAAGGCCAACCAAGAACGAATGCGCAAGGATCAGCCCACGCATCGCCCTTTCCAGTATACTGCGTAATCGTCTTGAAAGCTCGCGTTCCCTCATCCACTTGCATCCACATACCCGCTTCACATAGCAGGACGTTCAGACTTGCAAATGCGTGATCCGATTTCGCTTATTGCAGCAAAATTCCTTCAGCCTAGATCGCGTTTGTAAGAGGCCAACTCGGCCCTGAGTTGACGCACTTCAGCGAGAATAATTTCCGTTTCGATGTGGATCTTCTTGCGTTCCGCATCAGCGTCCTGGTCATGCTCTTCCTGCATGGCAGCGACAATAATACCGATAAAGAGGTTGAGGACCGTGAAGGCCGTGCATAGGATAAAGGGCACAAAGAAGAGCCAGGCATTTGGAAACACTTCCATCACCGGGCGAACGATCCCCATTGACCAGCTTTCCAGCGTCATGATCTGGAAAAGTGTGTAAAGGGACAGCGCAAGCGACCCAAACCACTCAGGAAAAGCCGCACCGTAAAGCTTGGTTGCCATCACGGCAAAAACATAAAAAACCAGTGCCATCAAGATTACAATGGCCCCCATGCCTGGCAGCGCGGCGACCAATCCCCCCACAACGCGCCGCAACGATGGCACCACGGAGATCAGGCGCAATGCCCTCAAGATCCTGAGCGCCCTGAGTACCGACAGGGACCCGCTGGCAGGCAGGAGTGCAATTCCGACGATGGTAAAGTCAAAAAGACTCCACGGATCCTTGAAGAAGGCCCCTCGATAAGCGTAGATACGGATCAGCAATTCGACCACGAAAACGGCCAGAATAATCCGGTCAGCCAATGTCAAAAGGCCGCCGATGTGGGCTGTCACACTGGGCGCTGTTTCCAGTCCAAGAGTGATCGCATTCAAGACAATAATGGCGATGATTACCGTTTCCCATGCCTGCGATTCAATAAGCGTCCGCATTCTTTCACGCATGGTCGTCATTGCCCTTTGGTCTCGTGCTTCACTTCGTTGTTCGACTGGCGGAAAATGGTCTTTTCACGCCGTAATCGCAAGAGCATTTTAACAGAAGCACAGGGTCTTTTGCAGGGAGTTCCAACTTGACAGTCAGCGGGCAAGAGCGCAAAAAAGCTGAGAGCTGAGCGGGTGTATCTCAATGGTAGAGAAGCAGCTTCCCAAGCTGATGACGAGGGTTCGATTCCCTTCACCCGCTCCAAAATCACTCAATAAACCGCCAGAACCTCAAGTTTGACAGACGCGATCTGCGAAATCTACGTTGCGTCATCTCGCCTTCCTTGAGATACACCATGCTCCGTCTTGTTCCAGACATATGGTTGCATGAAGAATTCCCAGACAGAACGGTAGAAGGCAACACTTCCACAAAGCCAATAGGCTGGAAGCAAGATCAAGTCAGCGATGTTCGGGCGGTAATTACGGCGTCGCCCAGCTCTGATCATCGCCATTGCAGCGCCGACATAGCCAAGAACAGCTCCACAAAGACACAGAGCCAAGAAAATATCCCGTGCAAAATTGTCGCTGTTTGGAAAGGCAAGAAGTCCTGAAATATATCCCAGGAATGCAAGCACAATGAACGGGTGCGAGGCCATCATGACGAAGCTTCCGCCAATCATGGCCGTCAGAACTGCAAAGCGCGTTGCGCCGACCTCACGCAGTGTTCTGGCTGGCTCCCGCAGATGAACACAGAGGGTTTGCAACCAGCCCTTGTACCACCTGGACCTTTGATGAAGCCAAGCCTTGAAGCTTATCGGGGCTTCCTCATAAGTCGTGCTGGGAAAGACGCCACATAGATATCCAAACCGGGCCAGCCGAATACCCAAATCCGCATCCTCTGTAACGTTATACTTGTCCCAACCGCCAATGCTATCAAGCACAGCACGCCGGAAATGATTGGATGTGCCTCCCAGTGGAAATGGCCATTCCTGCTGATAAAACCAAGGCAGAACCTGATCAAACAGGCAGGCGTATTCCAGAGCATACTGCCGCGTGAAAAAGCTTTCATCGGCATTATCAATTGCAAGGCGTGCTTGAAGGCAGGCCAGATTCTCAGGCCCCAGGGTGAAAAACAGCGCTGCCTTTTTAAGCTGGTCAGGCTGTGGCCTATCTTCTGCATCATAAACGGTGATGAACTCACCAGCAGCGTTTTCCAAACCATAGGCCAATGCCCTCGGCTTGGTTCTCGGAAAGCCTTCCGGCACAATCACCACTTCCATGTGATCGTCCAGATTTCCCCGAAACGCTTTCCTCGTCTCCAGGTCATCGCACTCAAGCAAGAATTTGATGTCCAATTTATCTGTCGGATAATCAATCTGGCGAAGCCCCTGGACCAAGTCAGACACACTAGCCGCTTCCCGGTATAGAGGCACCAGGACCGTGTAGGTCGGCCACCGAATTTCCGGAGCTTGGAATGCAACAGGCAAGATAAGATCCATCTGATCCCGTTCAGTGGATTTCGCACTCGTCCACCTTGCAATTCCAGCCAAGGCGCAAGCCAATGAAAATAAAGAGGAAAGGCTATAAAAAAGAAAATCTTTCGGTACTAAAAAACCAACAAGAAAGGCAGCAGCCACACCCACCAGCGTTCCCAGCTGCGTCTTTGAAAACCTTGCTTTCGCACTGAATTCAGGAAACCGGCTCTCAAGATCTCCCGACGGCGCGTTCAGAACCGTACTTGCATATCGAATGGCGTTCGGTGTCGAAATCCTAACCTGATCTGTCAATTCAGGGCTGTTATGTAAATGCGCTGTCACCTGTTCGAACTGATCGAATTCCGGCGCGATGATGTATTGGGGACTTGTCGGGCTCATGCCAATCAACAACGGACCATTATCCAGACTGCCAAAGCCAAGCGGAATGCCGTTCACTGACTGGGGCCGAAACCCCATTTCCGGAACGAAAGGAACGCGGCAGTGCTCTGCAAGGGCACTATAGACAGCAGCTTCGCTGACGATTGACTGGCTCACCAGATATTCAGCGGGGGAGATACCGAGTTTCTCAGCCTCGCGGCTGGCCGTTTGCAAAATACCATCAGCAATCCCTCTTAAACGCAGGATCTCTAACTCGCCTGAATATTGTTCTTGCACTATCATACCCCCAGCACGTTATTGACTGATGCGAGTTCGCGCTCGCCAAAATCTTTGCCCCTGGGGAACATTTGGCCACATGAAAGCAATTCTCGCAATAGTATATATTTCAATATTATTATTACTTATAGTTGCGCATATATTTCCAAGCGTACATGCCCAGGCTAATCAAGATAAGCCAGTCATTCCTGTTTTTGGTGATCCAAAGGGCATTCAGGACAGGCCAGAGAGCTTCCCTGAGAAAATCCAGTTCCTGGCAACTGACGCCTATCCGCCCTTCGTCTTTCGCGATGCCACTGGCCGTCTCACAGGTTTCAACGTCGATCTCTCAAGAGCTATTTGCCTTGAGCTCGGCAGCTCCTGTTCTCTGAGGATCAAAGAATTTGACGCACTTGTGCCAGCACTGGAGGAAGGCGAAGGCGATGCAATCATCTCCGGGCTGGGGCCCTCCACAGCCTTGAGCGACACAGTGCAGTTTTCGCCGGATTATCTTAAACTCCCCGCACGCTTTATTGTCAGGCGCGATGGCGCCTCCACCTTCGATGAAAACGCACTTGCCGGCGTCAGGATTTCTGTCGCAGCGGGCTCCCGCCATGAAGCCTTTGCCTTGAAATTCTTCCCCAGCGCGCTTTTACAATCCTATCAAACGGCCACGGAAGCGCGCAAAGCCGTCAAGGATGGAACGGCCGACGCCCATTTTGGCGATGGCCTATCACTCGCCTTCTGGCTGAACAGCGAAACCTCGCAGGATTGTTGTTCTTTCTCCGGAGGACCGTGGTTGGAACCTGGATATTTCGATACAGGCTTGTCGATCGCCGTTCGCAAGCAAGACATTGAACGCGCAGAAGCCATTGAATATGCATTGAGGCTTCTGGTTCAAAAAGGCACCTTCCGTGAACTCTATTTGCGCTATTTCCCGCTGAGCTTTTACTGAGCGGTATTCACTTGCCGTCAGAGGATTTACGGCGTCTGCGCATTTCGAGAGGTCGAAACGGCAATGCCAAGCTCCAATGAAACTTGCGCGCACCAACAGCCATATCCTTTGACAGGCCAACTGTCATGCCGAGATGTCCCTTGGCAGGCTGTTGAGTATAGGTGTTGAAAATTCTGTCCCATATGGAAAGGTTGAAGCCGTAGTTGGAATCTGTTTCACACGGTTCTGCTGAATGATGGACCCGGTGCATATCCGGGGTCACAATGCCCCAACGCAAGACACGGTCCAGCCCCTTGGGCAAGGAGGCGTTGGCGTGATTGAACATAGCTGCACCATTCAAGACAATCTCGAACACCAGCACTGCCTCCACTGGCGCGCCCAACAGAACGATCACAAGTGCCTTCCAAACAAAAGACAACAAGATCTCAAATGGATGAAATCTGAGCGCTGTCGTGACGTCCATGTCTCCATCAGCGTGATGAACCTGGTGCAAGCGCCAAAGCAACGGAACCTTGTGCGCCGCCCAATGCTGAAACCAGACGGCAAGATCAAGGATCAGAAATGCCAAGACTGCTGCGCTCCAACCGTGCCAACCAACCCAATTTAAAACACCAAACCCTTGCGACTGCGCCCAATAGGCAAGGCCAACACCGCCGATGGGGAAGATCAGGCGAACAAGGACTGCATCAAGAACCACGATGCCCCAATTGGTCGGCCAGCGAGAGACACGATCAACAGAGAGCTCGCGATAAGGCAGCAGAAGCTCAATGCAAGCCATTACGGTAAATATACTGAGAAAAAAGACCAGCCGAAGCGTTCCAACATCCAATTCTGCCACCTGTCGGTCCTTTTCCGTTGATTGACCCTGTTCCTGTGCCTCGTTACTTGCCCCGGTCGCGCTCGCGGTGCGCCTGCCATTGCAGTCGAGAACGAAACATACTACGCCAGACAATCATACAAGATATCAAGATGGCTTTCCGCCGACCCATTTGCCCATACGGATGACCTCACCATGACTGACTACCTTTGGACGCGACCGGACAGCGATCCAGTGGCAACCCTACTGCTTGCCCATGGAGCCGGAGCGACCATGGATTCAGCGTTCATGACACGGCTGGCAACGTCTTTGGAAGCCGAAGGCATCGCGGTGGCGCGTTTCGAGTTCGCCTATATGGCCGCCCGCCGGACCGGAGGCGCAAAACGCCCGCCCCCTAAGGCGGATAAACTGATCGGTGAATTCCAAACGGCTCTGCAAGGCATCCTCAAGGATACCCCGGGTCCGATTTTGGTTGGTGGTAAATCCATGGGTGGACGTGTTGCAGCCATGCTTGCTGGAGGCTCATCCCTGCCCCCCCGCGTTCTTGGCGTTACCTGTTTTGGCTTTCCATTCCACCCGGATGGAAAACCTGAGGGAGAATGGCGCCTTGCCCCCCTTCAAGAGTCAAAACGTCCAATCCAGCTTCTGCAGGGTGATCGTGATCCCTTTGGTTCAAAGAAAGAGCTCGACGGGATCACTCTGCCCGATCATGTGGCCATTCACTATCTGGAAGACGGCAACCATGACTTTGGCCCAAGAGGAAAATCACCAGCAACGCTTGCCAGCAACATCCAGGACGCTGCGAAAGCGACTGCGACCTTCGCAAGGAAGTTGACAGGTGCCTGAGGCACGGATCTAGAAAAGCCCGCCATTGTTGAATCTGCTGCTTCAACAATGGCGGACAAATTCACTTATCGTTTTAACGCGTCAGAGTACTTTCACACGTTTTATCAGGATATAACGTGAAATGATCTACTTCAGCAAAATGTAGCTGACTGGATTATCTGGACAGGTCGCAAACCCGCATTCAACGACGGTGCTTGCAAAATTCAGCCCTGCCAGACCAATCACACTGGCAACGGCAATGCTGCCGATAACGGAAACACGCAGCACTGTTGCTTTCGTTTCAACAGCAGCATCATTTTCCGGCGACCTGAACAACAGCATTACAGCGCAAGCGACAATCCCGCCCAAGAAGATAATCAGGGACCAAGTGTACATATGGAGTCCCATAACTGTTGACCCGTATCCGCCATCACCTGGAACGATGTGAAGCAGAACCTGTCGTACAGCGAAGCCAGCTCCCACGATAGCGGCCAGAATTGTGATCCCGTAGTGAGCGGACTTTGGCCCTTTGCAGATATTCAGAACAGGCCCAACTGCCAACAGCAGAAAGCCTGCCCGCTGCAGCAAGCACAAGGGACAGGGAAGTTCGCCGCCAAGGATCTGAAAAAGAAAAGCCACTGCCAGAGTGACCGAGATGCCCAATAGCCCAAAGGCATTCAAGAGCAATTCATTGCGTTGAGAAATCACGGCGCGCCTCAAAATGACAGGGGAAGGGTATCAGTTGCATGATGCAAGTACACGAGAACAGCCACAACAAACGTTGCTGCTGTCAAAACGCTGGCCCCGCGCAAGGAGCCATAAGCTGCCCAGATCAACGTCACCATGAGCATCAGAAATAATAAACTCAAATACATGCCTAGCCTCGAAATTATACTTCAACGGACGTAAGCTTTCGCAGATACAGGTAAATTTTAAATCAACGAGAACGGCCCTCGTCACCTAAGTGCCGAGAGCCGTTGAGATAAGACGAGAATAATTGGTTTTATTCTGCAGGCGTGATCGCGGTGGAATGGGTATCTGGACCGCCGTCATTATGCGCCTTGCGCTGCAGTATCAGACTGGAAATATCGTCACCGACCTTCAAGAGCGAGGGCACCAAAACCAGCACAAGAACGGTCGCGGTCGCCAGACCGAAGACAATGGTAATCGCCATTGGCAGCAGGAACTGGGCCTGAAGACTGGTCTCGAACATCAACGGTAAAAGCCCACCGACCGTTGTAAGAGACGTCAGAAACACCGCGCGCAGGCGATCACAGCTGGATCGGATCGCGGCCTCTGTCAGGTCCTCCCCCGTTGCACGCCTTTCTTCAAAGCGAGCCACCAGAATGATCGAGTTATTGACCAGAATTCCCGCCAACCCAAGCAGCCCGATCAGACTCAAGATGGTCACGCTGAAGCCCATCAGATAGTGCCCCGTGATCGCACCAACGATCCCGAATGGAATGATCGACATCACAACAATCGGGCGCGAATAACTGGCAAAGATCGCAGCCAAAATGATGTAAATTGCAACAACGGCCATCGCCACGCCCGTCATGAGATCGTTAAATGCGGTCGACTGCTCCTCGGCCTTGCCCGCGAAGGAATAAGTCAGCCCGTATTTATCAGCCAGATTGGGCAAGAATTTTTTGCTCAATTCCTGAACGATCTCATTGTTCGAGGTCACTTTAGCATCAACATCGGCGACCACGGTCACAACCGTTTTCCCGTCGCGGCGCAAAATGACAGAAAAGCCCTGTGCATCCGTCAGCTTTACGACCTCAGTCAAAGGTACGAACTCGCCGGCATCAGTGCGTAGGGACAAGCGCCGTAAGGTCTCACTGCCGCCGGTAGCCAGGTCCTGGCGGACGCGGAGTGTCACCTCTTCATCGCCTTCGGCAAACCGTCGGGCAATCATGCCTTGAAATGCATTGCGAATCTGGCGCGCTGCGCTTTCTACTGTGAACCCAAGCGCACGGCCACGTGGGGTCAGCTCCATCAAAAGCTCTGGCTTTCCATAGGGCAAGTCGTCGGTCACGCCGCTAGTGCCCGGATATCCCGACAACTCTTCCTGCAATTCAAGCGCTGCAAACTTCAATTCCTGCAGCGATGCTCCAGACAAGCGGATGTCCAGATCTCGGCCCGGAGGGCCACCGCGTCGCTCTGCGATAGCCACACGTGAAGTGCCCGGAATTTCCGGAACAGCTTTTCTCCATGCGCGAACGATTTCAGGTGTGCGAACGGTTCGCTCTTCTGAAGGGGTCAATTGCACATTGATGCTGGCAACATTGTCTCCACGGTTGTTGCCGCTCTGTCCCAGTGTGACATAGCTCGCCAATACCAGATCTTCTCCCGTTCTCTCAAAGATCTCAGCCTCAGCTTGCCTAAGGGCAGCCTCGATGCGGTCAACAGCCGCGATGGCATCGGCTTCGGGAATTCCAGCATGGAAGAAAATCGACGCAGACAGATTTTCCGCCTCTGGGGACGGAAAGAAGGTGAATCCAACACGGCCACCGCGCAAGAGGCCTGCTGTCAGTATCAAACAAGCCACAGCAAGAGCAAGTGTGACATAGCGCCAATTCACGGCAAGCCTGATCACGCTGTGGAACGGGTAATCACGCACCCAGTCAAAACCGGCATCGAAGTTCTGCCGGAACCAACCAGGTTTTCCGTCAGAGTTTCTATTATGCTTGCGCCTGCGAAGCTGCTGCAACAGAGCCTCGACAAGCACAGCGGCAGCGAAACAAAGGAGAATGAGAACACTCTCGAAGCCAATGGTGCCAAGCGCTTCGCGCATTGAACGAAGAGGTACAGCGAAGGCATCAAGATAGGGTGGAACCGAAAGATCCGGGCGACTTGCAAGTCCTGACAGAAACAACGCTGGCGCACCGGCGAGGATTATCACGCGCCACCAGGTCCAGCCCGAACGACTTCCCAGGGAATGCGCTAGATGACCGGGAAGGATGAAGAAACATTCGATCAAGGATGCGATGACAACGGCAATCACCACAATCGGCAGCGTTCCCATGATCTGGCCCAAGACATCGCTGATGAGCAAGATCGGCAGGAAGGCCGCAACAGTTGTTGCACCAGCGGCAATAACCGGCGCGAACATGGTGTTGGCACCATTTATCGCGGCCTCTTCTGGCGTATCTCCAAGCGCAAGACGCGTGGCTGTATGCTCGCCCACCACAATAGCATCATCAACGATCACGCCCAACATCATGATCAAAGCAAACATGGAGATCATGTTGATGCTCTCACCCGCCATCCACATGATGCCAAGCGTCGCCATCATTGCAACCGGGATTCCTAGTGCAACCCAAAGCGCGATACGAGCGTTGAGAAACAAGAACAGTATCCCAACAACCAAAATAAGACCCGACAATCCATTTTCCAAAAGGAGTGCAATACGGCCTTTCACCGCATCGGCCCTAACGTCATACTTCAGAATTTCCAGCGTAGGTGGCAACTGCAGCCGAATTTCCTTGAGATAATCATCAAGAATGGCGGCAGCCTTCAAGGTATCGGTTGTTTCCACACGCTGAACTTCAATCTCAATGGCTCTGGTGCCATCAGAGAAGCCCTGTAAAGCGCCATCATCGAAATCACGATAGACACGCCCGATGTCAGCAATCGTGGTTTTTTCACCAGACGCCAAAGACTGAACCTCAATCCGCCCGATGCTCTCCGGCGTTTTCGTCTCAACCATAGCGCGGATCTGCCGCTCAACAGTACCGTCAAGGTTGCCTGCAGGAACATTCACCGTGTTGTCGGAAACCAGCCCGGCCACTTTCGCAACGGTCAGATCAAGACGCCTTAGCTCTCGTTCCGGAATTTCGACAACGAACTCAGGTGCACGAAACCCGCCCAAGCTAACCTTGTCGATGCCACGCTCCAGCAAATCATCCCGAATTTGTCTGGCGAAAACTTTCAGTGCCTGTTCGGAGAATGGTCCGCGAATCGCCAGCGTCGCCACGCTGTCGGTAAAGGTTGAGGCTGTAATGACAGGGGTTTCTGAATCCTCCGGCAAGGTTGTCACATTCGCAACAGCCTTCTCAACATCGGACAATGCGGTTTGCATATCAGAGCCATCAACAAACTCGAGCATCGCAGTCGCCGCACCTTCGCGACCATAAGAAACGATCTCATCCAGACCGTCGATAAAGCGAAGTTCCGGTTCGATGACTTCCAGAATATTGGAGGTCACATCCTCAGCACTGGCACCTGGCCAGTTGATTGACACAGTAACGCGATCTGTTTTGACAGTGGGAAAGAATTGCGTGTTCAATTTCGACAGACCAAAAGCGCCAAACAGGATCATGACAACCATGATCAAATTGGCAGCATTGGGATGGCGAACGACGGTTTGCAGGAAACCTAGGGGCTCTGCTCTGAGTGGCATATCCAGTTCCCCTAATTGCTTGCAGAAGCAGGTGGGGCAGCAGCAGCTTTCGCATCGCCTCCGACCGGACGAACAAGAAGCCCGGTTCCAGCTTCTGGGATTCGGGTCGCCAATATGGTCTCACCATCCTTCAGGTCGCCCTGGACGATAATGTAGCCATTATCAAAGGCAAGTGGCTTGACCTGGCGTTCGGCGAGCCGACTCTCGCTGTCGACAACATAGACCAACCCATCCCCATAAAACGCTGTTTCAGGGATTCTAAAGCTGCCCGAATAAGTCTTATCAGGAACACTTACTTCAACAAACGCACCCGGCCTTAGAGGCGTTTTTTCTGGTGTTACGGAAATCCGGGCAAAGACATCAACCCCGCCGCGACTGCTAGCAACATCAGCCCCCACCCGGTCAACCACAGCCATATATGTCAGTGGCTGATTGCCCAAATACCACATGACTTCGACGGGTCGTCCGACCACAGTTCCATTTTCCGCAACAAGACGGCCGTACTGATTGTCTGACAGCGTGAAGCGAACTTCGAGCTCATCCCGACTATAAATGGAAGCCACAACGTCGTTGGCATTTGTGAGACGTCCAATCTGAGCGCCTTCTGTGCGCACGACTGCATCGAAGGGCGCTTTCAAAACTGTATTAGCGAGCTTGCGGCGAGCATCTTCCAAACGCCAATTCAAGCGTTCAATCACGGCCTCTTGTTGCTCGACGTTCGCCTGTTCAAGCGCAAGTGCGTTGAGCCGCTGCTCCATGATCTGCTGGCGTTGCGAAACGAGCAATTTGCGGTCATCAGCCGTCCGTTCCGTGACAGAGCCCCGCTTCAGCAAGTCCTGTGCACGCTCAAGATCCTTTTGAGCGAATTCCAACTGCTCACGTGCGCGGACAACATTGGCCTTTTCCAACTCGACGCGGCCGCGATTTTCAATCAAACCGGCCTTCGCTTCAGCCAAGTTTGCCTCAGCTTCTGTCAGCGCGCCTTCATATTCAAACCGATCAATGGAGACGAGCACGTCTCCCTTTGAGACAATCCCACCTGCCTTGAGCTGATCACTTACGGAGACAACTTCTCCGGCAACGAGTGAACGCAAGTCCACTTGGCGGCCAGCTGTGACCTCACCGTAAACATTGATAAGCGGCGTATAGTCCTTCTGCGCCACAGCCTCAGTTTCAACCGCGTAAGACTTCTCGGTAATTGGGCGCTTGGGGACCTCTGGCTTTGTATTTACCAAATAATCCATACCCTTGAAGGCCACAAACAGCACAACGAGAGCCAGAACAGCCTGAAGAATTGCCTTTGCCACCAATCTGGCGCGACCAACAGCAGTTTTTTGAGCAGGCAGCTCTCCATAATCCACGGGCGCCTTGTTCTCGCTGTCGGTAGGTTCAACGGACTGCAACATAGAGTTCCCTCAAATCAAACACGTATCATCTACGGTTCACGGAGCCTGCTGGCTCACCTTGCACCGCACAATATACCATAGTCTGATATTCAACGGTTATGCGCCGTTGGCAAGTAGGTATTTGTAACGAACCGTCGCAAGATGAAGCCTAGATACACATGGAAACAAAAGCTTACCCAAGATGCGGCACCTCAAGTCGCGTCGAATTCGTAGATTGCGCTGCAAAACTCGCATTTCACGACAATCTTGTCGTCGACCTTCATCTGCTCGACTTCTTCCGCGCTGAAGTTCGACATAATCCCAGCAACCCGATCCCGGGAGCAACGACATTTGTCAGAGATCCCTTGAGGATCAAAGAGCCTCACGCCACGTTCATGGAACAAGCGGAACAAAAGCTGCTCGACGGTAATTTCAGGATCCGTAAGCTCCACATCCTTGACTGTTTCGACAAGTGCACGGGCTTCAACCCATGCATCGTCAATATCAAACTCATGGGGCCTAGCGCCCTTGGGCGCATCACCAGGGTCAAGATCAGCCTGTCGCATACGCTCAGGGGCCTCTGGCAGAAACTGCACCATGATGCCGCCTGCCGTCCAACGGTGGTTTGGGGCACTGCCGTCAGTGCGAGTGAAAAGCTCGCCAACAGCGAGGCGAACTTCAGTCGGGATCTGCTCGGATCTGGCAAAATAGCGCCGCGCCACCTCTTCAAGCGATATGCCGTCAAGTTCAACCAGCCCCTGGTAGCGCTGCATGTGCTTGCCCTGATCAATCGTCATGGCCAGATGCCCCCGGCCAAGAAGCTCTTCGGGACGGGCATGCCCGGCTTCGACCAAGACATCAACCTTGGCCTCATCAAAGCTTGCATAAGCGCGAATTGCATCTGGCGAAACGAAATCAACCACAAGCATCGACACCGGACCATCCGTCTGTGTCTGCAGGGTAAACCTGCCTTCAAACTTCAGGGAGGTGCCGAGCAGACTTGTCAGAACAATCGCTTCTGCAAGAAGGCGTGAGACCGGCTCAGGATATCCATGACGTTCCAAAATGGCGTCGACGACGGGTCCAAGCGTCACCGCGCGGCCACGAACATCCAGCCCTTCGACAGCAAACGGGCGCACCGCATCCTGCCCGGCAGGGGTTACGCCGAATTCCTCAAGATCTAATGCCAAGTTCTTACGCCTTTCACACAGCGTCAAAACACCAGGCAAGAATGCCCTTTTGTGCGTGTAGACGATTTTCTGCGCCGTCAAAAACCACTGAGTTCGGACCATCCATAACTTCAGTGCTCACTTCTTCGCCGCGGTGCGCGGGCAAACAATGCATGAAGAGTGCCTTGTCATTGGCTTCCGACATCAAACGCTGGTTGACCTGATAGGCACCAAGCAGATTGTGCCGCGTTGTGTCATCGTCGTCGCCCATGGAAACCCAACAATCTGTCACCACACAATCGGTGCCTTTGACCGCTTCAAATGGATCGTCAGTCACAACGATCGACGCCCCTTCTGCGCGCGCCTTCTCAATCAGATCGGTTGGCGGGGCCAATTCCGAAGGTGTTGCAATGCGCAGTTCAAAGTCGAGGCGCGGAGCCGCATGCACCCAGGACGCCAGCACATTGTTGCTGTCGCCGCTCCAGGCAATCGACTTGCCTTTGATTGAGCCACGATGCTCTTCAAACGTCAAAAGATCTGCCATGATCTGACAAGGATGAGACACTTTGGTCAAACCATTGATAACAGGAATGGTCGCATTGGCCGCAAGTTCTGTCAGATCGTCATGACTCAGGATCCGGATCATAACCGCATCAACAAATCGCGACAGAACCTTGGCTGTGTCCGCGATTGTCTCGCCCCGCCCGAGCTGCATTTCTGCACCCGTGAGCATCAAGGTTTCGCCGCCAAGCTCGCGCATGCCAACGTCAAAGGAAATACGTGTACGGGTCGATGGCTGCTCAAAAATCATCGCCAGGACTTTACCCGCCAAAGGCCCCTCGCCCCGACGAATACCATTGCGGTCTTTTTTAAGACGCTTGCTGACGT
Organism: Roseibium algae; assembly: GCF_037783265.1. Classification (NCBI taxonomy): domain Bacteria; kingdom Pseudomonadati; phylum Pseudomonadota; class Alphaproteobacteria; order Hyphomicrobiales; family Stappiaceae; genus Roseibium; species Roseibium algae. Next base: position 229,619 of record NZ_JBAKIA010000002.1, read on the forward strand.
CTAGAATGTGGCGCAGTTCGTCTCCGCCAAATTCGGTCAGATCCAGAAAATTCCGCGACATACCGGTGCTGGTCATTCTGCCGCCCCTTCAAGTTTCAATGTTTGTTCAAGTGACGTGGCAGCGGCCTCGAGCCGCTTAACAGCCTCTGCAATCTCTTCATCCGAGATCGTCAGCGGAGGCATGATCCGCACCACATTATCGCCAGCGGGGATCGCCAGAAGCCCTTGTTCGCGTGCCATTGCGACGAAATCTCCAGCGGGTACAACGCACTTCAGACCGAGCATCAAACCAGAACCGCGCACTTCCTCCAGGACATCAGGATGCCCATCGACGAGACCGGCCAGCTTCTGCTTGAAGTTGAGACCCTTCGACTTCACCGTATCCAGGAATTCATCGGCCAGGATCACATCAAGCACTGCATTGCCGACAGCCATCGCAAGAGGATTACCGCCGAAGGTCGTGCCGTGCGTTCCAGGCACCATGCCCGACGAGGCCTCTTCCGTTGCGAGACACGCACCCATTGGGAAACCGCCGCCGATGCCCTTGGCAACCGCCATGATGTCCGGCATCACACCGGACCATTCATGCGCAAACAACTTACCTGTCCGACCAACACCCGTTTGGATTTCGTCAAAGATCAGCAAGATGCCTTCATCGTCGCAGAGCTTACGAAGCTGACGTAAAAACTCAGTTGGGATCTCGCGGATGCCGCCTTCACCTTGGATTGGTTCAATTGCAATGGCTGCTGTTTGCGGACCAACGATCTCTTTTAAGGCCTCCAGATCACCAGCTGGAACCTGGTCAAAACCAGGAGCCTTTGGGCCAAAACCCTCCATATACTTTGCCTGACCACCAGCTGCGATTGTCGCGATGGTCCGCCCATGGAAAGCACCTTCAAAGGTCACGATGTGATATCGATCAGGGTGTCCCTTGTCATACTGATAGCGGCGCGCGGTTTTGATCGCAGCTTCCATCGCCTCAGCCCCAGAGTTTGTAAAGAACACACGATCCGCAAACGTTGCCTCAGCCAGGCGACTTCCGAGACGGTTTCCCCCCGGAGGACTGTGCAGATTGGACGTGTGCCAAAGCTTTTCAGCCTGAGCCTTCAGCGCCTCGACCAGATGCGGATGACTATGCCCAAGCGCGTTGACGGCAATCCCGGATCCGCAGTCCAGAAATCGTCGGCCATCACTCGCTACCAGCCAGACACCTTCACCATGATCGAATTCCAGGCCCGATCTTGCGTAAGTTCCAAACAGCGCAGACGCCGACATTTCCTTAAACTCCCGTGGAGAGAAAAACCTTTATGCCATGCGCTGTTTATTCCGGAACCTGACCAATAAAGGCCCTAAAACGAAACATGCCGCCCGGAAAAGGCGGCACGCGCATGTCATAAAAGCTTATACACCTGTTCCCCGGCTCGCTGTCAATGCAATTGGCAGGTTTCAGCCAATTGCATTCGCACATAGGCAAATTGGCTATTCTGGGGAAAAGCTGGTTCATCCCCATCTGAATCCCCCCGAAACCTTGCCTCAACTTTCACCGATATTGTAATGTCCGATGAGTAAAGCACGACATGTCGTGTAGCAAATCACTTTATGGCACTAAATATGCCACTACTGGCACGCATGAGTGTGCCTTAACACTTGGTTAATGCTTCGTGGTTTTTCGCCACTGAACATACGGGGTGCGGCAAAATGAGTTGGACGAATGAACGCGTGGAGCTTTTGTCAAAGCTCTGGGCCGAAGGCCATAGCGCAAGTCAGATTGCGGGCGAACTCGGCGGCGTGACACGCAATGCAGTTATCGGAAAAGTTCATCGCCTTGGGCTTTCGGGCCGTGCAAAGGCACCATCGCCTGCATCCAAGCCGCGTCGGCCACGCGCGGGCTCGGCTGCACCTGCATCACCAGGAAGAACAGGTACACCGCAACCACAGTCTCAGGGTGCAACTGCCTTGAAGATGGAAAGTGCACCTGCTCCTGTTGCAAAGCCAGAGCCGGAAATCGAGCTTATTGCTGAGCTGGTACCGATGTCAGAACGTGCAACGATACTGTCGTTGACAGAACGGACTTGCAAATGGCCAATCGGAGATCCGAGCACCGACGATTTCTATTTCTGCGGTCGGGTTTCAGATGCAAACGTTCCTTATTGCGCCCATCATTGCAAAATTGCTTATCAACCTGTGAGTGATCGGCGACGCAATAATAACAATAAGCCGTTGGCTGTTTCCGCCCCAATTGCTGCTGCACGCGCTTCCTAGAGCTTTGCAGTTTTAAGGCGATCAGAGATTAAAAAAGCCCGCCGAATTCGGCGGGCTTTTTATTTGGCAATAGCAAGATACTGAGGTTCAGGCCTCAGGCAAGGGCGAACTGATCGTTGAAGGCATAACCAGCACCGCGCACAGTGCGGATTGGGTCTTTCGCCTTGCCACGGTTCAACGCCTTGCGCAAACGCCCGACATGAACATCAACGGTCCGTTCATCCACATAGACATCGTGGCCCCAGACCCCATCAAGAAGCTGTTCACGAGAGAACACGCGCCCAGGCGACGTCATTAGGAATTCCAGAAGCCGAAACTCCGTTGGCCCCAGATGGATTTCCTTGGTGCTGCGCCGCACACGGTGAGTTTCCCGATCCAGCTCAATATCACCAGAACGCAGCATCGAAGATACAACTTCAGGATTTGCCCGGCGCAAGATGGCCCGGACCCGCGCCATCAGTTCCGGCACGGAGAATGGCTTGACCACATAGTCATCTGCCCCCGTAGACAAGCCACGAATACGCTCGGCTTCCTCGCCGCGAGCAGTCAGCATGATCACCGGCAAGCGTTCAGTCTCTTCGCGCATTCTCAGGCGCCGACATAGCTCAATGCCGGAAATGCCCGGCAGCATCCAATCAAGTAGCAACAAGTCAGGTACACTTTCACGGAGACGAACTTCAGCGTCGTCTCCGCGCATGCAGGAATCGACTGTGTAGCCTTCTGCTTCCAAATTGTATCTCAGCAACAGGCTGAGCGGCTCCTCGTCTTCAACGATGAGTACCTTAGGCATTCCAGTTTACTCCGAACCATTCCCGCCTGACGTACTGATATCAGGCGTCTTCTTTGTCCATGACACCCGTTTCGTCCATGCGTGGACGATCTTCGGTCAGGCGGTCACCTGTGACCATGTAGAAAACATTCTCTGCGATGTTGGTGGCATGATCGCCGATGCGCTCGATGTTCTTCGCGCAAAACAGAAGATGAGCGCACTGAGTGATATTGCGCGGATCTTCCATCATGTAGGTCAGCAACTCCCTGAACAACGAGGTGTAGATCGCATCAACTTCGCTATCCCGGTCCCGTACAAGACGAGCTTCTTCAGCATTCCGGCGGGTATAGGCATCCAGCACGTTTTTGAGCTGAGACAAAGCCAGCTCTGTCATGTGCTCAACACCGATTGACAGTGTTTTGGACTTAAGACCTGCATCCATCGCAATCACACGCTTGGCAACATTTTTCGCCATGTCGCCGACCCGTTCCAGATCGTTTGCAATACGGCCAGCAGCCATGATCTCACGAAGGTCCTGGCCCATCGGCTGACGTCGTGCGATCACCTGAACATTGCGCATTTCGATATCAAGCAGAAGCTCATCCAGCCTGGCATCCTTCAAGATGGTTTCCTGGGCAAGCTCCAGATCCTGCCTCATCAAAGCAGAAACCGCGTTGCTGACAATATCCTCGGCCAGGCCACCCATTTCGGCGATCAGACCAGCAATAGTGGTAAGTTCTTCGCCATATGCAGATACCGTATGTTCGGTCATCTCAGTTCCCTTTCCATACCCGTGTCAACAAAATCAGCCGAAGCGGCCCGTGATGTAATCCTGGGTGCGCTTGTCTTGCGGGTTGGTGAAAATATCCTGCGTCGCGCCCACTTCAACCAGATTTCCCATATGGAAGAAAGCTGTCTGTTGAGACACACGAGCCGCCTGCTGCATCGAATGGGTCACGATAACAATCGTAAAATTCGCCCGCAGTTCATCGATCAGCTCTTCCACCTTTGCAGTGGCAATCGGATCAAGTGCCGAGCACGGTTCATCCATCAGAATGACTTCCGGGCTTACCGCAATGGCACGCGCAATGCACAGGCGTTGCTGCTGGCCACCTGACAGCCCCGTTCCCGGTCCATCCAGACGATCTTTCACTTCGTTCCAAAGACCAGCTTTCTGCAAGCTGGATGCAACGACTTCGTCGAGCTCAGACTTTTTGCGTGTCAGACCATGGATCCGCGGCCCATAAGCAACATTGTCATAAATTGATTTTGGGAAAGGGTTCGGCTTCTGAAACACCATTCCAACCTTGGCGCGCAACTGCACCGGATCGACTTTCGGATCATAAATATCCTCATCATCAATCTTGATGTCGCCTTCAACGCGGCAAATATCAATTGTATCGTTCATCCGGTTCAGGCAACGCAGGAACGTGGATTTACCGCAACCGGACGGACCGATAAACGCCGTAACTGCACGTGCCTCGATGTCAACGCTGACATCCTTGATTGCGTGGGTATCACCGTAATAAACCTGCACTTTACTGGCAGAAATTTTCGTTTCAGTCATCTCGGCGGTCTCTATATCTCTAGGCATCTCACTCATGGTGACGCTCATTCCTTACCAGCGGCGCTCAAACCTGCGACGCAGGATGATCGCGACAACATTCATTGTCATGAGGAACAGAAGCAGGATGATGATCCCACCCCAGGCCCGTTCATAGAAAGCCGGATCCGCACGCTTTGCCCACTCGTAAATCTGGGCAGGCATTGCAGAGTTCGGCGACAAAAATCCAGACACAACCCCATCAGGGAATTCGGAGGCAATAAAGCCAACCATCCCGATGAGAAGAAGTGGAGCTGTTTCACCCAGGGCCTGTGCAAGTCCAATGATCGTCCCTGTGAGGATACCTGGCATTGCAAGTGGCAGAACATGGTGGAAGACCGACTGCATCTTGGATGCCCCAATTCCAAGCGCCGCACTTCGAATACTCGGCGGCACTGATTTCAGAGATGCACGCGTCGAAATGATGATGGTCGGAAGTGTCATCAAGGTGAGGACCAGTCCACCGACGAGAGGCGCCGACTGAGGCAAGTGAGCGAACTGAATGAACGCCGCAAGACCCAGAATACCAAATACGATGGATGGAACAGCAGCCAAGTTCGAGATGTTCACCTCAATCAGATCAGTGATCCGGTTTTTGGGAGCAAATTCTTCCAGGTAGATGGAGGCTGCGACGCCAATCGGTAGAGCCAAGAGCAAGACTACCAGCATCATGTAGAAGGAGCCGATCATTGCGACCCCGATACCAGCCTGTTCAGGACGTGAGTCCGATGCATCTGCACCCAAGATGAATTGCCAATTGAAGCGCTTCACCACAGTTGCCGTTTCCCGCAACTTGTCGACAATGTCGAGATGCACGGCATTCAGGTTCTTGTCGTTGACCAGATCTTCGCGCGTTACCCGGCCTTTCATATAGCCATCGACACGAGAAGACGCCACTAGATTGAATTGAGCTGTCGAGCCGATCTTGTCCGGATTTGCCAAGACAAATTCACGAACTGTAGCTGGGGCACCTGAGGACATGATCTTCAAGAGATCCTTGTCCTTCATATCTGTTTTAACGCCCTTTTCTTCCAGTTTTTCTCGCAGGGAACCTGCGATCATGGCCCGATATTTGGACGTCTTCACAATTGATGCTTCAGCCTTTTCGATCTTTGCCTTGTCCAAAGTCACATCCAACGAGATGAAAGTCTGGGTAAAGGCACTGGTCCCGTTCGAGAAGATTGCGAAAAGCAATGCAGCCAAGAAAAAGAGACCGATCAAGATGGCAACAATGCCATAGCATTTAAAACGTGTTTCGGATGAGTTACGCCGTCGCGTCAGTGTATCGACTTCCAGGAGCGACTTCTTGTTCACCCGGGCCGCAGCCTTCGAGTTTACGGTGGTATCGGTCATTCGTACTGTTCCCGGTACTTGCGCACGATGTAGAGGGCGAAAATGTTAAGGCACAAGGTTATGACAAAGAGCGTCATGCCAAGCGCAAAAGCGACAAGAGCCTCAGGAGACGCGAAGTCCTGATCACCTGTCAGCTGACTGACGATCTTTGCGGTAACTGTTGTCATCGCCTCGAATGGATTTCCGCTGAGCCGTGCAGCTGCACCTGCCCCCAAGACAACAATCATGGTCTCGCCAATGGCTCGTGAAGCTGCCAGGAGAACCGCACCAACCACCCCCGGTAACGCCGCCGGCAAGATCACCTGCTTGATGGTTTCGGAATGGGTCGCCCCAAGACCGAGAGACCCGTCGCGCATGGCCTGAGGCACTGCGTTGATGATGTCGTCTGACAGGGAGCTGACAAATGGGATCAACATGATGCCCATCACAAGGCCAGCAGTCATGACCGCCGTTCCACCTTGCATCCAATTAACACCAAAGGCGCCATCCTGACCGAAAGCATCCACCAGGAGCGGGCCAACCGTCATCAATGCAAAGAGACCATAAACAATCGTCGGGATCCCGGCGAGGACTTCCAGCATTGGCTTGGCAAAAGCGCGCACCGTGGACCCGGCATATTCTGACAGGTAAATCGCGGCAAACAGCCCGATTGGCACGGCAACCGCCAAGGCAATCAAGGAAATGTAGAACGTCGCCCACATCAGTGGAAGAATGCCAAGCTCAGACCCACCACCAAAGCTGGGGCTCCAGGTCAGACCGAAGAAGAAATCCGCAGCTGGATAAAGCTTGAAGAACTCAATCGTATTGAAGATGAGTGAGAACACAATTCCCACTGTCGTCAGGACCGCGATTGAGGCTGCCAGAATCAGGATCCAGAGAACCACCTGTTCAACCACATTACGTGCTCTGAAATCCTTATGTGAGCGACTATAGCCAAACGCCAATCCAGCAAAGGCAACAGCAAGCACAAGCACGGTTCGGCCAAGATGGCCAAATGAAGACATTTCACGGTAACGCTGAGCGGCCTTAAGTGTCTCCGAAGAAACTTCCGATCCAAGCGCAACGCCAACTGATCCGAGACGGGTCCGAACATCTGTTAGCTCGGTTCTGATCGAAGACGCCTGACCTGCGGTCATCGCCCCTTTCTCGACCGCTATATCGAGACCTTCGGCGACGCGAATGACGTCACTCATCACCAGATCAAGGGAGCTTTCCGCAATCGCATGCTCGGAGATCATGGCAGAGACGTTGTTGTTGATGATAACGGGCTGAATGGACAGCCAAAGCATAAGAACAGCTATGGCTGGGAGGAGAACCATCAGAGCAGCATTCCAACCATAATACCCTGGCAGGGAATGCAAGACTTTGATGTCACCATCGGCAGATTTGAAAGCCCGGCTACGGCCGACAAAAAAACCTAACGCAGCGATGGCAAGAACAAAAAGAAAAAGCAGCGGAAGCGACATTCGACAATATCCGGCAAGCTGGGCAAGGGTGAGGGGGCGATGAAAGTCGCCCCCTCAAGACATCAAGGCTTAGTTGCCCATTGTCACTTCATTAGCAACAGCTGCCTGAGTTGCAGCCAACTCAGGATCGGACACAAGTCCGTACTGTGCCAAAGGACCATCAGGACCCGCAAGTTCGTCGGAAACGAAGAACTGTGCATATTCCTTAAGACCAGGGATCACGCCGATGTGTGCCTTCTTGACGTAGAAGAACAGCGGACGGGAAACAGGGTACTCACCATTGGCGATTGACTCGGTGGACGGAACAATACCCGACATCGTAGCAACCTGAAGCTTGTCAGTGTTGTTCTCGTAGAACGCCAGACCGAAGACGCCAATGCCGTCCTTGTTGGAGTCGATGCGAGCCAGTGTTTCAGTGTAATCGCCGTCGATGTCAACTGCCAGGCCATCGGTACGCAGTCCGATACAAGCCTTCTCAGCGGCTTTCTTCTTGGCTTTGTCGCTATCACCGGAAGCAGCAGCGAGGAAAACATCGAAGTCGCCAGTTTCTTCACAACCAGCAAGGATAACCTTATCTTCGAAAACTTCACGTGTGCCGTGTTTGGTGCCCGGAACAAAAGCCATGATAGGCTGAGCTGGGAAAGATGCGTTTACATCAGCCCAAGTCTTATTCGGGTTTTCAACGATCTTACCGTCTACAACGATGTTGTTGGACAAAGCTTTGTACCAATCAACCGGGGTGAACTCGAAAGAGTTACCCTTGATGTCGGAAGCAAAAACGATTCCGTCATAACCGATGCGAACTTCCATGATGTCTTTGACACCAGCTTCAGCACAGGCTTTGATTTCTTTGTCCTTGATCTTGCGCGAAGCGTTCGCAACGTCGATCGTGTTTTCACCAACACCAGTACAGAACTTTTTCAGTCCAGCGGAAGAGCCGCCGGATTCAACGACAGGTGTCGGGAAGTCGGTGTTTTCACCGAAAGCCTCAGCGACGATCGACGCGTACGGAAGAACCGTCGATGAACCTGCAACCTGGATCTGATCGCGTGCCATTGCGGCACCAGCGAAGGACGAACCGGCAACCGCAAGAGCGGTCATGCTTACGAGGGTCTTAAAATTCACTTGACCAATCCTTTTGAATGTCAAGGTTTCTTGGAATGCCGCCGGACTGAATGAAGCCTGAGCGACGGTCGCGACCCTAGTGGCCGTGCATGTGACTTCTATGACTCTTTCTTATCAGTTTTATGAATGTTTAAGTGACTGAAAATTAAAGATAAATAATAATCATGCCATTTATCATGACAGAAAATATGACAAACAGCACAGCTGAACATGAGATTTTTGACACTAGATTAAGCACCATGGGCAAAGGCTCATGGACACGACCACCAACCGCTTTGGCGAGTGAGAGAAGCCCTGCGCAAAATCTGTCTTTTGGGAAATCAGCCCTTGTCAGCGATGGTTCACTCGCAGACATTCGGTCGGCAGAACATTAAGTCCCGCTTAAAGCTCATACAGCTCTGCCTCAGAAATCCAGCGGTGTCATGTCCTTGATCAGGGCAACGCCTTCGCGGCGCTGATCCGGTGCCAACGGAATCAACCCCTTTTCTACGAGGTAGCCATTGTCTCCCCAGGCAGCCTCGTTGGTGAATTCATTGAGGTAACCTTTGATCCCAGGGACTAGGCCGATGTGCTCTTTCTTGACATAAAAATAAAGGGGGCGGCAAACAGGATAAGCTCCAGAAGCAATGTTATCGAACGTCGGTTTGACGGACCCGATTTCTGCTCCCTGAATTTGACCCTTGTTCTGGTCCAGAAATGAAAAACCGAAGATTCCAACAGTCATTGGATTCGCTTCCAGTTTCTGAACAATCAAATCATCATTCTCACCAGACTCTAAGTAGGCACCATCTTCGCGGATCGCCGAACACGCAGATGCCTCGATGCCGCCAACGGCCTCACACCCCACATCCATAACCAGCTCTTCAAACGCATCTCGAGTGCCGGATGTCGGAGGTGGGCCAAACACCTCGATGTTTTCCTTTGGCAGGTCAGCGTCAATGTCCGACCAGTGCTTGAATGGATTAGGAACCACCTTCCCGTCAATAACCACGTTCTTTGCAAGCGCCAGAAAAATTTGTTCGCGCGTCAGCTTAAATTGTGGCCCCGCCTTGGAGTTCGCCAACACAATACCGTCGTAACCAACAACGACCTCGACAGGGGTAACGCCATTTTTGCGGCATCGTTCCAATTCGCTTTTCTTCATACGGCGAGATGCGTTGGTGATATCAGGCGTTCCGACATCCGCCCCACCGCAAAAGAGCTTGATGCCTCCACCAGAACCAGTCGATTCAACAACAGGCGTCTTGGTGCCATTCTTTTGACCAAAGGCCTCGGCAACTGCCATCGAGAATGGAAAAACAGTAGAAGAGCCGACGATCAGAACCCGGTCGCGCGCCTGGGCATCGCTGGCGATCAAAAGCATATTGACCAACAACAGCACCGTCAGGCATGCCCTGATTTTCATCAACATTTAGCCACTCCAGTCACATAGAAACAACGACCTAAATTCAAAACCCGTCTAATAAATACGTTCTACACGTAACGGATGATCGCTGCAGTTTTGTGAACCTGTAGCACTGGCAATCGTTTTCAAGGCTGACTGAGGGATGGAAACAGAACGCTGAAAGCTGCCCCCTCACCCGTCTTGCTTTGTATTTCCAGCCGTGCCCGATGGCGGTTTACGATGTGTTTGACGATGGCAAGTCCAAGACCAGTGCCCTTCATTGCACTGCTGGTTTCCATGTCTGCACGATAAAACCGCTCAGTGAGGCGTGGGAGGTGCTCAGCGGGAATGCCTTGACCATAATCACGGACCGTAAGTGACCAGGCAGCCGGGTCAGAGGTCGCCACTCCCTGTTTAACAGCCACGTCAACCTTGCTGCCTGCGTTGCCATATTTAATCGCGTTTTCAACCAGGTTTTCAATCACCTGGATCAACTCATCTCGATCCCCGCGCACCAAGGCTTCGCTAGCATCCATATCCGTTTCGATCTCAACGTTCAGCTCCTTCGCAACCGGCCCCAGAGCGTCTGCCACATGGTGCACGACCTCGACCAGATCCACCATGGAATCGGGCTTCACATGGGCCTTTAGCTCTATCCGGGACAGAGACAGAATATCGTCGATCAACCGACGCATACGCCCGGCCTGTTCCTGCATAATCTGTAGAAACCGATCCCGGGCTACGGGGTCGTTTTTGGCGGGTCCTTGCAGAGTCTCGATGAACCCGGACAAAGAGGCAAGAGGCGTTCTGAGTTCATGGCTGGCATTGGCCACAAAATCTGTTCTCATCCGTTCGAGCCGTCGTTGCTCGGTAAGGTCATAAATCACGACTAGGACAAAATCTGGCAATAATCCGGTCTTGTCACTGCCTGCAGCGCCCGGCATATAAACGGGAGAGACACGTGCCTCGAACCAGGCCTCTGTCGGGACCTTCTCATTCCAGCTTATCCGTTCGGGAGCACCCGAACTGCAAACGCGGTCAAAAGCCTCAAGCAGCGACGGCGCACGAAGTGAAAACGACAGCGGATCGCCGGGCTTCATCTCACCATAATGCTTGAGTGCAGCCTTGTTGATATAACGCGTAATACCTCGGCGATCTGCGACAAAACATGGCGTCGGTAGCGCATCAACGGTGACTTTCATTCCCGTGCCCGGCCACATCCGCCGGAGCCCACGTTGCTTCACAACTTCAAGTCGCCGCGAGCGGGCCCGACGAGGCAGAAAGGCAGTCGCTGCCAGCACCAATAAGAACCCGGCTGCGCAAACGCCCCAGGGAATGCCGTAGCCCAAATATGCCCCAATGACCAAGACAGCATTCACCGCAAGCTGCCAACGCGCAGCCCACATACGGAGGAGAGGCGACGCGGATACATAGTCTAAGGACGTATGTGATGGTTGCGATGGAAGTTCGGTCATATTCGTGCACGTTTTCAAACATCTGGATTGTTATAATTAGTTTGACGTCTCAGCAATTTGATAGAGTGCTCATTGGTAAAGATCAAACGTCAGTGGGCAGATTTGATAGCATGGATTGCATGTCAAATAGACGACACCCCCACTATCAGTGCGCTTTCAGGTCCAACTTATGCAACCGAGTAAGTTCATCCTGCACACAAAGAAGCCGTTGACGTCATGCCTTGGCGTTATGCTATGCCATCTCAAGAACACTGCTTCAATTAAGGGCGTGAGCGCCCTCAGCACGATATCTCAAACGGCTTTATGGAGAAAGCTATGGAACATGATCGTCAGTTCGATCCCCAACATGGCCGGGCCGTTGAGATTGCAGACGGAGTGCGCCGAGTAACAGCACCAAACTCGGGACCTTTCACATTTCACGGCACCAACAGCTATCTTGTAGGTGAGAGCTCGGTCACGGTCATAGACCCAGGACCAAGTGATCCTGCGCATATTGAAACCCTACTGTCCGAAACGGCAGGCGCTAAGATTGAGGCCATCCTGGTCACCCACACCCACATGGACCACTCGCCGGGGGCAAAGCTTCTGAAGGAAAAAACAGGTGCACCTATCATCGGGTGCGCAGCCTATCGCCCGGCGCGTGACCTTGGGCAAGGTGAGCATAATCCGATGGATGCGAGTTCGGACCGGGAGTACAAACCAGACATTGAGCTTGCCGACTCTGACACTTACAAATCGTCCAGCGTCACTTTTGAGACCATCGAGACCCCGGGTCATACGGACAATCATCTGTGTTTTGCCATCAAAGACACGCCGCTACTCTTTTCCGCTGATCATGTAATGGCGTGGTCAACCTCCATTGTCGCTCCGCCAGACGGCAGCATGCAGGCTTATATGGCTTCTCTGGAAGCCTTGATGGTCCGACAGGAGACAATTTATCTGCCCGGTCATGGAGGTTTGGTGCGCGACGCCCATACTTATATGAGCGAGCTGAAAAAGCATCGCCTTCAGCGCGAGGCATCAATCCTGGCACAGCTAGGACCGATACCAAGCTCAATCCCAGAACTCGTCTTGCAAATCTACACAGGGCTGGATCCAGTGCTGCGCCCCGCAGCGGCCCTATCCGTCTTTGCTCATCTGGAGGACCTTGTCGCGCGAGGTCGAGTTCATGCAGCCCCAGACGTCAGGCTGGACGCGCTATATTGCGTGATTTGAGTATATTGAACCAGATCTTTTGAAGAGACTTCTGCGAAGGCTGAGTTCAGCCTTCCAGATCCGGCTCAGATGCCAAGTCATCAGGAGCGGGAACCTCGGTGTTTTTGAAATAGGGTTTGAACGCCGGACTCGGAACCACTTGGGTGTCAGCATTCAACTGATCGACAGGATCGTCCAGAACCGCATCTACCGACGAAGGCACCTTCAGTTCCGCATCGGCCTCCAAAACGGCAAGGCTATCTATCTCACCGTAGGTCTCCAGCAGAGCCTCATCCAAATCTCGGTAAAATGCTTTTACCCTCGCAACATTGCCGCCAAAATCCTGCAAAGTCGAACGAGAAGCCGAACGCATATCAAACAATGACCCGATGCTATCCGGGCGAATACGGACAACGACATCATCGACCAGTCCCAGGACGGGTGTTGTGACTTCCGCCTGAAAGCGTGTCGGCGCATCAAGAAGATCTGCTTGTGTTTCCGAGACGATATTCCAACCATTTCCCTCAGCTGCCTTCATCGCAGCAAGATGCAGCTCTGCAGGCTGAATTCGGTACCGACGCGATACAATATCGGCATATTGACCGTCGCTTGGCTCACTTCTTAAAGCCATGAAAAAAGGCAGACTGAGATTTGCCGGGACGCCATTACGTTCCAGTTTCGGAGGGTCTTTTCGGTCCGTAGCGATATCAAGCACATCACCTTGAAGAAATGGCCCAGCAACAAGCACGGCTGCAGGCATCAAGGCCAGAATGCCGTAGAACGCTCCGATCACAGCGCTGGAGGTTCCATGACCACCCCGGTGCCACAGCTGAATGACGCCCAGAATAGCCAGTAAGAGAGCAACAAGTCCGATCAAGGTAGAGGCAAGGATGGACAAGAACATCTGCAGCGTATCGAGATACCCTAGCCGATGGGCCAGAACGCCGATCACAGCGACAGGCAAAGCCACAGCACCAAACCACCGACTTGCCCTGGCGCTGCTCGACGAGAATACCGGATAGCGCTTCATGTCCTCGTAAGCTCCCAGTGGATCAATGAGAATTCATAACACCAAGATGGATATGGGCGGAACCTAAAACGGCAGGTTTCTTGTACATGTTAGACAGCTGCCCAAATAACAACGTTAAAACAAGGTAGTTGGTTACATTCAGTTATTGATTGTGACTGGTTCAAAAGCACTTTGCGGCGCATCATGAATTTTGCTTAACCATGGTTTTTGAACCGCCTGAGTTTCGCCAGATAGACAACTGGCTTCAAGGCCACAAGGACCTTTAAAATCTCTTTTGACTTGGGACGAGAGAAATGTCTGAAAAAACACCTCGAAGCGCCTCTGAAGTGAAGTCTTCCGGTGCCTTGGAAAATCTATACAAGCCTGTCGGCATCGCAGCACTCGCTGCAGCGACCCTCTGCAAAGGCGCTAAATCTGGCTCAAAATAATACTCTTACTGGGTTGGCTCAATACTTCGAAACTGGTTGATCTGATTTCAGAGGTTCATTCAAGGATGGGCAACGGCGACAACCAGCACTGAGCCTCACTTCTCACTGGACATCAGACCTCAACATGGCATGTTCTGTTCGAATCTTCGGACTTTAACGGAGCCTGTTGAATGATTGTTGCCTATTGCCCGACAGCCCATGGCCTCGAACGCTTAGAAATTTCAGTGGGCGGCCACCTTCCCGCGACTTCGGTCTGGATTGACATGATCAGTCCGACTCATGAGGAAAGGCTCGCAGCAGAAAGCTTTATGAGCGCGGAAATTCCGACCCGCGAGGAAGTCTCCTCAATTGAGACGTCCGCTCGCCTTTATAGCGAGCCAGGCGCAGTTGTGATGACTGCCCTGCTCCCCATGGCCGCCCGCACGCCCGACCCTCAATTGTCCTCCGTTACCTTTATCCTGTCGTCCAAATGCCTCGTCACCGTGCGCTATGGCGACCCTCAGTCAATCATCCTATGTGGACGAAAGGTCCAAACGGACACGTCCATTGCCCACACCGGACCGGCTGTTTTCTTAACTTTGATGGAAATCATTATCGACCGTGCTGCCGATGTAATGGAAGAAGCCTCTTTTCATTACGATACACTCTCAATGCATGTGTTCGAAGATGGTATATCAGCCCGCTCCGGCAACCTCTATCAAGGCGCAATCAAGACACAAGGACGGATTGGGCTGCAGGTCGCAAGAATGCATGATGTCTGCACAAGCCTTTCGCGACTCCTGTTGTTTTTGGAAAACCACAAGAAACAGGTATCACTCACCGAAGAGGATGTACTCGCATGCAAAAGCTATGGGCGAGACATCCACTCCATCAAGGAACATGGAGACGGATTGGATAACAAGTTGTCTTTCCTGCTCGATGCAACGATCGGTCTTGTAAATCTTGAACAAAACCAGATCATCAAGGTGTTTTCGGTACTGAGCGTTATCTTCCTGCCCCCGACCCTGATTGCATCCATTTACGGCATGAATTTCATCAACATGCCGGAGCTGAAATGGCATCTCGGGTTTGTGTTTTCGGTCTGTATCATGCTTGCTTCCGTCGGCTTCACCTATCTCTTCTTGCGCTGGAGGAGGCTGCTATAAGGTATGCCCCATAGCGAACCTATGCTGGATACAAAGCAGCCCCAGCCAAAGGCCGAAAACGAAACACAGCAAGAGCGATCAGGGATAGAGCCGGTCTTTTGACCAATCGTCCCCATCCGAATTTCGCGTGAATAAAACGCGGTCGTGCAGTCGAAATGGGCGGTCATGCCAAAACTCTATCGACGTTGGCACCAGCCGAACGCCTGACCAGTGATCGGGTCGGGGAATATCTCCAATGGCAAATTTGGCCGTATAGCGAGCGACCTCCTTTTCCAGCGCAAAGCGACTTTCCAGTGGACGGGACTGCTTTGACGCCCATGCACCAATCCGGCTGCCCCTGGCGCGAGACTGATAATACTCGTTCGCCTCACTGTCCTCGACCTGGACAATGGCACCACGAATGCGAACCTGACGACGCAGCGATTTCCAGTGAAAGCACATAGCGGCCTTGCCAGCGCTCAACAGCTCCTGCCCCTTCGCACTTTCCAAGTTTGTGTAAAATACGAAGCCGCGGTCATCAAAGCCCTTCAGTAACACCATACGTACATTTGGAAGTCCTGAAGGATCGACTGATGCAAGCGATAGAGCGTTCGGATCATTGACCTCACTCTGCTTGGCGTCCTCAAGCCATTCATCAAACAGCTCAAATGGTTTCGACGCCTGCGTAAAGTCACTATTTGTTAACTCTTTTGACGAAGGATTGAACTCGGTCATCTGTTACCTGTAAAAGGTTAGAATTGGCAGGCTGACTGGAACATCTGTCAGCACCAATCGGGATCGATCAAACTGTCTCAACTCAAGTCATATACTGCCCATAAGGCAAAGATCCAGAGCCTTGGCGTCGCAGCAGCACTTTGCCTTTTCGCAACAGGCTGTGGACAGGTCTCCATGCCGCTCGGCAGTGCTGATGTTGAAACTCCTCTTGTTCTGACCGGCTCCATCTCCTCCGCAGTTGATGTTGCCTTTACAGATGTTGATCCTGTGGATCGTCAAATCATTGCTTATACGCTTGACCAGTTGACGACCACCGATGCCCAACAGCTCAGCTATACAAATGGCGATCAAGAGCGACTGAGATGGTCAAATCCGGAAAGCGGGAATTCCGGTAAAGTCAGCGACATTGATCTGACAGTTGAAGCTGAAACCGGATGTATGGCTTTCAAGACCACAGCGAATACAATCGCAGGGGTCCGGATATATTCAGGGACCGCCTGCCGGGACATCAGCAAGCGCCTGATGATTACCAGTCTCGTCGAGGGCAACGCTTGAATCCCAAGAAATTCCGGGTACAACGATCAACATAGACTGTTGGTGTAAGGGCTGGTATTTCGCCTGCGCACCCACAATATATAGTTCAGAGCTAAAAACACGGAGGCAGACGGCTGTCGGCCGCAACCTCAATTTGGTGACATTAAATGCGTGACCCATATAGCGTCCTCGGCGTCTCGAAAACCGCAAGTGATGCTGACATCAAAAAAGCCTTTCGCAATCTGGCCAAGAAGCACCACCCTGATCAAAATCAGGATGACCCGAGTGCTCAGGAACGTTTTTCTGAAGTCAATCAGGCTTATGAAGTCATTGGTGACAAAGCTCAGCGCGCCAAATTCGACCGGGGCCAGATTGATGCAAAGGGCAAGCAGAAGTCCCAGCCACACGGCTTCGATGGGTTTTCCGACTTTCAAAACGCCAACACTGGTGGCTTCCGCAGTCAATCGACAGGCGGCGGCAGTGGCGGCTTCGACGACATTTTGAGTGACATTCTGGGCGGATTTGGCGGTAGAGGACGCGCACGGGGACCTGGCGCAGGTCCGACCGGCGCACGTTCAGGCCCCGGCACAGGACCTCGTCCAGGTGGTGCACGAGGCCCCTCAGCTCAGAAGGGCAAGAACGCAGATTTGCTAGCCGCAGCATCGCTTGAAGACATTGTCAATGTCGGAAAGGCGCAGGTCACTCTGCCAAGTGGTAAAACCGTCAATGTCACCATTCCGGCTGGAACACGCGAAGGTGAAAAGATACGTCTGCGCGGCCAAGGCTATCCCGGAGAGTATGGCGGAACACCCGGTGATGCCATGGTCGAAATCCGATTCAAACCACATACTCTTTTCGATGTGCGCGGGGATGACCTCATCCTTGAAATGCCGTTGACACTCTATGAAGCCGTTCTGGGCGCGAAGGTCCGCACTCCGACGCTTACAGGCGCCGTCAATCTCAGCATTCCAGCCAATTCATCCGGCGACACGACCATGCGTTTGAAGGGCAAGGGACTGCCGACAAAGACCGGTGGTCACGGTGACCTTTTGGTCAAGCTGCAGATCGCGCTGCCACCGAACGCTGATGAAGAGCTCGATACCCTGATGAAAGCCTGGCAGAGTGTTACGCCCTACAGGGCACGTGGGCCTGAATTCGACTAAAAGCCAAGCCCTGAAGAGCTTTCATGCCTTTGGACAAGATGATGAGGCGAACTTTTTAAATAAGTCCGCCTCTTCATTCATCAACATTTGGTGTTTTTCGTCATAAAGGCCTGAAAGACTGCAATGGTCTCAGGGTCTAACAAACGTTCGCCGAAGATCCGGGCCTCTTCCTCAACTCTTTGAAGCAATTGCGAACGGTCCCCCTTCAGGAGATTTCGCGAGGCCTGCATTGCTTGCGCCGGTTTGGCGGCAATTGTACGTACACACGCCATGGCTGTGGTCTCCACATCATCCTCGATGTGATTGACAAGACCAGCTTTTTGCGCCCGTTTCGCATCGAAAGTTTCACCAAGGCAAAGAAGTTCAAAGGCCAGGGTAGGGCCCATAATCTGCGGTGCCAGCAAAGAAGATCCAGCCTCCGGCACAAGACCAAGATCAACAAACGGCGTTTTGAAGGTCGCGCCTGGGCTTGCGAAAACCATGTCACAATGCATCAGCAGCGTTGTGCCAATCCCGATTGCCAAACCATCGACTGCGGCAACGAGAGGCTTCTCATTTAGCGCCAAGGCTTTCAGGAAACGGAGCACGGGCGTTCCTGACAGATCGCCGTCGCCAGCAAACTGCAAGAAATCTGCGATATCATTGCCAGCGGTAAAGACACCAGGCTGGCCGCAAACAAGGTGGCAACGCACATCATCGTTGCTGTTGCCACTCTCCAGCGCCTCGGCAAGGACTGTATACATAGCACCTGTCAGTGCGTTTTTCTTGTCAGCGCGATCTAATCGGAGGGTACTGACGCCCTCCTCCAAAGATAGTTGTATCATAAGCTGTTCCTCCCTGATCGTGACGGTCAGGATGCCAAGGCTTCCGGGTCAAAGGATAGGATCACTTCGGCTGATGACGTAACATCGCTGTTCAAAGCATGGACCTCGCACAGGCATGTCTCGGCAAAGCTGCGCGCCAGCAAAGTGCGGTCCTTCAAAGCGTTGGAGTTTTCTGCCCCCGTTTTTAATGCTCCTTTTGCCAACAACACACCACCAAACGTCAGGCCAGCCAGACGCAGATAGGGAGTTGCCCCGGCCAAAGCCTCAGCCTTCCTGTTGTCAGCCCGCGCAGACAACATCCACTCCGTCGCCTCATCGAGAGCGTCAATAGCAGCCTTGAGGCGCTGCCCGGTTGGGCCAAACTCAGGACGATTGGAAAGAGCGACTTGGTCAGCAATCCCGCGCAACTCGGCAATGAAGCCCTTCACATGCTGCCCATCAGACATTGGTAGCTTGCGCATAACCAGATCCATTGCCTGGATACTGTTGGTGCCCTCATAAATCGGTGCGATACGGCTATCGCGAAGATGCTGCGCAGCCCCTGTTTCCTCAATATAGCCCATGCCGCCATGGATCTGAACGCCCATGGATGCGACTTCAACACCGAAGTCGGTTGGGATTGCCTTGGCAAGCGGCGTCAAAAGGCCGGCACGATCTGTCCAGAAAGCACTGTCCTCTGGCGTTTCAGCGACATTTGACATGTCGATGGCATGGGCACAGGCATAACAAATCGCACGCGCGACCTGAGTGCGAGTGCGCATGGCAAGAAGCGTTCGCTTGATATCAGGATGACGTGCTATCGGGCTCATGCCCTCGCCTTGATCGCCAGGCGCCCGGCCCTGCTTTCGATCAAGCGCATAGGACAGAGCCTGCTGATAGGCCCGTTCGGCGACCCCCAACCCCTGAACTCCAACTGCCAACCGTGCATTGTTCATCATCGTGAACATGCAGGCCAGCCCGCGGTTTTCTTCGCCAATCAGCCAGCCAGTCGCCCCGCCTTCATCCCCATAGACCATTGTGCAGGTTGGCGACCCGTGAATGCCCAGCTTGTGCTCAACGCCAGCACAACGCACATCGTTTTTCTCACCCAAAGATCCATCTTCAAGAACAAAACACTTTGGAACCAAAAAGAGAGAAATTCCCTTTGTTCCAGCGGGGGCATCAGGCAAACGTGCAAGCACGAGATGGACGATATTGTCCGTCATGTCGTGCTCGCCATATGTAATAAAAATCTTCTGACCGCTGATCTTGTAAGTGCCATCGCCCGCAGGCACGGCCTTGGCTGTCAAAGCGTTCAGATCAGACCCGGCTTGTGGCTCGGTCAGATTCATGGTGCCCATCCATTCTCCGGACACCAGTTTTTCCAGATAAGTCCCCTTGAGTTCTTCAGAGGCGTGTTTTTCCAGTGCTTCGATGGCCCCCATGGTCAAGGTCGGTCCAATAGCAAAAGCCATCGACCCTGAGTTCCACATTTCCAATGCTGCCGTGTTGAGCATGAGAGGCAACCCCTGACCTCCGGTTTCCGCACGCGCGCTCAACCCGTTCCAGCCACCCTGGATCCAATTTTGATAGAGTTCTTTCCACCCTGGCGCTGTGGTGACAACACCATCTGAGAAGGACGCACCGTGCTTATCTCCGATCGAATTCAGTGGCGCAATCTCTTCAGCCGTGAAGCGCCCCGCCTCAGTCAAGATCGCTGAAACAAGATCGTCCCCCAGCTCGCTGTGAACAACCGTCTTTTGCAGATCATCAAGTCCGCAGACAGACATGAGAGTAAAAGCAATCTCTTCGATTGGCGCACGATACATGAAGGAGCTCCCTAGTTTTTCTCAGCCGCCTTGACGGGGCCGCGCCAGAGCCGCAAAAGGCCATGACCATTTTCCTCGTGAAGGACACTAGACGTGTTGACCTAAACGTCAATACATGTCGCAACGGAAGCTCGAAACTAAAGCTGCGTTTGGAGAAAACATGAAAAAGGCCGGATTGGAGACTTCCATGCAGAGGTGGACGGTAGACCTGACACAGACAGGTTGGAAGTCTGCTCCGGAAGTGCCGGCAGTTTGCCGGGCACTGGCTGAAGGGAACCTTGTGGCAATCCCAACCGAGACCGTTTATGGCCTTGCCGCCGACGCCACCAGCAGCATTGCCTGTGCGAAAATATTTGCAGCCAAAGGGCGCCCACAATTCAATCCATTGATCTCCCACCTGCCTACGCTGGAAGCTGCCCTGGAACACGGCGATTTCAATGATGACGCACTCAAACTGGCAAATGCCTTCTGGCCCGGGCCGCTAACACTTGTAGTGCCCAAAAAGGCCTCGTCATCAATATGTGATCTTGCAACAGCAGGCCTCAATACAGTTGCCCTTCGCGTGCCTGCTGGACCTGTGATGCGCTTTCTCTCCAGCAAAACAGACGCTCCCCTTGCAGCACCCAGCGCAAATCTCTCCGGCAAAGTCAGCACAACGACGGCAGATGCTGTGGCTGCAGACCTTGGGCCATCGCTCAGCTACATTATTGATGCCGGGGCGTGTTCAGTTGGGGTCGAGTCAACGATTGTTGCTCTGGTGGATGGCTGTGCACGCTTGTTAAGACCGGGCGGTGTCACCCGTGACAGCCTGGAAGCCGTGCTTGGCAAACCACTTGTCGGCGTTTCCGCCTCAGCCTCCCAAGACGCTCCGCAAGCTCCCGGTATGCTCTCTTCCCATTATGCTCCAAGCGCAGCGGTGCGCCTGGACGCAACCAAGGTCGCCCCAGGGGATGCCCTATTGTCTTTTGGACCTCACCCTCTGCCCGGAGCCGGAAATGCCTGTGCTGAATTTAACTTGAGCTCGACTGGGAATCTCACGGAAGCAGCAGCGTCTCTCTTTACGGCACTTAGGAAACTGGATGCTTCCGGCGCAGCAACGATCAATGTACAGAATATCCCAGAAAACGGCCTTGGCGAGGCGATTAATGACCGATTGCGGCGTGCGGCCGCCCCACGCGACTGAACGCCATCGCGATTTATTATTAGTATAACGTTTATTTCAAAACGACAGATCTGAGCACATACTTAGTATTAACTAGGCCACTCGCCCAATCACCTAATCACCTTCGTAGTTGTGCACAATAAAAACACACACCCAAGTCATTTCGCTGGCAAAGCCGACTTCAAATCACTTACCTTGAAATGACAAATAGAGATGCAGCGGACCTCCCCTCGAGCATTTTAATGCTCGCACCTTTCGGGGCCAGATCTTCAACCAGATCGGCCCCGTTTCTTTGTCCAAAGCATAGAAATCTACCACGCCCTCAATAACTTAAAGGACATTTACCCCATCCTGCATTGACTCCCTCAAGCTCGGCCGCTTTGATGAGGTCAAATCTCCGGGCGCATTGTGCGTCCCAACATGGATGTCTCTTGTGTCTACGCTTCTTCTCCACCATGCGGCCTACCTTGATCATCTAACACCTGTTGGTCACCCGGAGCGCCCTGACAGACTACGCGCAATCGATCGCATTTTGGAGCATGAGAGTTTTCAACCGCTTGAGCGCGACGCAGCTCCTCTGGGCCGTATCGAAGACATCATCAGAACCCACCCTCAAGCTTACGTCGACATGTTGGAAAAGACCTCACCCGAAGAGGGCTTGGCCGCGATAGATGCCGACACGACAATGTCACCAGGCACTTGGGAAGCCATTTTACGCGGTGTCGGCGGCGCGTGTCAGGCTGTGGACGAGGTCATGCAGAAGAAGGTCAACAACGCGTTTTCCGCTTCTCGGCCACCGGGTCACCATGTTGAAAAGGAAAGAGCCATGGGCTTTTGCTTTTTCAACAACGTCGCAGTTGCGGCAAGATATGCCCAAGCCAATTACAATGCCGAGCGTATTGCCATCGTTGATTTTGACGTACATCATGGCAATGGCACCCAGGATATATTCTGGTCTGACCCGACTGTCATGTACTGCTCGACACATCAAATGCCACTATACCCAGGTTCAGGCGCTGCAAATGAAACCGGCGACGCCAATACAATCGTCAATGCACCGCTGGCTTCAGGCGATGGCGGCGAGGTTTTCCAGGACGCAATGCAAACGGT
This sequence comes from Roseibium algae, assembly GCF_037783265.1. NCBI lineage: Bacteria > Pseudomonadati > Pseudomonadota > Alphaproteobacteria > Hyphomicrobiales > Stappiaceae > Roseibium > Roseibium algae. The sequence continues at coordinate 252,168 of NZ_JBAKIA010000002.1, forward strand.
GATCCTGCCCAGGCTGGACCAATTCGCGCCGGACCTGGTGATCATTTCAGCAGGGTTTGACGCTCATGCGCGGGACCCTTTGGGCAGTCTTAATTTTGTCGAAAGCGATTTTGCCTGGGCGACTCGCTCAATCATGGACCTTGCCGACAAACATTGCGAGAATCGTGTGGTATCTGTTTTGGAAGGCGGATACGACCTTGAAGGCCTTGCCCGCTCTACAGCAGCCCATGTCATGACGCTCATGACCGGATGACTTGAGGATAGACGGCGGCAATGCGCCCAAACGCCTTGACCCCACACAACAAGATCGTAAGTGTCTTAAAAACTCTGATCAGTAACCTTGCGGATGAACCTCATGACAAGCGCCCCCACTCAGCCAGATGTTTCAGCCCTTTCCTTCGAAGAGGCTCTCAAACAACTGGAAACAATCGTGCGGGAACTCGAGCAGGGCAATGTCCCTCTTGAACGCAGTATTGAAATGTATGAGCGCGGTGCCGTACTGCGAAGCCATTGCGATAGCTTACTTAAAGCAGCTGAAGCAAAGGTTGAGAAAATCCAACTAGGACAAGATGGTAAACCTGCGGGTGCAACGGACCTTGATCAAGAGGCTTAACAACCAAAAAAACACTACATAGTTCACTTTTATATATTTAACGTAGCGTAATATTACACCCCCCTCCGCATTAACATCATATTTTCTTATTTCTCTTGCAAATGCAGGAAAATAAGAAAATATAAGAGGCATGATTACTATAACAGAACATGATGAGTTCAGGATACTGGAACGCATTCAGGAGTGCGCGACCGATCTGTCATTGTGGCCGAAAACATTGGAGTGTGCAGACAGGTCTTTAACATGCCGCTCTTTCCTACTTGAGTTCAGATCAGGGCAACAACACACTGGGCGCTATTGCCCGAGCGAACACGCGTCCGAACTGATTCATTTCCTGGACAACATTCAGACCGAGGCGAACAAAACTGCCCTCTCGTTTTTGCTCAATGAGGCAGCTTTAAATTATCCATATTGCAAAATACAACTTACGATCAATTCGCCCGTGTCAGCGAAAGCAGTTACAAACGCAAATCTGGAATTTGCTAATTGGCCAGGGCTCATCACACCTGTGTTCCGTACGAAGGAGGTCACCGTCCTACTGGCATGCCTTTGGACAACAGTACCCAGTGACGAAATCGACCCTGAACACGTGATGCCACCATTTCGGCGCTTCGCAAAAGCAGTCTCATCCGCCCTGGCCGTCCAGAGCAACGTTTCAGAAACCAGAGCAAACCTGGAATCATTGAGATTGTTGTTTTCCTCGAAGGAGAACGCGTATTGCCTGCTTGATGAAAATCGCACGATTTTGTTCAGCACTCCAGCTTGGCAGGACGCTCTTCGCGGCGGAGACATTTTCACAGTACATGGCGGTAGGCTTGTGCCATCTCGCAATGACATTGAAATAGCGCTGAAATACACATCCGAAAACATTGATGCATCACCTGAACATCTATCAGCCAGCAATCTTCGCCTCAGTTCAGGCCCTCGCTCGGAGCGCTACGTATTTGTTCCGGAAGGCGACAATTCTCTTCGGAATGTGTCGTTTCGAAACCTGGGCGTCGGTGAAGGGGAAGATACCCCGTCAAACAAATCACACATCCTTGTTGAAATTAAAAAGCCCACACCTCTCCTTGAAGAACTCAAAGATATTCTTCAATCTCACTATGGACTGTCAAATGGCGAAGCACGACTGGCCTATGACCTCGCCTCTAGTGGTTCTCTTCCGGATACCTTGGCGAACTTGGGCATCACGCGCAACACGGCCAAAACCCATTTGCGCCGGATCTACGAAAAGACTGCCACACAATCACAGCTGGAATTGACCCATGTGATTCACAGTCTGAGCAGCCTTTTTTAGCCTGCCAATAGAATTCCCCCCACAAAGCGACACACACTCTAATCGGCTAAAATGGGCAGCCCCGAGGTCCTCGGCGAAATAAAAAGCCGGCTTAAGATGCATTTTCCGAACTGGCGCAACTCATGGCAGGACAAAAAAAAGGGCCGTGAAACCACGGCCCTAGTTATTCATTGTGCACGTGGCCCCATCGACCACATAGAGTTTTTATTCCACCTGAAGTTTAAATGCATCACCCAAATGGGTGACTGATATACCATTTCATCAAAATCACCGTAGTTTTTACAATACTTGCGATACAAGTTTAGCCTATTGCAATAAGAACATGCCTTGAATTACATGCTTCCAAAGCCATATTTGCGCCCTACATTGCCTTGATGTAGCTTGCCAGTAAATCCATTCCATATTGGAGCCGTAGCCCGCGTGACTTCCCAACCGTCTACACCGATGCTTGACCAGATCATGCGCCCTGCGGATCTTCGCAACTTCGAAGAAACAGATCTCCGACAGATAGCTGACGAGCTTCGTGAAGAAATGATCGATGCCGTTTCCGTGACAGGAGGGCATCTGGGTGCTGGCCTGGGCGTGGTAGAAATTACCGTCGCGCTGCATTACGTTTTCAATACGCCAGACGACCGCCTGATCTGGGATGTCGGACACCAGTGCTATCCGCACAAAATCCTGACAGAGCGCCGCGACAGGATCCGAACACTCCGGCAAGGCAACGGCCTTTCCGGTTTCACGAAACGCGCTGAAAGCGAATACGATCCCTTCGGTGCTGCACATTCCTCAACTTCGATCTCCGCCGGGTTGGGGATGTCTGCGGCACGTGACCTTGCCGGGGGCGACAATAATGTGATTGCCGTCATCGGAGATGGCGCGATGTCGGCTGGAATGGCCTATGAGGCTATGAACAATGCCGGGCACCTCGGTTCTCGCCTGATCGTGATCCTCAATGACAATGACATGTCAATTGCACCGCCAGTTGGAGCCATGTCTGCCTACCTGGCCAAACTTGTATCCGGACCGACATATCAGTCGCTGCGCGGGGCTGCAAAAACCATTGCCAAAAACCTGCCCAAGCCACTGCAGGAGAAAGCTGCGCGCGCTGAGGAATATGCGCGCGGTTTCTGGACTGGCGGCACACTGTTCGAAGAACTGGGCTTCTACTATGTCGGCCCTGTCGACGGTCACAATATGGACCACCTGCTGCCGATCTTGAAGAACGTGCGCGACACGCACAATGGTCCGGTTCTAATCCATGCGGTGACCCAAAAGGGTAAAGGCTACGGCCCTGCCGAGGGCGCAAAGGACAAATACCATGGCGTGTCGAAATTCGATGTTGTCACAGGCAAGCAGTCCAAGCCGAAAGCCAATGCGCCGAGCTACACCAATGTCTTTGCCACTTCACTGATTCGCGAAGCGCAAGAGGACGAAAAGGTCGTTGCCATAACCGCGGCCATGCCAGACGGAACAGGCGTAGACCTTTTTCAGGAAGCCTTTCCGACCCGAACATTTGATGTCGGCATTGCTGAACAGCACGCTGTAACATTTGCAGCTGGCCTTGCGACAGAGGGCTTCAAGCCCTTCACCGCGATCTACTCAACCTTTTTGCAACGGGCCTATGATCAGGTCGTGCATGATGTCGCCATTCAGGGCCTTCCCGTTCGGTTCCCGATCGACCGCGCCGGTCTGGTTGGAGCGGACGGCGCGACCCATGCCGGAGCCTTTGACACAACCTACCTCTCTTGTCTTCCAGGTTTTGTTGTGATGGGCGCAGCTGACGAAGTTGAATTGCGACATATGGTGGCGACCGCCGTTGCCTATGATGAGGGGCCGATTTCATTCCGCTACCCACGCGGCGAAGGGGTAGGTCTCGATCTTCCCGAGCGTGGCAGCGTACTGGAAATCGGCAAGGGCCTCATCCGCCGCGAAGGCACGAAAGTGGCCCTTCTGTCCTTCGGAAGCCGATTAGGCGAATGCCTTGCTGCTGCTGATGAACTGGATGCTGCAGGCCTGTCAACAACCGTTGCTGATGCTCGCTTCGCGAAACCATTGGACATCGAGCTATTGAACCGGCTTGCGCGCGAACATGAAGTTCTGATCACCATTGAGGAAGGTTCAATTGGCGGCTTTGGCAGCCACGTATTGACCACACTGGCGGGCCTCGGTCTGCTGGATAAGGGACTCAAGGTTCGCACGATGATGCTGCCTGACGTGTTTCAGGATCAGGATAAGCCGGATGTGTTGTACCGGGATGCTAACCTCACCTGCGACGCGATCATGAAAAAGGTATTCCAGGCCTTGGGCACCGACTATCTAGGCTCTTTCCAAAGCGCCTGATCTGACACTTCTTCCCTTTTTCCTGTGCTCACGGCAGCCCGCCAACCTGCCGTGAGCTTATTCGATTGACAGAACCTCAGCAGACTGAAAAAGCTTCTCTATGAATAGATTTCGCCCATCGATCTAAAAACAGGGCTTCATTCCATATTCAAGTTTGACCAAGGTGCTTGATGGCGCAGATGTTGGCCTCCGTTTCCGCGCTCCTAATATCGGTATCGATGCTCATTCTTGGGCACGGTATTCAATCCACTCTTTTACCTCTTGCCGCCAGCAGCGCCGATTTCAGCGACCTCCAGATCGGCGCCGTCTCATCAGCCTATTTCATTGGCCTGGTTCTTGGCTGTCTCGGCGCGCCTCATGTCATTATGAGAGCTGGACATATTCGCGCTTATGCAGCTGTGGTCTCTCTCATGTCCGCGGCTGCCATCCTCCATCCGATTGCCGTAGATCCCGTGGCTTGGTTCCTGATCCGGATCATTTCCGGTTTCTGTCTGGCCGGCTTCTATATGATTGTCGAAAGCTGGCTGAACGAAAGCGCCACAAACGAAAACCGCGGCGCGGTCATGTCCACTTACATTGTGATACTTTTCGCCTCGATGATGTTGGGGCAAATCTCAATCGCCGCAATGGACATCACATCATTTATGCCATTCGCCATCGCCTCGGTGTCCGTCAGCCTCGCCGTCATTCCGGTGGCGCTAACCACAGCCAATCAACCTGCCCCAATCACACTTGTTCGCTTTCGCCCAATCAAGCTCTATCGCAATTCACCAGCCGCTCTTGTGGGGGCAATGCTCATAGGGATCGGAAATGGTGCACTCTGGTCTCTGACGCCTCTGTACGGCTCGCAGATTGGCTTGACTACAAATCAATCTGCTTTCTATGCGGCAGCGATCATTGCCGGCGGTGTGCTATCGCAATGGCCAATCGGGCGGCTGTCTGACAAAATAGATCGACGCGTAGTTCTCATGATATTGGGCGCGACCACCGCCGCAGTCGCGCTTGCGATTGCCTGGTTAGCTCCGCAGGATTTTGCCTCAGCCACTGCGCTTGCGGTCTTGATCGGCATCTGCTCGCAACCTGCCTATGCCATCGCGGTCTCCCATGCCTTCGATTACGCAGCGACAGAAGATTTCGTTGAAACATCATCCGGGCTCTTGCTTGCCTTTGGACTGGGATCAGTTGCCGGGCCGATTGGGGCTTCGCTTTTAATGGGACAAACTGGACCATCCGGACTCTACCTCCTCGTTGCGATTGTGAACCTCATCATGGCTGCATTCATTTTGACACGGCTGTTTGCCCGTGGCGCTATCGATCAGGAAGAAAAACTCGACTTCGAATACGCAGCAACAGCACAGGTCGGTACAGTCTTGTCACCAGAGCCGCTGGATATTGACGCGTCAAACGTGATCGCTCCTGAAGAATTTCCAGCTTATGAAGATGACGCATATAGCTCAGAGACGGACATCGTCACAGAAGAAATCATCTCCTCAGAAGAACAGACCAGCGGCTCCGAAGATGAAGAGCCTACTCCCGGTAACGACACGCCGAAGGAAGGCTGATCTGTTACCTGTGGCAATTCACCTCTCGACGTCGATCCAAAACCGCATCATATTCCGCCCATGAATTCGAGCCCGAGCCTTTTCCAAATACTGCGGCAAGAACGCCATCCCTTGGCGATCCTGGCCATGCTTGCGCTCGGCCTGAGGGTGACGATCTTCATGATCGGCCTTTCGGTATCGCCGAGTATTGGATCTGGCGGATTGGCCGTTTTGTGCCAGTCCTCCCAAACAGGCGGAACGGGCCTGCCTAGCGGTGGCCAGCACAATCCTGCCCATTGCATCTGCGGCACATCCTGCAGTCATATCGGTCAAACTTCCGGGCTTGTTGCCGACGCAGCGCTTTCCCTCACCCCTCCCCTCCCTGCTGGCATTGATCTGTCCCTCAAAGGCGCTGCATCAATCCATGTTTCATCACGGAAACCAAGCGGTCCTATTCGAGCACCTCCGATCCAATTGACCTGACATGCATCCGGCTGCGCAAACAGCTACTTCAAAAACTTTATTCAGGATCAATAGACCTATGACTTTCTTCAAAACCCTGGCCGCTGCGGCCATGATGAGCCTTGTAGCCACTGCGTCCTACGCTGACCACGCTTCACATGGCCACATCAGCGTCACAGACACCTGGACACGGGCAACACCTCCCAAAGCTATGTCCGGCGGGGGATTTGCAAAAATCAGCAATGGCGGCTCCGAAGACGATCGTCTCATCGCAGTCAGTTCCCCAGCAGCGAGCCGTGTTGAACTGCATGAGATGGTTGTCTCAGACGGCGTGATGAAGATGCGCCAGATGGAAAACGGCATTGAAGTTCCAGCCGGCGAAACTGTCTCCCTGCAGCCCGGCGGCCTGCACATCATGTTTATGAAACTGGCAGGCCCCTTCAAAGAAGGCGAAACTGTTCCCGTGACGCTTACTTTCGAAAAAGCAGGCGATGTCAGCATTAATCTAGCCATTGAGAAGCTTGGCGCCAAGGGCATGGATCACGGAGCCATGGACCATAGCAAGATGGATCACGGTGATATGGCCAAAGACAAGAATTGAGGTCCTCATGACGAGCTTAAAAATAATTCGCTATGTAGCTTGGGCGGCAGTTGCCGCCCTGGCCATTGGCGCTGGCGTTCTCTTCACACTGCAGTGGACGAATTCCAAAGGCACAGGCGCATTGATCGAACCTCTGGCTGCGATTGGCGGTCCATTTGAGTTGGTCAATGGGGCAGGAGAAACCGTCACAGACAAGGATATGGCTGGCAAACCAACAGTCTATTTCTTCGGCTTCACCTTCTGCCCTGATGTATGCCCGACGACTTTGTCTGACATGCAGGGCTGGATATCGACTCTCGGAGATGATGCCCAAAAACTGAACTTTGCTTTTGTGTCCATTGACCCAGAACGCGATACCCCTGAGGTTCTTTCCGATTATGTGGCCGCTTTTGATGACAGCATTCAGCCACTGACCGGCTCTCGTGAACAAATAGATGCCATGACCAAGGCCTATCGTGTCTACGCCAAAAAGGTGCCGCTGGACGATGGCGACTACACCATGGATCATTCAGCATCCGCCTTCCTTATGGATACAAACAACCGGTTTGTTGGTACCATTGCCTATGGCGAAGCTGAAGAAAGCGCCTTGAAGAAGCTAAATAGGCTGATTGAAAATACTCCGACCTCCTCTTGAGGTCGGTTTAATGCAAGAATGGCCTTTCCACTTGAGGTTGGCTCTACCAACACAATGGCCCTCAGCTTGAGGTCCACAAAACGAACGGGTCCTGAAAACCATGCGCATGTCCCTGTATGCGGGTTTGGCTTTTGGTGGTGGTCTTCTCATCGCTGCTTCAGGCTTGCTATGGCTGCGCATGGGGGAACGGATCTATTTCGACAGGTTGATTGCAGGAATAGCCGGTTGTTTTTAACCGTAGTACTTTCCTGATCTCACAAGGTCAGCTAAGAGGCCGGGATGACCCAGAAGCAACGCCTCGACCAGCATCTCGTTGACCTCAAGCATTTCCCGAGCCGGGCTCGTGCTCGCGATGCCATTTTGCGCGGCACTGTTCGCGTCGATGGAGCAACAAGCATCAAACCGGCGCAAAAAGTATCCAGGGCCAACCAAATTTCCGTTGACGATCCCGGCTCCACCTATGTTTCGCGGGCAGCGCTCAAGTTGATCGCCGGGCTTGATGAATTTGGTATCGATGCCTCAGAGCGCATTTGTCTGGACATTGGCGCGTCCACCGGTGGCTTCACCCAGGTGCTTCTGGAACGGGGTGCAGCAAAGGTTCACGCGATCGATGTTGGCCACGACCAGCTCCATAAGAGGTTCACAACCCATCCGCGCGTATCAAGCCGCGATGGTCTAAATGCTCGTGAACTGTCTCTGTCCGATCTGGACGGCGAGCACCCTGAACTTATTGTCTCCGACGTCAGCTTCATTTCCCTCAAGCTTGCCCTGCCCCCGGCACTGGAATTCGCGCTTGCCGGCGCGAAGTGCGTCTGCCTTGTAAAACCTCAGTTCGAAGCGGGGCGTGAGAACATCGGCAAAAGCGGGCTGGTCGATCTTGAGGTCGCTGAAATGACCGCAAAATCATTGAAAGACTGGTTCAACTCGGTTCCAGGCTGGCAAAGCGTTGGCCTGATACCCTCGCCAGTCAAAGGCGGCGACGGCAATTCCGAATGGCTGCTCTGCGGCCAAAAAGACGGCTGACAGACCGTCAAGGCAGGCCGGAACAGCCCATCATTAGCATTGTCGCAGGCAAACGCTTGCCTGACGGACAGCTTGGCGCTATCCCTCCGCAATGACACAGACACAGACACAGACACAGACCCTTCTTTCCGTTACGAGCCTCGGCCATAGGGGCGATGGCATTGCGACGACGCCCGACGGACCCGTTTTCGTGGCAGGAGCCCTGCCCGGCGAAGACGTCAACGCCCACATTTCCAACGGCCGCGCCACCGAAATTACCATCGTCAAACCCAGCCCGGACCGCATTGCTCCAATCTGCCAGCACTATGATAATTGCGGCGGGTGCTCCACCCAGCATCTTGCCGAGGCACCTTATCTGGAGTGGAAACGCGAGCTTGTAATCCGGGCGTTCGCCGACCGAGGCATCGAGACCAAGGTCGCCCCCGTGGTTCCCTGCGAAGCACAAAGCCGCCGGAGAGCCGTTTTTACCGCGGCCCGCGCTGGCAGCACCATTTTGCTAGGCTATCACGAGAAAGCCAGCCATCGGATGGTCAACATTTCCGAGTGCCCTGTGCTGGTACCGGAAATCATCGCTGGACTTACCGGCCTTCGAAGGCTTGCTTTTGAGCTTATGCCCAAGAAGGGCGAATTGCGGATTAATGTTCTGTCGACAACAAACGGTCTCGACGTGGCTTTCGAACAGGCCGACCGGAAGTATGAAGCCCGGTTTGCCCGGCTGTCCCAGCTTGCTGTTGAACTGAACCTGGCGCGTCTGACCATCAACGGCGAAACACTTCTGGAAGCCCGTGCCCCTTCTCTGGATATGGGAGGCCTGCTCGTCTCCCCGCCACCAGCCGGATTTACACAGGCCACTCTGCAGGCAGAAGAAGCCCTTTGCAATCTGGTCCTACGTGGCCTCGGCAAGCCGAAAAAAGTAGCTGACCTTTTTGCAGGCTCAGGAACATTCGCCCTTCGAATTGCCCGTGGTGCATCTGTCCATGCGGTAGAAAGCAACGCACCAGCCTTGAAATCTCTCGACAAGGCTCTGCGTGTACCACGCGGATTGAAGCAGGTGACCATAGAGCGCCGCGACTTGTTCCGCCGCCCGATCATGGCAGCGGATCTTGAAAAATTCGATGCAGTGGTCTTCGATCCTCCGCGCGCTGGTGCGCAAGCACAAGTCGAACAGATTGCCTTGTCCAAGGTGCCCTATGTGGTGGCCGTTTCCTGCAATCCGGCAACGCTTGCCCGGGACCTGCGCATACTGATCGACGGTGGTTACACGCTACAAACCGTCACACCGGTGGACCAATTCCTGTTCTCGCCCCATATTGAGTGTGTAGCGACCTTAAAACGGGAGTGAAACATGGCTGCGGCCGACGATGCACTGACACCTCTCTCGCCTCCTGACCATGCAACAGGGACGCCTCGTTTCTTGAAGCGAAAGGGAGTGTCGTTGCGGCGGCTGGCGTCTCGCGCAGACTATGCCTGGCGTCAAGGCAACCGGCTTGCGCTCTATACGCTGCACGCCGAAGCCATGCGTCGTATGAACAAGCGACTTCAGCAGGACCTGCCAGAAAAACCCAAGCCAATGCCAGATGGCCCGGTTCCCGGACAGCGACGTATGCTTGCGGATATCGCCGCGCTCTTTGCAGCTGATCTAAAGGCTGTGGAAGATGGTCTCTATCCAGCTCCACGCGATGGATCGATGAGCTTGCGAGAGCTGTTAGACACCAGCCGGGCCTTCTTTAGGGATGTACCAGAAGTCGCCAGACGCCGCGCGGAAGGTGCACATCAGGAAGTCAACGACGATCCAGAGCGCTTTGGCGGAGAGGCGCTGCCGCGTTACTATCGTCAGAATTTCCATTTCCAAAGCGATGGCTGGTTGTCCGAAGAAAGTGCCAGGCTTTATGATTTTCAGGTTGATGTGCTGTTTTCCGGCGCAACTGCAGCCATGCGCCGACGGGCACTTGTGCCCTTTGCCGAAATCGTCAAACGCCAGGATCAACGCAAGCTCGCCTATGCCGATATTGCCTGCGGCACCAGCGGACTTCTTGGCCCTGCACTGACCGCCTTTCCGCGTCTGCGCGGCATTGGCGTCGATCTGTCAGAACCTTACCTGAGTGTTGCGCGTGAACGTTTACCGTCTCGCCGCGCCACTTTCGTCAACGGAATGGCAGAACAACTGCCATTTTTCGACAACAGCATGGATGTGCTGTCCTGCGTGTTCCTGTTCCATGAACTGCCACCCAAAATCCGCCGACAAGTCGCAGCTGAAATCGCCCGTGTGCTCAAGCCGGGCGGGCGCTTCCTGTTTGTCGACAGCCTTCAGACCGGAGACATTCCGGACTACGACGGCTTGCTCTCCCTGTTCCCCCAGTTGTTTCATGAACCATATTTTTCAACCTATCTAACAGAAGACCTGACGCAGGTGTTTTCTGACGTCGGAATGGAAAAAACGCTCCACACCTCCGCCTTTGTTTCCACGGTTATGGAGTTCACCAAAGGCTGACGCCTTTCAGTAATACTGAATTTTCTCCAAATCACCTCTTGCCACACAACTTCAGCATAACTAAATCAAGCTCATGAGACTTGATCATTGGCTCTTGGAGAATAAGGAAAGCCGGAGCGCGTTTGCGCGACGGGCCGACCTGTCTGCCGCATCTGTCACCGCCCTGTGCAACGACCCCGACGTCTGGGTATCACGCGACATGGCGAGGAAGATTGCCGAAGCCACCAAGGGTGCGGTTACTCCCAATGATTTTCTCGGCCTTTCCATCACCAAGGAGCATCCCGTGTCCCAGGCCCGTGTAGCTGAAGCCATCCGCGCATTTGAACGCGGCGAAGTCGTGGTCGTGACCGATGACGATGACCGTGAGAACGAAGGCGACCTGATTGTCGCCGCATCCAAAATGACCCCGGAACAGATGGCCTTCTTCGTCAGGCACACTTCCGGTATTGTGTGTGCCCCGATGACCGTGGAAATCGCCCGTCGCCTTCGGCTGGATCCAATGGTTGCGCAAAATGATGCGCCACTGGCAACAGCCTTTACCATTTCCGTCGATTATCGCCATGGCCTGACAACCGGCATTTCAGCAGATGAGCGTTGTTCCACGGTTCGGGCGCTCGCCAACCCGAATGTCGGTGCAGCTGATCTGGTACGGCCCGGTCACATCTTCCCGTTGATCGCCAAGGAAGGCGGCGTGTTGATGCGGTCCGGACACACGGAAGCAGCTGTTGACCTTTGCAGACTTGCCGGACTGGAAGAAGTTGGCGTGATCAGTGAGCTGGTCAACGACGACGGCACGGTCAAGCAAGGCGAACAGGTCACCAGCTTTGCTGCTGAGCATAACCTGAAGACGGTCTCCGTCTCTGACCTGATTGCCTGGCGTCAACGCACAGAGCGCCTGGTCGAGCGGATCAACGAGCAGCCTATCGAGACCATTGCCGGTCCGGCCTACGCCATGACCTATTCCACCCCATATGATCAGATGCATCATGTGGCCGTCGTCTACGGCGATATTCTGGATGGACGAAGTGTGCCAGTGCGCCTGCAGCTGGAATCGGTTCTGGATGATGTCTTTGGAAAAAGCCAACCAATGGACACGACCATGCAGCAGTTCGCCGAGCGTGGACGTGGCATCGTAGTGTATCTGCGCGAAGGATCTGTAGGCGTTGCCCTTCAATCAAGCCGGGCCCGCAACGACCTTGAGGCTGCCGGCAACGAAGAGCATGTTTCTGCCCAGAGTCGCCAGGAAGAATGGCGCGAGATTGGATTGGGTGCCCAGATCCTGAAAGACCTTGGGGTGACGTCCATTCGGCTTTTGTCCTCACGCGAACGGCATTATGTTGGGCTGGAAGGCTTTGACATAGAAATCGAAGCAACAGAAATCACTGACGTTTAAAATTCACGGGTCTGGGTCTCATTGCGATCCAGACCCGTGAAGCAAGTGCCCAGCCAACATAATTTAACACACTCAATTTGGCCCAAGCCTAAACTCTCCTGCATTTACGGCCTTGCATGCCTTGGCGTCTAAATCTATTATGTACTGTACGTTCCAGTATAGATATCATTGTGATTGGCCTGTTTCTCCAGCCTTAAAGATAGATCTGTTGCCTCCTCAGCACGCTATCGCTGCGACACGACAATCACTCATGATCGCAATTCCACACTTCTCCAAGCTCCCTCCCGAGCTCTCCTCGCATATTTTCAGGATCCCAAAATGAAGCCCGGACTTTTAAGATCTTCGCTGGTGCTTGGGCCTTTGGCCGCTGTTGGGCCACTCGCCATCGATATATACCTGCCAGCCCTGCCCGCAATCGAAGCCGATCTGAATGCTGGCATTGCCTCTACACAGATGACATTGACAGCGTTCTTTCTGACATTTGGCCTCTCCCAATTGGTTTACGGCCCCCTATCCGACCAGGTCGGGCGTAAACTTCCAATCTATATCGGGCTTTTCCTGTTCATCGTCGGCAGCATCAGCTGCGGCATATCCACAAACATTGAATGGTTGATCGCCTCACGATTGCTTCAAGGCGTTGGCGCCGCGGCGGTGATGGTGATCCCACGGGCCATCATTCGAGACATGTACACCGGCTATGAAGCCACACGCCTGATGGCTCTTGTAATGCTGGTGATCAGCGTTTCACCAATGCTGGCCCCTCTGGCTGGAACCGGCTTGATCGCGATTGGCAGCTGGCACACAATCTTCTTCTTTTTGTCGGGCGCTGCGATACTGACCTTGTTCCTCACCGTTTTCATGTTGCCTGAAACGCTGGAACCAACACATAGGGTGCCTGTCAACGCCAAGACTTTCTTCGAGGGTACGAAAACACTTTTGTCCGATGCGACCTTCATGGGACTGACCCTGATTGGCGGCTTCGGCTTGGCCAGTTTCTTCGTATTCATCGCCAGTGCATCCTTCGTCTATACGGGGCACTTCGGTCTCTCTCTTGTGCAGTTCAGCATCGCCTTTGCCGTGAATGCCATTGGCTTCTTCGCCTCATCTCAAGTCGCTGCAAAACTTGGCCAACGCTTCGGTATGACGCAGGTGATTGTCTATGCGGTCACGGGCTTCCTGTTCTTCGAGCTCATACTGCTGTCCTTAACGCTATTGGGATTTGGCACCTTGCCTGTGGTGATGTTTTTCCTGTTTTGCGGCAACGCTTGCCTTGGCCTGGTTATCCCGTCAACGATGGTCATGGCTCTCGACAAACATGGCGACATCGCAGGTCTCGCCTCATCCCTTGGCGGCACCCTCCAAATGGTGACCGGTGGGCTGATGATTGCAGCAGCCAGCCAGTTCTTCGACGGCACAGTTACGCCGTTGGTCGCAGCCATTGCCTTTTGCTCCGTCGCCGCTTTTGTTCTGATGAAGGTGCTTCGCATTGGTCGTGAAACTGTCACGGGCACATCCGCCTTGTAACCAGAGGCAAACCGGCTGAGTACCCCCCCCGATCAGCAAGGTTTTGACAATCGGTCTGCATGTTGAAACAACAGGGCAGACCGATTGAGCAAGCCAAAGCGATCAGACCATACATGACCAATAAACCCTTAGACCCGTTTGAAAAGCCCGATACTCCCGGACCTCGCCCTTTTGCAATTGGCTACACCAAATCAAATGGCGAAGGCCTGTTTTACGGTGGACTGTTCTTCGCCTTTGGTTTTGTTGTCCTTGGACTGTTCGGCGGTGTAGACATGCTGGCCTATCTTGCAATTGTCCCGCTTGGGGCTGCGTTTTGGTATTTTCCAATGATCGACCGCAGTAACCCACAACTTGCCGCCAATGATGAAGGCCTCTTCATAGAGCGCATTGGCTTTATTGACTGGGACAACATCCAGACCATGGCCTTGTCCAAAACAGCAGTTCGCAGCATTGAGCTGGTGACACTGGAAATCGACCTGGCCAGCTCTCTGCCAGAGGCTATCAAAAAGAAGCACGTCTTCCCGTCCTGGAAATCTTTCATGACCCGTAACTGGAGCAAATCCAGTCAACCTGATGGAACAGACCATTTGGCGATTCAGCTCAACACGCTGGAGGGGATGCCTGATGAAATCCTGGACCGTTTGCGGGACTACCGAGAGGTATGATCACAGTCACCTGCCTGCGTAGAATAACATTTGCAGAATTCGCACAGATCGCGACAGTTCGTGAAGCCGAACGCTACTGACTTAAAGGTTGTTTGAATGATTTAAGCTTCGTGACAAGTGCTGTGTCAGTTGCAATAACAGTTGTATAGCCGGTTCAAGCCGTGCCATCTTCTCATCAAAATCATCCTGGAGGAAACCAAGACTACTGGGTCTGAGTTTCCTTGTGCAAGAAAATTACTGGAGGAATTCATGTTCACATCAGCTCTTCGGCTGAGCCTTTTGGCTGTCGCCGGCATCGCTCTCACCCTTCCGGCTTCGGCAGAAACGCGGATTACCTATAAGTCCGCGAAGTCGAGCTCTTCCTACTACCAGATGGGCGTTCAGATTGCGGAAGCCATGAAAGCTGGCACAAATGGCGACATCATCGTCACCGTTGAAGAGAGCCAGGGCTCGGTACAGAACGTCATGGAAACCCGTGCACGCGGCGCAGACTATGTCTTCACGACACCGCCAGCATTGGTCGGCCTTGCTCAGTCCGGCAAAGCCATGTTCGAAGGCAAAACCAGCCCGAAGTTTGCGGACATTCGTGCGCTCTTTCCAATTCCGTCCCTCACCATGCATTTCGTGATGTCCAAGGAAAGCGAAGTCAACGACTTTACAGATCTGGAAGGTACCACCCTCCTTCTGGGAAAAGGCTCATTTGGCGCGCGCGAAGGCACAAAATATCTCAAGCTCTTCGGCCTTGAGGGCAAGGTAAAATTGGCGGAAGTTGAGCTCTCCAACGCAGTTCCCGCTTTGAAAAATGGCCAGATTGACGGTTTTGTCACAGCGGGTTCGTGGCCTGCTCCAAACGTCATCGAGGCTGCTGCTTCAACAGATGTAAACGTCTTGTCCCTGACTGACGAACAAATCGCCAAAACCAAGCGCGCGAAAATCGTCATTCCGGCTGGCACATATGCTGGCCAGGAAACAGCTATCACAACCACGTCACTGCCCGTTGTGGCCTATACAACAACAGCCATGGACGATGACACTGCCTATCAACTCACCAAGACCTTTTGGGAGACCAAGGCAAAAATGAGTGAAACAGCGCGCTGGTGGGACGGCGTTGATCAGGGCCTGATGGGCACGATCACCGGCAAGATCCACCCAGGCGCAGTGCGCTATTACGAAGAAGCTGGCTTTACGCTGACAGACGCTCAGCAGTAAGCTTACACCTTCAGATTTACGCCCTGGGCATTCCCGTGCCCGGGGCCTTATTTTATCAGAGTTCCCCAAAGATGCTCCCTGCGATGCCTGCTGCCATGACCCGACGCCTCATTCTGCTCGCATTTGCAGCCACATTGGTCGTCTTTCATCTCGGCCTGATTTTTTCTGGACTGGTGCCGAACCTGGTCAGTCGTCCGTTGCATCTGGCGCTGGCTTTGCCATGGATTTTCGTCTTCGGAGCCTCGACAGGCCTGATTTCCCGATGTTCAGGCTATGTCATCGCGGCCTTGGGCATTGCCGCCAGCCTCTGGGTCGCGCTCAACCATTCAAGTCTGGTCGATCAATACGGGTTCCTGGAAAACGATTTCCAGATCGGCATCGCTGTTGTTCTTCTGCTTAGCGTCTTGGAAGCTGCGCGCCGGGCCATCAACTGGCCGCTTCCACTGGTTGCCCTTCTCGCTCTCGCCTATGGTCTTTATGGACAGTATATTCCCGGCGAGTTTGGTCACTCCGGAACACCCATCGCCAGTTTCCTCGGCACGCTCACAATTGCTGAAGGCGGCATCTGGGGCAGCCTGACCGGGGTTTCCGTCTCAGTCGTCGCGATCTTTGTCATCTTCGGCGCCGTCCTCAACGCCGGTGAGGCAGGGCAAGGTTTCATGAATGTGGCAGCGACAGCGGCTGGAAAGCTGAACGGCGGCGCTGCCAAAGTGTCCGTCCTGTCCTCAGCCTTGTTCGGCTCAATCTCAGGCTCGGCATCTGCCAATGTTGCCTCCACCGGCGCCATCACCCTGCCCGCAATGACCCGCCTCGGCTACCCGAAGCGCCTGGCCGCCGCTGTGGAAGCGGTTGCATCTTCCGGCGGTCAAATCATGCCGCCGCTGATGGGGGCTGGCGCTTTCGTCATGGTGGAGCTGACCGGCGTTCCCTACACCGCGATCATGGCAGCTGCGATCCTTCCCGCGCTGCTTTACTTCGTTGCCGTCTGGATCGGAATCAACGCCTACGCCAGCAAGCTGGAGTTGAAGGGCATCGATCCGGCTGACCGGCCAAGCCCAAAGGCAACGTTGATCACGACAGCTTTTTTTCTGGTGCCATTCTCGGTGCTTCTCTGGGGAATGTTCGGTGCAGGCTACACCCCGCAATATGCCGCCTGCCTTGCCATTCTCGCCGGGTTCCTGCTGCTGTTTACCAATGCCAGTCTCTCGTTTTCGTTGAAAGACAGCTTCGTGCGGATCGAGGCGGCACTCATAAATGCTGCCCGGCAGGTCTCGATGATTGCTGCCATCATTCTCTGTGCTTCAATCATCATCGGCGTGCTGTCGATCACCGGACTGGGTGTGAAGATCACGTCCCTCATCCTGTCCGCGTCTGGTGGCCTGTTGTGGCCATCTCTGTTCCTGACGGCTTTGGCCTGTCTGATTTTGGGCATGGAAGTGCCGACGACAGCTGCTTATGTGATCTGTATTTCCGTTGCAGGCCCAGCCCTGACACAGCTCGGTCTTGAGCCGCTTCAGGCGCATCTGTTCGTATTCTGGTTTGCCTTGTTATCGACCATCACACCGCCGGTGTGTGGTGCGGTCTTCATTGCCGCAGGCATGATCAATGAGAATTGGCTGAAAGTGGCGCTCACGGCCATGGCACTGGGGATCGGCCTTTACATCATCCCGCTCGGCATGATCGCAAACCCGGATCTGATTGGCCTGTCAGAGAGACCCATTGCGGCTCTGATCGCATTTGTTCAGGTTGGCCTGGGTCTTGGCTGCATCTCATACGGATTGATTGCAGCAGGCTCCTGGACGCGAAAGGCCGCCCTTGTTGTGGGCGGCCTCGGCATCATCTTCATTCGTCTTGCTCTTACTCACTGATTCCTGAATGCGGTCAAAAGGGTGATAGCAACGGCGAAAAGCTGTTCGAAAAATCTCGAAAAGCGCCCCTCTGCCCGGTTGAAAGCTTGGACGCAGCATATCAAGATCGGAAAAGAGAAACGCTCAATGACCTCCAAAATGTTACCCACTCCAAAGGTATTGGCCACCTGCGTTCTCGGTGTCGCAGTTATTTACAGCCTTATGGCTTATAACAATTACCTGAAGGATAAGTGCTCAGCTCTTGATCCGGATAAAGTTAAATTCGCAATTGCCGAATACTTTATTAAGCACAAAAACAAGGGGAGTGTTTCCATAATCGGGGAGGATGGAGAATACGTATCTTACCCGCAGTTTGAATTCGATAGCGCGCAGGATTACCTGAAACAATACCCGGACTGCTGCCGGTATTATCCTGATGGAAGACCAACCGACTATACGCTCCACCCGATACAGATCTCTTTTTGGGAACGCTTTTTCGGTGCGAAATGCGCCTTTGTCGGCCTTAGCGTGCATTCAGATTTTCTTGTCGACGGCGTAGTCACCAAGGACACCGCTGTTTCTGGTCAGTCTTTGATAATCAACAATCAATATCAAATTTCAAAAGATCCGAAAGATAGATAATCATGTCATTGCCGTCGGCTCTAAGCGAACTTCTTCGGCTGCATCTCAGCGCCGAATGACCTCGACGGACTACTCGCCACAAGCGACCAAAGCAGCACGGAGCTTGTCCACTGCGCAACCGCCCATGGCGAAAGCATGATGAAGCCAGGGGAAACGATACCGTTTGGATTTCAGAACATCGGAAGGTCCATCAAATCAGTTGGAGAACGATGCTGGCTGCGGTTATGAATTATGCGAGCGTCATCATCCGCAAGCATTAGCTCCTCCATCTTCTCGACAAAGACGGCAGAAACGCAATCCTTTGTTATAAAAAAACTATTTTAAATTCTACTCTTAAAGATAGGGCAGATTTTTGCCAGCAACAGCATTGCATGCTCTGTAAAATTGAGCGGTTTCAACGAACCTGCACCTCTTGTCTGACCAAATCTACCCTATCATTTTTACCTTATTTAAGAGGCAGTCACGAACTCAGATACTTCTTGAAGAAGGCAATGGTGCGTTCTTCTGCGAGCTTGGCCTGTGCCTCGTCATATCGCGGGGTCGTGTCATTGTGAAAGCCATGATTGGCACCCTCATAGATGAAGGCCTCATAGGTCTTGCCGTTGGCCTTGAGCGCTGCTTCATAGGCCGGCCAGCCCGCATTAATACGCTCATCCAGTTCGCCGAGCTGAACCAGAAGTGGTGCCTTGATTGCTGGCACATCTTCGGCTGCAGGCTGTCGTCCGTAGAATGGCACCCCTGCCCCAAGCTCCGGATATGCAACCGCCAAGGCGTTGACCACGCCGCCGCCATAACAAAAGCCTACCGCACCAACCTTGCCAGTGGTGTCCTCATGCTTGAGCAGGAATTCAAACCCGGCGAAAAAGTCGTTCATCAGCTTTGTGCTGTCGACAGTGCGCTGCAGGGTCCGGCCCTCATCGTCTGTTCCAGGGTATCCCCCAACGGAGGTCAGGCCGTCCGGAGCCAAAGCGATGAAGCCTGCTTTGGCCATGCGCCTTGCGACATCTTCAATGTAAGGGTTTAAACCCCGGTTTTCATGGATCACCAAAATGGCCGGCAGTTTTACGGTCACGCCAGCTGGTTTCACCAGATAGCCATTGACCTCACCATGACCATTTGGCGAGGGGTAGGTGATGCGAGCGGTCTCAATGTCGGGATCATCGGGAGCGACTTGCTGCGCCAGCGCGTAATTTGGCGCCAACTGATTGAGCAGCATCGCCGCCGTTATCCCGCCAACGGCGAACTTTCCGGCGCGGTTCAAAAACTCGCGCTTGGTGATCTTGCCATGCGCATAAAAATCATAAAGATCGAGCAGTTCTTGCGGAAAATCCTTGGCTGTCTTCCGGCGTACCGGTGTCATCTCATTCATTGCATCGCTCCCTAGACCACGCAGACTGCTTCTCCCAGTCCTAATGGTTGTAAATCTAGGGCACTGCCCACAAAAATCCAGAGATTTACCAAGGTAAACTGTAACGAGATGTAACAGAGATTTTCGAGTCTGCTATGCACAATTCTCCTAGACAGCACGGCTATCCTGAAAGAGATCAACCAACCAATCACAGACGGCCTGGATACGAGCAAGCTTGGCATCCTCAGCTCTATGGATGAGCCAGACTTCTCTATAGAGATCCGGCAGCGGCTTTGTGATGGCTTGCAAACGAGGATCACCCTGCGCGATCAAACAGGGCAGCACGGTTTTCCCAAGTCCGGCTGCTACGCTTTCAAGCGCGCCATCCGCATCGGAAACCCGCGCGGGTGCAAAATGGCCGCCCAACCCTGCAACATTGTCTTCCATCCATTTTGCCTGAGGCAGGTGCTGCATCATGTCCTGATAGCCGAGCCATGGCAGCAGATCTGCGGCAGCCTGTGTCATGTCCTTGGGCGCAAAAACAGCGTGATCCATCCGGCCAATTCGGCGCGCCTTCAGATGATGTCCGCCGTCAACGGGCCGTCCCAGTCGCAGGGCGATATCTGTCTCCCGATTGGACAGACTGATGTTCCTGTTTTCTGAATTCAAATGGAGGTTTAAATCCGGATAGCAGGCTGAGAACACATTGACCTTCCGAACCAAAAGCCGGTTCACCAACATGGGCACTGCGGACACGCGCACGGTCCCATCCACCCTGTGCGTCGTTTCGGCCAAATCACTTTGCAGCTCCCTCACCAACTGCTCGATCTGCTCTGCCTTTGCAGCCGCCTTGATGCCCGCTGCGGTCAAAACAAGATTTCCGTCAGCGCCGCGCTCCAGCATCTCAAGGCCCAGCGCCGCGTCCAGTAACCGGACACGGCGCGAGACGGTTGTGGCATCGACATCCAATCGGCGAGCCACCGCTGCAAGGCTGCCTGTCCGCTTGAACTCAATCAGATATTTCAGGTCACTCCAATTCATAGCTGTATTTTTGCAGTTCTCTTCTGCAATTGCACCTCTTTATCTGCAAAGATGCATCACGTAGACCAGCCGCCTCAACAACAGGGCTTTTTAACATGTTGACTGAAATCGCAACCTTCACCGGTATGCCAATGTCACAGTTTCTGCTTTGCGCAGCAGCGGTCTTCTGTGCAGGGCTCGTTCGCGGGTTTTCGGGCTTCGGCCTGTCTGCCATCCTGATGGCAAGCATCGTCGTGGTGGTGCCACCAGTGGAGCTGATCCCGCTTTGCTTCCTCCTGGAAGCAGCAGCCAGCCTCGCCCTGTTTCGCGGCGGCTCTCGCTCCGCAGACTGGAAGCTGATCTGGACGCTGGTGATAGCATCGGCGATCGGCGTGCCGATCGGGCTTGCGATCACGACCAACCTTGCCAGCGCGTATTCAAAGATAATCGCCCTCACACTCGTCCTTGGCCTGACGATGGCGCAGTTGTTCAAGCTGATCCCGCCTGGAGCAGGCGGCCGCATCGGCCTTCCCATCGCGGGTTTTCTGGCCGGGTTGGCCACCGGATTGGCATCAGTCGGCGGCTTGGTGGTCGCGCTTTATGTGCTGTCTCGCAAGTCAGAAGCCCATGTGATGCGCGGGTCGCTGATCATGTTTTTGTTCATCTCCATGATCACAACCTTCGCATCTCTACTTTACTATGGCCTGATTACCGAGATGACGCTCAGGCGCGGCGCTATCTTTGCGCCCACTGTTCTGGCCGGCGTCTTTCTGGGGGCCAAGCTGTTTTCACCTGCCCTTGCGCCGCACTACAAGAAGGTGTGCCTGGTGCTGCTAATGACCCTGTCGACAGTCGGGCTGATCAGACTGCTGTAAGCCAAGCCACCCAAAAAAATCAGGCGGTTTTTAGCCCACCTGCCCGCGGTTGCGCAGGAAATGATCTGCCAGAACGCAAGCCACCATAGCCTCACCAACGGGCACCGCCCGAATGCCAACACAAGGATCGTGACGTCCCTTGGTCATGACATCCACATCCTCACCCTGACGGGTCACCGTCTTGCGCTCTGTCAGGATGGAGGATGTTGGTTTGACCGCAAAACGCGCAACAATCGGATCTCCACTGGAAATCCCACCCAAAACACCGCCTGAGTTGTTGGAGAGAAACTCAGGTCGTCCGTCTTCGCCCATACGCATCTCATCGGCGTTTTCTTCGCCGGTCAGCGTCGCAGCCTCGAAGCCATTGCCGACCTCAACACCTTTAACTGCATTGATCGACATCAGCGCTGCAGCGATTTCAGTATCCATCTTGCCATAGATCGGCGCGCCCAGGCCAACAGGTACACCTTCGGCAACAACCTCGATCACAGCCCCGATGGAGGAGCCGGATTTGCGGATTCCATCCAGGTATTCCGCCCAAAAAGCGGCGGCTTCCTTGTCAGGGCAGAAAAATGGGTTATTTTCCACCTCCGCCCAGTCCCAGTTTGCCCGGTTGATCTTGTGAGGGCCAACCTGAACAAGAGCAGCTCGTATCGTCACACCAGGTAAAACCTTGCGCGCAACGGCACCAGCAGCCACGCGCATGGCTGTCTCGCGGGCAGAAGATCGCCCGCCGCCGCGATAATCGCGGATACCGTATTTGGCGTCATATGTGAAATCCGCGTGGCCCGGGCGGAAGCGATCCTTGATCTCTGAATAATCCTTGGAGCGCTGGTCCGTGTTTTCCACCATCAACGAAATGGGTGTGCCGGTGGTTTTTTGAACGCCGTCGTCATCAACCATCACGCCAGACAGGATCTTGACCTGATCGGGTTCACGGCGCTGGGTGGTGTACTTGGACTGACCCGGCTTGCGCTTGTCCATGAAGCCCTGAATATCAGCTTCGCTCAAGGGAATGAGAGACGGACATCCATCAACAACACAGCCAATCGCAGGTCCGTGGCTCTCGCCCCAGGTGGTCACGCGAAACAGATGGCCGAAAGTGTTGTGCGACATGATGTGCCTTCCAATGGACGCGCGCCGGACCGCCAGCAAACGCAATGAACCTTTGACGGCAAGCGATACGGCATGATGCGAAGCTTCTCAAGCCCTTCCTGGGCAAGTGAACCCAGAACCTGCTGTCCAATAGCACTCAGACTGACTTGGGTTCAGACCCAAGAAAACCCGCTGTTACGCCAAACGAAGACTTGATCCTGAGGCACATCCAGCTTGGGCACGGTGACAGTGTCCAGCCCTTCCAGCAATCCGCGCAGAACCCGGAAGACCCCGCCATGGGCCACAACGACACTCGGCTGGTTGACTGTCTTCAACCAACCACCGATCCGGGCCGCCAGCATCTTGTAGCTCTCCCCGCCCTTTGGCGGAGCAAAGCCCCATTTGTCTGCTCGGCGTGCAGCGACAAGATCCGGCGAATGTTCAGCCAGTTCTTCAAGTGTACTGCCTTCCCAGGCGCCAAATGTTATTTCTTTAAGCTGATCCTCACACCGATAGGAGGAGACATCCAAATCCATGGCGCGCCGGACCCGCTCCATGGTCGTTCTGGTGCGCCCCAGTGGAGATGCGACAAAATCAAGCGTCGCCGGATCAACACCTTCAGCTTCCAGAAACAGCTTCAAACGCGTACCGTTTCCAGTGGCTTGTTCTTCGCCCAAACGGTTCAAGGGAATATCCCTTTGCCCCTGCATCCGCCCTTCCGCATTCCAGTCGGTCTGCCCATGGCGAATAAACACAAGAAACTCAGGATCGTGGAGCTTTGGCAGCACTGAGCTCATGGGAAGGTCCATTTTTCATTTAAAGGGAAAGTTCATAGAAACAGCCGTCGCTGAAGTGCGACGGCCTGACTGATCAGGCCTGTTCAATAGCAAAAAAACACCAAAAGAAAAACGGCCAGCAATTGCTGGCCGCTTAAAATGGGGGTCAGTCTTTCACAACCGAGATATCGGGCGCATCCACCGCCTTCATGCCGACAATGTTGTAACCGCAATCAACGTGCTGGATTTCGCCGGTCACACCTCGTCCCATATCCGATAGAAGATAAAGTGCGCTGTCGCCAACCTCTTCAATCGTTACGGAGCGACGCAGCGGAGCATTATACTCGTTCCACTTCAAGATATAGCGGAAGTCGCCGATACCGGATGCAGCCAGTGTCTTGATCGGGCCAGCAGAAATCGCATTGACGCGGATGTTCTTCGGACCAAGGTCCATGGCCAGATACTTGACGCTGGCTTCCAACGCGGCCTTTGCAACGCCCATGACGTTGTAATGTGGCATGACTTTTTCCGCACCATAATAGGTCAGCGTCAGAATGGAGCCGCCATCAGTCATGAGTTTTTCAGCACGCTGAGTTACTGATGTCAGCGAGTAGCAGGAGATATCCATGGTGCGGGCAAAGTTTTCCGGCGTCGTATCAACATAGCGACCGGTCAGCTCATCCTTGTCGGAAAAGGCAACTGCGTGAACGATGAAATCGATCTTGCCCCATTTTTCTTCCAATGCCTTAAACACGGCATCAATGCTGTCACCATCTGTCACATCACAGTGGCCAGCCACAAAGGCGCCAAGCTGTTCGGCCAAAGGTTCAACGCGTTTTTTGAGGGCATCGCCCTGATAAGTCAGAGCCAGTTCCGCGCCGGCATCGCCCAAGGCCTTTGCGATACCCCAGGCAATCGACCTGTTGTTCGCAACACCCATGATCAGTCCGCGTTTGCCGTTCATCAGTCCGCGCGTTTCCGCCATCATTCTCTCCAAAAGGAATTCAGTAACCACCCTGCACCGGGTTGCCTCCTATCGCACAGCACCCATTCGGCTTCAAGACGCTGAACTCGTGAATGAGGCGTCGACGAGCATGCATCTTGCCATTATGTTACCGATCGAAATTCCCCTTTAAGACACGAGGTAATGCCCCCATGGAGCCCAATCGTCATGCTGCACAGTTCGCTGAACTCATCGGCGCTGCCAATGTTCTGACAAGCCCGGAAGACAAGGCTCCTTACCTGATCGAGTGGCGAGATCTTTATCAAGGCGTCACGCCGATGGTTCTACGCCCGGGCACGACACAAGATGTCAGCGCTGTCATGAAATACGCCAGCGAAAATGGCCTGAAGATCGTACCGCAAGGCGGCAACACAGGTCTCGTCGGAGGGCAAATTCCCTTGGAAAACGGGGAGGAAATCGTTCTTTCCCTCGGTCGTATGAATAAAGTTCGCGCAGTTGATCCTGACGGCTTCACCATCACGGTGGAAAGCGGTGCCATCCTCGAAACGCTGCAACACGAGGCCGAAAAGGTCGATCGTTTGTTCCCGCTGTCACTTGGTGCACAGGGCTCTTGCCAGATCGGCGGCAACATCTCGACCAACGCTGGTGGCACCGCAGTCCTGGCGTATGGCAACACCCGAGACCTCGTTCTGGGGCTGGAGGTTGTGCTTGCAAACGGTGACATCTGGAACGGCCTTCGCACCCTTCGCAAAGACAATACCGGTTATGATTTGAAACAATTGTTTATCGGCGGAGAAGGCACCTTGGGGATTATTACAGCCGCTTCTTTGAAACTTTTCCCCAAGCCGAAAAAGCTTGAAGCAGCCTTCGTCGGACTTGCGAATCCGCTGGCGGCCTTGAAGCTGTTTTCAAAAGCAAAGGCCCAGGCAGGCCCCGTGCTGACCGGCTTCGAAATCATGCCCCGTGTCGGCCTTGAGTTTTGCGTATCTCACCTGCAGGGAGCACGTGACCCTCTGGAAGGAACACATGACTGGTACGTTCTGATGGAACTGTCCAGCGGGTCCGAAGCTTTCCCGGTTCGTGATCTGCTTGAGTCCATCTTGGGAGAGGCCTTTGAAGCAGAGCTTGTGGAAGATGCAGCCTTCGCGCAATCCATGCAGCAGGTTCAGGATTTCTGGCACATTCGCCATGGCATGTCAGAAGTACAGAAGGAAGAAGGCGGTTCGATCAAGCACGATGTGTCTGTTCCCGTGGCCTCAATCCCGGACTTCCTCGCCAAGGCGATTGCTGCAGTGACTGAATTTGTTCCGAATTGTCGCCCGGTTCCCTTCGGCCACCTGGGAGATGGCAACATTCACTTCAATGTCAGCCAGCCAATCGGAGCAGATAAGGAAGCTTATCTGGCCAATTGGGATGCCATGAACGAGATCGTCCACGGCATCGTGCATGATTTCAACGGTTCTATTTCAGCCGAGCATGGCATCGGTCGTCTCAAACGAGATCTACTGAAGGGCGTAAAAAGCGAGTTGGAGCTCGATCTGATGCAGAGGGTCAAGAATGCTTTTGACCCCAAAGGACTACTCAATCCGGGCCGCGTACTTTGAAACGAGTGGCAAAGTCTGGAGACATTAATACCTTCAGATAAACGACGATGACAGCGCCCTTTGGCCATGCACAGTGCCCGGCCAAAGGGTTCCCTTAAAAACATCCCCTTCTTCCAACCATTTCACCCGATTTACAACCGACTTGACAGAGCCAGCATGGACACCCATTTTCTATTTGGGTCGAAGGTCCCTGCCGCTCGCGGGCATTAAGCCTCTGGTGAAACCTTTCAGTATCGGACGTATCCGTCCCGATCAGAACAATCTGCCTTGTGTTTTAACGCAGGCCGATGGTAATGCGAGCCCCATCCTGGAACGCCTGCGCAAAACAGAAAGGCACGTTCCATGCCCCATACCCGCATATCCAACGCCCAGAGCACTCGGCCCCATCTACCCCCGCTTCAGGAACTGAAGGCCCAGGCGAAAAGACTTCGATCCGCCCTTCCAACTGGTAACACCAAACTGGTCAGCCACGGGCAGTCTCTGGACCTCATTGCACGACAGTATGGTTTTCGAGACTGGAACACCTTGCATGCAGCGAAAGGCAATGCACCTGAACTGGTGTTGTCTCTTGGACAAAGGGTGTCCGGAACCTATCTGCATCAACCTTTTGCTGGCGAGATCATTTCAGCCACACGCATCGGGCCTTCGAACAACACCCGTGTGACCATTATCTTTGACGACGCAGTCGATGTGGTCAGTTTCGATAGTTTTTCCGCATTCCGAAAACGGGTCACCGTTACACTCGGACAAGACGGCCGTACTTTCGAGAAAACGTCTGACGGTGTCCCACATATGCAGCTTCGCTTGCAGACTTAATCACACAACCAAGACCCGGGGAGCCTCTTACTCAAGTCGCTCCCGGGTTACGTCAACAATATGGCTTCAATTGACGAGGCCAATGACAACCTGCACCCGTCGCTCGCTCTTCCCATACAAAAGATCTGAACCTCCAATGCATCTGCATCACTGGCAAGTCTGCTGAGTACCAGTTTAATGGCGTCATTTAGGTCGAGACTTTGAGCACACCTTCAGGTTGTTAAAAAGACTGATCACGCTCCTGAAATATAACAGGCATTTTTTGAGAGTTCCGATTCCCTAATAACCTCAATAAGCTACGCAAATTTCCTGCGACTTCACTTCTCTAATGCGCCTTCAATTCAATTCAGTGGAAATCCAACAAAATGCATGACGTAGGGTGACCTCGCAAATTTGTCATGACTTAACGCAGCAATACCGGTTTCAGAGACCTGTAAAAATCCTAAGAAGTTAATTTTATTTTGATTTCTTCAAAAAACCTGTTCACTACTTTGATTAACCAAACAACAATGATTGACACAAAAACAAGGAGTATAAAAAGAGGCTAGCCGTAAATATTACAGGGTTAATTTGAACTTCAAAGACAAATAAAAAATAGTCCCTCTGAGTTTCAACACTTGGGAAAAATACTCTCGAATGAAGAAACAAGGTCAAAAGATTAAATAACTTGGGACTCCAGAGACAAATGTGCACGTGGAATACAGTTCTCACCTGATCAAAAGATTTCAGGGTGAACTTGGTAACTCAGACTGCGGAATACCAGCCGCATAAACCGAAAGAGTGCAAATGGCACGTAGAGGCCAGCACGCTTTTTAAGAACAACAGGCGGGTGAATGAACCGCATTCCTTAACAGGAGGCGAAAATGCAAGTTCAAAGCATAAGTGGATCGGAACGCTGGGATCGCGTAAAAATCAAACTTCGGGCAGAACTCGGAGACGATGCCTATTTCAATTGGTTCGGCCGTGTCATGCACGAGGAAACCAAGGGCGATATCATACGCCTCTCGGTACCAACACGGTTTTTGAAAAACTGGATCAAGTCCCATTACGAAGAGCAACTGGTCGATCTCTGGCAGCATGAATGCCAGGACGTGAACGAGATTGAGCTGACCGTAAGGGGGGCCTTGCGTCCGCGTTCAATTTCGCCGAAACAAACCATCGGTCTTCCATATCGCCGCTCATCCGGCGCACTGCCGCCAGCTCTGCGTGCCTCCTATGCCAATCCCGGGTTACCTAATGCACTGCGGTATCCGCAGGTGCCAATCGCGCTTGGTGATGCTGATGAAGAAACAATCATGGAGTTTCTTCAAGGGGCGCCAATCAATCCCAAACACACTTTCGACAGTTTCGTAGAGGGCAGTTCCAATGGACTGGCTTTCGAAGCTGCACGCAAGATCTCCGCAGGCCTGGCAGACAATCTGGATCTCCTTTATCTCCATGCCTCTGTCGGTTTCGGCAAAACCCATCTGCTTCATGCTGTGGCCCAAGCTGCGCGTTCAAACGGGATGAAAGTCTGCTACCTGACCGCTGAATACTTCATGTATCAACTGGTTCCGGCATTAAAATCACGCTCGTTCCCGGCGCTGAAGAAAATGCTGGCGTCCATCGACCTCATGCTGATTGATGATATTCAGTTTCTTCATGGCAAGCAGGCCCAGGCGGACTTCTGCGACACACTGCATATGCTGATGGAACCTGTTCAGCATATTATTGTCGCAGCTGACCGCGCACCTGAGCAACTAGAGACGATTGAGACAAAGTTGCGCAATCGCCTGAATGACGGACTTGTGGTTGCCGTTCAAGCACCCGACTTCGCCCTTCGCCGGGGCATTTTGACAACGCGCCTTGCCGCAGCCAAGCGACTACTGCCGACCTTTGACATTCCCAATGAGGTTCTGGACTACATCGCTTGCCACGTCACGGCCTGCGGCCGGGATCTGGAAGGCGCAATCAATCGATTGTTCGCCCACCATCAGCTGACCAGCCAAGCCATCACGCCCTATCTGGCAGACAAGATCCTGAATGATCTCGTTCGATCTGGTGAAAAGCGTAACATCAAGATCGAAGATATCCAGCAGGTGGTTTGCAAACACTATGGCGTGAGCAAAGCTGATCTTTTGTCCCCATGCAGATCCCGTAATCTGGTGAGACCACGGCAGATTGCCATGTTCTTGTCGAAAGTCCTGACACCACGCTCCCTTCCGGAGATCGGAAAACGGTTCGGCGGTCGAGACCACACAACAGTCCTGCATGCAGTGCGCAAGATCGAAGCCCTGTCCAAGACGGACAACGGGCTTGGGCAGGAACTGGCCCTCTTGAGACGGCTTGCTCACAGTTAACAATCAAAATCCGACGGCTGTCATTCAGCCGTCGGGTTAGCAACAAATTATCCGGCAGCCAGCTGCGCCACCACAAGGTGTCCGGGCACTGGCTCACCATCCTCCAGACGAACGGTAATAGGGTCCATCGCCAGGATCACGAAGCCTTCAGCCAATAGAACCTTGCGGAGATATTGTTCTCCCTGAGCAAAGCGCTGTTTGACACCAACCATATAATCGCGCCCCGCCAGTTTGCTTTCAGGCAGTGTTTCGGTTGAGAAGGCAAAATAACCATTTGGAGCAAGACGTCTTGCTGCGCCGGACACAATCGGCTCAATCGCACCAAGATAGGGGAAGACATCGGTTGCAGCGACCAGGTTCCAGACCGATTGAGTGCCATCATCACCCTCGAAATCCTTCAGGAACGACACAGCCTCACCAACATAAAGGTCATCATAGACCTCGTGATCATAGGCCAGCTCGATGATCCGTTCCGACAGATCGACACCGGTCAAATGTGATGCGCAATCGGCAAAGGCCACGCCGGTCAAACCCGTACCGCAGCCGAGATCCAGAAGTCTCTCAAACGGTCCTAAGTCAAGCTTGCGGACCAACTCGCGCAGCAGCAGCGGAACGCAGTAGCCCAAATCATTGACGAGGATATCGTCGAACACATCAGCATGCTGATCAAACAACGTTGAGACATAAGCCTCAGGCATTGTCTGAGGAGATGGCTCTCGCCCCATAGCAGCAAGACGAATGGACACCCCACCGGGGTCTGACGGATCAAGGATCAAGGCCTGACGATAATACAATTCTGCGCCGTCCTGGTCTCCGGACTTTTCAAGCTCAAGCCCTTTGTTATAGGCATCGGCCAGGGCATCATCGTCCACATCACTCATGACTTGCTCGCATTTCTTCAGGGGCAGAACTCATAGCGGGCCACCGACTGGCACACCAGGCATTTCTCAACCATTGAGTGACATCAAAAAAGATCCATTTGATCATCAGATGCCTTCTTGCCCGACGATTTGGTTCTCTTGGCACGCCCTGTTTTTTGAGCCGGCTCAAGTTCCTGGTCTGTATCTGCCTGTTCCAATAGAGATGCTTCGTCATTGGCAACTGAATTCACGCGCCTGGAAACAGGCACGGACTTCAAGTAACCTTCAGGTGCCGGTCTCAACAGTGCCCGGGCATGGCGGGCCATGACATTGCCCGTGTCCAGCCAGGCATCAAAATCTTCCTGCATCAGGATTACAGGCATCCGGTGATGGATACGGCCAACCATCTGATTGGCCTCTGTCGTCAAAACCGCCCCAGTATCAATGTCTCCGCCAGAGGGATCAGACCACGTATCCCAGATACCTGCCATTACCATCACGCCACCATCGGCAGGACTAATAAAATAGGGCTGCTTCCCATCAGGCGTCTGACGCCACTCATAAAAACCGCTAGCTGGAACAAGACATCTGTGATGCCGCATGGCACCGCGAAACGAAGGCTTTTCAACTGCGGTCTCGGAACGTGCATTGATCAGCAAACTGAAGCTGGCGGGGTCTTTCACCCACGGGGGAACCAACCCCCATCGCACCAAGGCAAAATGGCGGCCTCCATGCTCCTGCCGCACAGTTGCAACAGGCTGAGTTGGAGCAATGTTGTAACGTGAAGGGAAATTGGGCTGCTCTATATATTCGAGCAAGGCTCGAACGTCTTCAGGAGTCGCTGACAAAGTGAAACGGCCACACATAAATTGTCATTGCCATGAAGTTAGGTAATTAGCAACGAAGACCGGGTAACTTACCAAATAATTCAAGGTCTCAGGGGAATAGTATGGAATGCAATGATCCAGTTCTAGGCGTCGGTCCGCTCGCCGCTGACAAGCTGGAACAAGCGAATATTAATCCGAAAACCGGACTGGCAACGGACTACCTCAACCACTTCAACGAGGTTGTAATGTTGCTCGAAATGCTGCCGGCAATGCCGGATTGCGCCCAGGATGTCTTACAATGGAAGCCGCTGGACTATCAGTCGCATTTCGAAAAATCGACCTTTACGGAGAAACAGCTGGCTATTCTGGCTTTCCAAGCCGCGCCTCCAAAACTGCGTACGCATCTTGAGGCCAGGGTGGCGCAGATCGACAAAGCTGTCCTTGACGCACAAGAGCAATTGCGCGTTACCCCTGATCCAGCCGCTATTGCCCAGCTGATTGCCTCACTTGCAACCAATGAAATCAAACCGCTGATTTCATTGGCCAGTGGAGTGATCCACGGCCGTGTTGAAGGCGACACAACTCAGCTCGAAGGTGATGAGGCGCAAGCAGAGATTGATGCAATGTTCGCGTAACGCGATGTTGTGACATCTGAACAGCCCCAGATCCCGATCCCGCTAAGCACTGACGTGCTTGAAACTGCATCCTTGGCGGCATCAATATGCTGTGGCACAAAGATGACCATGATCATTCCACGCCAATATCCCCCCGTTCCGCTCCTAGGTGTCAGTGTGCTCTGCCACCAGAAGAATGAAGTTCTGCTGATCAAGCGTGGAAAACCACCCTTTGCAGGACACTGGAGCCTGCCCGGCGGAATGGTTGAGGTCGGGGAACCACTTGCAGATGCCGCCACGCGCGAACTTCTTGAGGAAACCGGCGTCTCTGCTGAAATCACGAGACCGGTAGAGACCTTCGACAGCATTCAGCGAGACGACGATGGGCGCGTGAGAAATCATTTCGTTCTCACAGTATTTTGCGCCAGGTACATGTCCGGAGAGGCTAGAGCTGGAGATGATGCCGCCGAGGCCCGATGGTTTTTGCCGCAAGATCTGGCGGATATTGTCACAACGCCCGGAACCCCGGATCGCATTGTCAGGCTACTGGCTGGGCGCTGAAGCTTAACAACTGTCTGGGATATCCTCGCTTTCTGCGACTGGCGGCCTTGCGAAGGCAACGACTGCTGCGCATGATCCCCCCATGAGCACGGTTTTCAAACAGTCATTCAGACGATTTGCCTTAGTAGCGCTGCTGAGCGCTTTTCTAGGCCAGACCACTGCCTCTGCCCAGTCTCCCAATAATGCCCCGCCTTATGAGGGCGAACTGATGCGCTTGTCGGAAATTCTCGGTGCGCTTCATTTTCTGCGACCGCTCTGCGGCCATGACGATGAACCAAGCTGGCGCAATCAAATGGAAACTTTTCTCGAATCAGAAACCTTAGATGAGAATCGCCGACGCCGTTTCATCGAACGTTTCAACCAGGGAAACCGCGGATTTTCGTCCGTTTATCTCAGTTGCACAGCCTCTGCCCGTCTCGCAATGGAACAGTATATTGTCGAAGGTCGGACCCTGATCAGCGACGTCACAGGCCGTTACGGCCGATAATCCAGATCTCCGCGGCGTCACCTCTTACCGATTGGTTAACCTTCTTCATTAATATTGTGGGTGGCCATTAAGTTTGTGTTCACAGTTGGTTATCCGCTCTCTTCGCCGTGTTAGGATTTTTAACAGAAGATTCGGAAGCCACACCCGGCGGACAATCAAGATCCGCGGCTGTTCAGAACCAGTAGGGACAGAATGACTAACGACGAATATACAGATGCCGCTATGGAAGCCGAATTTGCCGAGGATGAAGATATCCGAAGGGCAGCATTGGGATTTATTTCCGACGCTTGGGCTGAAGCAATTGCATGCGGAGTAGATGCGGATGCAGTGGCGCATGCCGCCATGTTCACCGCCTTGGCAGACCTGGTTTCAACCTATGGGGAAGATGCAGTTGCAAAACTTGCGGAAGGATTGCCCGAGCGCATTCAACGGGGTGACTATACAGTCAACCGTATCCTGCAATAATTGCGGGACGGCTGTTCTGCCGTCCTTCTGCAAACGACATTTTATCATAAGACAGTCAAGGCGAGATCTGCGAACACGCAGATGCCAAAGAGAACCAGAATGGTTCCGGCAATTCGATTGGCTCTTCCGAGCCAATGGTCATCTATGTGACCACTGTATCGATTGACCAGACCCGAGATGAACGTCCACCAGCTTGCTGCCCCAAGTGCAACCCCAGCCACCAATGCGAGGGCACCAATGTGATCTTCTGGAGTTGGACGCCAACCTCCCAAGCCGCCAATGATGGCGATAAAACCTAAAACCGCTCCTGGATTCGTCAAAGTCAGGAAGAATGCTGCTGTTGCATCTGCCCAGACACTAGCCGCCCCGTCTGCCCCGTCTTTTTCCAGATGCGGATGACTTGTCATCACCTTCAAGCCAAAAACTATCAGCAACCCTCCGCCCACCAGCTTGATCATATCAACCTGGCCTTCGATGAATTGTGTAACTGCTGAAACGCCAAAGACGGCAACAGCAGCAAAAATCGTATCCGCGCATACAGCTCCCAAGCCGACAATGATGCCTTCCCGCATACCACGTTGAATGGCATGGCGAATCATCATGATGTTGACCGGTCCAACGGGCGCACTCGTGATCAGCCCGATTGCAATACCCACGGCTATGAAACCCAAAACGCTCACGCAGCTAATTTCCCGGAAAGTGTTAAACTCGCACATGCGATACAGGTGCCTGCCAACAGGCGCAAGACAGCATTGTATTTGCCTTGGCTATGGTCAATTGCACCCGTTTGCGTGTATGCAAATCGTGTGATTTTCCGCAGCACACGGTGAGGCTTATGCTCAGACGATTGATTCTGCTTGCAATTGCAACAAGCCTTGTTGGCATGCCTGCGCTCGCCAAGACGGTTCGGACGGATACAATCCGGATCACACCGCTGGAACCGCCCGCGAGCGGCGAGATCCCAAAAGCTGCTGAAAACGATATTTCCCTTGAGAGCGCAGCAGATCAAGAAGATGCGGCAGACGACAGCGTCGTTAAGGCGGAAGATGTTCCTGCTCCGCAAGTGCTCTATGATGTCACGGCCCTGCCCACTCCTGTCGCCCGCATGCATGACCAGCTTTTGGAAGCGGCCACTTCGGGAAATATAGAGCGGTTGCGCATGGTGCTTGAAAGCAACGAAATGCCGCCAACCCTTTCCCTGACTGAAATTGTAGACCCGATCGAATTTCTCAAGGAAAGCTCTGGGGATCCAGAAGGCGTTGAAATTCTCGCTATCCTTGCGGATACTCTGGATGCTGGATTTGTTCATACCGATGTCGGCACCGCGCAGGAAATGTACGTCTGGCCCTATTTCGCACGCTATCCCTTCAGCGCGCTAACGCCGGAGCAAAAAGTTGAAATGTATCGCATCGTCACAGCCGCAGACTTTGCCGAAATGGAAACCTTTGGTGTTTGGTTGTTCTACCGGGTTGGCATCGGTAAAGACGGCACTCTGCACTACTTTGTAGCGGGCGAATAAAGCTCCGCTGGATCCGACCCGATTTCCGCATAGAGTGCATAGCCGCGGTAGAGCGATGTGAACGACAGGCTATAGCCGGTCTGCTCGGCAAGAGACCTTAAAACAGTTTCCATCTCCGCCCTTGGAGAAACATGGAAACTCCTCAGCCAAGCGAAGAGTAAAGTCCGAAAGATCCTAGGCAGTGCATCTTGTTGTCCAAAATCCACTACTGAAATACGGCCACCAGATGCAAGCCGGGACACGCCAGCATTCAATGCCTCACGCCATACCGGGATCATCGACAGCGTGTAGGAGTAAATGATCCTGTCAAAAGACAACGCTCCGAAGACATCTGCGGCAGCGGGGTCAGATGCATCCCCCTGACTGACCAATATCCGATCGGCCAGCCCAGCTTTTTCGATATTACGTCTGGCCGTCTCTAGCATATGGTCTGAGATATCAATACCATAATATCTGGCATCCGGATGGCGCTGTGCTGCAGAGATCAGATTTCTCCCGGTGCCACAGCCAAGTTCAAGCACATGTGCACCAGACGGTGGCGCCAAACGTTCGATCAGAAGATCCCGGCCAAGTAGATAGTATTTCCGCGTCAGATCATAGATGTGACGCTGATTGCGATAGACCGCGTCCATCAACTGCGCCGTTTCAGCTGTTGCGGCCATTGGCCTTACCCCTTGTAAACGTAGAGGTGAAATCCGCCATAGATCGACGAGCGGTCTTGTTTCCCAAAACGCAGGCTTTCGTCTTCCTCATAGGTCCAGCGATCAAGAATGGCTTCTGAAACCCGACCAGGAAGCAGTGTCGGCTCTGCTGCTGTGCGGAAAATCACCCGAGCCCCTGAACGGGCCGTTCTGGTGATCTCTGACCACAAGGCATTGAGTTGTGCGTCCGTCATCCAGTCCTGTGCATCCAGAAGGACATAGGCATCCAGACTATCGCCTTCTTCGCCTTGAAGATGCTCTGTGAAATTGCGGTTGAGAACTCGCACGCGGCCAGCACGGCTTCTGATGTCCTCGAAATGCTCCCGCTTCAGATAGGGTGGCAGAGGACCGGCTTCTCCGGTCGGTTCCCCAGCCTGTGGAGCATAGCCACGGCTAAATGCCTGCCAGGCAAAATAGTTGTCCTGCATCGAGAAATCGCAAGCAAGTTTTTCCAAACGCTGTCGCAGAACCGACGACATGTCACCTTCTGCACTCGCAGACACAAGAGCCTCATATTGCGCAGGTGGGATGCCCAGGCCATAGAGCGACATCTTCTTGGAAGTTGCCCAGCGCACCAGGCGCTTGTCAAAAAGCGGTGCCAATGCCGTGTCAAAGAAATTGCGCTGCTCATCCATCGTCTTGGCGCGGACCATATGCTTGGGATCAATGCCATAAAGCTTGGCGATCAGATGGCCTGCACCGATGCAATAGCCCAATAGCCCATGATGATAGAGATCGCGGGAGAAAAGCGTAATCCGCTTTCGGCCCCAGCCTGCGATGTCCCGGCCTTCCCAATAGGCGCGAGCCTCGGTGTCCAGCTCGTCGCGGAGAAAACGATCATAGGCGGTGATATTTGCCTTTTCATCAGCTTCCCCAAAGAAACGGTAAAACGCATCATAATTTGGCAGACGCTTGGCAGCTAACAACTTCAATCGGCCAAGAGCGACATGTGCCCGGTTCAAATCAACCGCTGTGATATGCTCAGGATTGGCCGTGAGATAAGACATCACATTGCAACCACCAGAGGCAATTGCAACCATCCGGGAGCTGGAATTCAGTTGTAAGGCCTGCATATCGACATCCGGATCTTCCCAAATCTGCGGATAGACAAGACCTTTGAATGCGAAAGTGAAAAGCCGCTCAAGAATGCCTTCGCGCGAGGCCGCGTTGGAACGATGGACAGCGTTCTTCAAACGTGCCTTGGACGCATTGAGCGTGCTGGAGGACATAGCCTTCTCCCGATTGTCGCCTTTTCTTAAAGTGCAAGTCCGATACGGGAAACTGACGACAGTTTGGTGACGCCCATGAGGTTGGCAACAATCTTCAAAAAACAAAAGGCCCTCGCGATGCGAAGGCCTGATTGAAAAATCGTGCGAAAAAGCTTTTAGCTCTGATCTCTGAAATTAACGGGTAATGACTACAAAGTCCGTGCCAAGGCCGGTGTTGCGGGCAAAACTTCGATCCGTGATGATCAGGGAGGAACCAGGCGTCAACATCTCTGAAAGGTCTCGACGAACCTTGGGCGGCATCTGCAAACGATCAAGTGCATTACGCGGCGTGCCATGTGCTTCGCCCTCAGCGGAGACAGCCATCCACTCGACGGAGGTCGAGCCAGGTTTAAAGTCGAGTGCGGTGAAAACTTGAGTTCCCAGAGGATTGTCAGCATCGATCAACGTCACAGGAGCCTCGTAGATATCCTTGAACTTGCGGCGAATGCGGAGGGTCGCATTCTGCGGCTTTTCATAGCCTGCAGCAGCATAAACTTCCCGCATCAAACCATCAGTGATCTTGCCAGTTACCGGCAGATCTGCACCTTCTTGGAACAGGCTAATTGCAGCGCGCGTTTTACGCCCAGCAACACCGTCAGCATAGCCTGCCTTGAAGCCCATTTGATTGAGCAACCGCTGCAGCGTATGCGTCTCGCTTTCAGGCTTTTTCAGCGTCACGATCATCCGCAGCGGCTTGTCGAAATTCTTGTTCACTGGCGCCGGCGCAATAGCATCAGGCTGAATGGAAGCCGTTACCAAGGAACCGCGAAGGGCCGGGTCTGCTTCAATCATTTTCTTGGACAGGCTGGCAACTTCGGTACCGAATGACAGGGGCTGCGGCAGAATTTCGTGGCGGATCAACTCCGGAACAGCTTTCGCGTTGGTCACGACCACATGCATGCCTCTGTCGGTCATGCCAAACAGATCCTTGGCGAAAGTGTGCGGCATGCGAATACAGCCGTGGGAGGCTGGATATCCTGGCAGCTTGCCCTGATGCAGGGCAATACCAGACCATGTCAGCCGCTGCATGAAAGGCATCGGCGCATTGTTATAGATATTGGAAAAATGCTTACGGCGCTTTTCCAGAATGGAGAACACTCCGGTTGGCGTGCTGTTGCCCGGGCGACCGGATGAGATCGGCGACGAACTCAAAAGCTCGGTTCCCCGATAAACGTCGATCTTTTGATCTTCAAGGGAGATCAGCATCTGCATCGGGATAGTGCGATCAGTCTCTGCCTGATTGTCTCGGGCATGACCAGTTGTGGCCAACCCTGCCAAAACGGCAAGAGACGCTGCAGACAACTTTGTGACTCGCAAAAGATCCAATTTGAAAACCGGTTTTTTGATACGCATTACACCAACCATTTCCCCAAGAGCCCCTACGTAAGTTCTCTTCAAGTTCAAACAGGACCTTAAAATCAATCTATGTATTTTACGTTATTGAACAAGGTTACCGAAAGGTATGCCTGCTGGTTCTTAGAGATTACCATCATTAGGGTATTTGCCGTGTGTCTGGGATCACACTTTGATGAGCAGGGGTTCTGATACCGGCTCATCTCTCAGGAAAATGCCAACATCGCTTCCATAACAGACGCGACAGAGCGCGCATCAGTATCCGAGTCCCGAACCAGTTGATCAAAATGGTCTGTCAACGCCCGGATCTGACGGCTTTCGCGAAACACCATATAATGCGCCCCGATATAGACCACTGCCAGCAGGGGGCCAAAGATAGTCACCGGTGCGGAAAACACCACCTTGGTGTCGTATAAATAAAGCCTCAGTGAGGGATAGAGGTCCCGACAACACCTCGCCATATGTATGATCTGCTCTTCGCGGGCGGCCTTTGGCAATCCGCGCCAGTATCCTTCGCCACGCGCCAGAGATTCTACGAGCTCCCGGGAACAGCAGATCTCATAATCAGAGCCCGGACGACGAAGCCAATCTGCTCTGCTGCGCATGGCCGAAATTGCCTGATCAGGCGTGCGCTCCCGGAAGGCGGCATATTCAAACTCAAAGACCGCATCCGTTTTGAGAATGTCCGGCAGTGTTGCTGGAACATGGCGGATCTTGTAGCCCGCCGCTTCCAGGTGCCATTCATCGATCCGAACATCGGCGAAGGACCTCTCCGCCTCGGTCACACGAAAAGAGGAATCCAGCAGATCTGCCGCCGTCTCACTGCGTTCTGACAGGCCCAATAACCAATCGACGCTGACTGACAGGGCTGAAGCGCATTCAGCTGCCAGATGCGCATTGGGCAACCGGGCGTCTCCTTCCCCCAGAAGCTGCGCAATTGTTGACCGGTCCGCACCGCAGATCCGGGCCAACTTCGCCCGGCTCATGTCCCCATGGGACATGGCTTCTGCTAAGCGATGGCGAAAAAGAGTTGATCGTTCTCGTTTATCCATAGAATAATATAATCACCATCAGAGATTAAAATCAACAAAGTAGACTTTATGCAGAGAAGATACAGACTTCCACCAGCCTGTTTTTCATTTTTATATCAATTAGATAATTCCGACATCTCCACCCGGCACGCATTATTGGATCATCGACTTCATGGATACGACGAAGCGCACGCTCTTGAAGGCGGTAACCTGGCAATTGCTCGGCCTGATCACAGTCACTGCGCTAAGCTATCCAGCAACAGGCTCCCTCTGGGCTGCCATGGCACTCGCCTTGAGCGCGTCAGTTACCGGATTTGTAGCCTTTTTCATTCATGAGAAAATCTGGAACAGAGTGTCCTGGGGGCAGTCACCGCACATAAATAAACGGCCCGCCGAGGTTGGCAGGCCGTTTGAATTACATCATTGAGAATGAGCTATCTCAGCTGCGTGGCAAGCCATCTTGAAACAGCACTGCTTCACCTTGTGAAGGTGTTGTCAGTTCACCATCCCACATAATTTTCTGGCCACGGACAAATGTCCCCATGGGCCAACCGGTAACTTCTTTACCGTCGTAAGGCGTCCAGCCACACTTGGAGGCGATCCAATTATTCTTGATGGTCTCGCGTTTTTTCATATCAACTATGGTGAAGTCCGCATCATATCCGGCAGCAATCCGGCCCTTGCGTGCGGTCTGGAACAAACGTGCCGGCCCCGCGCTCGTCATATCTACAAAGCGCGCGAGCGACAGTCGGCCAGCATTCACATGATCAAGCATAATTGGCACCAGCGTCTGTACACCAGGCATGCCGGAAGGCGACGTCGGATAGGGCTTTTGTTTTTCTTCCAATAAGTGCGGCGCATGGTCTGAGCCGAAAATATCCAAAATCCCTTGCGATAGACCCCACCAAAGTCGTTCTCCATGATGGGCTGCCCTGACGGGTGGATTCATCTGAACCAAGGTTCCCAAACGTTCATAGGCTTCATCGGTCAGTGTCAGGTGATGTGGCGTAACCTCGATCGAGGCCACATCCTTGTAATCCATCAAAAAATCCACTTCTTTGGCTGTCGACAGATGCAGAATATGAATCTTTGCCCCAACTTCACGCGCATTACCAACAAGGCGCTGCGTGCATTGAAGCGCCGCAATTTCGTCGCGCCAAACCGGATGAGATCGTGGATCATTCTCAATCTGCTTGCCCTGTCTCTCGCGCAAGCGGAACTCATCTTCTGAATGAAAAGCCACCCGACGACGCGTTGTGCCGAGAATATCGCGAACACCCGCATCGTCTTCAACCAGAAGGTCACCCGTCGACGACCCCATGAAGACCTTGATACCGGCTGCACCTGGCAACCTTTCCAGCTCAGGAATGTCCTTGACGTTCTCCCGCGTGCCACCAACCCAGAAGGCAAAATCGCAATGCATTCGGTGATGACCTCGACTGACTTTGTCAGCCAGCGCTTCTGAGGACGTTGTCAGTGGGTTGGTATTCGGCATCTCAAACACTGTTGTAACACCCCCCATCACGGCGGCACGCGACCCGGATTCCAAGTCTTCTTTATGATCCAACCCCGGCTCACGAAAGTGTACCTGACTGTCAATCACGCCTGGCAAAACATGGAGGCCGGTGCAATCCACTGTTTCGCCAGCCTGGGCGGCATCAAAGGCCCCCAACTCGACAATCCGGCCACCACCCACCGCGACATCGCGAACTGCCTCGCCATCCTGATTGACCACCGTTCCACCTTTAAGAATCAGGTCATAGGTTTGAGGCAAGGTCATAACTCCCGTATATATTTCAAAAAGATGATCGCCTTATACGCCGTAGACAGGCCAAGAACCAGTCTCCAGGCAGAATGGCCGGTTCCAATTCTGACCTTGCCCGTGCGACCAAAGCCACCTATGTCGCACACATAGATGATACGCACCGGACGCTGGGGACCTATCGATGAGCCACCTGCATTACGCAATCCTGAAAAACCGCAGTTTGATTGCAATCGGCGGCGAGGAAGCGACGCATTTTCTGCAAAATCTCGTCACTTGCGACCTGGACCAGGTTCAGGAAACCGGAGCCGGGTTCGGCGCGCTCCTGACACCACAGGGAAAAATCCTGTTCGATTTTCTCATAGCAAAGACCGAAGACGGCTATCTGCTTGATACGCCACGTGAGACGCTGGCAGAGTTCAGCAAGCGGCTGACATTCTACCGGCTGCGCGCCAAGGTGGTGATCGAGGCTCTGGATGACACCATGGGGGTTATCGCATCATGGCACTCAACTGATACCACCATCAGCCCCGCCTTTTCCTCTCTAGGTGTTACGATTTCCGATCCGCGACTGGCTGACCTTGGCAACAGGCACTTGGGCGTCATCGCCGATATGAGCAAAGCGATGGTCCTGGCAGGAGCGAGTGAAGAAACACCGGATGTCTATGCACGGCACCGGATTTCGCTTGCAGTCCCGGAAAGCCTTTCCGACTACGCTTATTCAGACATCTTTCCCCATGACGCAGACATGGATCAACTCAACGGCGTTTCATTTTCCAAAGGCTGCTATGTCGGACAGGAAGTCGTATCGCGCATGCAGCACCGGGCAACAGCACGCAAACGGATGATCCTGATCTCAAGTGATGCCCTATTGCCAGAAGCAGGAGCCACAATCACAGCGGATGGCAAGCCCGTTGGCACTTTAGGATCCAGCACTCAAAATGGTGATCGTCATCTGGGGATTGCGCTCGTCCGTCTTGACAAGGCAAAGGCAGCTCATGACAAAGGCGTGTCATTTATATGCGATAACATCGACGTAAAATTGGACCTTCCCGAGTGGGCCAAGTTTACGTGGCCTTCTGACCCCGCAGACGTCTGACAGTCTCTGTTCCACATCTCCGGTCCTCACTCAAATTTCGAGACATCATGCCTGCAGATACGTCCGCTTCCGCCCCAAGAGCTTGGCAACGCATGCTTTCAGGTCGCCGTCTGGACCTCC
This sequence comes from Roseibium algae, assembly GCF_037783265.1. NCBI lineage: Bacteria > Pseudomonadati > Pseudomonadota > Alphaproteobacteria > Hyphomicrobiales > Stappiaceae > Roseibium > Roseibium algae. The sequence continues at coordinate 293,954 of NZ_JBAKIA010000002.1, forward strand.
TGGATCCCTCGCCGCTTGATGTCGAGATATCAGACATTGCCCACGGGCTCGCCCGGGTAGCGCGCTGGAATGGCCAGACCCACGGCGATCACGCCTTCTCGGTCGCCGAACACAGTCTCGTTGTTGAAGACATCGCACTTCAGCTCAAGCCGGACCTGCCTCCACATTGGCGTCTTGCAATTTTGCTGCATGATGCTCCGGAATATGTCATTGGCGACATGATTTCGCCGTTCAAGGCGGTCATGGGCGGCTCCTACAAGGCAGTGGAAAGCCGGTTGCAAGCAGCCATTCATCTTCGGTTCGGCCTGCCTGCCGAGATCCCTCAAACGTTCAAGAAGCTGGCCAAACGCGCAGACATCATTTGCGCCTATTATGAAGCCATTGAGCTGGCAGGCTTCGATGAGAGCGAGGCGGCGAAGATTTTCGGCAAAGTGCGCGGTTTTACGCCGACGGGAGATATCCCAGGACGGCTTGGGCTAACTCCCCTTCCGGCCTCAGAAGCGCAAGAATTATTCCTTAATCGCTTTGCAGAGATAGAAGCTCTCATTGAAGCTGGGAAAAACAATCAAAAGTCGTCGCGTTAACGGGTGACCTGAGGCCTTTGGGCAGGTACGATTCGCTCAGAAAACAAATCAACGGATCACCATGCTTCACGTCTGCTCCCTGTCTCGCCTGAACGAAACCGTCACCAAGGTTGGTGCAGGCCACCTTGTCACGCTGATCAATGCAGACGCGGACGTGCCCACTCCTGACTGCATTTTACCTGAACGGCATCTCTTCCTCGGCCTCAATGACATCGCAATTCCGATCGACGGCCTGGTGCCGCCTGCAGAAGCCCATGTTCATCAGCTGCTCGACTTTGCAGGCACCTGGAACCGGAAATCCCCGATGGTTGTGCATTGCTGGGCCGGGATCAGCCGATCCACTGCGGGGGCCTACATCACGGCTTGCGCGCTAAACCCAGACTGGAACGAGCGGGAACTGGCTCAGGAACTACGCCGCCGTGCACCATCTGCCACACCAAACGGCAGGCTTGTTGCCATGGCAGACAAGATCCTTGCTCGTCAAGGGCGAATGATCGAAGCCATTCGAGAGATCGGTCGCGGTGCCACAGCCTTCGAAGGCACTCCATTCGAAATGCCAATTAGCTAGCTCCGTCAACAAACAGGACCAGCCATGCCCCTGCCGAATGCCCCAATCGAAATCGGCCTCAACGCCGTCATTGTTGCGGTTTCGGATGACATGCCTCAGATCGTTCAGGTCGGAAACGGAGCGGGCCGAAACCCGGACAGCTTGCCATTCGGGCGATTTGATCCTCTACATCATCGAACATTTGAAATTGGCCTGAGGGCCTGGGTCGAAGACCAGACGGCGCTCAGCCTTGGATATGTCGAGCAGCTTTACACCTTTGGCGATAGAGGCAGACACCGGACACGGGACGACGCTGATCCGCACGTCGTCTCAGTTGGCTATCTGGCCCTGACGCGACAGACTCCGGACTCTGAACAGGTGCTGGCCAAACACCACTCGGCCTGGAGAAGCTGGTACGATTATTTCCCTTGGGAAGACTGGCGCAATGGCCGTCCGAACATGCTGGATCTGGAAATCCTGCCCGCGCTCAACTCATGGGCAGAGATCCCGCCACCGCCCGGTACACCGCACCGAGCGCTCAATCGCATGGAACGCCTCAAGCTTGCCTTCGGCACCGTTGACACTGAATGGGACGAAGAACGAGCTCTGGAACGCTATGAGCTGCTGTATGAGGCCAGCTTGGTGGAAGAGGCCCTGACGGATGGTCGACCCGCCGCACTGAAACGCCCTCATTTACCAAAGTTTGGTCGCCCGATGCGCTTCGACCACCGCCGCGTGTTGGCAACCGCTATTTCCAGATTGCGTGCCAAGCTGAAATACCGACCTGTCGTGTTCGAGTTGATGCAGGACACCTTCACACTGACCGAGCTGCAGGCTTCGGTCGAGGCTATTTCAGGCCGCCACCTGCACAAGCAAAACTTCCGCAGGCTGGTTGAGAACGCTGATTTGGTCGAGCCAACCGGTGCGACCTCGACCACCACGGGTGGGCGACCAGCGGCCCTGTTTCGCTTCCGGCATGGACTTTTGAAGGAACGCCCCGCCCCAGGGCTTCGTCTCGGCGGCCGCTGAACAACGCTTATTATTCTCCCTCGCCGAACCGCGCTTAACCATAACGCTTGCATTTCGCATCAAGTGACGCAGGGGAAAAATAGAATTTCAGGCCATTAACTCTCTTTCAAGGTTAAAGCGTCACCCTCAATTTGATTGCATTTGGAAAGATTCAAATGACCAGTATCGTCCGGGCGTTTTCCGGACACGCGTATCGAGTTGGAGTTGGCTGCGTATGTCTGGCCCGCGTAACCGTTTGCCCTCGCAAAGGGCAACATCACGAGTATCTGCAACGCAGGTAAAACCGCCTGTTGCACGGACAAAGCTGAAGCGCCTTGTCTTCGCTTCCCCACTTGCTTTCATGTTCCTGACCAGTTCTATCGGACAACAGGACATTCTGTCTCTTTTGACGCAAAAGCAGACAGATGCCCCACGCTGGATGATGGCGCTGGAACCCGCCCAGTTTGCGACCGAAATCACGCCACGGCTTTCCCTTGCAAGACATCCCTCAGCAGCGGTTGACCCAATGAGGTCGCGACAACTGACATTGACGTCTGCGGCCGATGGCGTCCGCGACACCTATGTGTCCGGCCTTGCCAAACTTGCTGCCGAAATCGCCCCAACTGAAATCCCTGACGAAATTGCAGTCAACCGCTCTTCAAAAGGGAACAGGCACATAACACTAGCGCCTGACCGCCAGATGGTCGATATGGCAGCGGGTGCCATTTATTCAATACCCAGCATGATCGGCGGCGATGCAGAACGGGCCGATTTGCCACGCGTCTCGTTCGTCAAGCCACAGCCTTTGACCAAACAACAGTCCACTATGCTGGCAAGCATACCAACGCGAACACCCGGCTCGAACGGTCCGATGGACCTGCAACAGGTGATGTCAGCACGCAATGCAGCTGCGGCCAGCTTCTCGCTTGTCTCGGCCTATGCACCGGACTCGGTTCAGGACACCAAGGAACCATTCAACGCGCTCTTTGGCGCAGCCAAATACGAGCAGGATGCTCCGCCTCCAGAAGATCCTGAAAACCCGCATTGGTGGGCGCAAAAGCCCTTGCCACTATCCGTCGGTTCGGCGAAAGAACAACGCTGTCTGGCTGAAGCTATTTATTTTGAAGCGCGCGGCGAGGTTGAAGAAGGCCAGGTGGCTGTTGCCCAGGTCGTGCTGAACCGGGTGAAGAATCCATCCTATCCAAATTCCATTTGCGGTGTTGTCTATCAGAACAAGCACAAGCGGAATCGATGCCAGTTCTCCTTTGCCTGTGACGGCATCAAGGACCGCATTACCCAGCCTGCCAGCTGGAAAACCGCGCGACGCCTCGCCAAAGAGGTCACTGGCGGCAAGCAATATCTGAAAATGGTCGATGCATCGACCCACTACCATGCCACCTACGTCGCCCCCCGTTGGGCGAAGTCCATGGCCAAACGCGGCCAGGTTGGCGAGCACATTTTCTACAAGACCTATGCCGGTGGCTGGAATTGACGCAAAAACCTTCCTCGTTTAACCAAACTCTGCCCACAATGGTGGAACCCATCAATCGACATCAACCTTAGTAATCTGCCGCGATGCACGCGCATAGAGCTGCTAATTGGAAGTGGGCGTCAAAATCCGCCTTAAACCTAAAGTCCAGAGCTATTTTAATTCGATCTCCTTTGGCTGGTATTACCCACAGTCCGAAATACTCTCGATCTTCATCCATCCGTAAACACCAGTCTGCCAAATAACATCCTGATTGATATCATGCCTCACCCAAGCCCAACCTTCGGCTTGAGTGGGCGCAAGATCTTCTGCCGGATATTCCACCAAATCGCCGAGTGGGATTTTCCGTATAATTCCCGAAGTCTCATCGGCAAGGCGGTAAAGGCCAATACTTTCGGCTCCCTGCACATTCGATATTATCGAACAGGCGATTGTTGAATTTGCTGTTGCTGTCATGGCAAGTAAAACACTTACACTCGCTGCACAATAAAAGCGTTGTGCCATTATTATACTCCAACCAACTGCTGATGGGCCATCATTCCATTTTTTCCTATTCCGCTCCTAGAACCGCAGAAAGCCACCTGACCCTGCTTCAAAAACCATGATGCACGTCAGGTCGCTCCTATTGATGAACTATGATCCATAGTCTTCTAAACTGTCACCCGCGGCAAATTTAGGGCTAATAATGATTTTACCATCATAGCGCCTATCAATCCCTTCCAGATTAGCGTGCCCTGGCGCACGAGATATGATCAATAGAACAACGCAAAATGCGACACATTTTCAGACGCCTCCCGTGTCTATTTGATAGACGATACTTCAAACTGTTAACAGGCTAGGGTCCCGCAAGGTTTGACAAGACAGACTTGAGGATTATTCCTTGCCTCAGGCATGACCCATACCGGGGTGCCGGATCGACTTATCTCGAAGGATCACATCATGAATTACCCTCGGCTCCTTGCCGTCCCGGCTCTCATGCTGGCCACGTCCCCTGCCTTTGCCCACGTGGACCCTGAAGCGCACGGATCGTTCGCTGCCGGTTTCACCCATCCCGTCTTTGGTCTTGACCATGTGCTCGCGATGATTGCCGTTGGCCTTTGGGCGGCCTTACTAGGCGGCAGAGCTATTTGGGGGCTTCCCACTGCCTTTGTCGGCTCAATGGTCATAGGCTTTGTTTTATCTCTAACGGGTCTGCATATACCGTTCGTGGAGCCGGTCATACTGGCGTCCGTCGTCGCCCTTGGCGCTCTTGTGGCGATTGCTGCAAGGTTTTCCTTGCCCCTGAGCATGGCTCTCGTCGGCATTTTCGGCTTTTTTCACGGCCACGCCCACGGCGGCGAAATCGGCGGAGCGGGAGAATTCGGCTATGCGGCTGGCTTCATTTCAGCGACCGCCTTGCTGCACGCAGCCGGTGTACTGATCGGCTACGGAGCCAAAGTTGGCCTTGGCCCTGAAACACGACGCGGCGAGATCGCTACGCGATTCCTCGGCGGCGTCACGGCTCTATGCGGATTGGCCCTGATGGCTGGGTAATCAAAACCAGCTATCGCCTTTCTCGGGCTTTGTCCCGAGTGTAAAACACTGCAAACAAGTTGCATCCTCGGCACACCGCCGAGGATAGCGCCCGCAAATACACTAGATCTTCATCTAACCAATCTCTATATCGAGACCCAGATCCAGTATCGGCGCGGAGTGGGTGATCCAGCCGGAAGAAATCAGATCAACGCCTGCTTCTGCGATGTTTTTGACGGTATCAGCTTCAATCCCGCCAGATGCTTCCAACAGAACTTGACCGCCTGCGATCCTAACAGCTTCACGCAAAAGATCCGGGCCCATATTGTCCAACATGACAACATCGGGTGTTAGCGGCAAAGCCTCACGCAACTGATCCAGCGTATCAACTTCCACCTCGATCTTGACCAAATGACCAGCGAAGGCCTTGGCCGCTTCGATAGCTTGCCTGACGCCGCCAGCAACGGCGATGTGGTTGTCCTTGATCAGAATAGCATCGTCCAGACCGAAGCGGTGGTTGGAACCACCACCGCAGCGCACTGCATATTTCTCAAAGGCGCGCAGGCCTGGCGTTGTCTTGCGGGTACAGACGATGTCTGCCTTGGTGTGGGCAATCAGATCGGCAAATTGTGCTGTTGCCGAGGCGATACCAGAGAGATGACTCAGATAGTTTAGAGCGACCCTTTCAGCTGACAAAATAGCGCGGGCAGGCCCTGACATACGAGCAACGATCGTGCCTTGTTCCAGCCGGTCACCATCTGCGGACAGGCTTTCAAACTGCACATCGCTGTCGGTCTGACGAAACGCACTTTCCGCGAGCTCCAACCCGGCCAGAACACCGGGCTTGCGAGAAGCGATAATCGCCGTTGCACCCTTATCCGCCGGAATGGTCGCCTGGCTTGTGATATCACCAGCTCTGCCCCAATCTTCAAGCAAGGCTGCTTTTACAGCTTCATCGACCATCAGTTTCGGCAGAACCGGAAGATAAGCACTCATGGATCAACTCCCGGATATGTTTTCTTGGGCAGCCTCAACGGCAGCATTTGCAATTGTATTGACTTCGTTCAACTTGACGTAGGACCGCTGCGCCTGCTTTGGATCGGTGTCAGGATAGTCTGAGCGGGCATGACCACCACGGCTCTCGGTACGTTTCAAAGCTGCAGCTGCAATAATCCGGCTTGTTATCATCATGTTGCGGATCGACACCCTGTGACAGGAAGCCTCCGCTTTGCCAATGTCCACAAGCGCGCGCCGCAAACCCTCAGCATCCCGTTCAACCCCAACATTTCGTCTCATCGTTTCTCGCAGCACTGTGATTGCATCGCGTTCTTCACTGTTACGCTGGCTTGGAAGGCCCGGTTCGCTGTCCATTTCATTCCAATAAGCGCTGCGCGGTGTCGGCATTAGACCTTGAATGTCTTCGGCAATGCGCGCTGCGAAAACCACAGCTTCCAGCAGAGAGTTTGATGCCAGTCGGTTTGCGCCATGCGCACCTGTTGACGCCACTTCACCCGCTGCCCACAGACCATCCAGCGATGTACGTCCGTTGGCATCCGTCAATACACCGCCCATGTGATAATGCTCGGCAGGCGCAATGGGTATTGGCTGTGTGGCAGGATCAATGCCAGCATCTTTGCAAGCGGCAAATACAGTCGGATAGCGGTCTTCGAAAGAACTCCCTATCGCTTCACGGCAATCGAGGAAAGCGCCACGACCAGCTGTCACCTCGCGATGGATTGCTCTGGCAACAATGTCCCGTGGAGCCAACTCTAGCAGCTCATGGATCGGCTCCATGAAGCGCTCGCCAGCAGAGTTGATCAGAAGTGCGCCTTCACCGCGCAAGGCTTCGGTTGCCAGCGGTGCCGGGTCTTTGCCAACGTTCAGGGCAGTTGGATGGAACTGAACAAATTCAGCATCAGCAATCACGGCCCCGGCCCGCGCGGCCATCGCCACACCATGACCGTTCGCCTCACCTGGGTTGGTCGTCACCCCATACAGATGGCCAATGCCGCCAGAGGCAAGCACGACTGCATGGGCTGGAAAGGCCAGACGCTCAAGTCCGCCACGTTTACGAGCAAGAACGCCCGTCACATAGCGTCCCTCACCCATCAGGCTTTCGCCCATGAAACCTTCCAGAATTCGAATCGAAGGTGTTTTACGAACGGCTGCGATCAGCGAGTCCATAATGGCACGGCCAGCCATATCACCGCGCACACGCACGACCCGGTTCTCAGAATGAGCCGCCTCACGAGACAGCTGCAACTTGCCTTCAAGGTCTTGATCGAAGGGAACACCAAACGACAGAAGGTCACGGACGCGGTCCCCCGCCTCACGTGTCATCTGCTCGACGATCTTCTCTTCACAAAGGCCGACCCCGGCGACGAGTGTATCATCGCGATGCTTTTCGAAGGTGTCCTGCTCGGAGACCGCAGCAGCTATACCGCCCTGAGCCCAGGCAGACGAAGCTCCCTCACCAATCGGGGCATTGGAAATTACGGTAACCGGCCGTGGGCTGAGTTTCAGCGCACAGAACAGACCAGCCAGGCCGCCACCCAGAATGACGACGTCATCAACGTCTTTGCCCGCAAGTGCGGGGGCGAAGTCCTCAAAAGAGACGCCCATCGGAAATTTCCCAAGATGATCGGCCACAGAAAGCGACCGAGACAGGCACCCCGTCCAAATCGACGGGTGCTGAAGTAATGAAGAGAGCGGATCAGCTCTTTAAGTTAATCATCCGCTCGACCGCGACCTTGGCCTTTTCAGCGATAATCGGGTCAACAACAACTTCGTCGGTCATATCGACAAGACTGTCGAGGATTTTGCCTAGCGTGATCCGCTTCATGTGCGGACACAGATTACACGGACGAATGAAGTCAACGCCAGGGGTTTCGCTGGCAACATTATCGGCCATCGAACATTCGGTGATCATCATCACCTTTTCCGGCCTTTTGGTCTTCACCCAGTCAATCATATGCGCTGTGGATCCGGCGAAGTCAGCCTCTGCAACTACTTCAGGTGGACACTCCGGATGCGCAATGATCTTGATGCCCGGATCAATCTTGCGATAGTCCTGTAACTCTTTCGCAGTGAAGCGCTCGTGCACTTCACAAGCCCCGTCCCAGATCAGCACTTCAACGTCCGTCTTGTTGCCAACGTTGGCGGCAAGATATTTGTCCGGGATCAGGAATACCCGATTCACACCAAAGCTCTCGACCACCTGCAAGGCATTGGACGAGGTGCAACAGATATCGCACTCGGCTTTCACATCAGCAGACGTATTCACATAAGTGATGATCGGCACGCCCGGATTACGCTCGCGCAGGGCACGCACATCGGCTCCAGTAATGGATTCAGCCAACGAACAGCCAGCCTTCATATCCGGGATCAGGACAGTCTTGTCCGGGCTCAGGATCTTCGAGGTTTCAGCCATGAAGTGAACCCCACACTGTACGATCACCTCAGCATCCGTGCGCGTCGCTTCAATGGCCAGCTGCAAGCTGTCACCCACAATATCAGCAACGCCATGGAAAATATCCGGCGTCATGTAATTGTGGGCAAGGATCACCGCATTCCGCTGCCTTTTGAGAATGTTGATCGCATGGATCGTTGGCGCAAGCGCCGGCCACTCGATCGCAGGGATGATGTGCTTGACCTTCTCAAAAATCGGCGCAGTCGCCTCGGCGACTTCCCGTGTATAGGCAAGGTCCGGGCGCTCAACTTTGCCGAAGCGCTCTAGCGCAGTCGGGGCCATTGGCATTGCACCTTCAAAGGCAACAGAAGAACTGGCGATGGTCATGGAGACCTCCCTCAGGACATTATACTCAGAATGAGCATATCTATCGCAAAAGAAAACGGACTATAAGCCCTGCATAACTTCTTTTGCTCGTTACGAGTTTATATAGGGGATTTTCACGAGGAAATCTATCAATTTTATTGCCTCACGGCACATCTGATGATTTTACCATATTAATTCAACGCCTTACGGACTTTCAATAAACCTGAAAGCAAGACGGCTAATTTTCAATCCCGCTTATCAAGAATTTGACAGCGCTTCCTCACCAAGGCGCCATCCCATTCACAACACTGATTAATCGTTCAAAATAAATCATTTTCTGCGATTAAGAACCCGGTGTAAGTTCTCACAAAAATCAACTCTTGCTACATAGAGGGCCTTCAGTGCCAAGCATACAGACAACCACTGGGAAAACCGGACCCAACATCCCGCTTGCGATTGTCTGCGGCTGCATCGTGGCCCTGGTGTCTTTCGGGCCGCGCTCTGCCATGGGCCTGTTTTTTCAACCGATGACAGAAGCACGGGACTGGAGCCGGGAAATTTTCGCCCTAGCCATCGCCATCCAGAACCTTCTGTGGGGCATAGGACAACCGATCGCAGGCATGTCTGCAGATCGCTTTGGAACTTGGAAAACCTTTACCCTTGGCGCAGTGCTCTATTGCATTGGTCTCGTGCTAATGGCGCAGGCAGAAACCGCAGTTGCGCTCTATCTGTCTGCCGGTGTTCTGATCGGCCTGGGCATCGCTTTTTCATCGTTCTCCATGGTACTGGCTTCTTTCGGCCGCATCGTGACGACCGAGCAGCGCTCGCTGGCGTTTGGCATCGGCACAGCCTCAGGCTCGCTTGGTCAGTTTCTATTTGCTCCGCTCGGGAGCGAGTTGATTGAAGGCATTGGCTGGCAACAAACGCTGATCGTTTTCTCCGGCATTGTCATGATCATTCCAATGATGGCCATTGCTCTCAAAGGCAAGGCCTCACTTGAAGGCTCCAGCCAGGCAGTCGCCAACCAAACTCTTCGACAAGCAATGGCTGAAGCTTTTCAAACACGTGGGTTTATTCTTCTCACGATAGGATTTTTTGTCTGCGGCTTCCACGTCGCATTCATCACGGTCCACCTGCCGCCCTATATCGCAGATCTTGGGCTGGACCCTGCCTGGGGCGCGACTGCAATTGCCTTGATTGGGCTTTGCAACATCATCGGATCGCTGGCATCTGGTTATATCGGCGGGCGTTATTCAAAGCCGATTTTTCTGTCGATGATCTATCTCGCTCGGGCTGCCGTCATTTTCCTGTTTTTGATGCTGCCCATATCACCGCTCACCGTATTGCTGTTTTCCGGCGCTATGGGCCTATTGTGGCTCTCCACCGTACCACCGACATCAGGCCTCATCGCCGTCATGTTCGGACCGCGCTATATGGCAACCCTGTTCGGCTTTGTATTCCTGTCACACCAGATCGGATCGTTCCTTGGCATTTGGCTCGGCGGCAAGCTCTACGATGAAACGGGCTCCTATGACGCCATCTGGTGGGTCGCGATAGCGCTCGGCCTCTTTGCCGCTGTCATTCACTGGCCGATTGAAGAAAAGCCAGTACCAAGACTGGTAGCCACCGCCACTCAGTAACCTGACCAAGGCCCCTTGCCCAGAAAGCTTCTTGACTTCCATCTGCCTAGAAAACATATTCTGGGCAAGGGGTTCCCGCGATGTCCCCGTGAAGCGCAAGCTGAAAGATCGCGTCCTGAGATCCATACACAATGGAGGACGCTATGCCTGCGCCGAATCAAATCACGGTCTCCCAACTCAATCGCCTGATCGGCACACCAGATTGCCCGATCCTGGTCGATGTCTGCATTGATGAAGATTTTGAAGGCGACGCTTTTCTGATCCCCGGATCCTTTCGGCACCCTTTCAACGACATTGAAGGGCTCGCAGACAGACTGCGTGACAAGCGCGCCGTCATCATCTGCCAAAAAGGCAAAAAGCTCAGCCAAGGTGTTGTCGCCTACCTGCAGCATGAAGGCATTTCAGCCGAAGCCCTCGAGGGCGGAATGTTTGCCTGGCGCGATGCAGGTCTGCCGCGCATTCCACATGGCGCTTTGCCGCCTCGCGATGCAAAAGGCAGGACTATATGGGTCACACGGCTGCGGCCAAAGATCGACCGGATCGCTTGCCCCTGGCTGATCCGCCGTTTTGTCGATCCGTCCGCAGTGTTTCTGTATGTCACGGCGCAAGAGGTGGACGGCGTTGCCGAGCGCTTCAACGCGACGCCTTTCGACATTGACGGCGTGTTCTGGAGCCATCGCGGCGACCGCTGCACATTCGACACGATGATCGAGGAATTTAAACTCGAAACCGAAGCGCTTAACCGCTTTGCAGCGATCGTCCGCGGTGCAGATACCGACCGGCATGACATCTCCCCGCAATGTGCAGGCCTTATGGCTGCATCTCTCGGATTATCTCGCATGTACCGGGATGACCTTGCCCAGCTTGAAGCTGGGCTGCTTCTGTACGACGCGTTTTACCGCTGGTGCCGGGATGCAAGTGACGAAACGCACGACTGGCCGGGATCGCGAAGCGCAAAATGACATCACAAGAACCAATAACGAGCCCAACGTTGAAAGACGCCTCCAAAGCCTGGCTCCAGATTGGGCTCATGTCATTTGGCGGTCCCGCAGCGCAAATCGCTTTGATGCACAAAATCCTGGTCGATGAGCGCAAATGGCTGTCCGAAAAAACCTATCTCAATGCCCTGAGTTTCTGCATGCTGTTGCCTGGACCGGAGGCAATGCAGCTGGCCACATGGTCTGGCTGGCGCCTGCATGGGGTGCTCGGCGGGTTGATGGCAGGCTTCAGTTTCATCCTGCCGGGTGCAATTGTCGTGCTGCTGCTGGCCGGAATCTATGCCGAATTTGGAGCGACTGAGCTGGTTCAGGCGCTGTTCCTGGGCATCAAGGCAGCCGTTGTCATCATCGTCATCGAGGCCCTGCTGCGGATTTCAAAGCGGGCCTTGAAACGAAAAGCCTATTGGGCGCTGGCCGGACTGGCTTTTGCTGCGATCTTCTTCTTTGATGTCCCCTTCCCGGCGATCATAGCTGTGGCAGCCCTCTACGGCTATTTTATCAGCCAAAGGGAGCCAGCCGCGGTAAGTGCTCCGCCGCCCGCGATCTTGCGGCGAACGGCAATCACCGTCGCGGTCTGGCTTGCCATCTGGCTGTTGCCGCTGGCCCTCTTGTGGCTCGCGCTTGGACGAGACTCCCTGCTGGTGGAAGTCGGTGTTCTTTTTTCCAAGCTCGCCGTTGTCACGTTCGGCGGCGCTTATGCCGTGCTTGCTTATCTTGGCCAGGAAGTTGCGGTCAGCCGATCCTGGCTCTCGGCAAATGAAATGATCGACGCATTGGGGCTTGCCGAAACAACGCCGGGCCCGCTGATCCTTGTAACCGAATTTGTCGCCTATCTGGCGGGCAACAAGGCAGGCGGCATATGGCTAGGCATTGCGGCCGTCGGGGTTGGCCTCTGGACCACCTTCGCACCCTGCTTCTTGTGGGTTTTTGCCGGAGCGCCATTTATCGATAGACTGGATTCAGCCCCCAAACTACGAGGTGCGCTGGCAGCGATCACAGCTGCCGTTGTTGGCGTCATTCTCAATCTCGGGGTCTGGTTTGCGCTCCACACGTTGTTCGGATCCGTCAGTCTTCAGACCATGGGACCGCTGTCCCTGTGGACACCTGACCTTGGAACCTTCGACTGGCGTGCCGCCGTACTGACCCTGTTTGCCGGACTTCTTTTGCTAAGGTTTCATCTGGGGCTGGGCAAGGCGCTTGTCATCATGGCAGCCAGCGGCTGGGTAATCAGTCAGCTTTGACAGACATTACCACCCTGAAAGGTCGTGACACCTTTCAGGGAGCCATTCGCTTCTCCAATTCAGGCGGCTGTGCTCTTCCCGTCCAAATAAGACTTCAGGCTTCCGCCAAAATAGAGATCCCAACCCTTCACGCAGATGTCGAAGCAGTTGAGTTGCGGCGTCAGTCCGCGATGGGCCATAGTCACCCTTGACTGTCTCTTACCCATCGTTTCGAAATCAAAGACAAGGCACGTACCTTCCCATTCGACGCGCATCTCCGGTGTTACCGAAGGATGGATGTGATCGGCCTGGTAGCAGTAAAGCTCCAGATGCTCTGCGGGGCGATGAGACTTCACTTCGAATGACCATGTGGTCCCATCCGGCCAGCTTGCTGTCGCCTTGTCGCCATCCATAGCAAAGGGGCCACTCATCGTTGTCCACCACTCGGACATGGACAGGGTCACTGCATGAAAAGCTGTTTCTGCTGAAACGGGCACATCGATGGTCTGGCAATAATCTGTGCTCACGGCTTTACTCCTTCATCAGATTGATGGAACAAATAAAGCGGCGACAGCCTGATTATGAAAGAAGGCAGAAATTTCTGACTAAGTATCGTCGACGATACTATTGCCGGACTTCTGCCAGTTTTTAACCTGGATTTATTTATGAACAAGCATCCGGCCGGCCTTGCAGACCAGAAAGACCCATCGGCTCAGCATGAACTGCCTTGCCCCATGCCCGACATTGCGAAGCTGATCGGCGGCAAGTGGAAGCTTATCCTGCTGCAGGTCCTGATCTTCCAGGGCACAAAGCGCTTCAGCGAATTGCGTCGGCAGATCGAAGGTATCACCCAGACAATGCTGACCAGTCAGCTGCGGGCACTGGAGCGGGACGGACTGGTCGCCAGGAAAGTCTACCCGGAAGTTCCGCCTAAGGTGGAATACTCAGCCACCCAGCGCGCAAGGCAGCTTGAACCCATGTTCAAGGAAATGCACGCTTGGTGGCTGAAGAGCTAAATCTGGAAAATTTGGTCAACCCGCAATCTTGGAGAAATCCGCAACCACATGAGTGGCGTTGCGAATTTCCGACAGAAGACGCAGGCGGTTCATGCGAATGTCCGCATCAGCGTCATTCACCAGAATGTCATCGAAGAACCTGTCGACGGGAGCGCGCAGCTTCGACAAGGCTTCCATGGCCCCTGCAAAGTCTTCTGCCTTCACAGCCGTTTCCGCCTCAGCGCGGGCAGTGTCGATGGCGGATGCCAAATCGATCTCAGCCTGTTCCTTGAAGTGCTCAGACTGCGGACGGCCCGTCACAGCAGTCTTGTCCTTCTTCTCTTCCGCCTTCAGGATGTTGACCGCACGCTTGTAGCCAGCGGCCAGGTTCGCACCATCGTCAGAGGCAACGAACTTGCCCAGAGCTTCGACCCGGCGCACCACCATCAGCAGGTCATCTTGACCACCCAGCGCAAAAACGGCATCGATCAAATCGTGGCGCGCGCCCTCGCCCTTCAAGTGGACCTTCAGGCGGTCGGCGAAGAAGGACAGGAGATCCCCAACCAAAGCAGACGGATTCGCGACCTTTAAGCCGTTAAGCTTCAAGGCAGACAAGAATGCTTCCCCCAATTGAACACGTAACCCATTGTCCAGAACAATCCGAATGACACCAAGCGCGGAACGACGCAGGGCGAACGGATCTTTGGAGCCGGTCGGCTTTTCATCGATGGCCCAGAAGCCTGCCAGCATGTCCAGTTTGTCAGCAAGCGCCACGGCGATGGCGACCGGATCACTTGGCACGGTGTCGCTTGGTCCCTGCGGGCGGTAGTGATCCTCAATGGCGATAGCGACAGAGGCATCCTCGCCTTGCTTTTCAGCATAGGTCTTGCCCATCAGGCCCTGAAGTTCAGGGAACTCATAGACCATGGCGGACACCAGATCTGCCTTGGCGAGCGTCGCGGCCCGTTTTGCCTTTTCGACATCAGCTCCAACCAGTGGCGCAATTTCGGCTGACAGCACTTCAAGACGCTTAACGCGTTCACCTTGGGTTCCGAGCTTTTCGTGGAACACAATGCTGTCGAGCTTGGGCAGATTGTCGGCAAGTTTGGTCTTGAGATCTGTGTCCCAGAAGAACTTCGCGTCGGATAACCGCGCGCGGATAACCTTCTCGTTGCCCGCAACGATGATTTTGCCACCGTCTGTAGCTTCAATATTCGAGGTCAGCACGAACCGGTTGGCTAGCCGCCCGGTCTGCGGATTGCGCAGCACGAAACATTTCTGGTTCACACGAATGGTCAGCTGAATGCACTCATCCGGAATTTCCAGGAAGGCTTCATCAAAGGATCCAGTCAGAACCACCGGCCATTCCACAAGGCCAGCGACTTCTTCCAAAAGGCCCGGATCTTCAACCAGCTCAAGCCCAAGCGCGAGCGCACGATCCTTGGCATCATGCAGGATCATGTCCTTGCGGCGGTCAGCGTCCAGCACGACCTTGTGCTTTTCCAGCTTGGTCGCATAGTCGTCGAACCGGCGGACTTCAAACGCTTCATCCGCCAAAAACCGGTGACCGCGGGTCGTCTGGTCAGCCTTCAATCCGGCAACTTCGAACGATACGACGTCAGGCTCTTCGGTTTCAGGACCAAAGGTGGCGACGATGGATTGCAGCGGGCGGACCCAGCGCATGGAACCAGTGCCCCAACGCATGGATTTCGGCCAAGGAAACCCCTTGATCAGACCCGGCATGAAGTCCGCGATGATGTCGATGGCCTGACGGCCCGGCTTTTCGATCACAGCCACATAGAACTCACCCTTCTTGGGATCGCTCTGAATAGTCGCATCGTCGATGGAGGCAAGCCCTGCTCCGCGCAAGAAGCCTTCAACGGCTTTTTCAGGAGACCCGACCCGCGGACCCTTGCGTTCTTCGCGCGTTGCTGCTGATGCTGCTGGAACACCAGCCACATGCAAGGCAAGCCGGCGCGGCGTCGCGAAGGCCTTTGCGCCATCATAGGGCAGACCCGCATCAACCAAGGCATTGGTCACCAGGGTTTTCAGGTCTTCAGCGGCGCGGCGCTGCATGCGCGCGGGGATTTCCTCGCTGAAAAGCTCAAGCAGGAGATCAGGCATCGGGATCAAAAGCCTCTGGTACAGCGGGCAAGGCGCCCAAGGTTGGCAACGGGCAACGAGCCCGGCGAATTCAATTGCTCGTCGGTTAGCAACTCACGCCGGATTTGTCACCCCCTGTCGTCGTGTAGCTGTCCCTCACCTGGATGACTTCGAGTCCTAACCACCCAGGAAAAGCCAGATGATTGCTGCGTTCGTAAGATCGACGAAGAAGGCCGAGACCAACGGCAAAATCAGGAAGGCACGCGCAGCTGCACCATACTGCTTGGTCACAGCCGTCATATTCGCGATGGCTGTTGGCGTTGCCCCCAGTGCAAACCCCGCAAAGCCTGCCCCAAGCACTGCCGCCTCATAATCACGCCCCATGACCGGGAAGAGTACATAGATGATGAACAGACCGGCGCCAACAACCTGCGCCACCAGAATGATCAGCATTGGCCCGGCAAGACCCGCGATGGTCCACAACTGCAAGCTCATCAACGACATGGTCAAGAAGATGCCCAGGGCCAATTCTGAAATCACAGCGAGAGACCGTGACCGGGCTGGCCAAGTCATCTTCGTAAACACCAGCGGCAGGCTGTTTGATAGCAAGATACCGCAGAACAGGCAGACGACGAACAATGGTAGATCGAGACCAACGCCGACGCTCAGACTTTCCTTAAGGCCTGCGCCCATGCCAATGGCGATGTTCAACCAGAGCAGACTGCGCATCAGCTCGGTATGCGTAA
Organism: Roseibium algae; assembly: GCF_037783265.1. Taxonomy (NCBI): domain Bacteria; kingdom Pseudomonadati; phylum Pseudomonadota; class Alphaproteobacteria; order Hyphomicrobiales; family Stappiaceae; genus Roseibium; species Roseibium algae. The sequence goes on from NZ_JBAKIA010000002.1 coordinate 310,571, forward strand.
CGACGGCTGTAGACTGATCTTCGTGTTCAAGGCCAATGACGGGCGTTTCATCCTGTGCAAACTTGGAAGGCTTGCCACCACGGCGATTAATCAACACATCCGCAACAGGACCACCAAGCAGCGAGGCGGCAATAAGACCGAGTGTAGCCGTCGCAGCACCAATTTCCACGGCTCCAGAGACACCATATTCACCAGCAAGAGTTGGGCCCCATGCGATGGCCGTTCCATGGCCGCCAACCAGAGAGATAGTGCCCCCCAATAGACCGAAACCGACAGGCAAACCCATGGCAAGCGCAATGCCAGTGCCAATTCCGTTCTGCACGAACATATAACCCACGGTCAAGACAAGCAGGATCAGCAGCGGCTTGCCGCCCTTTGCCAAATCGGAGAACCGAGCATTGAGGCCTATGGCTGTAAAGAAATAGAGCAGCAAAAAGTCTCTGGCCTGCAGCGAAAAACCAATTTCAGAACCTGTAACCAGATAATAAATCAGCGCCAGAGTTGCGACCAATAATCCTCCTGAGACCGGCTCGGGGATATTATAGCGATTGAGAACTGGAACCGCCTTGTTCAGACGTACTCCAAGAAAATAGACGATGATCGCGATGTTGAAACTCGCAAATTCGCCGATAGTGACCAATCCTACATTCATTTGCCTCTGCGCCTCCCCATGCGCTGATGGCATCCCTTATAGAGCATTTTACCTGTTTAAATTGGCTGTGGCTTCCAAAAGGCATCGGTTACCAGCCCCCGCCGCCACCGCCGCCACCGCCGCCACCGGATGATCCACCGCCCGAAGATCCCGAACTCGAAGACTTCGGAGCGGGTAGTGAAGATTGAAACGATCCGGCCATCGATGTTGCCGTTGCCCCGATACTGGAGCTGATATCACTGGAATCGAAGTCGCGGCCGCTGTACCAGGTCGGACGATAATTACTGTCATTTTCCGACCGGGTAGCGCCGGATAGCCACGTCTGAAAACTCTCGGCCCATGGCTGTTCAACGCCAAGGGAGACGGCATAGGGAAGCAATTTTTCAAAATGCCAGTCGTCATCTCCGGCACTCCGGACATGTTCAAACGCTCTTTCTCGGCAACTGACAGGTAGAGTTTCAATCCCTCAATCTCGTCCATTTTGGAACGTCCCTCCGTTGTCGGAACGTCGATGTAAATTGTATAAACGATAAGCAGGATGACCATCACCAGGACAAACAGCGGCAGCAACGGAATTTGAGAACCGGCGTCAGTGATTAGCGCTGTCAGAAGATTGACAAGATACAAGCCACCAACGGTGAGGGCAGAAAATGACATCAAAGTCACGAAATCCTCGAAGGCCTCACCAACGACAGACTTGAACGGCTTTGCAACCAAATGTGCCAATCCGAAGGAAATGCCGGTTGAGAAAATGGACAGGAAACAGAAAAGAATTGACCGCTCAAACTCGTCATCGCTTAAATTACCGAAAAGGAACAAGGATGCGACGGCAATCACGCTCAACACAAACCCGGTAAAAAGATACCATCCGTTGGCAACGAAATAGACACCGCGATATTCGTCTGCAATAGCCGATCGGAACTTCTCGCCGAGCTTCTTGATCGCCTCTCCATTGTCTTTGTCCAGCGCCAACGGGCTGCCCCGACCGGTCAAGAATGCCTCAATGGCGGCCTCTCCCTTTGGTAAGGGTCCAGCAGTTGTGTGTTGAGCTAAATTGGGCTGAGTTCCATCGGCCAGACGCAGCACCATGACATCCTCTTCCTTTGCAAGGATCAGATACCCCTTCGCCGCAAGGCTCAAACAGGCAGCGGACAGAGAAGTCCACACAGAGCCGGCAAACCCACGATCCACGATATATGGCGAGCGCTGGAGACACGCTTTCAGGCGCCTTGAACCGTGGGAAAATGACGCCCTTTTGCGGGTCGCGACCAACCATCCACCACGTGGCTAGATAATAGACAAACAGCACTGCAAGCCCCAGGCTTCCGATCACCAGCACGCGCTGTCCCTGAAACCAGGCCAGAAGCTTTTCGTTCTCGCTCGTTTCAACGGCAAATCCTTTTGGAAATGCGACTACGACAGTGAGCCCTTCATGATGATCAAGCGGCTTGGACGTTACAAAAACAACTTCCCTACCATCGCCTTCAACAGTTGCGGAATAAGCATCCCCATAACTGCCAAACACCCCGGTGTACGCAACCCATTTTTCAGCCCCTGCGCCATCGGGCATCACCACGCGCGCGATAGCCTCATCAATCGGAAAGGCCCATTCATTACCCGTCACGTTCCAGTAGACTTCGTCATAAGCATCAAAAAAGCGGATCTGCCGGCCGATTTCATATTGGATCGTATAGGTGTAGTCACCCGGGTTCAGAAATACGTCGGCATCACCTATAAATATACGGACGCCTTGACCATTCAACTTTTCAACATAGGGAGCCGTTGCGCCGTCCTGAAGCACAGACAGAAGTTTGAACCCGACCTGATAGGACCAGCCTCCGGCATCCTTGGCGGTCAGGGGAATATCTCGGAAAATACCGTGTTCAATCTGATCGCCTTCAGCCCGGACAGTGATCGTTTCCGTCACGGTTAAAGTTCCACTCTTCGCCACTTCCACGTTGGAAACAAAGCGGTGAATTCTTTCGCCCGCATGAGCCTGGCCGACACATACGGCGAAAAAAATCGCGGTCAGCCGCGGCACCCAAAATTGTCGGAATGTCACGGCGATCTCCCCGCTCAGAACTGAACGTCCGGCACAGCTCTTTCGTCTTCGTCCGTAATTTCGAAATAATCCGCCTTCTCGAATCTGAACTGATTGGCGATCAGGTTTGAGGGGAAGCTCTCCACCGACACATTCAATCCACGAACCGCGCCATTGTAATAACGACGGGCCATCTGAATACTGTTTTCACTGGTTTCAATGGACTGATGCAGATCAGAGAAATTCTGGCTGGCTTTCAAATCCGGATAGGCCTCTGCGACTGCAAATACCCTCCCGAGCGCCTGGGACAACAAAACTTCGGCTTTCCCGCGCCCGCCCACGTCACCCCAAGGCAAAGCATTTATTTCAGCACGTAGCCGTGTCACCTCATCCAAGGTCTCTTGCTCGTGGGATGCATAGCCCTTGACGGTTTCAACCAAGTTGGGAATGAGATTTGATCGGCGCTTCAGCTGGACATCAATTCCGCTCCACCCCTCTTCGACCATTTGGCGTTTTGTCACCAGATTATTGTAGAGGATGATCGCAAAGACCAAGAGTACAAACAGAAAGCCCAGACCAAACCACGTAAGCATTTAAGAACTCCACTAAAGATGATGCGGAGGCTATCCGGACTCTTTCTGCTTGTCATCTAAAGCACCTGAACAGCACCGCTAAAAATGACAATCTGTAATCCAGAACACACTATGGCTTTCAGATAAAAATTTACTCAGTTATTCTGTAGCCTCTTTATTATACCCGACACCGCCAGCTTCCGTTTCCAGAAATGCTGCACCGCAAGCCTTCGCCAATTCACGAACACGCAGGATGTAGCTTTGACGCTCGGTGACCGAAATCACGCCACGGGCATCCAGCAGATTAAACGCATGGGATGCCTTGATGCACTGATCATAAGCGGGCAGTACGACTTGATGAACCATAGCTCCGGCTTCATCGCGTGCATTGGCTCCTGCTTCCAGAAGCGCCTTGCATTCGCCTTCGGCATCCTTGAAGTGGCGGAACAACATGTCTGTGTCTGCATGTTCAAAATTGTGCCTAGAATATTCCTGTTCGGCCTGTAGGAACACATCCCCATAGGTGACTTTGTCATCACCTTCCATACCGTTGTAGTTCAGGTCGTAGACGTTATCGACGCCTTGAACATACATGGCGATGCGTTCAAGACCGTAGGTCAGCTCGCCGGAGACAGGCGCGCACTCAAACCCTGCGACTTGCTGGAAGTAGGTGAACTGCGAGACTTCCATGCCGTCACACCAGCATTCCCAGCCAAGGCCCCAGGCCCCCAGCGTCGGGCTTTCCCAGTCATCCTCAACAAAGCGAATATCATGCAGTTTCGGATCGAGCCCGATGGCATAAAGCGAGTTGAGGTACAACTGCTGCAGATTGGATGGTGATGGCTTCAGGATCACCTGAAACTGATAGTAATGCTGCAGCCGGTTCGGATTTTCGCCATAGCGACCATCGGTCGGGCGGCGTGAAGGCTGTACGTAGGCAGCTTTCCACGGACGCGGCCCGAGCGAGCGCAATGTGGTCGCCGGATGAAACGTCCCGGCTCCGACTTCCATGTCATAAGGCTGAAGCACGACACACCCCTGATCAGCCCAATAACGCTGCAAGGTCAAGATCAGCCCCTGAAAGGAGTTTTCAGGGCGCATATGCGAAGGGACATCGCTCGACATGATGAGTTTTTCCGTCCGAATCGGTTGAATTTACATGGTGGAGACCAAGCCCCACCTTTGGTGGCGACAGGTGCCATGGAGAGGCGGCAAGGTCAAGGGTTGGGGATTGATCCAGTGATCCGGCCCAGACCTGAGAATAAGACATAAGCCGAGCAATGGCAGTTATGACAAAGTCGGCATCCAATGCAGAGGCACCGTATAGAACGAAGCCTTCTTCCAACAAGCTGCATCACTGCCAAGAAGACGGCACTCTTTGGCGCAGCAATCGCTATGCCTGTCCCCCTCAGCATCTGTTTGGATAGTGCCATAAGGGGATAAAGACCCAACATATTTCGTTAAGCATCTTTCTTTGAATTGATTCACCTTGACCAGAACGCCCGAAAATAGCCGTTTTTGGAGAGTCACGTCATCTTTATGCAAGGGCGTAAACCTCTTGCTTACCAAGTTTGTCCATAGTCGGAGGCTGCATGAGGTTAGAGTCAGTTCAAACGTTTGCCTCATGCGTGTTGAGTTTTGTAAAGCACGGCCGTGTTTGGCCTGCTGGGACGCGTAGTCTGGGCCCATATGTTTTTGAGTAAAAAACTATCCAATCGTCTTGCCGTGTTTGGCACCGTCTGTCTGCTTGCCGGTGGCGGCGGAGCCTATGGTCTAATCCATGGCCTGCCAAGCGCACCGCCAATTTGGTCGCAGGACCATGCAAGAACTGAAGTTGCCGCTCCGGCGCGAAACCGGACTCAGGTCAAAGCTCGTGCATCAGCCGCAAACAAACCGCCCACCCCGGCTGAAATTGCACTGATTGTTGCCGAGAAAATGCGGCAGTTCAAAGCCGACAATCCTCAGCTAAATGACACATTGGCAAAGCAGCAACGGGCTGAAGAAATGCTTGTGCAAGCTCAAGAGCAACAGGCGTTGGCACGCTCTGCTCTGGTGGCGGCCTTAGCCACCGGAGCTGCTTCAAATCTGGCGAAGGACGAATTGCGTCGCCGGATGAACGCCGGACTGCTGACAGGCAGATTGCAAAGCGCAGAGCCCGGGCAGCCTGAAGTGGCTGTAGCTATTGTGGAAGAGGACATCCAATTACAGGCTGACGGAGATGAGATTGCCGAGACGCAGGAAGTCGCCGTTGCAGTGCTTGAAACACTGCCCGAGGCCGTGCCTCTCCCGTCCAAACGTCCTGCCGTTCCGCGCACTCAGGTCGCAAGTAAACCTGTAAAAGCCAAAGCGGCCACTCTTGCCTATGCATCAGCCGAAGACCCGACAAACGAAAAAGGCGGCGTGTTCAGCGGCCTGTCAAAGGTATTCAGCACCTCCGGCAAGGTTCGCATGCCCGGACGCGGAAGCGGTATCGCAGTTTATGACATTAGCGCAGCGACCGTCCACATGCCCGATGGCACCAAGCTGAGGGCACACTCGGGCATCGGTAAAATGAGAGACAACCCGCGCTATACCAAAGTTCGCAACAATGGTCCGACACCTCCCAATATCTACACGTTGCGCATGCGCGAAAGTCTGTTTTATGGTGTTGAAGCGATCCGCATGACACCGCTGGACCGCGCGGCCATGCACGGTCGAGACGGTATGCTGACGCACACAAACCTGCTGCGTGGGCAGATCGGATCACACGGCTGTGTCGCCTTCAAGGACTATGCAAAATTCCTGAAAGCCTTCAAGGCAGGCAAGGTGCGCAAAATGATCGTAGTGCCCCAGATTGAAGAGCTGCCGACCTATATGGCTGCGCTGTAATAATTGAAAGAATGAGCTTGCCTTCCAACATTCAATTTCTGCCCTGCACAACGGGCGATGGCGACCAATTGGCAGACCTGCGCAGGGACGCCATGCGTCCTAGTCTGGAAGCAATCGGGCGCTTTGACAGCACACGTGTTCGGACCCGTTTTCTGGAAGGGTTCATATCTGAAGACACTTGGCAGATACGCGATGACAACCAGTTGGCTGGCTTCTTTGTGCTTCGCTCAAAGGAAGACCACCTCTATCTGGATCATTTGTATATTGCGCCAGACTGTCAGGGACGCGGCATAGGCAACGTTGTAATGAAGGTTGTCAAAGCCAAAGCTACGCTAAAGTGCCAACCAATCCGTCTCAGATCACTCAAGATCGGCCCGTCGAATGGTTTCTACCAAAGCCAAGGCTTTCGAATAACCTCCTCCGATGACCTCGACAATTGGTATGAGTGGCTTCCTGAAGGCTTGCAGTAGGCTCAAGAAACCATACTGCCAACAGACCCAATTGATAATCTGTTGGCAGAGCTTCTTCCTGTATCCGTCACGACCATATCTTTTCCAGCTTTCACTCTGGACGATATTTGCCCGTTACTGGATCTTGGACCAGTTTGGCCGTCGGACGTTGCTTTTCTGCCCCCGCAGCTCTCTCAAATATCTGACTTTCGACATTCGCCATTTGCTTTTTTACGCGCTTGGCGATCCAATAGCCACCAACAGCCAAAGCCGCCAGCCCTAATAGCTCCGTCATCTGCTAGCCTTTTCCGTTTTCAAGTCTCAAATCTACAGGCCAAACCGCGACCACAGATTGCGCTCTTCCGCAGCTGAAATAAGGTCCTTGCCAAGCCCCTCACCGGATGCCCCACCAAGGACAGACAGGCCACCGGCTCCCGAACGCCGACCGAACAGTCCACGCGGTGCTGAAAATAGCTTGGGCTGAGCATCCTTGCCGTATTTGGCCTTCAAGGTGCCGCGCAGATCACCAATCGCATCTACAAGCCCCAGGTCACGCCCTGTCCGGCCAGTCCAGAACTGACCGGTGAAGATATCCGGGTCATCGGACAGCACGTCACCGCGCCGCTGTTTCACAAGTTCAATAAAGATCTCATGAATCTCAAGCTGCAACGATTTCAGATACTCGACGTCCTTGTCATTTTCCGGTTGAAACGGGTCCAACATCGCCTTGTTTTTACCGGCCGTATAAACCCTGCGCTGAACGCCGACCTTTGCAAGCAACTCGGTAAAGCCAAACCCGGCAGCAACAACACCAATTGAGCCGACAATCGAGGATGGGTCGACAAAGATCTCATCTCCTGCAACAGCGATCATATAGCCGCCGCTTGCCGCCACATCCTCAACAAAAACAAGAACTTCTTTTTCATTCTCCTTGGCCAAATCTCGGATACGCTGGAAGATCAACCGAGATTGCACCGGAGAACCGCCGGGAGAATTGACGATCAGCGCAACCGCTGGCGCGGACTTGACCGAAAATGCGCGCTCCAACGGCGTTGCAACGGTTGCCAATGACAGGCCAGGACGCAATGGCGTTGCCATGCCAATCGGACCTTGCAAACGCACCACCGGTATCACCGGTCCATCGTTGCGGAATTTTTTTGGCAGAAACTTACGAAATTTATCGAGCACGAAGGCGGCCCCCGGTTGGAACATGATATCCGATATAGTGCTTGATAGAACGCTATGAAAGGCCTTCGTCACATAGTCCCGCCAGACTTGGGTACCTTAGCGCGACAGCGCTGCCTCGCTAAACTCAACAAGGACCTTATCTTCTCAAGCCAAATGCCCCATCGCGTGCTTTCCCCGCCTTTGCTGCTTCGGCCAATCTTGCAGACGTTTTGATCTTGTTTTTACCTGCAGCGGACGTCTTTTTGGTAAGATCAGCATTTTTAATATCAGAGCGATTGGAGAACTGCCAGTCCAGCTTGACGCCCGCACAGCCAGGGGCTCGCCAAACAATACGTCCGTTAGCAGGCAGACCAAGCTTTTTAATGTGCAAAAGGATTTCGTCGGGCAATGAATCAAGATCTCGCGCGTCCAGACGGCATCCGGACTTGCTTGCATCCACAATATCGCATGGGATCATCTGACTGCCACTCAGGTCCGAAACCCGCGCACGAATTCTCACCTCGCGCCGAGGTTCCTTGCGCTTTTCCTGGGAGGCCTTGTCTTCGAATATAAAGGAAACATGAGCATGGTGATCCATTACCTTGGTTATTCGGCCGCGGATCATTTTGTCGAGCCCGCCAACACGAAGACCAATTGTTTCACTCAGTTCTCGGACTCTTTTGGAGGATATCGAACACCCCGCCTTAGTGAAACTGGATGCAGTGGCGTCAATACACGTCAAACCTTCGAGGTCGATGACCAAGACAGAAACGACAGCCTCCACAGCAAGATTATCAGCCAACACCCTTAAGATGCATCTCCTTTGAATGCACCCTATTATCACACCCCACAAAAAATAAGGGTTAACAACACTGTTAAAAGCACATATTCAATATAAACTATACAGTTTAGTTTAAATATAAATACAAATACTCATAGAGTAAAATCATAAATCAACGACACTTTTAAGCTTATCTCTCAGAACGAGGAAATCCCTCCAAGACAATCTCTTTTCAATTGGTGTATTTAGCAGATAATCAGGATGGTATGTTGCCAAACAAGGCACTTGACGCTGCCCACTGCTGTAAGTCATCCAACGTCCACGCATGCGGCGAATGCCATCCTGTACGCCCAGCAAGCTCTTCGTAGATGCCGCTCCAAGAAAAACCAGATATTCTGGAGCAACCAACTCGATCTGCCGGACAATGAATGGCTTGCAGATTTCTGCTTCCTGGGGAGTTGGCGTCCTATTGCCTGGCGGTCGCCATGGCACGACATTCGCAATGTAGACTGACGACCTGTCCAGCCCAATTGCCTCCAGCATTTTATCCAGCACCGGACCAGAAGGCCCAACGAATGGAAGTCCCTTAATGTCGTCATCACGCCCCGGAGCCTCGCCAATCAACATGACACGTGCTTTCGGGTTGCCATCTGAAAAGACAAGATTTTTGGCAGTCAAGCGTAGATTGCATCCCGTAAAAGCAGCCAGACTTGCTTGAAGCTCATCAAGTGTCTTTGCGCTGCGCGCCACTTCATGTGCCGAATTGATCGCATCCCGATCAGGTATGACAGCATCGGCAAAGGCACCACCAGCAACCGGAGCATTGGGCGCAGAAGACTTGGCCGCAGTGGTATCAACCCCCTGCGTCTGCATAGTCCCCTGCCCCGCACCGGGTATGGCTGAGCGCCCAGATTGAGTTGGCTTAGAAGTTGGTCCAGAGCCTGCGATGCCCGGGGAATGTGCACCAGCCTGACGAGCAGCAACTTGTGCAGCCAGCAGCTCAGCCGACAACGCAAACCGGTCAATCGCTTCCTCTTCAAGGAAACAGTCGAAACCGGATGCCTGATAAAACTCAAGCAGAGATTCAAGTTGGCGCTGCGCTGCATCATGTGTTTGCAAGGGCTATCCTCCAAACGGCAACTTAGCGACTGGCACGGGAAAAACAAAGGCTCTGCATGCGTTGCACACTGCAGCAGCCCAACTTGTCCAACGATTCTCCCCAACAGCCTTTCCCAAGGTTTTCTAAGGATTACACCGCGCGGAAATGAAGCACCCAGTAACAACACTACGCGTGCATACACGTTACGTAAACGGAAGGCCGCATCTTGACTAAACATAGAGAGTTGGGGCTATGTCCCCCAAAGAGTGGATGGGCAACCAGAATTTTTGCCAGGATCTAGAAAATCCGATGATATATGTCGTATTTCGGATCAGGAAGAGATGCATTGAGGATACGCTCCGGGCAATCCGGTGCGCATGAGGGAGAACCAGATGTCGGAACAGGACGCACTTGGCGAGCGCGAAAGCATGGACGTTGACGTTGTCATCGTCGGAGCAGGGCCAGCGGGCCTCGCAGCCGCCATACGCCTGAAGCAAATCGCTGCTGACAAGGGCGAGGAAATCAGCGTTGTTGTTCTGGAAAAAGGTTCCGAAGTCGGTGCGCATATTCTTTCAGGCGCTGTAATCGACCCGATAGCAATTGATCAATTGTTGCCTGAGTGGCGGACAGAAGACACTCCGATCAAAACGCCCGTGAAAGCCGACCATTTCCTGGTCCTTGGCCCGGCGGGCTCTATTCGTCTACCAAACCTGTTCATGCCGAAACTGATGAACAATCACGGCAATTACATTGTTTCGCTGGGCAACGTCTGCCGTTGGCTAGCAGAAAAAGCGGAAGCACTTGGCGTTGAAATCTATCCGGGGTTTGCCGCCGCTGAAGTCCTCTATGACGACGCAGGGCGCGTTGTGGGCGTCGCAACAGGTGACATGGGGATCGGCCGCGACGGCAAGCCAAATGCGCAATTCACCCGCGGCATGGAACTTCGCGGAAAATACGTCCTGATCGGCGAAGGTGCCCGCGGATCACTTGCCAAGGAACTGATCGAGAAATTCGATCTCGACCAGGACAGTGACTTCGCCAAATTCGGGATCGGCATCAAGGAACTCTGGCAGGTTGATCCTTCCAAACACAATGAAGGCCTGGTTCAGCATTCCTTCGGCTGGCCACTGGGCGGCAAGACCGGCGGCGGCTCTTTCCTGTATCACCTGGAAGACAATCAGGTCGTCGTCGGCTTCGTTGTACACCTCAATTATGATAACCCGTGGCTTTCGCCATTTGACGAATTCCAACGCTTCAAGACCCACCCGGCCATTTGCGAGACATTCGAAGGCGGCAAGCGTATTTCCTACGGCGCACGAGCAATCACAGAGGGCGGCTATCAGTCCGTTCCAAAGCTTTCTTTCCCAGGCGGCCTGATCATGGGCTGCTCGGCAGGCTTAGTGAATGTGCCGCGTATCAAGGGATCTCATAACGCCATGCTGTCTGGCATGCTGGCAGCAGAAGAGGTCATGTCAGCCTTGGCCAGGGGCGAGGAAAATGCCGAATTGACAGGATATGATGCAGCTTGGAAATCAAGTCCAATCGGCAGAGACTTGAAAAATGTGCGGAACGTGAAGCCGCTTTGGTCAAAATTTGGCACGATTGTCGGCGTCGCTCTTGGTGGCCTCGATATGTGGACGAACGAACTGTTTGGCTTTTCCTTCTTCGGCACCATGAAGCACGGCAAGAGCGATGCAAACACTCTGAAACCTGCCAAGGACTGCAAGCGGATCGACTACCCCAAGCCTGATGGCGTTGTGTCCTTTGACAAGCTTTCTTCCGTGTTCCTGTCCAACACAAATCACGAAGAAGACCAGCCAATACATCTGAAAGTAAAAGACGAAACTCTACAGAAGCTGTCAGAGCTTGACGTTTTTGCGGGGCCCTCGAACCGATACTGCCCGGCAGGTGTTTATGAGTGGGTCGAAGAAGCCGAGTCTGCTCCTCGGTTCCAGATCAATTCGCAAAACTGCGTTCACTGCAAAACCTGTGACATCAAAGACCCGAATGGCAACATCACCTGGACTGTTCCCGAGGGAGCTGGCGGTCCTAACTATCCAAACATGTAAAGAGGGGACCTGTTGTGCTCTCATACTGAGGCCTAGCGTCTATGACAAAGCAAGCGCCCCATGAAATCGCCAAGATCGATTTGTTTATTTTGTGATTAAACGCCCAACGGCGCCGGACTATGAGGTCCGACGCCGTCAACTTGCGGACGATGGGATTCATCCGGCCCTCAATCCTATGGGGAACTGAACGCCAGTTGCGGTCAATTGCAGCTGTCGATACGCCGTGGACTCAAGGCCCTTCTATTCGCAAAGACAGATGCATCATCCGCTACCACAAGGTTTTTCGCGTCGAACCAAACAGGACTTCTCGTCCATTTGAAACGCTTAGCAGGCCCGCACTGTTCGGGTTTCCTAAATTTGAAAACCTCTGAACCCCTGATTTCACGCCCAATGATCCGAAATGGTGAATTTGGCCAAATTCACCCCTTGGCCCGATGGGAGCCATGGATCGTTACCTGTTTTTCACGAACGCAAACGACCTCGGAATTCAGCAGCCTCTTATCGATACCTTCCGTATTGGGAAGAACCGCAAGCAGATTGTTCTGCTTAAGACTTGCACCGGGTCGCCGATGAGGGTGTTTATAGATTACGTTTACGGAAAGGTCAACATATTACTTCACCTAATGGAAAAATATTCAAAGCAATAATACCCCTTATAATACAACAAGATACAACCATTCAAAGCAAATAAGATCAAAAAGCATAGGTGCACCATGTAAATCGCATACCAGCGCACAACGCCAGTTCACCTTACGTAAAAGTAAAGGCGCGATTGCCTTGCAAACGCGCCTTTTTGTATTTCTCAGAATTGTAAACTTGCTGCAATCAACTAGGCAGCAGAGCGACGACCACGCTGTGGGCGACGTCCCCGATTGGCATTGTCATTGCCACCAGGCCCGCCGAATCCCTTCTTCGAAGATTTGCCGTTGCCGCCACCGCCATTGCGACGATCTCGGTTGCCGCCGCCACCGCGACCACTGCGAGGCGAAACCGCCCGACTTTCAGCAGGAACATCACCGCTTGCAACATCAATCGTAATATTGATGAGCTTTTCGATCTGACGAAACAGGCCGATTTCCTCTGGAGCACAAAGAGCAATCGCATCACCATCAGCACCGGCACGCGCCGTACGACCGATACGGTGAACATAGGCTTCAGCAACTTCAGGCAATTCGAAATTGTAAACATGGCTCACGCCTGGAATATCAATCCCACGGGCTGCAACATCTGTTGCGACAAGAACCTTCAGACTTCCGTCTTTCAAACCCTTGATCGCACGGTCACGCTGGTTCTGGCTCTTGTTGCCATGGATCGAGCCTGCGGAAATACCACTGCTGACCAAACGCTTCATCAATCGCTCGGCACCATGCTTGGTACGACAGAAAACAAGCGAAAGATCGTCCGGACGCGTGCTCATCAGATTAATCAGAAAGTCTGTTTTGGCTTTCTGATCCATGAAGTGCACAGACTGGGTGATCTTGTCAGCTGTTTTACCAGCATTGGCAACTTCAACGCGGACAGGGTCTTTCAAGTAAGACTTGGCCAGATCGGCAATCTGCTTCGGCATGGTCGCCGAGAACAAGAGCGTCTGGCGCTCCTTGGCAACAAGGCCTGAAATCTTGCGAAGCGCATGGATAAAGCCCAGATCAAGCATTTGATCGGCTTCGTCCAGAACCAGGAAAGACGCAGAGTTCAAACGAACGGCTTCGCGGTCAACCAGGTCAAGCAAACGGCCAGGCGTTGCAACAAGGATATCAGTGCCACGGGCAAGGCGCTTGATCTGACCATTGATGGACACACCACCAACGACAGAAGCAACGCGAATAGGTGTTCCACGAACGAATGAGATTAGATTTTGAGCAATCTGGTTGACCAGCTCACGGGTTGGCGCAAGGATCAATGCGCGCGTGCCCTTCAGAGCTGGCGCCTTTGGATTGGACAAAAGCTGTTCGATCAACGGTAGACCGAATGCAGCAGTCTTTCCGGTGCCTGTCTGGGCAAGACCCATCAGGTCTTCACCCTTAAGAATGTAGGGAATGGCGTCACGCTGAATTGGCGTAGGCGTTTCATAGCCGTTAGCCTCGATGGCCTTTAGAAGTTGCTCGGAAAGGCCAAGCGATTTGAAATCTGTCAAGTTTCTACCTTTGTAGTGGCACCACGCGCATTTGACGCAATGGCATGCCAGACCCCTCATGGCCCCTTGGGACCACGTGAGCCGTATAGCGGTTGCGACAACGCTGCGCCCTGGACCGAACTGTCCTTCAAAAGGCGGCAATTGCCGTCAGAACCCCGCGTGAAATGGGAACTTGGAAAAACATCACCTTCTCGGGAGGAGCCGGCTTTACCTTATCTTGCGCTTCGTCTCCGAACCAACCTTTGGCTGGTCAGGAGTTCATCGAGGGCGGACTGCTCACGCGGCAGCCGGATAAAGTCTGCCTCCGTATCTGCCCTGAACTGTAAAATGTCAAGACCTAACGCCAATCGCACCAGACTGGATGGAGCAGAGTACAATAATACGCGGCCTTCAAGTCATTACCTGAAGGCCGCGCCAGACATCCATTTCAGGCAAGTCAGCCTTCAGCTTTTTTCTGTGCTTCAACACTCGCAAGAGCCGACATGTTCACAACACCTCTGGAAGTGACCGATGGCGTCAGAACATGTGCAGGCTTGGCAGTTCCTAGAAGGATCGGCCCAACATGCAAGGCAGAGGTCGCCACCTTCAAGAGATTCAAAGCGATGTTGGCTGCATCCAGGTTCGGGAACAGCAAGAGGTTCGCTTCACCTTTCAGCTTGCTGTCTGGCATGACCCGCTGCCGCAATGCGACATTCAATGCGGAATCGCCATGCATCTCGCCATCAACTTCCAGTTCAGGGCAACGATCCCACAGAATGTGGAGCGCATCGCGCATCTTGCGTGATGACGCAGTGACCCGCGATCCGAAGTTGGACAAAGACAGGAGAGCGACCCGAGGCTCAATGCCAAACCGATGGATCTCTTCAGCGGCCAGCATTGCCATTTCGGCCAGTTCTTCCGAGGTTGGATCTTCACTGACGAATGTATCCGACAGGAACATCGCCCCTCGGCTGTTGATCAGCAAAGACAGTGCGGAGAGATCCTTGACGCCTTCCCGCATACCGATGATCTGGCGAATATCGCGCAAGTGGCGAATGAACCGGCCTTCAAGCCCGCAAATCACAGCATCCGCATCGCCGCGCCGCACGGCTAGGGCCGCGATAACAGTTGAGTTCGTACGGACAATCGTTCGGGCTGCATCCGGCGGCAAGCCTTGACGGCCGACACAGGCAAAATACTCGTCGACGTAATCCCGATACCGGGGATCGTCCTGAGGGTTGATGAACTCAAAGTCATCGCCGGGCCGGATCTTGAGGCCGAAGCGCTCGCAACGGCTTTTGAGAACATCAGGACGACCGACAAGGACAGGAATGGCGACCTTGTCTTCCAGCAGAACCTGAGCTGCACGCAGAACGCGTTCATCTTCGCCTTCTGCATAAATAATCCGCTGTGGATCCTGACTGGCAGCCTGGATAATCGGCTTCATGATCAACCCGGAGCGGAACACAAACCGGTTCAAACGATCCAGATAGGCATCAAAATCCTCGATAGGGCGCGTGGCAACCCCGGTCGCCATTGCAGCCTTTGCTACAGCTGGCGCTATGCGCAAAATCAGACGCGGATCGAATGGCGACGGAATCAGATATTTGGGGCCAAACGTTTCAGTTGCACCACCATAGGCACGCGCTGCAATGTCAGATGGCTCTTCTTTAGCCAGCTCAGCAATAGCCTCAACAGCCGCATGCTTCATCTCTTCATTGATCGACGTCGCACCAACATCCAGTGCACCACGGAAAATATAAGGGAAACAGAGGACGTTGTTGACCTGGTTCGGATAATCGGAACGGCCGGTGCACATGACAACATCAGAGCGCACAGCCTCTGCATCTTCGGGCATGATTTCCGGGTTCGGATTGGCAAGCGCCAGGATCAACGGACCAGAGCCCATCCGAGCCACCATCTCAGGCTTCAGCACGCCAGCGGCAGACAGGCCGAGGAACACGTCAGCTCCCTCAATAATTTCATTCAGGGTTCGCTTGTCGGTCTTCTGGGCAAATTTAGACTTCCACTCATCCATCAAGGCTTCACGGCCCTCATAGACGACACCTTCAATGTCGGAGATCCATATATTTTCGCGTTTAACGCCAAGCGAGACGAGCATGTTCAGGCAAGCAAGCGCTGCAGCCCCAGCCCCTGAGGCAACGACCTTGGCTTCCGACAACTTCTTGCCAGCCAACTCCAAGCCGTTGCGAATGGCCGCGCCTACAATAATCGCCGTGCCGTGTTGATCATCATGAAAGACCGGAATGTTCATCCGTTCGCGAAGCTTGGCTTCAATCTGAAAACACTCAGGCGCCTTGATGTCTTCAAGGTTGATGCCGCCAAAAGTCGGCTCAAGTACTGCGACCGCATCCACGAACCGGTCGACATCCAGCTCGTCGACTTCAATGTCAAAGACATCAATGCCAGCAAATTTCTTGAAGAGGACCGCCTTGCCCTCCATCACAGGCTTGGAGGCCAAAGGACCAATGGCACCCAGCCCTAAAACAGCCGTGCCGTTGGAGATCACGCCAACCAGATTGGCCCGAGCGGTATAATCCGCGGCAGTCGCCGGGTCCTTGGCAATTTCCAGACAAGGTGCCGCAACACCGGGAGAATAGGCTAGCGCCAAATCCCGCTGGTTTCCCAGCGGTTTGGTCGCCTGAATTTCAAGCTTTCCCGGCCTTGGGTGCTTATGAAAATAGAGTGCTGCCTCAGTGAGATCGCTGTCGGCGGTCTTATTGTCGCTCATGGGTATCTGCAGCCTTTCCGATAGCGGTTCAGCCTCTGGTCCGAATTAATCCAAAAGTATGCTGACAAAAGCACTGTTTCAGCAGACTTGAGGTAAGGACGAGACAAATGTCTCATTGGTGTACCCGGCACGCCTCGAAATGAGAACCCGAAGAAGTAAAAACAGCACCATGCCAGTGAGATTATGCCACAGAAAATGCGCAGCATGTGTCCAGATCAGGCATTCAGCTCCTAGGTCACGGACCCACTGCTGATCAAATCAGCCAACAACCGCCCCAAGCGAGAGATACCGGTCTCAATCTTATCAGGCCCGCACGATGTGAAGTTGAGCCGCATGCAATTTCGACCGGACCTGTCAGCGAAAAAGGCATGGCCTGGAACAAATGCGACGTTCGCGACCTCCAAAGACGTCTTCAAAATCGCTGCAGCATCCATATTTTCGGGCAATTCGACCCAGATGAACATGCCACCTTCCGGCCTGCTCCACGTAACACCTTCCGGCATATGGCTAGCAAGAGCAGCGATCATATGATCACGGCGCTCCTTATAAACGACGCATATCTTTTCAACATGTTCGTCGAAGCAGCTTTCAGCAACCTTTGTCATGACCATCTGATTGATCGTCGATGAGTTCAGATCCGCAGCCTGTTTGATGAGAACCATCTGATGAATGACAGGTGTGGCTGCACAGACCCAGCCAAGACGCAGGCCCGGAGACAGCGTCTTGGAAAAGCTGCCGCAATAAATCGTCCGCGTTGCCTCGATATCGCCGGATCTGGCAATATCAAGTTCAAGCAGAGATGGCAGAGCCTTACCTTCAAAACGCAGGCACTGATAGGGCGCGTCTTCAATGACTGCAATGTCCAGCTGCTCCGCAAGATCAAGAATCCCCTTGCGCTCGTGCAAAGTCAGCGTTTGGCCTGTCGGATTGGCGAAATCGGTCGATGCATATGCGAATTTGACAGTACCGCCTGAAGATTTAGCCTTTGCCTGATAGTCCTTCACAGAGCGATTGCCATGCGCATCAAGGCGCTGATAGGCAGGCTCATAAGCATTGAACGCCTGCAGTGCACCAAGATAGGTCGGCCAACCAACAAGGGCTGTATCGCCCGCCGATAAAAACAACTTGCCAAGATAATCCAGTGCCTGCTGAGCACCTGATGTGATCAGAATATTATCTTCAGAGCAAGCGATCCCCTGCAGCGCCATCCGCCCGGAGATCCACTTCCGCAACGGCTTATAGCCTTCACTAACTGAGTATTGCAGTGCAGCTTGATGGTCATCCTGCTCGAACAGTTCCTGATATGCCGCCTTGAACTCTTCAGCAGGAAAGAGCGCCGGATCGGGAATGCCGCCAGCAAAGGAAATCATCTCCGGCTGATCCAGCACCTTCAAAAGTTCGCGGATCTCGGAGGCCACCATCCGGTCAGCCCGGGTTGCAAACAATTGGCTCCAGTTCTGCATGACGTTTCCTTCCGATTTTGGCCGCCTGGATTTTCCCATCGACATTTGTTGAACCGGATAAATCACAAACGAAATTAAAGGTCAATAATACTGACCTATTATTTTCACTTATTTCTCCAAATTCCGATTTTTTGTAACTTTAGATCCGATCTCAGACTTCATGAATGTGACGCTACTAACCGGCATTTGTCACATTCATCGACACTGTCCTGGCCATCCACTATATGTCGAAGCCAAGGAGATCACCCATGACCCGCATCGACGACAGCCGTCCGTTCATTCCGCTCAACATTGCTGTTCTGACTGTTTCGGACACTCGCAGCCTGGAAGAAGACAGGTCCGGTTCAACGCTGACAGATCGTCTTGAGAAGGCCGGTCACACGCTCGCAGACAGAAAGATCGTGACAGATGACGTTCCAGCCATTCAGGCGATCGTACGCGCATGGATTGAGGATAAGGGCGTGGATGTGATCATCTCAACAGGCGGCACCGGCTTCACAGGACGCGACGTCACTCCGGAGGCCATTGAGCCGCTATTTGAAAAGCGTATGGATGGCTTTTCAGAAGTCTTTCACCGGATTTCCTATGATAAAATCGGCACCTCAACGATCCAGTCACGAGCCACAGGAGGCGTCGCCGGTGCGACCTACATCTTTGCTCTGCCGGGATCGCCTGGAGCCTGCAAAGACGCTTGGGATTGCATCCTCAAATTCCAGCTCGACTATCGCCACATGCCCTGCAACTTCGTGGAAATCATGCCACGGCTTGATGAGCATCTGAAGCGAGGGAAATTGCAGAAGATTAATGTCTAGATGAGGACTTTGGCCGTCACATCCTTGCTGCAATGGCGCAGTATAAATGGCGGTTCGTTTTGAATTCCTATGATTTCTGAAAGACCTATAGCTGAATTTGAGTCCTATGTGATCTGCACCTCTCCGCGCAGCGGCAGCACACTGCTTTGCAAGCTGCTCGCAGCAACCGGCGTTTCCGGCGCTCCGCGATCCTATTTTCACGAGCCATCTTTATCCAGTTGGCTCAAGTATTTCGGGCTCGAAGCCGGTTCTATGGAGACAGAAGCCGAGAGCCTGGCACGGGTTTTGCGCGCAGCTCACGAAAGGGGCACCAACGGCACCGGTGTCTTCGGGCTGAGGCTGCAAAGACATAGCGTCGATTTTTTCCTTCAGAAACTTAAAGCTCTGCACCCTGGTAAGAACAGCGATCTGGACCGCATTCAGGAAACGTTTGGACGCACGCTCTTCATCTATCTCACCCGCCCCGACAAAGTTCAGCAAGCCGTGTCCTATGTTAAAACAGAGCAGAGCGGGCTCTGGCACAAGTCATCAGACGGCACAGAGCTGGAACGCCTCTCGCCGCCTCGCGAACCCTTTTATGACGGTTCAAAGATCAAAGCCTGCTACGACCAATTTTCGTCATACGAAAGGGACTGGACCACTTGGTTCGGCAGGCAAGGCATCGAACCACATCGTATCGCTTATAACACCCTATCCGCGGCCCCTTCCGGGACCTTACGGGATGTACTTGTCCGACTTGGATTAAGTGGTGAGGCCGCCAACGGCATTAAGCCGCCCGTCGCAAAACTAGCAGATGAAACAAGCGCTGTTTGGGTAGAACGTTTCCGGCACAAAAATCAAATCGCCTGAATGATGTTTGGACTTGTCGAGGCGAACGTCGTCAACCGTGCAGGCGTAGCAGCAGGCTTGGAGGAAGTCTCAATATACTGACACAGAACCGAGCAATAGATTTCCGCAGTGTCGAGCCGTTACTCGCCTCTTCGGGACGGCCAGAGCACACAGCCGCAGAGCGCAGGAAAACCAGACGCGTGCGACCGATACGCTTAACCAAATCAAGGTCTTCCATTTCTGGCAAAGGCCGATATCCACCAAGGGCTTTGTAAAACCGGCGCGAAATCAGCAAGCCCTGATTGCCGTGAGGCATTCCAAGCATCTGGCAACGTAGTGTCGCCAGATATTCCGAAATCCGCGCACCTATTCCGAAACTTTCAAACCGAAGTTTGAATGCTGCCGCTGTACGATCAGCACTGCCTGCACGTTCAGCCCTCTCGATGAAGGTTTGAACTTCATGGTGCCAACCCGTGTCCAGCACAGTGTCAGCTGAGAGGAACAGAAGCCAATCTCCGCGCCGAGAAAGTCCGGCACCGGCTGCAAGGCGCGCGCTTTTGGGGCCCACGACCTCATGCCAATCACAACCTGCAGCATCTGCGACGCGTTCGGTATTGTCACTGGACCCACCATCGATGACCACCACTTCACGCACAACACCTTCAGCCGCGGCTGAAACCAGAGCAGCAAGTGTATGAGCCAAGTCGGCTTCAGAGTTCAATGTCGGAACGATGACGCTAATCATAGTGTTATTTCTAACGAGTTTTATCCCGAATGGCGAGACAACCAGCTTGTTTTATCGATAATTTGGGCTAATGTTCCTATTATGTTCTTTATGCAATGCATGGATTAG
Organism: Roseibium algae; assembly: GCF_037783265.1. Classification (NCBI taxonomy): domain Bacteria; kingdom Pseudomonadati; phylum Pseudomonadota; class Alphaproteobacteria; order Hyphomicrobiales; family Stappiaceae; genus Roseibium; species Roseibium algae. The sequence goes on from NZ_JBAKIA010000002.1 coordinate 331,090, forward strand.
CCAGATGGTACTGAATGTCGATATGGCATCCGATTCAAATACACAACCTGAGAGCGCAAAACACTCGGGAAACACTATTCCGGAAGGCCGCAGGCGTGGCCGCGCAGCAGGATTGAACATGAGTGGGAGGTTCGAATCTCTAACCACAGAGAGCGTTGACGACGGATGGAACATTCATGAAGATTTGCCGCCGTTCCAGACCATCGTGCAGGAAGAACGGGCGCGGACTGTCATCACACGAAATTCTTCACCGGACATCTCTTTCGACCGCTCCATCAACCCTTATCGCGGTTGTGAGCACGGCTGTATCTATTGTTTCGCGCGCCCGAGCCACGCCTTCATGGGCCTGTCTCCAGGTCTGGACTTTGAAACCCGGCTTTTTGCCAAACCCAATGCCGCTGAACTTTTGGAACGCGAATTGTCACGGCCTGGTTACATTCCCAAGCCTATCGCAATTGGTACCAACACGGATCCCTATCAGCCCATTGAGCGCGGCTATAAATTGATGCCCGAAATCCTTGAGGTTCTGGACCGTTATCACCATCCTGTCGCAATCGTGACAAAGTCTTCTCTTGTCCAACGCGATCTTGACATCCTGGCGCGAATGGCAGAGCGGAACCTGGCCAAGGTTGCCCTGTCCATCACCACCCTTGACCGGAAATTGTGCCGGACCATGGAGCCGCGCGCCTCAGCCCCACACAAACGGCTGTCAGCGGTCAAAGCCTTGAGCGATGCGGGCATTCCAACATCCGTCATGATCGCACCGGTTATACCCGCGCTGACTGATAGTGAATTGGAGGCAATCCTTGAGGCGGCAGCCGAACATGGTGCAGATGAAGCCGGTTTCATATTGCTTCGACTGCCACTCGAAGTCTCCCAGCTGTTTCGTGACTGGCTGGTGCGGGAACAGCCTGGTCGCTATCGGCATGTGATGAGCCTGATACGGTCCATGAGAGACGGTAAGGATTATGACGCCAAGTGGGGCGAACGGATGCGTGGCACTGGCCCTTATGCAGAGCAGATCGCCAGACGCTTTCAGCTTTGTGCCAAGAGAGTTGGGCTGAACACCCGCAGACGAAAACTGAATTCAGATCTGTTCGTCGCGCCACAAAAAGGCGGGGTGCAACTCGATCTGTTCTAGGTCAGCTCTTGCGTGAAAGGTCGTGCAGGGACAGAATCTAATAATGAGCAAAGATATCTCACCTTCTCTTCTCGACCTTCGGTTCGGAGATGCTCCGGACCTAAGGCTCGAACGCAAACGTGCCAAGCAGTTTGACGGACTGATTGCCGGTGTTGACGAAGCCGGGCGGGGCCCGTGGGCCGGGCCAGTGGTCACGGCAGCTGTTATCCTTGACTACAAAAATATTCCCAAAGGCCTGAATGACTCCAAAAAGCTTACCGAGGCCCGCCGGGAGATACTGTTCGATCAAATTATGGCTAGCTCTCAAGTCGGGATTGCCAGCGCCTCTGCGCAAACTATTGATGATCAAAACATCCGCGCAGCAACCTTGCAGGCAATGGTTCGCGCTGTGAACGCACTGGCGGTCAAACCACGAATAGTGCTAATTGATGGGCGCGACATTCCGCCCGGCCTGGAGCAAGCTGGACAGAGCCTGATCAAGGGCGACGGCCGGTGCCTGTGTATCGCTGCAGCCTCTATCATCGCAAAGGTGCTCCGGGACAGGATGATGGTTCGGCTGGATGGGCTAGCGCCGGGATACGGCTTTGCACAGCATAAGGGCTATGGAGTGCCGGTTCATCAGGCCGCCCTCAAAAAACTTGGTCCTTGTCCCCACCACCGTATGTCCTTCCGCCCTATCCGCGATGCAATGACCTGATCGGGCGGGTCGCCAGACAACTTGAACCAGCCTTCATAATAAATGGCGTTACCGCAGACATAAAAAAAGCGGCCCAGAGGCCGCTTTTCTCGAACCCAATCCTTGAAAGGATCAGTTCAGCTTTTCTTTTACCTGAGCAATGCTCTTGGACAGGATGTCATCAGCAACCTTATCCTTAACCTTTGCGGTCAGGATCTGCTCGGCAGCAGCGGTTGCGATGTCAGCGGCGCTTGCGCGAACTTCGGCAATAGCCTGTGTTTCAGCCTGAGCAATCTTGTCTTCTGCCGCCTTTGAGCGACGAGCAATCATATCTTCAAGAGCCTGATTGGTTTCAACCGTCAGACGCTCAGCTTCATGCGTGGCTTCAGCGATAATCGCCTCAGCTTCACCTTCAGCTTCATGACGCTTGCGTTGATACTCAGACAGAAGCGACTGAGCTTCTTCACGAAGCTTACGAGCTTCGTCGAGTTCTTTGCGAATGGCGTCAGCGCGATCATCAAGAGACTTGCCAATCTTGGCTGGAATTTTGATCCAAGCCATAGCTGCAAGAAACAGAACGAGACCAACGAAGGCCCAAAAAGTAGCATCCATCGTCGTCTCCTCAGTTCATCGCCGACTTAAGCGCCTTATTCAGATCAGCTTTCGTCGGAGCTTTTCCCATCAACGCCTCAACGAGGGCCGTGGTTGTTTCTCCTGCGATTTCACCAATCTGTGACAGGGCTTCGGTCTTGATGTCCGCGATATGCGTTTCAGCAGCCGTCAGCTTTTTCACCAATTCGGCTTCCGCTTTTTCCCGACGTGCTTCCTGGTCAGCCTTGAGCTTGGTCCGCGTGTCATGGGCTATGCCATGAGCCTTGTTGCGTGCTTCAGTCAGAGCTTGTTCGTAAGCAGCAATGGCTGCGTCTGTTTCCTGCTTCAGGCGATTTGCCTCGGCAAGATCACCAGCGATACGATCTTTACGATCTTCAAGAATGCCCGCAATCCGAGGAAGCGCAACGTTCTTGATGATCCAGTAGAACAGGCCGAAGGTGATGGCCAGCCACAGAATCTGTGAAGCGAACGTCGAACTGTCGAACGGCGGAAAGCCTGCGCCATGCTCAGCAGCAGGCACATCAATCAGTTCGTGTGTGCCTGCTGTAGGCGAATGTGTTGGGCTTGCCATTTCCTGTCTCCAAATCCCGGTAAGGCGGCGCATACAAGCGCCGCCACCGGAGTCGTCGCATCAAGTTCGCTATTAACTAGCGATTGATTAAGCGAAAAGGAGAAGAAGGGCGATCAGCAGGGAGAAGATGCCCAGAGCTTCTGTAACGGCGAAGCCGAAAACCAGACGCCCGAACTGACCATCAGCTGCTGTTGGGTTGCGCAATGCGCCAGACAGATAGCTGCCGAAGATGTTGCCGAGTGCAATTGCCGCACCGCCCATGCCGAGGCATGCGATACCGGCGCCGATGTACTTTGCTGCTTCTGCTTCCATGACACGTGCTCCTAGATTTGTGTTTTTGCAGATTATCTCACCAGGCGATGTCCACGTGGCCACCGCATGAGCTTGTTTCACTTAGTGTGACGGATGAATAGCGTCGTTCAGGTACATGCAGGTCAAGACTGTAAAGACATAGGCCTGCAGGAAGGCAACGAGGAATTCCAGCGCTGTCAGCGCCACCGTCATACCAAGTGGAAGAATTGCACCGAAAATGCCGACCGCGCCCATGGCACTCAGACTTACGATAAAGCCTGCGAACACTTTCAAGGTGATGTGGCCGGCCAGCATGTTCGCAAAGAGACGAACAGACAGGCTAACCGGACGAGAGAGAAAGGAAATCACTTCAATCGGCGCCACGATAGGGATCAAGGCAGCCGGAACGCCCGAAGGCACGAAGAGACCGAAGAACTTCAATCCATGACGCATAAAGCCGTAGATTGTTACAGTCAGGATCACGACCATCGACAATGCAAACGTTACAATGATGTGGCTTGTGATCGTGAAGAAGTAAGGGAACATCCCAAACAGGTTCGCCACAAGGATGAACATGAACAGGGAAAACACCATAGGGAAAAAACGCATCCCCTCGGTTCCGGCAGAACTTCGGAGCATATTTGCAACGAATTCGTATGCCATCTCCGAAACCGACTGCATACGACCTGGAACCAAGCCACGACCACTGGTCGTGAAGATCAGGAATGCAGACGCCGCTGCCACGGTGAGAACCATGAACAGGGAAGAGTTGGTGAAAGATAAATCCATTCCCCCGACTTCAATCGGGAAAAGTTTCTGGATTTGGAACTGATGGATCGGATCGTTCGCCACCGGTCAACCTTCTTCGCTCGTTCATTTCAAGGGTGCGCAAAATGCGCAGACGCAAATTCTATTCGGAACCGTCTTCATTCGGTTTGTCGGAACGAATCTTGTTTTCCGGTTCTGCGACATAACCCGCCGACCTTAGAACATTCAAGACCCCAGCGACAAAGCCCAGCAACAAAAAGACGATTAACCCGAATGGAGTCGTCCCAAGCCACTGATCAAGAAGCCAGCCAATCCCGCATCCGACAACAATCCCGGCAATAAACTCAGATGAGAGTTTCATCGCCTGACCGTAGCCGGATGTGCTGCTGTTTGACTTGGTCGCAGCGACTTGTTCAGCCTTGCGCCGGTCATCCAGCATCCGATTTAGCTGGTCCCGCCTATCAGACAGTCCAGCTTCCGGTTGTTCCTTCTTCCGGTCTGAATTTTCGCCATTTTGTGCAGAGTCGTTCATCAGTCCCCAGCACCTATATAGCGTTCAGATCCGGCCATCGGTCTACCCCCGTAAGCCGCGCGCACCATAGTCGGCACCCCTCCCCCTGTCAAGAACAGCCACAGAGCCGTTAAATATTTGATTTGATTATAATTTTTATAGCTCATCCGGTTTTGACAGACCTAAGTCGAATGGCCTTTGATGCAATGCACCGCCGAATTCGTTCGGCTAAACCACTTCCAGAAATCGTTCTGCCGTTTCCAGATCGACAGAAACAAGCTGAGAGACACCGCGTTCGGCCATGGTGACCCCGAACAAACGGCTCATTCTGGACATGGTAATCGGGTTGTGGGTGATCACCACAAAGCGAGTATCCGTGCGCCGGGACATCTCCTCTAGCAAGTCGCAATACCGCTCAACATTGGCGTCATCTAACGGTGCGTCGACCTCATCAAGCACGCAGATCGGCGCCGGATTTGTCAGGAACACGGCAAAGATGAGAGCCATAGCGGTCAAGGCCTGCTCCCCACCAGACAGAAGCGTCATGGTTTGGGGCTTTTTACCAGGCGGACGAGCTATAATTTCCAGTCCCGCGTCCAGCGGATCATCAGAATCAACCAGCTTTAGCTCCGCTGTTCCGCCGCCAAACAAATGCGTGAACAACCTTTGAAAGTGATCATTCACCACTTCGAAAGACGCCAAAAGCCGCTCGCGAGCTTCCTTGTTCAAATTTGATATGCCCGTCCGCAAACGGCGAATCGCTTCAATCAGATCATCCCGCTCACTGGTCAGTTTGGTTTTTTGATCATCTATCTCGCGCAGCTCTTCTTCTGCCCTGAGATTCACCCCGCCGAGGCGCTCACGCTCTGACTTGAGACGGTCCAGCTTGCGTTCTGTGGCATCAGGGTTCGGCAGAGGCGCACCGTCCTTCAAACCCGCAATCTCGGGCAACTGCGACACTGATACTTCCAAATCATCATCAATCCGAGTCTCGATAGCCAATTTTCTCTGGCGGGCCGCTTCCAGCCGTTCCTCAGCTCGAATTTTCTCCTCACGCGCACCCGCAAGCCCCTCAAGGGCCGCCCTTGACACACGATCGATTTCGGCCAGATCGGTTTCAGCCTGCAGCAGCTCATCATCTTTCTGCTTTTTGGCTTCCTCGGCATTTGCAATCTGGCTAAACAGCTCGCGCCGCTTCAGTTCAATTTCCTCTGGTGCCTCAATCAGCACCTCCCGTTCTTCGGCCGCTTCCTGCTGGCGTTCCTGCAAGACGGAGATTTGCTGAGCAGCATTGGCTGCGCGGGTTTTCCAGCTGTCATACTCACGGGCGATGGCCTCCATTCGACGGTCGCGCATCTGCTGCTCGCGCGAGATGCCTTCCGAAACGGCACGAGCCTCCGCAAGAGCAGCCCGCGCTTGGGCCACCTCACTCTGTAACCGCATGATTTCAGTCTCAAAGCCTATCACTGCGGGAGCACATTCAAGCGCCTCTTCCGCCTCCACCTTGACTTCAAGAGCCTCAGAAGCCTCCTCGCCAAGACGTTCAAATTTCTCTTCAGCCGCGGTTTTCCTCGCCGCCAATTGTGACAAAGCCCTTTCTGCGGCAACGAGTGCTTCACGCGCAGCTACAAGAGACTTCTGGACATCACGAATCTGCCCCTTGGTGCCTTGCTCTGCATCAACAGCACCACGAACTGCTTGCGCGGCTTGTTCCAGCCTCGCGCGGGTATCATCGGCAACGATCCGTGCTGTCTCGATTGTGTCCGACAATTCAGCAAGACGGTTTTTCTGAGCAAGGCGCTGCGCTGCGGGTGTTGGAGCCTCAGCACCAATGACAAAGCCATCCCACCGCCAAAGATCGCCTTGACGTGAGACCAGCCGCTGCCCCGGCTTCAATTCCTGTTGCAAGCGCAGACCATCTTCTGCATCGACAAGGCCGATTTGACCAAGCCTACGTGACAATTGCGCTGGTGCGTCGACTTGCTCCGCCAGAGACTGCGCTCCATCCGGCAAATCCGGATCACCAGCATCCGTAGTCACATGACCCCAGCGCACCGGAGATCGCTCGTCTGTAGGGGCGTCAAGATCTTCACCCAACGCCGCACCCAGAGCCGTTTCAAACCCTGGGGCAACCTTCAGCTGATCGACAACTGGCCGCCATTCACCGCCAAGGGAAACGCTCAGGACTTTTTCGAGGGTTCGTGCTTCTGTTTCATAGGCTGACAATGCCTTCTCAGCCTCAGCAACAGGACCGCGCGCCAGTTGCTCGACCTCCCGAGCCTCTCTGGTCCGCTGCTCAGCAAGCTCGACGGCTGTTTCTGCTTCCAATAGCATTTCTTCTGCCAGCTCAACGGCTTCTTGGCGCTCAATCATGCCGTCTTGCCTGGCCATTTCAGCGTTCAGCATGTCCAGGTTTGTTCGTGCTTCGGCTGCCTGAGCGGAAAGTCGCTCTGCTCGTTGACGGGCATCAGATACCTGTCGTTCAAGTTGCTGACGTTCCGCTGTGGCCCGCGCTTGGGCAGCCGTCGTCTCCGTCAGCTCCGTCTCATGCGCCGCTAGGCTTTCTCCAAGCACTAGAACTTGTTCACGCGCCAGTTCAGCGCGCTCAACAACCGTTTCATTCTCTTCAGCAAGTTCCGTGCGCTCTTCAGCAAGACGCTCCAGGACCTCGTCATTTTCAGAGACCATCTGCTGCTCACGGCGCGCATCCTCGCCGAGCTGCACCAGTCGCCGTTCCAGATCCTGTAGCTTTTCCTTAACTCTCCGCTCTTCAGAATCCAGCTCGTTACGGGCAATCACAAGGCGCTGCAAAACAACACCTGAAGCAACCGCTCCATCACGCATTTCGGGAAGCTTATGCGCAGCAATGGCCTGCACACGTGCGCTTTCCGCCTGCAGGCCGGTCGCATCAGCCACCTGCTTCTGTGCGGTATTATAGTGACCTTCCGCTTCCGCGAGGACAGCGACGGCTTCATTCCAGCGCAGATAGAGAATAGAGGCTTCAGCGGCACGGATTTCGGAAGACAAATTGCGGTATCGGGACGCTTGACGAGATTGACGCCGCAAACTGTCCAGTTGTCCATCAATCTGGACCAGAACATCTTCGAGCCGCTCAAGGTTCTGTTCAGCCGCACGGAGCCGAATTTCAGCTTCCTTGCGGCGGCTATGAAGACCGGAAATACCTGCTGCCTCTTCAAGGATTTTTCGCCGCGATGTAGGCTTTGCCGAAATCAACTCGCCAATCTGTCCTTGCCGAACCATGGCAGGCGAACGCGCACCGGTTGATGCATCGGCAAACAGGAGTTGGACATCCCGTGCCCGTACATCACGCGCATTGATCTTGTAATTGGAGCCAGACTCGCGCTCGATCCTGCGGCTAACTTCGAGCGTATCGGCAGCATTGAACGCTGTCGGCGCGGTGCGATCCTGGTTGTCGAGAAACAGTGTGACTTCGGCAGTGTTGCGCGCGGGCCGATTCAGGGACCCGGAAAATATGACGTCATCCATGCCGGACGCACGCATGTTCTTATAGGAATTCTCGCCCATGACCCAACGCAGAGCCTCGACGAGATTGGATTTACCACAGCCATTTGGCCCGACCACACCGGTCAGGCCTTTGCCGATGACAAATTCCATCGGTTCAACAAAAGACTTGAAACCGACAACACGGAGTTTGGAGAACTTCATCGGCGCACCTGCCAGGCAGTAGCCAGCGCCGATGACGTTAATTGGAGAAAGCCGAGTATCAAATACTCGTCAAAAAGCCGTCTCCCGGTCTCAACCGGAAAATCAAAGCTGTTCTTCGATGATCTCACCCATCTGCTCAATCGACAGCGCCCCAGAGTGCTTTTCGCCGTTGATAAAGAATGTAGGCGTAGAATTGACGCCAAACTCATTTGCACCACGTTCCCGCACAGCGTTCACTGCGTCAAGCAAGCCCTGGTTTGTCAAGGCTTCCTCGAAGGTCTCCTGTGTAAATCCAATTTGCTTTGAGAAATTCAACAGGGAATTATAAGGATTGTCTGTGAAGGCCCAGCTGCGCTGCTGTTCGAACATGATGTCGATGATTTCAAAATATTTATCCTCAGGCGCGCTACGTGCCAACATGAAAGCAGCGGAAGCGACGGCATCCAACGGAAATTCGCGGAAAATAAAACGAACCTTGCCAGTCTCCACGTAGTCCTTTTTCAAGGCCGGGTAGGTTGTCTTGTGAAAATTGGCACAGTGGCCACAAGTCATGGACGCATATTCAACGATCGTGACGGGCGCATCTTCAGACCCAAGGATCTTGTCGCCGAGCGGACCAGGGATGAGCAGGTCATCCAGATCAACGTTTTGAGCCAAAGCAATACCAGGCACCGAAGCAAGGCCTGCGGCAAGCGCAAAGCCGGATGCGGCCTGAAGGAGGTTTCTGCGGGAAAACGTCACGAGCGGTATCCTGTCCTACATTTCTTCTCTTGAGCGCAAGTTGAACTGTACCTGCGTTAAACCAGTGAAGTGCATACTAGCGTCTGTTTCGTCAACTCAACAAAACAAATAAGGCAAATATTGGAAGGAATTGCGCTGTCAGGTCACAATGAGGTTATCCAAGGGGCATGCTCATAAGCGACCTCAGCCTCATTTGCTCTATTGAGAGCCTCGCGCGATGACCTGGGCACCAAGTTTTTTCAACGCTTCCCGCAGGCGATCATTCGATACGCTTTCGACCTGCTGGCTTAAGCGTTGTTCTTCATCATCGGTCAAATCACGCGGAGGTACAGGGCGTGATTTGGTTTTAATCTGCACCGGTTTTTGCAGGATTTTAATGCGCCCGACGGCTGCCCAGCCATAGAACATGTTGATCCGCTCGATCAGCTGAGGAAGCTCATGAGACAGCATCATGGCTGTTGGACCGTCGGTGTGAACCACCAACGTAGCCGGGTCAGCGGTCATGTCACCGTCTTCATTTTGTCTACGAGGCCAGATGATGCGGTCCGGCTGAACACGCTCCCCATATCGCTCACCAACAATATCCGGCCAAGCTGCCAGAATATCAACGGACGCAAATCCTCTCTTTCGGCAGGCAGGCGTCATGGCCTTGCCGACAAGATCAGCCAATGATTTGGCCCCCTGTCTTGCTCGCATGGAGGAAATGACGCTACTCCTTAGGCGTAGATTGCCGATACATGAGTTCGATAGGCAGCACGAAACACCTGAAATGAGTCCGTGGGAAGACTAGCGCCCTAGACCACATTACACCCACAGGCTTTTCCCTCTGTTTTCCCCAGATTTCACTAGTTTTACAAAGTTACGACTTGTAACAGAACGCGTTCACAACAGATTCAGGTCATGAATTCTATTCCGACATCATCTCCACTTCTTGACTGGTACGATAAACACGCACGCTCGCTCCCCTGGCGCACGTCACCGGAAGACCGCAGGCTCGGCGTCATTCCTGACGCCTATCAAGTCTGGCTCTCGGAGGTGATGTTGCAGCAAACTACAGTTGCTACAGTCAAAGACTATTACGTCAAGTTTTTATCTCTGTGGCCAAAAGTAGAAGATCTCGCCGGCGCCTCTGATGAAGACGTAATGAAGGCTTGGGCCGGACTGGGCTATTATTCCCGTGCACGCAATCTCAAGAAATGCGCCGAGATGGTTGCGCAAGAACTGGGCGGTCGTTTTCCGGAAACTGAAGATGGGCTCAGAGCGCTCCCCGGCATCGGCCCCTATACAGCAGCAGCCATTTCAGCGATTGCCTTCAACAGGAAAGCAGCTGTTGTTGACGGGAATGTCGAACGCGTACTGTCGCGGCTGTATGAAATCACAACGCCACTGCCAGATTCCAAGCCCGATATCCGAACTGCGATGGAACAGCTTACACCTGAGGACCGGCCTGGCGATTTTGCGCAGGCTGTGATGGACCTCGGCGCGACGATTTGCACGCCCAAACGCCCTGCCTGCGTGCTGTGCCCCTGGGTAGACCCATGCACGGCACGTGCTTCCGGGCTGGCAGACAGCTTGCCAAGAAAAGCCCCGAAAAAAGCCAAACCCACCCGGCACGGAGTTGCCTTTGTTGCTATTCGGCAGAGCGACAATGCCGTTTTGCTGCGCCGAAGACCGCCCAAGGGTTTGCTTGGCGGCATGAGCGAAGTTCCAGGTAGTATCTGGTCGGAGGACTTCGACTTTACAACAGCGCTGCAACACGCCCCCTTCCCGGCCAACTGGCAACGCCGGACTGGCATCGTGAAACACACATTCACGCATTTTCATCTCGAAGTGACGGTGTTCCGGGGCCTGCTGTCGGACAGTCTAGCGGTTTTGGATGAAAGCTGGTGGTCTTCAGGGGATGATCTGGCAGGAGAGGCACTACCTACGATCATGCGCAAAATCGTGACAGCAGGTCTCGATTGAACACTATACGTCAAAATGCGCGAAACCAAAAAATTTGCAATTTATTGAGGATTTTTCCTTCAGACGAAATCCAGGGCTGGACGCGTACCGTAGAATAGTTCTAAACTGAGAAAATCAGAGATCTTGAAGCGGAGGCGTTTGCCATGAAGGGTAACCCAAAAGTAATCGAACGACTGAATGAAGCGCTGTTCCTCGAGCTTGGCGCAATCAACCAATATTGGCTGCATTACCGCCTTCTGGCCGATTGGGGTTTCGCACGCCTTGCGAAAAAAGAGCGTGAAGAATCCATCGAGGAAATGCAGCACGCGGACAAGATCACTGACCGGATCATTTTCCTTCAGGGTCATCCGAACATGCAGAAGCTTGCTGGTCTGCGAATTGGCCAGGACATCAAAGAAGTCCTGGAATGCGATCTGGCAGGCGAATACGATGCGCGCACATCCTACACAAAATCTCGCGAAATCTGCCACGCAGAAGGTGACTATGTCTCAATGAAGCTGTTTGAAGAGCTTCTTGCAGATGAAGAAGGTCACATCGACTTCTTGGAAACTCAGCTTGAGCTTCTGGAAAACATCGGTGTTGAACGCTATGGCCAGCTGAATTCAGCGCCGGCCGACGAAGCCGAATAAAAACAACGCACAAAACCCCATCGGCGAAAAACGCGGCCCACAAGGCCGCGTTTTTTATTGATCTTATTGAAAAGCAGTTTCTGCAAAACTGCGAAGTTTGCGCGAGTGCAGCCGGTCACTGGACATGTCCCGAAGCTTCTCCAGCGCCCGAATGCCGATCTCCAGATGCTGAGCGACTTGCTTCTTGTAAAAGTCCGTCGCCATGCCGGGTAGCTTGAGTTCGCCATGCAAGGGCTTGTCGGAGACGCAGAGCAAGGTTCCATAAGGCACCCGGAATCGGAATCCATTCGCGGCAATCGTGGCCGATTCCATATCCAAAGCAATTGCACGCGATTGTGAGAACCGCTGAACCAGACCACTCTGGTCCCACAGCTCCCAATTTCTGTTGTCGATGGACGCGACCGTTCCGGTCCGCATCACCCGTTTCAGCTCATATCCATCATAGCCGGTGATCTCCGCTACAGCATCTTCAAGGGCGACCTGTACTTCGGCAAGTGGCGGTATCGGAACCCATGTCGGCAGATCCTGATTCAGCACATTGTCCTCACGCACATAGCCATGCGCCAAAACGTAGTCTCCGAGCGTCTGGCTGTTACGCAGCCCAGCACAGTGCCCCAGCATCAACCAGGCATGGGGCCTCAAAACGGCAACATGATCTGTAATTGTCTTTGCATTGGATGGACCCACGCCGATGTTGACCATCGTAATGCCCCCCTGACCTTCACGTTTCAGATGATAGGCTGGCATTTGAGGCAGTTTATCTGGTGCTGCGCCGCTGCTTGGCTCCAGCTCTCCAGCGCGTGTCACAAGATTGCCTGGCTGGACAAAAGCTTCATAGCCGCTTTCCGGATCAGCCAGCATGTCATGCGCCATGCGGCAGAACTCATCTACGTAAAACTGGTAGTTCGTGAAAAGAACGAAATTCTGAAAATGTTCCGCACTCGTAGAGGTGTAATGCTGCAGCCTATGAAGCGAGTAATCCACCCTTGGTGCTGTGAAGGAGGCCAGCGGCATCACGCCGTCAATTGGCTCATATGTGCCATTGGCAACAGAATCATCCATCACCGATAGATCGGGCAGGTCAAAGACATCAGCCAGCGGTCGGTCCATATGAACGGCGGCAGCGCCACCCTCGACGTGTGTTCCATCATAAAAAGCAAAATGCAGCGGTATCGGCATCTCAGATGAGCCGATCATGACTGGCACTTCGTGATTGGCCATCAACAGAGAAATCTGGGTTTTGAGATAATGGCGGAAGAGATCAGGCCGGGTCACTGTAGTCGTATGAAGGCCAGGCCCAGAGACGAAGCCATAGGCAAGACGACTATCAAGACGCACATGGCTTTCGGTAAACAGGCGAACTTCAGGATAGAAAGCCCTGACACGACCTTCGGGTGGCTGTCCCGCAATCAGATCATTGAAAACATCCCGCAAGAAAGCTGTATTTTTCTCAAAAATTTCCACCAACCGCTCAACTGCTGCAGTTGCATCTGTAAAAGCTTCAAAAGGCCACTCTGGCGAATACTCAATCGGACGAGAGGCTGTACCCGTCGGAAAATGAAACTGTGACAATGGTATCTCCTTATTGTTGTTCTTAACCGATAAAGATCAGCGTTTCTTTCAAGCCCGTCAATCGATTGCGGCACCCTTGGGAAACTTTTTTTGCCAGTCACAGTCTTTTCTCGCCTGCATTACAGTCCAGTGACAGTCTTTCTCCATTCATTCTATGAAGCGCCATATCGCACGCAGTCATTGATCATCAGACCAAATGACAAGACGCCCGCCGCTCTTTAAAAAACGAATATGAGATCGTACAACCCAATCCCCCCTCTCCAGGCAAATCACTTTTCCACTTACCAGCTGGCACATTCACACTGTCAAAAGCCCTGGTTAAGACCTTCCGCATGGAGAGTTTAATCCTTGTAGAGACCTTTCCGAAAAAAACATCCAACTACAATTCAGTCGATCTTTAACCATTGGAAACGCCGGATCCGTACTCTGGCAAAAGAAACCTGCAGGAATCAGGTCTTTTGGTGCGGGACACTCGGTTAACTTCTCGTAAAGCATTTACTAATGTAAACAAACTATTGATTCATAAAGAATTTTTACATTTGAAAATTAACACCTGATTTACCAAAACCGGTAACCATAAGGCTCTAAATTGCGTGAGGTATTGCGTCGCAATGAGTGTAATGCGTAAGGGGGTGTCCGCAGTGGCACCCCACCCAACTCCAGAGCCAGCAGGGAACCCTGAGTGGCTCAACACGATCATGAAGGGCGACTGTGTAGCCGCCCTGAACAAATTGCCGTCGAAATCGGTCGACCTGGTGTTTGCTGATCCGCCCTACAATCTTCAGTTGGGTGGCGATCTGCACAGGCCTGATCACTCGAAGGTTGATGCCTGTGATGATCACTGGGATCAATTCGAGAGCTTCGAGGCCTATGATGCCTTCACCCGCGCTTGGCTTATGGCCACACGACGGGTCATGAAGGACGATGGGTCAATCTATGTCATCGGCTCTTATCACAACATTTTTCGAGTTGGTGCGATCCTACAGGATCTCGGCTTCTGGATCATGAACGACATTGTTTGGCTCAAGTCCAACCCGATGCCGAACTTTCGGGGCAAACGCTTCACCAATGCGCATGAGACCATCATTTGGGCGACCAAGTCTAAGACGGCAAAGCCAACCTTCAATTATGATGCGCTGAAGACGTTTAACGACGACCTTCAGATGCGGTCCGACTGGCACTTGCCTTTGTGCACCGGCGGCGAACGTTTGAAGGATGACGATGGCCAGAAGGTGCATCCGACACAAAAGCCGGAAGCCCTGCTCTATAGGGTTCTAACCGCCTCGTCCCAGCCGGGCGATGTGGTGCTTGACCCCTTCTTTGGCACCGGCACCACCGGAGCTGTGGCCAAGAAACTCGGCCGCAACTTTGTCGGCGTCGAGCGTGAGCAAGACTATATCGATGCCGCTACGTCGCGCATTGAAGCCATTGAGACCGGCTCAGGTGCATCGCTCGACATGCAAAAGGGCAAACGGGCTGAAAAGCGAATTCCTTTCGGCAACCTGCTGGAATCCGGCTTGTTGGAACCTGGGGCAGAACTATCTTGCTCCAAAGGTCATCACCTGGCCGTGGTACGAGCTGACGGGTCGTTGAAATGTGGCGATTTCACAGGATCGATCCACAAAGTCGGTGCCATGGTTCAGGGAGCGTCCTCGTGTAATGGCTGGACGTTCTGGCATACCAGCAAAGGTCGCTCGCGATCTCCTATCGACGACCTGCGCGAAGAAATACGAACACGCCTGCGTTCATAAATGGACCAGATAAAAATACGCTGACTTCGCGTTCCCCGCGAAACCTGAAAGCTCCTGCCTCAGAAATGAGACAGGGGCTTTCTTTTTACCCAGACCCGTTAATCTTAAGAATTTCTCAGCTTCGAAAAAGCCTCAGCTAAAATAAATCTCGCTTTTATTGCTAAATTCTCCTAAAATCATCACCAACACATCACTTTAATAAAATATTACCCCTCTAAAAATACGGCTTTCGTATTTTTTATTCGCTCATTACGTTCAATTAGCTGAAGAAATATTCCAGGTTCGCGATCGTTTTCTAAACAAAAACATCACGATTGGAATTGAGTTGCTGAAGTCGCACCTAGGCTGAGCCTCTTAGGCAGCTCAGCCAACTGAGCGGCAATTGATAAGTTGGCAGCCCACTGACGACTGACATGAACGTGAATGCCCCTACATAATTTGCCAGTCGCAGCGGCAAGATAGATCCGCAGTGACGACAAACGCAGATAATAGGAAAATCAAATGCCCGCGCATCTTTTTGAGGTCGGCCAAACAGTCATCATGACTGGTCGGACAGGAGCCTCCTCGACACCTCCAGAGACCTACCAGATCGTAGCCACCATGCCGGAAACCAACGACCTGCTTCAGTACCGAATTCGCAGCGAAAACGAGCGCTATGAGCGGGTCGCTGTAGAAGACAGTCTGGAAACCCTAGAGTCGGCAAAGCTTCAGTCCGGCACATAACGCCTTGAAAGGATACTCCCATGGCTAAAGGCCAGGTACGCAGCAATCGCGAGAAGAGAAAACCGAAGAAAGACAAAGCGGCTGTAAAGGTAACAACCGCTGCGCCATTCAGCTCTCAGATCGAAGCGATCAACAAGCGCGATGCTGCTCCCGGAAAGACAAAGGGCTGATCCCTTCAGCTTTTGGGCTTTAATCGCCCGCCGACGGATAGACTTTACCTCCCCGTCGGCAAAGCAGACTTTAAACAATATCAGCCAAACGCCACCAGCGCTTTGCGCCGTTTACCGGCCGCGAGTGTCAGACGGTCTTTTGCCCCCAGATCTCCGCTTGAAATCCGGCGGCGTGGATCATCGACGACACGGGCGTTCAGACGGACACCGCCTGCCTCGACAAGACGGCGTGCATCGCCATTGGACATTGCGAAATCAACCGCGACCAATAGCTCCAGCAAACCAAGATCCTCGGCAAGCATGTCGAGCGGCATGATATAGGTCGGCTCGGCAGTCTCAGCCTGACCTGAAAACAGCGCATCGCCCTGCTCCAGCGCATGGCGCGCTTCTTCAGGACCATGAACAATGGCGGTGACGTGTGTTGCCAGAATTTTCTTGGCTTCATTCAGCTCCGCCCCTTCCAGTTCCGTCAGGCGCGCGATCTCGCCCATGGGCAGCTCAGTAAAGAGCTTGAGGAATCTCGCCACATCGACATCAGCTGTGTTGCGCCAGAACTGCCAAAAGGCGAAAGGTGACACGCGATCAGGATCCAGCCATACCGCACCAGCAGCCGTCTTGCCCATCTTCTGGCCAGATGCGGTGGTCAACAGTGGGACAGTCAGGCCCATCAGGCTGCGGCCATCGACCTTCCGGCCCAGCTCAACGCCATTGACAATATTGCCCCATTGATCAGACCCGCCGATCTGAAGTTCACAGTCGGAGCGTTTTGAAAGTTCCAGAAAATCAACCGCTTGCAGCATCATGTAGCAGAACTCGAGAACGGTCATCGGCGCATTGGCATCAAGCCGACTTTTCACCGCATCGAAGGAAATCATCCGATTGACCGTGAAATGTTGGCCATATTGACGCAAGAATTCAAGGAACCGGAATTCCGTCAGCCATTCCGCGTTGTTGATGATGCGACCGCCCGCTTCCGGCGACAGGTCAAACAATCGGGATACAGTGCGGAAAATACCCGCCACATTGCGGTCCACCTGCATCTGATCAAGCAGTGGGCGGCCTTCACTCTTGAAGCTCGGATCGCCAATCAGGCTTGTACCACCTCCCAGAACAATTATCGGCCAATGCCCCAGTTTTTGCAGCCAGCGCATAGCCATCAGCGGCACAAGATGGCCGACATGCAAGCTGGCTGCAGTCGCATCAAAGCCAGCGTAAAGGGTGACCGGTCCTTGACCAAGTCGGCGATCCAACCCGGCCATGTCAGTGCACTGATGCACAAAGCCTCGTTCGACGAGAATCTGCAGGGCTTCAGATCTCGGTTCGACTTCGAGATGTGAAGGCGGAATATGCTGTGTCATTTTTTCGTCTCCGGCTTCCGCTGCGCCGGGGACTAGAAACTGAAAAAGCCGCCTGACGCGGCGGCTTTTTTCAATCTTTGCTTTGGGTATGCATGATCAATCGCCGCCTATGTAAGGGGCGTAAAATAAACTCCTGCGATGTAGAAGGTCCTGTTGATCATGTTCTATTTGTGCGTGACCTTTCACGAGATGTCAAGCAGCCAAAGAACTCGGCTGCTTGATAACCCGGGTTGGGCTTTAAATCTTCAATGCTGCATTTATCGCTCGCCCCCAAATATCTGCATTTTCAGAGCCGCTGGTGGAGATAGAAAATTCCCACCCCATGACACCACCGAACTTGTCGCCGAATTTATCCACCAGGGGCTTCAACAAGTCATTGGCCGTATCTTGTGCATCCAAAAAGCCCGACCCGCCATTTGTCTGAGACGTAAGGCGCCCGAGCACCAACTTGCTCATATCAATCTGTGATGAAAGGCCAACAATGCTGGATGGGAACACTGTTCCTGAAGATAAACCTGCGACTTTATCAGTCTGCTCAGCAACCGTATCACCAACATACCAATCATTATTATAATACTGGATGTTCAGCCAATCGATGGCGTCCCCCGCTTTGTTGGCAATGGAAACATAAGGCGCACCGTACCAATCCGGGTAAAGATAGGGAGGCTGTGGGGCGTGAGAAATGAGACAACCAGCGGCACCAGCAGCCTGTTTCAGTGCTGTGGAGATAGATGCCAGAAACTCAACAGGGTCGTAGCCCGCAGTTGAAGGGCTTTCAAACGCCGCAGTGTCCTCGTAGTCAAAATCGACCCCGTCAAACCCATTCTGCTGGACAAACGCCCATATAGTCTTGGCAGCGTCCTGAACATTAGCCGCGAGGGCCTTCCAACCACCAGCTGGCACATTAGCGCCACCAAGCGAAACAAGCATCTGCCGCTTACCGCTGTCCTTGATCATCTCGACAAGGCCCGGATGTGAGAGAAACTGTTGCAGTTCATAACTCGGCGTGACGGTTCCGTCATCTTGGGGAAGCAGAAAACAAACGATCACTGTATTGAAGGGACTGTCCTTCAGACCCACCTGATTAACGTTTTGGCGTAATGAATAAATAATGTTGCGGGGTGTCATGTCTGGCATCCGTTTTCCTTTTCAGGTCACATCCAACGGCAGTGCCACGATCGTGATTAACCGGCACCGCTAACAGACCCAAAGACGTGCGAAAACCAACCTTGTGAAGTGCATCAAATGCTTTTTGTACATCTCTAGCTGAGCTGTCAAACCACCACGCCAGCAGCTCTCAACGGCCCCTTCAAGGCTGCCCACTTGTCGGGGCGGGTGGTCAGCGTGGCGGCTTCAAGGATCTCGACCCTGAACCCACGTGATCGTCCGCCCTTGGCTGTCAGCTGGACACAGTGGCAAGCATCGAGACCAACCAGAGTGAGATGACCGATGTTCTGCTGCTCCAACCAATCCTCGAATTTCGAATTTGAGAAACTGTCACCGATGGATTTTTCAAATACCGGGCCTTCTGCCACATCCAGCATCCGATCCAACCGAAGGCCTTGCCTGCCCGGTGTCCCGATGCCGCCCGTCACAAGTTTCATGGCCAGAACCACAGGCCAATCCCGGAACACGTTCGTGATAAAGACGACATGTTCATCGCGGCTTCGGGCCGTTCTGATTTCGTCAGCGATCCGCTCAAGGGCCCCGTCCCGGGCCACCGGGTCAAATGCGTTCTTGCCTGTGTTGCGGGTAAAGTCCTCCTGAACGTCAATGACGACAAGGCACTTTTCTGGCCGGGCCTCTAGGTTGATCTGATGCCCGCAGGTTGGAGTCCCCACTGCTTTTAACTTCATCATCATATAAACCAGCACCGCGAACAAGCTGGCAGCGCAGACGATCAAAAAGCTTGTCAGTATCGGCATTCCAATCTCCAATCTAATATCTACTCAAGTGGCGCCGGGTGGTCGGGATCGTCCTCAAAGGCTGAGAAATGATCCAACATGGCGCAGAGGACCCGTTGTGCCGCGCTCAGCTCTTCGCTGGAAAATTGATCCGCTATATGTTCGGTTTCCTCCATTTCGCGCGCGCGAACACCGCCCAATTCATGAAGCCCCTGCTTGGTCAGCTTGAACAAGGGCGAGCGTTTGTGAGCCGGATTAAGTCGTCGCTCAATTTGCCCCTTGGCTTCCAACTCGTTCACGATCATCTGGATCTGCTGCCGGGTCAGAAACAGGCTGCGGGCGATATCGGGCACGGTCATGGGTGCGGCTTCTGCAAGCACTTCCATGACCGCCCTCATTCCAACCGTCAGCCCGGTTCCCTCCAGCTTCGCCGCGACAGCCCGTGCCAGACGACGATGCGCCGGGCGAAT
This sequence comes from Roseibium algae, assembly GCF_037783265.1. Taxonomy (NCBI): domain Bacteria; kingdom Pseudomonadati; phylum Pseudomonadota; class Alphaproteobacteria; order Hyphomicrobiales; family Stappiaceae; genus Roseibium; species Roseibium algae. The sequence continues at coordinate 350,630 of NZ_JBAKIA010000002.1, forward strand.
GAGCCGAATAATTTCATAAAGATCTTCTGACTTGTTCATGATCGCACTCAAATTGACAATTCAATTGACATACCGACAGGTGAATTGTCAATATTGATTGTAGGCTGACACCATGCCCCCGTTGCAAGGTCGCGGACCCAGAGTCCATGATTGACTCAATAGGACATTTGACCTAAAAATATTTAGGTCAAATGTCCTATTGAGGATTTCATGCCCATGGTGCCCCGAAAAACCCATGAAGATATTGTTGCGGCGGCAAACGCCCTTTTCTATGAGCGTGGCTTCGAGGCAACGTCCTTTGCCGACATTGCGGCAGAACTGAGTATTTCCCGCGGCAATTTCTACTACCATTTCAAGACCAAGGACGAGATCCTGAGCGCGGTGATTGCAAAGCGCATTGCTGACCGAGAAGCCCTACTCGCTCATTGGGAGGCGGCATTTGCCCCACCAGACGCCATTTTGCGTTTCATTGAAATTCTGATCACCAACCAGAGCAAGATCATGGCCTTCGGCTGCCCTGTCGGAACGCTTACAACCGAGCTTGCGAAGCTCAACCATTCAGCTCAAGTTGACGCAAATCAGCTTTTCACCGTCTTTCGGGTCTGGCTTCGACAGCAGTTCGAAGCCCTTGGATTCGCTGAACGCTCCGATGACCTGGCTATGCACCTTCTTATGCGGAGCCAGGGCGTCGCCACACTCGCTACAGCCTACAAGGACGCAGACTTCGTGCGCCGTGAAGTCACGGATATGTCCAAATGGCTTGAGCATCAAATTCAACAGCTCGCATCAGAATAAAACCAACAATCTTCCCTCACCCCCAGCAGCCTCTTTCAAGCAAAAGGACCTGAACATGTTTGCAGTCTTTCTTACCTTTGGCCCCAATCGTTCCAAAGCCCCAGATCACATGGATGGCCACAATGGGTGGATCCGACAAGGATTTGAAGATGGGGTTTTCCTGATGGCTGGCAGCTTAGTGCCTGGTAAAGGCGGAATGGTTTTGGCGCATAATGCGAGCCGAGACGATCTGGAAGCGCGCGTTGCGCTCGACCCATTTGTTCAGGAACAGGTGGTCACGGCGGAAATCCACGAAATCCAACCATCCCGCGTCGATGAGCGTCTGTCATTTCTGACCGCCTGAACGAAAAAGCCCCGACGATTGGGCCGGGGCTTCTTTGATCTTCATAGACGTTCCGACCTACTCCGCCGCGACCGGTGTCACATCCGCAGGTTCCGGAGCTGTCCATTTCAGAATTGGCTTACGGGCAGCGCTGGTTTCATCCAGGCGGCGACGGGGCGAGAGATATGGAGCACCAGAGAAGCGATCCGTCTCGCCTTTGCTTGCACTCATTGGATATCGCAACCTTTTAAACCAGATAATTAGAGGGGCTCCATTTTTCTCACATTCTGTTGAGAACTCAATGATAAAGACCAATTCGCACGCTGGAACCTATCAGCCTCTGCACTTGATCTTTATTCTACATTTTAAAAGCATTTTAAGCTGCATAAATTACAAATACACAGCATCAAAAACGGATAGAACATGGGCCTCTTTCGAAGCATAGCCAACGCTCTAGTCAAGCCACTCGGCTACACCGTGATAAAGGCGGCCAACAGTACAAAAACCAGCAGAAGCACAATTTATAAACATGTTTCCGCTCTCAACACAGCACTCAGGAAAACACTAGGACATAATGCTCGGAAGGGCCCCTTCAAAGGCGCAAGGATCATTGATCCAGAAACCAGTCCAGTCAGTGCAGATTATGTATCCCGAGTCTTGGGTGAGTATGAGTTAGAGATCCAACCTGCAATAATCAAAGGCCTCAATGGCAATCCGGATGCCGTGATAAATATCGGAACGTCAGACGGTTACTACCTTTCGTGCGTTCGGCATCTTAATTCGAAATTACCCCTGATTGGTTATGAGATCAATCAGGACGCAAAAGCAGCCTGCAGGCGTCTCCTTGGAACCGCTTCAAATATAACACTAAAAGACGCGGTCGATCGCAGCGGTCTTGTGGAGGACCTTACTGCTTACCCAACTTCTCTTGTCATCATGGATATCGAAGGACACGAGACCATCCTCAAGGAGGTTGACCCCAATATTTTTTCGAAAGCAACACTCATAATCGAACTGCATGAGCCTCTTGCTCCAGGTATCACAGGTCAATTAGCAGAACATTTTGCCAACACTCATACGATCGAAGTCCTTGAGCAGTTTGGTCGAAATCCGTTCAAACACGATGAACTTTCCGAGTTTGATAGTTCTGAAAAATTTCTATTGTTGTGCGAATTTAGAGGAGCACATCAATCTTGGATGGTTGCAACGCCTAACTGCCCCTCCCAATAAAGCTATGGTCATGGCGACGGAACCTATAAAAATAGAATGATTGCCCGCTCAGCAAGGACTTTATTGTCCTAAGTTGAGCGGGCATTGTTTACTCTACTCCGCCGCGACCGGTGTCACGTCCGCAGGTTCCGGAGCTGTCCACTTCAGGATAGGCTTGCGGGCAGCGCTGGTTTCATCCAGGCGGCGACGAGGCGAGAGGTAAGGCGCAGCAGAGAAGCGATCCGTCTCGCCTTTGCTTGCACTCATGACCAGATCGCGCATGGTGGCGACAAACAGGTCCAGTTCGGCCCGGCTTTCGCTTTCTGTCGGTTCGATCAGCATTGCGCCATGCACCACCAACGGGAAGTACATGGTCATCGGGTGATACCCCTCATCGATCATCGCCTTGGCGAAATCGAGGGTGGTGACGCCCGTGTCCTTCAAGAATGTGTCATCGAACAACACTTCATGCATGCAAGGGCGCACGCCGAACGGCAGGCTCATGATGCCCTGCAAACCAACGCGGACGTAGTTTGCATTCAGCACTGCATCTTCCGAGGCCTGGCGAAGGCCGTCTGACCCGTGGCTCATCATGTAGCTGAGCGCGCGGACATACATGCCCATCTGGCCGTGGAAAGCTGTCATACGACCAAATGGCTGTTCACCATCCTGAGTATCAGCGTTGGTTTCGATCAGCTCAGGTCCGTTTTCACCCTTGCGGATGAACGGCAACGGCGCGAAAGGAGCCAACCGGTCTGACAAGATCACCGGTCCAGAGCCTGGACCACCGCCACCATGAGGCGTCGAGAACGTCTTGTGCAGGTTGATGTGCATGGCATCGACGCCCAGATCACCCGGGCGGGCCTTGCCGACGATGGCGTTGAAGTTTGCCCCATCGCAGTAGAAATAGGCATCAGCGGCGTGGATCGCCTCGGCGATCTCGATGATATCCCGCTCGAACAGCCCGCAGGTGTTCGGGTTGGTCAGCATGATGCCGGCTACGTTGCCTTCATGCTGGGCAATGGTCGCCTTCAGCCCGTCGAAATCAACCGTGCCGTCGTCTTTGGCACCGATGGACACAACCTTGTAGCCGAGCAATGCAGCTGTTGCCGGGTTGGTGCCATGGGCGCTTTCAGGCACGAGCACAATCTTTGGATCGCGCCCTGCAGCTGTGTGCGCTGCCTTGATCGCCATCATGCCGCACAGCTCACCATGGGCACCTGCCTTGGGGCTCATGGCCACTGCAAATGTGCCAGTCATGGTCATCAGCCAATGAGCCAGCTCGTCGATCAACTCAACAGCGCCGGGGACCGTAGACAGTGGCTGCAGTGGATGAATGTCACCGAAGCCTGGAAGCCGCGCCATCTTCTCGTTGAGGCGTGGATTGTGCTTCATGGTGCAGGAGCCAAGCGGATAGAGACCGCTGTCAATGGCGTAGTTGTTACGCGACAGGCGCACGTAGTGGCGCATGGCTTCCGGCTCAGCGAGGCCCGGCAACTCCAGCGTATCCTTGCGATCATGACCGCCAAGTTCGGAAACGAAATCATCAGGCACATCCAGATCAATGCCAGTGACGTCATAACGACCGAATTCGAAAATCAGCGCCTCTTCCATGTCGAGGCCACGATTGCCAGTGAACGTCTTCGGCGTGAAGCTCGGCGCGTTTTCAGTTGGCGCGCTTGGGCGGCCTTGTGTGTTCATGCTCATGCCAACACCTCCTTCAACGCAGCCACAAATGCGGCGCGGTCGTCATCTGTGTTCACTTCGGTGTTTGCCACGACGAGCAGGTTCTCAAGTTCGGGCTTGCCTGGCTCCAGGCGCGAAACCGGCACACCGGCCAAGACGCCCTTTTCGGCAAGCGCTTCGACAACACTATGGGCCGCTTTGGGAAGCTTGACAGTGAATTCGTTGAAAAACGCGCTGTTCAGAACCTCAACACCGGGCACACCAGCAAACCCTTTTTTTAACTGGACCGCATTGGCATGGCAGATCGTTGCCAGTTGCGTCAGGCCCTTGCTGCCCAGCAGCGACATATGGACGGAGAACGCCAGACAGCACAGACCGGAGTTGGTACAGATGTTTGAGGTCGCCTTGTCGCGACGGATATGCTGTTCGCGGGTCGAGAGCGTGAGTACGAAGCCGCGCTTGCCATCGGAATCAACGGTCTCACCGCACAAGCGGCCCGGCATCTGGCGAATGTATTTCTGCCGTGTGGCAAAGAGGCCAACGTAAGGACCGCCGAAGTTCAAGCCGTTGCCGATGGATTGGCCTTCACCAACGACGATATCCGCGCCTTGGGTTCCAGGTGGCTCAATTAATCCGAGAGAGACAACTTCTGTGAAGACGGAAATCAGCAGCGCGCCACATTCATGCGCCTTTTCGGCAATCGGCTTCAGGTCGATCAACTGGCCATAGAAGGACGGCGACTGAACCACAACGCAGGACGTATCCTTATCGATCTGCGCCAGAATGTCTTCCGTGCCAAACGGGTCAGCTGGCAGCGAGACAACGTCGTCGCTGGCCATGTTGGACAGGCCTTCGACAACTTCACGATATTGCGGGTGCAGACCGCCGGACAAGACAGCCTTTTGGCGTCGCGTGACGCGATGAGACATCAGCACGGCTTCGCCGGTGCCGGTCGAGCCGTCGTACATGGATGCATTGGCAACATCCATAGCAGTCAATCGGGCAACCTGGGTCTGAAACTCAAACAAATATTGCAGAGTGCCTTGGGTGATTTCCGGCTGATACGGCGTATAGGACGTCAGGAACTCGGATCGCTGGATCAGGTGATCAACGGTCGCGGGCACATGGTGCTTATAGGCCCCTGCCCCGACGAAAAACGGCACGGATCCAGCCGGAACATTCTTTGCAGCCAGAGCGGACAGCTGCCGTTCGACCTGCAATTCACCAGCGCGGCGCGGCAGATCAAGCAGCTCATTCAGGCGAGCCTTTTCAGGAATATCAGCAAACAGATCGTCAATGCTGTCCACACCGACGCGGGCCAACATATCGGCGCGATCGGTTTCGGAGAGGGGCAAATAGCGCATGTCTTGCAGCTCTTTATGTTATGCCGGGATCAGGCGCAGAGGCTCCGGCGCAATCTCGATCTCGGTCTTGACGGAATTGGCGATGAAACACAGTTCATGCGCCTTTTCATGCAGGTCGGCGAACAAACTCGGATCCGGGGCAACGTCAGTCCGCAGGATAATTTCCGGTCGCAGGATCACCTTGGTCACCGCCATCTTGCCTCGGCCAATCCGGGTCATGATGCCTTCGGCCTTGTCGCGGTAGCCTTCAACCCGGTACTTCGAAAGGCGTGCCATATCGATAAATGTCAGCATGTGACAGGACGACAGGGACGCAACAAATGCCTCTTCCGGATCCACGGCATTTTGATCAGAAAATGGCAATGGAACGACAGAAGGCGAAGCAGATGCGGGCACTTCCACACCGCCGTCAAAACGCCAAGTATGGGCCCGCGAGTATTTGCCCTTGGCAAAGTCCTCGCCTTCGAGCTGCCATATGACTTCGGCGGTGTAGAGGTGCCCGGGCATCTCAGAGCCCCGCGACTAAGGTCTTGTATGCTGCTTCGTCCATCAGTTCGGACAGCTGATCCGCATTGGAAAGCTTGATCTTGACGAACCAGGCTGCGCCTTCAGGGTCTTCGTTGACCTTGGCAGGTTCGTCAGCAAGGACTACGTTGGCTTCAACAACCTCTCCATCGAGGGGCGCGTAGACTTCCGATGCGGCCTTGACTGATTCCACAACAGCGGCTTCATCGCCCTGTGCGAGCGTCTTGCCAACATCCGGAAGTTCTACATAAACAACATCGCCGAGTTGTTCCTGAGCATATGCGGTGATGCCAACAGTGGCGATGTCGCCTTCAACGGCAATCCACTCGTGGTCTTTGGAGAAATAGGTGGTCATGTTTGCGTCCCGGTAGTCTGGATTAAGGATCAGGATTTTGGTTTGCGATAATAGCGGTTTGGCACGATCGGCATCTCGACAACTTCCGCTGCCAGGCTCCGTCCCCGAACCACAAGACTGAGTTTGGTGCCAACGGCTGCGTGACCTGCCGAGACATAGCCCATGGCAATCGGCGCACCGACGCTCGGCGCAAATCCGCCAGATGTCAAAGTGCCCACAGGCGTGCCATCAAGTTGTTGAATTTCAGCGCCCTCACGGGCAGGTGCCTTGCCGTCCAGCTTCAGGCCGATGCGAACACGGCCCGGACCGTCCTTGAGTTCAGCCTGAATGCGCGCAGCACCTGGAAAACCGCCATTCTCACGGCGGCGCTTCTGCATGCAAAAGGTGATTGCGCCTTCAACAGGCGATGTGGTTTCGTCCAAGTCGTGGCCATAGAGGCAAAGCCCGGCTTCCAGGCGCAGACTGTCACGCGCGCCAAGACCAATAGGTTCGACACGGTCATCAGCCAGCAATGCGCGGGCAATCGCCTCTGCAGCTCCTGCTGGCACTGACATTTCGACGCCATCTTCGCCGGTGTAACCAGCGCGCGCGATATGACAGGCAATGCCGTCAAATTCCATAAAGTCGCCAGACATAAAGCCGAGATCTGCAGCAGCTGGCGCATGAGCTGCAACAACTTCAACAGCTTTAGGACCCTGAACGGCAATCAGCGCCTTGTCTGTGAAAATTTCCAGGCGAACATTGTCGGGAAGACCAGCTTCCAGCAACGGGTAATCAACATGTTTGCGCGCAGCATTGACCACTAGATAGAGGCGGCCATCCTGGCTTTCATCCAACGGGCGGCTCACCATCAGATCATCAACAATGCCGCCCTCAACATTCAGCAGAACCGAATAACGCTGCTTGCCACGGCCCAGCTCGACAAAATTTGACGGGGCCAGCGCCTCAAGAGCCAGGGCTGTGGTTTCATGATCCGGACCGATCAGAACCGCCTGCCCCATATGAGAGACATCGAACAGGCCCGCACTGTCGCGCGTCTGAAGATGCTCTTTCATAATACCAGCAGGATACTGCACAGGCATGTCGTAGCCCGCGAATGGCACCATACGCGCCCCAAGTTCCAAATGAAGATCGTGAAGGGGGGTCTTTTGAAGGTCGCCTGCAGCGTCCGGGTCAGCCATATAAGTCCTCAGAATCAAGGTTGCACGAGAACACACCTCAGTAAGGTTGTGTCCGTGCCCCCTCTGTCCGAGTACCTGAGAGATTTCCCGCCCCACGCCTTAACGCAAACCGGTTACTCCTTCGGTGAGCTGCTCCAGTTCGCCAAGGCGAACCGGTTAACTGCTTTCCAGAGCGTTGATATCCTAGCGGTCCTTTTGCCTGAGAGTTTCCGGGGCGGTTGCTCCTTCGGCGCCGGTCTATCTCGCCCGGCCTCTCCCGCTAGGGAAAACGGAAGGTGTATCCTTCCAATTGACCCGACAACGACCCGAGCCAACATTCGGCATCATCCATCGCAGCAGCACGCTTGTCAATAAGCGACGCTGCTCATTAGATCAGCATTGGTTATCAGCGACGCTTGCCCTCGTCGAACCCAAAGATAATCTTCATTTCCTGATTACGTGGCACAACGAACTTGTCTTCAATCAAAGTCCAAGCTTCGCTTGGAGAATTTTCTCCGATCGTCACCGGAACGGAAAGAACCTCGGAATAGAGCGGCTTTGCGTTTTCACCACTTGGCACGATTGCAACACGCAATGGCAGAGTCACCTCGCCGCCACGCCACGCAGGACCAGGTGTCACATCACCGGACAAGCCAATTTTGATTCGGGTCTGGTCGGAACCTTCACGTGTGCAATCACGTGCCCATTCATCCACAGTCGCTTGATAGAGTAGATTTTCGGGCGTTTCTTCTTTCCGATTGGCGAATTTCATAATCAGATAAGTGTCGGTTTGCATCCGAATCGGAGGGCAATAAACATCCGCTGCAAAGGCATCCGGATTGACTTGAATCGGCCCCTTGCCGCTGGTCGTAATCTGGTTGATCCAACTTTTGGAGGTAGATCCTCCGCTGGATGAGAGCTCATTGGAACTGCTCATGCAGCCTGCAAGAAGGCCAATGCATAGGGCTCCGGCAACAGCCGGTCTAGAGCCGCGCTTAACCACAGTTTCAACAACCTTACTCATAATACACCCGTATGATTCCAAATGCGCTTTTGCTGAGCTACATAGCAGGTCAGACAAACCTTGGCGAGACTGAGGCTTTCACGCTTTAAGTTCCACCTTGACAGCTCCCCGCTAGCCCCCCTTATAGCAGACGAATGACAGTTCAAGGCTCCAACATGATCGCCACAGTTTCTGACAAACCAGCCCTTACCGTTCATTTGTGCGCCCCACGCGGGTTTTGCGCAGGCGTTGACCGCGCAATTCAAATCGTGGAGCTTGCGCTGGAGAAATACGGTAGCCCTGTTTATGTGCGCCACGAGATCGTCCATAATAAATTTGTTGTCGATAGCCTAAAAGACAAAGGTGCCATCTTTGTCGAGGAGCTGGAAGAAATTCCAAGCGATGACCAGGATCGTCCGGTGATTTTCTCCGCGCATGGTGTTCCAAAATCCGTGCCTGAAGATGCTCGCGCGCGAAACATGTTCTTCCTGGATGCAACCTGTCCACTTGTGTCCAAGGTTCACAAGGAAGCTCAAATCCACGAGCGCCGCGACCGTGAAATCCTGCTGATTGGACACACTGGCCATCCGGAAGTCATCGGCACGATGGGTCAGCTCGCCGAAGGTACAGTAACCCTGATCGAGACCGAGGATGATGCCCGCAATTTCATTCCGAAGACGGATCGCCAACTTGCCTTCATTACCCAAACAACTCTGTCCGTCGACGACACTGCCGGGATCGTTGAAGTCTTGCGCCAGCGGTTCCCCGACATTGTCGCCCCGCACAAGGAAGACATCTGCTACGCTACGACAAATCGGCAGGAAGCGGTAAAAGCTGTTGCTCCTCTTGTTGAAGCCATGATTGTGGTGGGTGCGCCCAACTCATCAAATTCACAGCGCTTGCGGGAAGTCGCCGAGCGCTCTGGCTGCCGCGTGTCCTCTCTGATCCAACGAGCGAGCGAAATCAATTGGTCTGACTTTGATAAGATCACAACCCTCGGGCTGACCGCTGGAGCATCGGCTCCAGAAACCCTGGTCGAGGAAATCATCGAAGCGTTCCGCCAACGATTTGACGTCACCGTCGAATTGGTACGCACCGCAAACGAAACCATCTCGTTCAATCTTCCCCGCGAATTGCGAGAATACCCAAGCCCGACCCCAACGGCTGCAGAGTAACTTCATATGGCTGTATACACGGACGTTGCCGACGAAGAGCTATCCGCCTTCATCGCCACATATGACATCGGCCAGCTGTTATCCTGCAAGGGCATTGCAGAAGGGGTCGAGAACAGCAATTACCTGCTGCACACCGAAGGTGGTTATTTCATCCTCACGCTCTATGAGAAGCGTGTGAACCCCAATGATCTGCCATTTTTCCTGAACTTGATGCAGCACCTGTCGTCTAAAGACCTTTCCTGCCCGATCCCTGTCGCCGCGCAAGATGGTAAGTTGCTGAGCGCACTTGCTGGCAGACCAGCTGCACTCGTCACCTTTTTGGATGGAATGTGGGTCAAGCGCCCTAAACCTGAGCATTGCAGCGAACTTGGCCGCGGCATGGCCAACTTGCATGTGGCTGGCGCAGACTTCGACATGCAGCGCCCGAACTCTCTGGCGGTCGCCGACTGGCGCCCCCTTTTCGATCAGTGCAGCGCGCGTGCTGATACCGTTTTCCCCGGTCTTGCAGCGGAAATTGACAAAGAACTGACACATCTGGAAAGGGTCTGGCCAAAAGGCCTTCCAAGCGGCGTCATTCATGCCGACCTTTTTCCGGACAATGTCTTCTTCTTGTCCGACAAACTCTCCGGGCTGATAGACTTCTATTTCGCCTGCACAGACGCCTTGGCCTATGACGTTGCGATCTGTCTCAATGCCTGGTGCTTTGAACACGATGGCGCATTCAATGTGACCAAGGCCCGCGCCATGTTGAATGGATACACCAAGGTTCGCCCCCTCAGTGGCGCGGAGTATGAAGCTCTGCCGATTCTGGCGCGCGGATCTGCATTACGGTTCTTGCTGACGCGTCTCTATGACTGGCTGAGCGTTCCTGAGGGTGCACTTGTCACGCCCAAGGATCCGTTGGAATACCTTAAGAAACTGCGCTTTCATCAAGATGTTGACAGCATTGAATCCTATGGGCTGGAACCATGACCGACACCAACCGCGTTACAATATATACCGACGGCGCATGCTCCGGAAACCCGGGTCCGGGTGGCTGGGGTGCAATCTTGCGCTTTGGTGAGCATGAGCGCGAACTGTGTGGCGGAGAGGCTGAGACAACCAACAACCGTATGGAGCTGACAGCAGCGATTGAATCGCTGAGCTCCCTCAAACGCGCTTGCGAAGTCGATCTTTATACAGACAGCACTTACGTGCGCAGCGGCATCAAGGAATGGATGGCTGGATGGAAGCGCAAGAACTGGCGCACTGCCGCTAACAAGCCTGTCAAAAACGTTGAGCTATGGAAAGCACTGGACGAGGCCCGCCAACGCCACGATGTGACTTGGCATTGGGTCAAAGGCCATGCGGGTCATCCTGACAATGAACGGGCTGATGAATTGGCCCGCAAAGGCATGGCACCTTTTAAGCCTGGTTATGTCCCCGGCGATCAAGGGGATGACGCGTGAGACCTTTCTGGTCGCTCCCCCCCTCCTTTGCTGATCTGGCGCCGGAGGCCAAAGACAAGAGAATTCTCATTGTCGCCAATCCGACCAGTGGCGGCTATAGACCCAAGAACCTTGAGAAAATATTAGGTTACCTGAAAGAGGCCGGATGCCAGGTCTCCATCAGACTTACGACACGTGCTGGTGAAATTGGCGACATCGCGTCAGACACCAACCTTGCCGTCAATCTTCTTGTAATTGCAGGCGGCGATGGCTCCGTAAATGAAGCGCTCACCGGTTTTCAGAACAACGCAGCTGCGCCCGACCTTGCTGTCATTCCAAGTGGCACCGCCAACGTACTGGCGCACGAGTTGGGGCTGCCAAAACGCCCTGCCGCAATTGCCCGCGCAATCTTGAACCACCGGACCCAACCTCTGCACTTTGGACTGGCGAATGGGCGTCCATTCGTGCTGATGGCCTCAGCAGGCTTTGATGCGGAAGTGGTTCATGGCATACCGCTGGCTCTGAAACGTAAGTTTGGCAAACTTGCCTATGTCTATACCGCGCTCAAGATCGGCATGACACGGCGGAGCTCAGATTTGACCATCGACGTGGATGGAGAGCACCTTACAGGCAAGCTCGCAGTTGCCACCAACGGACGATTTTACGGCGGCCCTTTTGTTGTTTGCCCTAATGCATCCGTCACCACGCAGGGTCTGCATGTGCTCGTGCTGAAAAAGGACGACCCGGTCTCCGCATTGAGGTTCGGCATCGCTCTTATGGTTGGGCGGGTGCACAAGGCCAAGGGCGTGACTGTGACTGCCTTCAAAAAGGCCCGCTTTCTGGCTGCGAACCCCGTTGCAGCACAAATCGACGGCGATCCATTCGGCGCAACTCCAGTCATACTGGAGGCAGCTCAAGACAACCTAACAATCGTTGTGCCTTAGGTTGAGGACTCATTCAAGACCATGCAATGACGATTGAAACGAGAGCAAGGGCGGCGTTTCCGGATTTTCAAACCAGCAGTTAACCGCGCGGTGTTTAAGAAGGCTCGGCTTCCGTTTCCGTTTCTGCTGGAATGCTACGCAGCAATTTTGTCGCCTCGGCTCCAGGCATAGGCAGACCGAAGAAAAAGCCTTGGGCGTATTGGCAGCCGAGCTGATAAAGCTCCAGCGCGTCCGCCTCGTTCTCGGCCCCTTCTGCCACAACGGACATTCCCAGATCATGGCCCATCGCCACAATAGAACGAAGCAGAACCGGGCGTGTGGCCTTGCCATCCGCCTTAACGAATGACTGGTCTATCTTGATCGTATCAAAAGGAAAGCGCTGCAAATAGGACAGCGAAGAATGCCCCGTACCAAAGTCATCAAGGGAGAGACCAGCCCCCAATGCCCGCAGTCGCTCCAGAACCTTGGCCGAATACTCCGGGTTGGACATCACAAGAGACTCTGTCAGCTCCAGCTTCAAGGTGCCTGTCGCAAGAGAAGACCGTGACAGGACCGCTTTCACTTCATTGATCAGGTCATGCTTCAAGAGTTGTCGCGATGACATGTTTATGCTGACGAACAACGGCTTTGTCATCGGGAATTCTCGCTGCCAGGCAGAAAGCTGCTGTGCGCCCTTGTCCAGCATATAGGTCCCGAGTTCATTTATCAGGCTGGATTGCTCAGCAACCGGAATAAAGTCAGACGGAGCAATCTTGCCGCGCTTGGGATGTGTCCAACGGGCCAGAACCTCGAACCCGGCAATCGATTGGTCTTCAAGACGAATAATCGGTTGGAAGAAGACGCCTAGCGTCTCCTTCTTGATCGCCTCGCGCAGATCACTTTCTATATCGACAACATTTTTACCCAGCGGGCGCAGGATTGGACGGTAAACTTCCTGCCTATCGCCGCCGAGGCGCTTTGCATGGTTCAAGGCAATTTCAGCATTGGTGACAAGATCTTCGACGCTCTGCTTTTCGCCTTCGTAGAGTGCTATGCCGACCGAACAGGTCAGGAAAATCTCGCGGTCACCAAAGGTGATGGGAGCACGCACGGCCTTGCGCAGGGAATCTGCCAGCGTCACAACACGATCCGGCTCCTGCTCAGACAATAACACCAGGCCGTATTGATCGCCATTGACCCTGGACAAGGCGTCCTGCTGACCAATCAACCGCCCCAAACGGCGGGCCACAGTCAAGAGAATGCTATCACCAGCAGACAGGCCAATGCTGTCATTCACCTGCTTGAAACGGTCAAGATTGATCACCAGAACCGCCGGCTTGGTGTTTCCCTCAGCGCGCGAACGTGCAAGTGCAGTTCCCAGACGGTCCATAAAGAGTTCGCGGTTCGGCAACCCGGTCAGATTGTCATGAACGGCATCATGTAGCAGACGCTCTTCTGCCGTGCGCTCTTCTGTAATGTCCAGCAAAGTCCCGACACAGCGAATGACTTCGCCATCCGAACCAACGATTGGACGTGCACGCAGCCGAAACCAACGAAAATGACCATCTTCTGACCTCAAGCGGAAATTCTGCTGAATGCGGCCCCGGCGCTGATCAATCACGGCGTCCAGAGTTGCGCGAAAGCGATCGCGGTCCTGAGGATGCAGGACCTCAAGCCAGTCACGGGCTGCGCCATCAAGAGTTCCATGACGGAGGCCTAAAAGATCCTCGACTTCATTGCCTGTGTAGATGCGATCCCGGTCGACGTCCCAGTCCCAGATGATGTCTCCAGAACCGGTCAAGGCCAGCGCCCGTCGTTCCACGTCGGAAATCAAACCTTGGGCAATTGCACCGCCAGCGAACGCATGTTGCATGACCGTGAAGCCAATCAACAAGACGATCAGTACCAGACCTCCACCGAGAGCTGGCTGGACAATGTCATTGGCAATTGCACCGGTCACCGTCAACGCCGAGCCAGTCAGCCAGGCAATCAAAAGGAACCAGGTGGGTATCAGCATGATCGCCCGGTCATAGCCCTGGAAGGCCAACACCATGATCGTTGCAAAGCCAAGCACACCTATGATGCCCAAAGACAGACGTGCAATGCCAGCTGCGATGGAAGGGTCCCATACAGCTACACCAAGCAAACCCAGAAGCAGAACGAGTGTCGTCAGTGCAAGATGGCTGTAATGAACATTCCAGCGATTCAGATTCAAATAGGCATAGAGGAAGATGATCAAACTCGCCGCCAGCATGACCTCGGCGCAAGCGCGATAAAGCTGATCATCTCCTTGGGTCAGATTGAACACCCGGCTAAAGAAGCCAAAATCTATACACAAATACGCAAGAACGGCCCAGGCCAGTGATGCCGTTGCCGGGAACATCACGGTTCCCTTGACCACGAACAAAATGGTCAAAAACAGCGCAAGAAGACCTGAAATACCAAGAATAATGCCGCGATAGAGCGTGTAGGCGTTGACTGTTTCCTTGTAGGTATCAGGCTCCCAGAGGCGGAACTGCGGCAATTCCGGTGTTGTCAATTCAGCGACAAAAGTCACGATTGCGCCAGGATCCAGGGTGATCAGGAAAACATCAGCTTCCAGGCTTTTTTGCCGCTCTGGGGCGATACCCTGACTGGGCGTGATTGACGCTATTCTTGATGAGCCGAGATCCGGCCAGAACATTCTGGAACCGACGAGGCGGAAGTAGGGAGCAACCAGCAACCGGTCAATCTGCTCATCACTTGTGTTGGCGAGAGCGAAGACGGCCCAGTCGGTGTTCTCCCCCGTACGTGAGGCCACCTCAATCCGGCGAACGATCCCATCTGCGCCCGGTGCCGTAGACACCTGAATACGTGCGCCAGTCCCGTCATGGATCTCTATGGCATTGGTTAGATCCAGAGCATCAACGTCCAGCGGAACCTGGATCGGTTCAACAGCGCGCGCCTGATCGACTGCGAAAAAACTCAGCAGCGCAATCAACAAAATAACGAGGCTTTTGACAGTGCCTCCGAGCTGTTCCGGAATTACTTTCGACATGGTGCGAAGAAATACCGGGTTGCGTTGCATGTCACAAGAAATCTTTCAGCTTGCCCCCGTAAGAAAGCGGGAGGTCAGAATACGTTGAGGTCAGATCTGAAGAGAGGCAGCCGAACAGTATGTGGTCCTGCCAAGTTCCATTGATCAGTAAATATTTTCTCGCATACCCTTCGCGCTCAAATCCGGCTTTTTGAAGAAGCTTGATCGATGGTGCGTTGGAAGGCAGGCAGGCCGCCTCGACACGATGCAATCCGAGCACATCAAAACAATAGGGCAAGACGGCTGAGACGGCAGAAGACATATGGCCTTTTCCTGCATGACATACCCCCATCCAGTAGCCAAGGGTTACGCTTTGGCTTACGCCCTTGCGAATGTTCGACAACGTCAAACCACCTAGGATTTCATCTGTCTCGGCGCAGAACAGAAAGAACGGCTGACTTCTCCCACTGCGCCTGTCCCGCGCATAGCGGCGGAGGCGACGACGAAAACCCGCCTTGGTCAAATCATCTGCCGGCCAAATTGGTTCCCATGGGCGAAGGAATTCCCGGCTCTGAGCCCTCAGCCCAGCCCACGGGCCAAAATCACCCATTGTAGGTGGCCGCAGGTAATGAGAGCCGGTTTCGATCCTTGGATCAGCGTCGAAGGAAAGGGTTGGTCGCAACAAGGACATGGCTGCCTTCCCCTTCTTATTTACATGCTCACAGCCTGAAGGACGGGACCGGAAAGGCTCCGTGCGAGTTCATCGACGCTCATAACGCTATCAACTGGACCAACGGCTGTCAGCGTCGGCGTTGAATCGATGAAGGTCTCATGGGCAACACGGCGAATGTCATCGACAGTCACAGCTTCAATCTTCTCGGAAATCTCTTCTATGCTGAGGATACGACCGTGAACAAGAACCTGCCGAGCAATCTGACCTGCACGGGCAGTCGGGCTTTCCAGGGCCATCATCAAGCCAGCGCGGATCTGCGCACGGGAACGAGCCACTTCCTCTAAGCTGATCGTATCCCCAGCTGCGCGAAGCTCTTCGACGATCACAGGCATTAATGCTGCAATGTCTTCCTGGCTGGTTGCCGCGTGGACACCAAACATGCCTGTGTCAGAGAAAGCCCAGTGAAAGGAATAGATAGCGTAGCAAAGGCCGCGTTTTTCTCGGATTTCCTGGAACAGACGCGAGGACATCCCTCCGCCAAGGACCGATGCCAGGATCTGGATCGCGTAATAATCCTTGGACTTATACGGCCGCCCTTCAAAACCGATCAGGATCTGAGCTTCCATAAGGTCTTTGGTGAGTTTTTGCTCACCGCCCCTATAGATGGCCGGCGTTTCCTTTTCCGCTGGCAAGGCAGACACGGACTTGAACTTCTCTTTGGCCAACTCTACCAGCTCATCATGATCTACAGCCCCAGCCGCCGACAAGACCATGTCGGGCCCGCGATACCTATCCTGAAGATAACTGTTCAGCGCATCCCGGGAGAAGCTCTTGACCGTCTCTGGGGTTCCCAAAATGGGCCTTCCAAGCGCCTGTTCCGGCCAGGCAGCTTCTTGAAACAGATCAAATGCGCGATCATCCGGACTGTCATAGGCTGCGCCTATTTCCTGAAGGATCACATGCTTTTCTCGAACAAGTTCATCCTTGTCAAAGGCTGAGTTCTGTAAAATATCAGCAAGCAGATCAACAGCGAGCGGCAAATCCTCGGCAAGAATTCGGGCATAATAATTCGTGTGTTCGATGCTTGTGGAGGCATTCAGCTCGCCGCCGACCGCTTCGATCTGTTCTGCAATCTCGCGAGCGCTCCGAGACAAGGTGCCCTTGAACGCCATATGCTCAAGCAAATGTGTAATGCCGTTCTGGTCCGGGTTTTCGGCGCGCGATCCGGTGCGAATCCAGACCCCCAAGGCCACTGTCTTGAGATGCGGCATCTGGTCAGTCACGACCGTCATACCATTTGCCAACGTCGTCGTGCGAACCTGCATCCTTAAACTCCGCTATGCACGGCGCGGGCATGCTGTTCGATGTGACGTTCGATAGCATCCTGCTCCGCGGGCAAGACTTCCTGACGTTCTTCTGCTGTCATCATAGGCTGAAGCTCCAGCGGCAATTCCGGACGAACACCGCAGGCTGCTTCCACCGCGTCCGGGAATTTTGCCGGATGGGCTGTCCCAAGAATGATCATCGGCGTTTTCCCATCGTCATGTGACTTTGCCACATGAACGCCAATCGCCGTATGCGGATCCAGCAGATAGCCGTTTTCATTCAATGTAGACGCAATGGTATCTGCGGTTTCGGCCTCGTCGCAACGCCCCGCAGCAAAACTTGTGCGCATGGCCTCCATTGGACCGGACTCAATGGTGAAACTGCCCGATTGGCTCAATTGGTTCATCATACGACGAACAGCTTCACCATCCCGGCCGCAGACTTCGCTCAGCAACCGCTCGAAATTGGACGAGATCTGAATATCCATCGATGGTGCAGATGTTGCGGTGACACCGCGCATTTCATATCGACCGGTTTCAAGTGTCCTTGCCAAGATGTCATTGACGTTGGTCGCGACAACCAGCTTCTCAATCGGCAGGCCCATCTGCATGGCGGCATAGCCTGCAAAAATATCGCCAAAATTGCCTGTCGGAACCGTAAACGACACTTTGCGATGTGGCGCACCGACCGCAACGCCTGAGACAAAATAATAGACGATCTGAGTCAGAATGCGCGCCCAGTTGATCGAATTCACGCCCGACAAGGCAACCCGGTCGCGGAAGCCGAAGTTGTTGAACATTCCCTTCACGATGGATTGGCAATCATCGAAATTTCCGGTCAAGGCCAGCGCATGTACATTATCTTCTGAGGCCGTGGTCATCTGACGGCGCTGCACCGGTGACACACGTCCATCCGGGAATAGAATGAAAATATCGGTCCGCTCGCGGCCACGGAAGGCTTCAATCGCAGCGCCGCCTGTATCGCCAGACGTCGCGCCCACGATGGTCGCGCGCAACCCGCGCTTGGTAAGCACATGATCCATCATGCGGCCGAGGAGTTGCATGGCAACATCCTTGAACGCCAGCGTCGGGCCATGAAAAAGCTCAAGAATAAAGCGGTTCGGTGTGATCTGAACCAACGGGGTCACCGTATTATGACGAAAGCCATCATAGGATTCCTGGATCATCGCCCGGAGTTCATCATCCTCGATCTCGCCAACGACAAACGGCTGAATGACCTCGAAGGCTACATCCGCATAAGCCATACCGGCGAAGGATGCGATTTTATCGGCGTCGAAGACCGGCCATGTCTCGGGGAGATAAAGGCCGCCATCGCGCGCCAATCCCTGCAATAGAACCTCAGAAAATCCGAGAACAGGTGCTTCACCGCGCGTACTGAAGTATTTCACCGACCGATTGCCTCCAAACTTTCTTAACTCTTTGAACCATTCGGTTCCCGGCGCACCCTAGAGCAAACTTAGCCGGAATTAAAACAAAACCCTCTCCAAAAAGATCCCTTTCTTGAGGATTTAATCTATCGAAACAAAAGTTAGGCGTGCCCAGCCTCGCCAAACAGCATAGCTGGATCAATGCCAATTGACTGCAATGCCTTTTGCCACTTGTTCTCAGAGACAGGATCGAACACCAATTCCTTGCTCGCAGGGCTTGTCAGCCAGCCATTTGCCTGAATTTCACTTTCCAGCTGGCCGGGCGCCCATCCGGAATACCCAAGCGCCAGCAAGGCAGATTCTGGTCCACGGCCGTCAGCCATGGCTTTCAGGATTTCAAGCGTTGCGGTCAAGCAGATGCCGTCGTTGATCTCAAGCGTGGATTTGTCCAGAACATAGTCATCTGTATGTAAGACAAAGCCCCTTTCCACCTCGACAGGCCCCCCCTTGTGAACGTTCATTTCACGGACTTTCGGTGGCAAGCGAACAGCGCTGTCATTGTCGAGGATGCTAAGTTGAAACAACAAATCCTCGAGATTCAAATGACGGGCCACCTGATTTAGAACCAGCCCCATTGCCCCCTGCTCGGTGTGGGAACACATGTAAATGACAGAGTGGTCGAAGCGTCCGTCGTCCATATTCGGCATCGCGATCAGAAACTGACCTTCGAGCGTTTGCGTCATTTCGGCTCCTTCGTGAAATCCCGCCAAGGAAACACCCGTAGCGCTCCACATACAGAATTTCAAAGCTTAAGTGCGATTTGCACACCGCAAGACAGACAGGATAGCCTGACTTTGCCAATTTGTTAACGCCGGGAATGAAGTGGAGCCAAACCTCATCCGAATTTCAAGCGTCAATCACCATTCTTTCACGCAGATATGAAGCGGGAATTCAACGGGAATGATGACGCGCGGCGGCCGATACGTTAGCAAAGGACATGCAAAGATATTTCCTCTCCATACTCGCAATTTCTGGCTTTCTTCTGGCTGGCCTTATACCAGTCAAGGCTGCTGTTTCTGAATGGGTTTCGGTTCATGGCGGTGCTGTGCGACTGATCGCATCAGGCCCGCCCGAAAACGGCATGTATAGAGCAGGTCTTGAGTTTTCATTGGAGCCGGGATGGCACACCTATTGGAGGTCCCCTGGTGAGTCTGGCATACCACCATCAATTCAAATCTCTGCCCCGGCAAATTTGGCCAGCAGCGCCGTGCTGTTCCCTGCACCGAAGCGCTATGATGACGGCTTTTCAAGCTCCATAGTTTATGAAGATGCAGTTGTGCTTCCTCTAGAGATCACTCCCGACAGCATTCGCAAGCCGATCGAGCTTTCAGTGACCGTTTTCTTCGGTATCTGCAAAGACATATGTGTCCCAGCAGACGCGGCCCTCACCCTGCAACTTAGCCCTGAGGCAAAACCTGACAAATTGGCGACCATGCTGATTGAACGGGACCGCGCCCTGGTCCCTGGCTCCGAAAACGACGAAGCACCAAGCATTGAGCGCGTTGAGGCAGAAACCACTGCAAAAGGCCATCATCTCGTCATCAGCGCTCTTGTGTCGCCGACTGATCAAGTCGACCTTTTCGCAGAGGGGCCAGACGGATCTTATATCGCTTTGCCAAAGCTTGAAGAGCGTGCCGGTACGCATGCCGTCTGGTCTTTGTCTACACGCGGCCTTGCCCGCACAGATACGGGCTCAAGCCTGACCTTTGTTCTCATCGATGGGACTAGATCCATCGAAAGCCGCTTTGAAGTCCCAGCCGAAATGCTATCACCTGAAAAATAATTCAATAATTGGCAGGCTTGTATTGATTGTGCCCTCGACCTTCTTGCGACAAGAACCTATTTGATAGGTGAAAGCTCTCACACAAGGCTGAGGGCCGTACAAGGAGACAGGTGAATGAGCATCAAGGTAGGCGACAAGCTTGCAGAAGCAACTTTCAAGACCATGACTGCAGATGGTCCTGCTGAAATGAGCACCAAAGATCTGTTCGGCGGAAAGACTGTTGTCCTTTTCGGCGTTCCAGGAGCTTTCACTCCCACCTGCCATATGAACCACCTGCCAGGTTTCATTGAACACGGCGACACCATCAAGGCAAAGGGCGTTGACACCATAGCCGTTGTTTCCGTTAACGACATCTTTGTCATGGACGCTTGGTCAAAAGCATCCAATTCTTCTGGTATCGAATTCCTCTCCGATACAGACGCAGCTTTCGTCAAAGACCTGGGCCTTGGGCTTGATGCTCCAATCTTCGGCCATACACGGTCCCAACGCTTTGCATTGATTGCCAAAGATGGTGAAGTGACATTTGTCAGCGTCGAGGAAACACCTAGCGACGCAACAGCCACTGGCGCAGCTGCCATCATTGCTGCGCTTTAAGGTCGACTGAGGCTAAAAAGAAACAAGAATAGGGGAGCCCAAATTGCTCCCCTATTTATTTGTCCTGTTTGCGAAACAGCGTTGTCGCATAAGTGAGATATACGCCCAGCAATGTTGCTGCCAAACCGAACCAGGTCAAAGCGTAGCCCAGGTGGTCATTCTTAAAACGAACGACTGTTTCTCCAGCCTGAGGCAATCCTCCTGGCCCGGTAAACTCATGATCGACATCGATGCTGAACGGCGCCAAATCGCCTGTGCCAAGACCGATCACATCCGCCATGTGGTCTGTGTCCCTTGCAAACCAAATGCGCTTTTCACGATCAGCTTCCGGGGTTGTCCAATTCGGCTTTTCCGATTTGCGTAACAGACCGCGCAGTTCAAACTCTCCTTCAGGTGCCTCTTCCAAGCGTTCAAAATCGGAAGACACCAGCCCTTGAGGCACAAACCCGCGATTGATCATCACACGCCAGCCTGCATCTGTTGTAAATGGGCTATAAACCAGAAATCCGGGACCATCATAAGCCCCTTTCGAGTGCCCCAGAGCTGTATAGTAATAAGCCGCTCCTGGAAGATAGTGACCCTTCACCGAGACATGGCGGTAGTCTGCGGCTTTAAGAGCGGACGTATCGCCCCACTCCCCGGGTTCGGGAGCAGGCACGGCCGGTGTTTTTACACCCTCATCCACCTTAGCAATAAGCGCTTCTTTTTCTGCCATTCTCCGCACCTGCCAGAACCCAAGGTTAAGCAGAATAGCAAGGCCAATTACCGCTGCGATCGTTGGGATCAACAGGCTGCGGAACGGCGATGGAACTGGCTTGGCTGGTGAAGACATCAGTTATTTTCCCTGTTCAACTGCGATCGCCATCATCATTATCCAGTGCACCTTCTTGTGCATTGTGCCGATGCTGCATCGCGATCATGAGGCCCTTCAATGGGCGCAAGATCGCTCCTGCCAGAATGATCGTCAGAGGCAACCAAATAACCATGTGCAGCCATATCGGTGGCTGGTAGGCCAGTTCCACGGCCAGAACCAAGCCCACGATTATGAAGCCGACCAGCATGATTACGAAGACTGCAGGCCCGTCGCCGCTATCGGCAAAATCAAAATCGAGATTACACGTGGAGCACCTATCCCTTAGTCCAATAAATCCCTTGAACAACTTCCCCTGTCCGCAGCGAGGGCAGTGGCCGGACAGGCCCGCTGTTACTGGATTAATCGGCGGATAATGAGCCTTGTCAGACATAGAATTCATTCCCGGGAAGGGCCCTGACGGGCGTGCAGTCTCAAAAAATGAAAACGCCCGACCCGCGATGCGGATCGGGCGTCAAATTTTCAATCCAGCGTCGTCTTAGTGAGCTGGAGTGCCGGCGCCCCAAACGTAGATCGCAACGAAGAGGAAGAGCCATACCACATCAACAAAGTGCCAATACCAAGCTGCAGCCTCGAAACCGAAATGCTGCTCTTTGGTGAAGTGACCGGCAAGAGCGCGGAACAGACACACGGCCAGGAAGATTGTTCCAACAATCACATGGAAGCCATGGAAGCCGGTCGCCATGTAGAACGTCGCACCGTAGATGTTGCCACCAAAGTCAAAAGCTGCGTGGCTATATTCATAGGCCTGACAGATACTGAAAATGACACCCAGGATAACGGTAAGCACCAGGCCCCACTTCAAACCTTCGCGGTCATCGTGCAAAAGAGCATGGTGTGCCCAGGTCACGGTTGTACCGGATGTCAAAAGAATGAGCGTGTTCAGCAGTGGCAGATGCCAAGGGTCAAACGTTGCAATGCCCTCAGGAGGCCAGACACCGCCAGTGGCTTCAAAGCGTGCATAATTGATGACCTCATGAGAGAACAGAGACGCATCAAAATAGGCCCAGAACCATGCTACGAAGAACATCACTTCGGACGCGATAAACAGCAACATTCCATAACGCAGGTGCAGAGACACAACCCGTGTGTGATGACCTTCATGAGCTTCACGAATAGTGTCGCGCCACCAAGCGTACATCACATATAGTACGATTAGCAGGCCAACTGCGAACAGCCCCCAGCCGGTCAGATCAAGACCAAAGAGAACGAATTCCTCTCCCTGACCCAACTTCATAAATCCGATCGCACCAAGCGCCATGATGAACGCGCCGACAGATGCCAGGAAAGGCCACGGGCTGGGTTCAACCAGGTGGTAATCGTGATTATTGGTATGTGCCTCAGCCATCGGCATGCTCCCCAAACACAAATTTGTCCGACACTATCATAGCGTCGGGCTTAAAGCTTCGTTTCAGCGGCGGGTTGATCTGCCCGAGCCGTAACAGGTTGTTCCGATGTTTCCACCGGGAAGAAAGTATAGGACAGCGTAATTTCCTTTACGTGATCCAGTTCGGGATCGTTGTCCATATCCGGATCGACGAAGAAGACGACCGGCATATCTACCGTTTCTCCAGCTTCCAGTGCTTGCTCCGTAAAGCAGAAGCACTCTAGCTTATTGAAATAGGCACCCGCGACATTCGGAGTGACGTTGAAAACAGACGTTCCAACAGTGCGGGCAGAACCTATGTTGGTTGCAACATACGACAACCTGGCCGTCTCGCCCATGTCCATCGTAAGATTTCTTTGGGCTGGTTTAAAATCCCAACCCAACTCGTGATTGACGTTGCCATCGAAGCGAATGGTGATCTTGCGATCAATTACCCGTTCGCTCTCGTTTTCAGCGACCTGGGTCGTTCCGCCGAATCCTGTGACTTTGCAGAACAGATTATAAAGTGGAACGGCTGCATAAGCGGCACCGACCATACAAAAGAAAAGTCCTGCGCATGCAAGACCAACAGTGGTGTTGCGGCGCTGAGCCGTTTTCTCATCTGGCCGTTTCATTTCACTCATACTGATCCTCAAAGAGCTCTGTTCAAAATTTCGGGTCCCATTTTCACAATAGTCACAACGTAGAACAGAATAACCAATGCACCCAAAGTAAGCGCAATGGCGAGCGAACGGGAGCGCCGACGCTTCACCTGCCCCTCTGTTAGCCTTATGCCTTTTTCTTCGCTCGTCATTTGTTTCACAGACCTGCCACAAGGCTTTCCGCCAACAAAATGGCGAAGAGCATAAAGAGATAGAAGATGGAATAGGCAAAGAGACGCGTTGTTGCCTTGCGGGCCGGCTCACCTTCACGAAGACGCCAGACGTTCACTGCCAGGCCGAGAAACGCAGCACCAAGTCCAGCTGATGCGACACCATAAACAATCCCGGCAAACCCAATAAAGTATGGTGAGACTGCCAGCGGCACGAGGACGAGGGAGTAGCCGAGGATCTGATTACGGGTAGAATTCTCTCCGGCCACGACAGGCATCATCGGAACACCGGCAGCCTTATAGTCGGCGTTTTTAAACAGAGCTAAAGCCCAAAAATGCGGCGGTGTCCAAATAAAGATAATCAGGAAGAGCACAAAGCTCTCCAAGCTTACGCCACCTGTGACGGACGCCCAACCGATCATTGGCGGGAAGGCACCAGCAGCACCGCCGATCACAATGTTCTGCGGCGTCGAACGCTTAAGCCACATGGTGTAGACGATCACATAGAAGAAAATTGTAAAAGCCAGAAAAGCGCCAGCAAACCAGTTCACCAAAAGACCGAGGGTCGCAACCGAACCGATGGACAAGGTTATGCCAAAGGCAAATGCTTCGTCGCGGCTAACTTTTCCTGCCGGAATTGGTCGTTTTGCGGTGCGCGACATGATCTGGTCAATGTCAGCGTCGTACCACATGTTCAGAGCGCCTGATGCACCTGCGCCGATTGCAATGCATAGCAGCGCGACGCCACCGATCACAGGATGCAGCTGCCCAGGCGCGAGCATCATGCCGACAAACGCGGTAAAGATCACCAGGGACATGACACGCGGCTTCAACAGCGCGATGTAGTCACCAACAGATCCCTGCCCGCCATCCCAGACGAGGCTATCCGTATTGATCGTATCCTGGCGCTCGACGAGCGACATGGGCGCGTCCCTTGTTCTTTTGTTTCTTGGCCTCAGACCATGGCTCAAACTGAACTGGCCTATTGCTTCTTAAAGGAGCACCGCGCCGAATATCGGCGCGGTGTGTTCTCAAGCCATCAGACATGATCTGACGGGGAAACCTGACGGGCTTACTTGATCCGTGGCAGAGTTTCGAACTGGTGGAACGGCGGCGGTGATGTCAGCGTCCATTCCAAAGTGGTTGCACCTGGTCCCCAAGGATTATTTCCAGCCACGCGCTTCTTGGCGAAGGCTTCGACAATTCCGAAGATGAAGACCAGCACAGCAAAGGCCGAGATGTACGAACCGATAGACGACACCATGTTCCAGCCATGCAGAGCATCCGGATAATCTGCATACCGACGTGGCATACCGTTCATTCCCAGGAAGTGCTGTGGGAAGAACACCAGGTTCACACCAACGAATGTGATCCAGAAGTGCAATTTACCGATCGTCTCATTGTACATGTAACCGAACATTTTCGGGAACCAGTAGTACCAAGCTGCGAAGATCGCAAACACCGCTCCAAGAGACAGAACGTAGTGGAAGTGAGCCACAACATAATATGTATCATGGAAAGCACGGTCGAGACCGGCATTTGCCAACTGCACCCCGGTCACACCACCAACGGTGAACAGGAAGATGAAGCCAACAGCCCAGACCATAGGCGTTTTGAACTCAATGGAACCGCCCCACATGGTCGCAATCCAGGAAAAGATCTTCACGCCAGTTGGAACCGCGATCACCATAGTGGCTGCCACGAAGTAGGCTTGCGTCTCAACCGACATCCCAACGGTATACATGTGGTGAGCCCACACAATGAACCCGACAACACCAATTGCAACCATCGCATATGCCATTCCAAGGTAACCGAAAATCGGCTTGCGAGAGAAGGTCGAGATGATGTGGCTGATGATACCGAAGCCTGGGAGGATTAGAATATACACTTCTGGGTGACCGAAGAACCAGAACAAATGCTGGAACAAGATCGGATCACCGCCACCGGCAGGATCGAAGAATGTCGTTCCGAAGTTACGATCTGTCAGAAGCATGGTGATCGCACCAGCCAAGACAGGCAGGGATAGCAACAACAGGAAAGCCGTGATCAAAACAGACCAGGCAAACAGAGGCATCTTGTGCAGGGTCATACCCGGCGCACGCATGTTGAAGATGGTAGTGATGAAGTTGATCGCACCCAAGATCGATGACGCACCAGCCACATGAAGTGACAGAATTGCGAGATCCATCGCCGGGCCCGGCTGACCTGAGGTCGAAAGAGGAGGATAGATAGTCCAGCCCCCACCGGTCCCGAGGTTTCCTGGAGGTCCCTCAACGAAGAGCGACAGCAGAAGCAGGATAAAAGCGGGTGGAAGCAGCCAAAACGAAATGTTGTTCATCCGCGGAAACGCCATATCCGGCGCGCCGATCATGATCGGCACGAAGTAGTTGGCATATCCACCGATCATCGCGGGCATGACCATGAAGAAGATCATGATCAATCCATGCGACGTAGTGAAAACGTTAAACGTATGGGCGTTGGAGAAAATCTGCATGCCTGGTTCTTGAAGTTCCAGACGAATTCCAACACTTAGTGCGCCCCCAACGATCCCGGCAAAGATCGCAAAGAACAGATACATAATTCCGATATCTTTGTGGTTCGTCGAATAGACGTACCTGCGCCACCCTGTCGGATGGTCATGTGCCGCATGCGCATCGGTCGCAGCCATTGTGTGCTCCCTCGTTGGACTTACCGGCTGCGCACTTCATCCAGCAGAATAGAAGTGCGCGCCTGCAATTGATGATCTGTCGGTCTATTTAGAGGCGACAGCGATTTCGTCTAGTGAACGCGTCGCAGCCAGCTTCTTATCGGCGGCGATTGAAGCCTGCAGCTGCTTGTTCGCTTCGTCGATGTCGTCGTTGGCGGCTGCAGCCCAGGCATCAAACTGTTCTTGCGTCACAACGCGCAGGGCAATTGGCATAAACGCATGATTGATGCCGCAGAGCTCAGAGCACTGACCGTAATAAACACCCGTTTCACGCGCCCGGAACCAGGTCTCATTCAAACGACCAGGGACTGCATCGATTTTGACACCGAAGGCTGGCATCGCGAAAGCGTGCAGCACATCTTCGGCTGTCACTTGCACCCGAACGGTCTTGTCGACAGGTATGATCAGATCATAATCGGTTGCGAGTAGGCGTGGCACTTCTGCAAGGGGAACACCTCGCTCTTCGGCTGCTTCGGCGCGATCTTCGTCTGCTAGCATATACGATTCAAAATAAAGGCCATCCATGCCTTCATCCGTGTACTCGTAGCCCCAGTACCACTGAAACCCAGTCGCCTTGACGGTCATGTCGTATTCAGGAATTTCCAACTGCTTATAGAGCAGACGGAAAGAAGGAATCGCGATCACAACCAGAATCAAAATTGGTGCAATCGTCCAAACGATCTCAATCATCGTGTTGTGCGACGTACGAGACGGCACCGGATTGGCTTTGGAGTTGAACTTGAATATAACAACCAGCAATAGAGCCAACACAAACAACGTTGTAATCGTGATGATCCAAAGGGTCATGTTATTAAACCAAGTGATGTCATCCATCACTTCGGTTGCCGCAGCTTGAAAGCCCAGCTGCCACGGCACAAAGCCAGGCTCTTCTGCAAAAGCAGCGGCCGACCCGCCAGCAGTTGCGATCGCAAAAGCGACCATGTTGATGAGACGCTTGAAGATGGCCTTCACGTCCGCGCTCCCTTCCCTCAACCGCCATATTCTGGCGGGAAACTCATGCAAATTACCGAACCTGTTACGGCTCCGGCCAATGCTTGGTTCATGCGAGCAGCAAGTTTATGTGGCAAGCCCGTAAGAATAAACCGGTTTTGCCATATAATACTCACAAACACGCACTATGTGCGATTGGACCTTATGCCAAAGCGGCGATGTGACGCAGTTTAGGCAAAAACTCCCTTATGCCGCACAAAAACCACAAGAAACGCAAAGCTGCAATGGCCTTAACGTGTTTTCGGGTACCTCTTGGCACCTCAAACAGTTGATTAACATCAAGGACAGTGGATTTATGGTAAAAATCCGGAGTCTGCTGCCCTGTCAATTCATCGGGGCTGGTAACAGCTGCAACAATGCGGCTATCTTGCACCCAGATTTTTTTGGTCGATTCGCCTTTGCGATTGCTTTTGCGCTTCATGCGCCGCTGAGCCTTTATCGCAGACGTGATTGGAGGAATACCCTTGCTAAGCCGTTTGTCATCCATAGGAGCCTGCGCGGCCATCGCCGTCACTCTAGGCATTACAAGCCTCTTGCCAGCACCAGCCATGGCCCAGGGTGAAGTAAAGTCCACCCACGGTGACTGGCAAATGCGCTGCGACACACCACCAGGTGCTGCGAGTGAACAATGTGCGCTCATCCAGAATGTGACCGCTGAAGATCGTGAAAACGTTGGGCTTTCGGTGATCATCCTGAGAACAGCAGATAAACAAGCGCGTATTTTGCGCGTTTTGGCTCCGCTGGGCGTGCTTTTACCATCCGGCCTCGGCCTTCGGGTCGACAATGCAGACATCGGGCGTGCCGGTTTCGTCCGCTGCCTGCCAAATGGCTGTATTGCAGAGGTTATTCTGGACGATGAGCTTATTGAAAAACTTAAAGGCGGATCTCAGGCCACCTTTATTATATTCCAGACGCCTGAAGAAGGAATCGGCATTCCGATTTCCTTGAACGGGTTCTCCGCAGGCTTCGCAGCCCTTCCCTGAATAAGGTGCTTTTTAGCCAATTTTCAGATTGCCCAGAGTTAAAGTGATTGGCCCAAAGGCCAGTCACTCGCCACGATTCTTTGATTCGATGACTGTTTCATCAGTCGCTCGCCGCCGTGGCGTTACTCCATGAAGGCGGTCCGCGCCGGCAAAAAGACCTTCAGTCAGCTGCATCTGCAATCTCTCCTCATCCCGTCGCCGAACGTCTTCTTCGATCTGCGCGATACGGTCCAGCGGTGTTCCCAGAGATTCAAGAGCCGCCTTACCAAAGGCCAGGCTTGATTCAAAAGTCTCGCGGATCTGATAATCTACGCCCTTTCGCGTCAACTCCAGTGCATGAGCCCGGTCCGTCGCCCGGCAAAAGACCAGAGCACCCGGGAAACCATCGCGAATAAGATCAATCGACCGCCCCATGACGCGATCATTTTCAATACACATTGCGATTAGAGCGGCTTTGTTTGCACCGGCAGCAGCCAGCACATCGGCCCTTGTGGCGTCGCCGTAATAGATTTTGTATCCAAGCTTACGGGCGTAAGCGATGCGGTCCGGCCTGTTGTCAATTGCCCGGACTTCGAGCCCTTCAGACGTCAGGATTTGTGCGACAGTCATGCCGAAACGCCCAAAGCCGACAACGACGACAGTCGGTGCCGCGTCCTCGAAAGTTTCAATGACTGGATTTTCGACCCCACTTTGTTTCAAGCGCTCTGCCACCCAATCCAGACCAAGACATGCAAGCGGTGTCATCAGCATGGTCAGGATCACTATTGAGTTCAATAGATTGGCGGTTTCAAACGGCAGAATCCCAGCACCAATGGCAGCCGTGAAGAGAACAAAAGCAAATTCACCGCCCTGAGGCAGGGTAACAGCAACGCGGAAAGCATCCGAATTGGAGGAACCGCTTCCCCGGGTCAAACCCCATAGAAACACCCCCTTTATGAGCATGACAGCCAAAACACCGCATACGATCAGCCAGAGATTGTCCATCAAGATGGAAAAATCCAACGACATACCGACTGCAACGAAGAACAATCCCATCAAAAGAGAACGGAACGGCTCAATGTCAGCTTCCAAAGTATGCCTGAAGCTGGATTCCGCCAAAAGCACACCTGCCAGGAAAGCCCCGAGTGCCATGGACAGACCAACTGCATGCATGATCCAAGCGCTGCCAAAGGCCACCAGCAACGCTGCTGTAAGCATGATTTCCCGCGCACGACTGGATGCCAGAAGCGAGAACAACGGCGATGCCAGATAACGGCCCGCCAGAATGACACCTGCAATAGCACCCAGGATAACGGCGACTTCACCTGCGATCTCAATCGCCGTGGAGGGTCCCTCCTGTGGAGCCAGGATAGCGATCATGGCCAAGAGCGGCACAATCGACATGTCCTGAAACAGCAATATCCCGAAAGCCCGTTGGCCATATGGAGAGGACAATTGCCCACGCTCCTGAAGGATCTGAAGTGCGAATGCGGTCGAAGAAAGCGCCAGACCAAAGCCTGCTACCAATGAGACTTCACGAGAAAATCCGAGATAGTAACCAAGTGCATAAAGCGACAAGCCTGTCAGCACGACCTGAGCCGCTCCTAGACCGAAAATATCCCGCTTCATCCGCCACAATTTTTGCGGATCAAGTTCGAGCCCGATCACAAACAAAAGCAGAACAACGCCCAACTCGGCGACATGCAAGACATCTTCTCCGGAGCCAAGATATCCCAGACCGAATGGTCCGATAACTGCTCCGGCGGCCAGATAGCCGACCACAGATCCCAACCCAAGACGTTTGGCAACAGGCACCGCGATCACGGTTGCCGAGAGGAAAATAATCGTTTCGGTAAAAAACGGAGGCACACCCTCGACTGCCATCTTCTCTCCCGATTGGCTCTCTTCAATGCTTGATCAAAAGAAAGACTAACAGTCATTTCTAAATAAACTCAAAGCAAAGAAGAAACTTATCGTGAGATCGAAAAACCTGCTTCAGCCAAAAATGTCAAAAGCTCCTCTGGGGTCGTGTAGAGATGTGCATTCAGTCCTGCTTCTCTAGCACCATTAACATTGTCAATTCTATCATCTATAAAGAGTGTGCACTCAGGTTTATGGCCGTAGCGCTCACAAACTCTAAGGTAAACTGAGGGCTCTGGCTTGCGAGCTTTGAACTCTGCAGAAACATGGGCTCGCTGACCAAAGATCTCAATCGTCTCCGGCGCACATATTGGCAGTGCTTTTTTCAGTAGCATGCCGTTATTGGTCAACAGCGCAACTTCGGTACTTAGCTTCAATTCGCGAGCGATCTGCAGGACATTCAACCGAGGGGTCATCATTTGACGACGTATGTCAGCCCAGGTCTGAAAATCGATTGGATAACCCAGCAGCTTGGCGAATTGTGCCAGATACCCCTCCGCCGTGTCCGGCTCTCCTGCCTCTGCAAGATTTTCATGGGGACCACCCCAAACCGCACCATCAATATCAGCGGCCGAACGGCCTGTAAGCTGTTCCAGCAATTGCAGGCGGACATTGTGCTCATAGTCGTAGAGCACTTTATCCATATCGAAAATGATGAATTTAATCTCAGTCAAGTCAGCAACTCCGGAACGAAGACCTCAAGCGTGATCGAGAAATCGTCTTCGAAGAAGTTTATGTCAGCGCGCTCATGACAGCCTTTTGATAGGCAGCACGATTTGTCAGACGTTCATACCAGGCTTCCAGATGCGGCAAGTCCGGACGCTGGATCTCCATGCTGAACCAAGCATAGGCAAGGCACCCCAAAGGAATATCGCCCACACCGATATTGTCTCCAGACATATAAGGCTTTTTCGACAGAGCGGCATCAGCGATCGCAAATTGGGTCGAACAATGATCAATTCCGAGTTTAATTGCGTCCTGATCGCGGTCTGCCGGAGCAGTCCGCAAGATGTTCCAGAACAGATTGCGAAACGGCAATCCGAATGAAAACGTGGTCCAGTCCATCCACTGATCAGCTAACGCCCAACTTTCCGGATCTTCGACCATGAAGGGGGCCTTGCCGTATTTCCGAGCAAGATATCGAACGATTGCGTTGGATTCCCAAATGACGAAACTGCCATCACGCAAGCATGGGATCATTCCGTTTGGATTGAGCGCAAGATACTCTGGGCTATCGACCAGACCGAATGCTCCACCGGCATCAACCTGTTGGTAATCCAGCCCCAGCTCTTCAAGACACCACAGGACTTTTCGAACGTTAGAGGAATTGATGCGTCCCCAAACGGTGATGTTGCTAGTCATAATTTTTCCGAATTGCCTTTGAGTACAAAAACTAAAGAAATTGATCCGCAGATAACCCAGACTAGACCGCTGTCCCGCCGATGGTCAGGGCATTGATCCGCATTGAGGGCTGACCAACACCGACAGGAACCCCCTGCCCTTGCTTGCCGCATGTGCCCATGCCTGGATCAAGCTCCATGTCATTGCCAATCATGGAAATGCGCGTCAACGCATCCGGGCCATTGCCGATCAGCATGGCTCCCTTAACTGGTTCGATAACCTTGCCGTTGCGCACCCTGTAGGCTTCCGTGCAGGAGAACACGAACTTTCCGCTGGTAATATCGACCTGGCCGCCACCGAAGGACACGGCATAAATGCCATCTTTCACGGAGCTGAGAATTTCATCCGGTTCTTTGTCGCCCGACAGCATGACTGTGTTAGTCATCCGGGGCATCGGGATATGGGCATAGGACTGACGCCGACCGTTTCCGGTTGGCTTCATGCCCATCAGTCGCGCGTTCTGTCGATCCTGCATATAGCCGGTCAAGATACCATCCTCAATCAGAGGCGTACGGGCTGCCGGTGTTCCCTCATCATCAACCGTGAGACTGCCACGCCGGTCGGGGATTGTTCCATCATCAATGATCGTCACCCCTGGAGATGCGACCCGCTTGCCCATCAGACCCGCAAAGGCAGATGTCTTCTTGCGGTTGAAATCTCCCTCAAGGCCATGCCCGACAGCCTCATGCAGCAAAATACCCGGCCAGCCAGGGCCAAGTACCACATCAAAGGTCCCTGCAGGGGCTGGAACGGCGTCAAGATTGACCAGCGCCTGACGCAAAGCTTCATCAACCCCGGCCTGCCAGTTCTCAGGAGTGATGAACCGGGTAAACCCCTCACGGCCACCACAGCCGAAAGATCCAGATTCCTGGCGCTCTTCTGATCCGGCAATCACGTTGATGCTCATTCTAACCATGGGGCGTACATCACGGACCCGGTGACCGTCGGCGCGCAAGATGTCAACCACTTGCCAGGAGCCGGCCAGTGAAGCAGTCACCTGACGGACCCTTGGATCCAGGTCGCGTGCGTAGGCATCAATTTCCTGAAGCAGTTTGACCTTGTCTTCGAATGACGGACCTCCCAGCGGGTTCACATCGCTGTAGAGTGTGTTGTTTGTGCGGGATGGAGCTGCGGCATAGGTACCAGTATGCCCAGACTTGACAGCACTCACCGCATCAGCGGCGCGTTTAAGCGCGCCTTCCGAAATTTCACCTGCGTGGGCATAGCCCGCGGCCTCGCCAACAACCGCGCGCAGGCCAAATCCCTGCGCCGTGTCGTAGTTGGCGCCCTTTAGGCGACCATTGTCAAAGACCAGACCTTCCGACTGACGGTATTCAACAAACAGCTCACCATCATCAGCGCCATCAAGGGCCTCAGATGTAATTCGCTTTGCCGTTTCCAGGCCAAGACCGGAGGATTCAATGAGATCGGTGCTGATATCGCTCATGGTAAGCCCTGTTCCACATACATCGCATCCCCGCACTGTTACGGCAAAGGACGGTTTTCATTCTGTTGCTCTTAACATAGGTCATTGGGCAGAAATTTCACGCGAAAATCAGTGTTCTCCACTTGCGCCGCACTAAACTTGAATATAATATTCATATTATAAATGATCGCCAAACCGACAGATCAT
This sequence comes from Roseibium algae, assembly GCF_037783265.1. Lineage (NCBI taxonomy): Bacteria > Pseudomonadati > Pseudomonadota > Alphaproteobacteria > Hyphomicrobiales > Stappiaceae > Roseibium > Roseibium algae. Next base: position 384,116 of record NZ_JBAKIA010000002.1, read on the forward strand.
CCGTCTTGCCACGACAGCGTCGGCCTTCACAGAAGCGCTGAACACGCCCAGCAGCCATAGGCATTCCCTGAACTACAGACCTGCACCCAATTGATGGGCACAGAATGATCCCTGCCGCCACCTTGCGATGGACTATAATGACAAACACTAAAGACACCAGTGATGAGCCCCTGGCTGACCGCTTGCGCTCACTTAATCCTCTGAACGCCTATATGGCCGCCTGCGGAGACGGCCCTGACCCAAGACTTGCAAAAGCCTTAGCCCAGACAGGCTCCGTTTCCGGTGAGCCTGTGAGCACGACGCAAGGGGCAGGCAACGTTATCACAGTAGACTTTGCCAGCACGAAGGACCGATCCAGAGCCAGGAGGGATGCCGCCGCCTCGGCGGATAAGGTGACGTGAAATCCATCCTTGTGGCTCTCCACATCGTAGCATGCCAGCCGGACCTGCTTATCTGCAAGGATCTGGCTGACGATGGCCAACGCTGGAGTGATATGTCTCATTGCACCAGTCAGCGCGCCAAAATGATCGAGGCAGCCAAAAGCCAATTGCCCGATTGGTCCGTTGTCATGGCCCGTTGCCGTTATCTCATGAACCGGGATGGCAGAAGCCTTGCCATCTTTTGACCTTTGAACGCCAAAAGCTCAACATATGTCTTTGATACTTGCCCTTGAATGAACGAATGCATAGGATCGCAGAACAAACGCAAGCTCCTTTCCATGACGGCTGAGCTCTGCCTTAACTGCATATCCGGCGATAAGAAAATGATGAACCGTTTAGAAAACCCGCGCATTCCAAGCGAGGCTCGTGTCCGCTACCTTGATGGCGACTTTCAAGTCGAAGCACCCGGAACATTTGTCCGCTGCGCAGTCACCAGCTCTGCTATTCCTCTCGATGAGTTGAAATACTGGTCTGTCGAACTGCAAGAAGCCTATTTGGATGCGGAAACTTCTTTGAAGCGCTACAAGGACACACGGCCAAGCTGATGTTAAACCCGGCTTCGCTGAGTTTAACATCAGCCCTGTGCATCAAACGCTCTAGAGCGGAGCTTGTCCCGAATGATGCTGAAGAGTTGTTCCTCGCCCTCAATCTCCATACTGACGGCCAGAACCTCAGAGCGAGCCGCAAGCCAACGGAATATTTCAGGCCCAGCAGTTTTAAGTCGCGCCATGTCTTTTGATGTCGTGACAAGCTGCAAGCCCTCTGCTTCAGCAACTTTCAAAAGCTCTTCGACCTCACTCACCTGGAAACTGTGATGGTCTGGAAAAGCCCGCGTCTGGGCGATCTCAAGGCCTTCTTTTTCGAGAGTTTGAAAGAATTTTCCAGGCCGCCCGATACCCGCGAAAGCCAAGAGAGGCTTGTCTCTTAGCTCAGGCTGGATTTCCGGCTTCAAGTGGGCGTGTAAAATTGGCAACCCCTTGCGCGCTGCCAGATGAACGGTTTCATCGGCCGCATCCCCTTCGCCAACCAATATGAGAACATCCGTCATAACAATCTGCGCCGCCATGGGCGCGCGCAGTGGACCAGCAGGCAGGCATTTGCCATTACCAAGCCCCGTTACCGCATCGACCAGGGCAATGGACAGGTCTTTCGCCAAGGCAGGGTTTTGAAAGCCATCATCCATGATGAGGATGTCAATTTCCGATTGCTCAGCATGTTTGGCCCCCTGCACCCTGTCTGCCGAGACCACGGTCGGAGCCTCTTGCGCCAGAAGCAAGGCCTCATCTCCCACGACAGAGGCATCATGTTGATCCAAGTCCACCAGAAGTGGACCAGTTGCGCTGCCACCATAACCACGCAAGATAAACCCTGGAGAAAAGCCCTCGTCTTTTAGGCGATCCGCCAACGCCAGGGCAAAAGGTGTCTTTCCAACGCCACCGAGCACAAAGTTGCCAATACAAATAACTGGAAGAGACGATTTGCCGAGCGGCTTTTGCAGCATTCTACGGCCAGAGGTTCGGCCATATAACAGACCAGGCAAGGCAAGGAGCGCCGATTGCCAGCTCCATCCCTGTCGCCACCAGAAATCGGGCGCTTTATTCATCAGCGTTCGACCTCTTCGCCTTTGCTCAACGAGATTGGAAGAAGCGGCTCAAGGAGATCAAGTGTTCTCTGTAGAGCTCCCCGCCCGCTGTCGATCACTGTACGAGCCTTTTCCGCTTGCAGATCCCGGGCAACAGGATCGTCCAACAGTCGCAAGACATGATCAGCAAGTTGTCCTGGCTGTTCAACCCGTATCGCGCCACCATCCAGCCACAGAGATTTATAAACGGGCCGCGCATTGGCCACCTTTGGCCCGCTCAAGATAGCAGAGCCAAAGCTCGCCGCTTCCACAGGGTTATGTCCGCCAACATCGACGAAGGACCCGCCCAGAAAAGCGACATTTGCAGCTGAATAAAAAAGGTTCATTTCACCAAGGGTATCACCGAGGTAGACACGAGTCTCACTGTTGATGACTTCCTTCGCACTCCGACGCGCAACCTTTAATCCTTGTCTCGCGATCAGGTCGCAAATCTCATGAGTTCTTGCCGGGTGCCGCGGCACGAGCATCAGGAGGAGATCAGGCCTTTCCCTCAACAGTGCCCGGTGCGCTTGGAGAACAATCTCATCCTCCCCGGGATGGGTCAGCGCTGCCAACCAGACGGGCCGTTCAGCCAATGAACTTGTCAGCTCACGAAGCGAGTCCTGATCTGCAGTTTCCGGCACAGCATCAAATTTCAAATTACCAGGATGCTCAACCTTGCGACATCCAAGTTCTGCAAGACGCTCGGCATCAGCACTGCTTTGCGCCAGAGCCAGGTCCATCTTGCCAAATAGATACCCAGCCGCCCCGGAGAAGCGCGACCAACCTTTGAACGATTTCTCAGACATCCGCCCGTTGACGATGCAAATCGGGCAAGCCTTACTTGCAAGGCTCTCGAGACAGGCAGGCCAAACTTCAGACTCCACGAGGATAGCAAGATCTGGCTGCCAAAATTTCAGAAAACGCTCCCAGTGCGGAAGCCGGTCAAAAGGTGCATATTGATGAATCGCGCCCTTTGGCAGTCTTTTGCCAGCCAGCTCCCCAGACGTTCGGGTCACAGTCGTCAGCAGAACAGTCATCCCCGCGCGCGTCAAAACCTCAATCAACGGCAGGACAGAACTTGTTTCCCCGACGCTTGCCGCGTGTATCCAGACCAACGGCCTGTCAGGCCGGTTATGTTCTGTAACGCTAAATTTCTCGCCAGAACGTGACGGGTCATCCTTTCCGGAACGACACCGGATAAAATGCATCAAGCGATATAGAGGTGCTGCCAGCCGCGACAGCGCCAGATACAGCGTCACCGAAAAGGGCCGCCGTTCAGCCATCGCTGCGACCGACAAGCTCATAGGCCCGCCGGGTCGTTGCGTTCAAACCGGCTTCCACCGCCAGGCGAGACGCCTCAACCGCATCATCATCTGCCTCGGGGTCCACATGGATCAGGTCGCCAATCGCGATTGCTCCGCAGCCAAACGGCAAATTAATGCTCGCCTTGTCCCAGGAATTCAACTCAATGCTGCGGCTCGTGGCTACAGCGACTGGCAAAATTGGTCTGCCGGAATGCTTTGCGAGTTGCACGATGCCTGCACCCGCCACTCGAGCTGGTCCCTTGGGCACATCCGCTGTCAATGCAACGTTTTCGCCTTTACGAAGTGTCCGCAGGGCTTCAATGAAACCGCGCATCCCGCCACGCTTAGCGATCTGATGAGCCTTCTGACTGCCTGACGCACGAATAAGGCCTAAGCCTAGTTTTTCGGCCGCGATTGCATTGATCTCACCATCTGCCGAGCGGGAAATCATGACACTCACAGAGTAGCCCTCAGGGCGTATAAAAGGCGCCATGAAATGCTGACCATGCCACATGGCAACGATCACCGGTACATCCTCGGAAAGCTCGTCATAAATACCTGGAGGGTCTATGACAAAGCGGTTCGATTTGTGAATGAACTTGAGATAAGCAGCCAAAAAACTGCCAACGGTCTTTAGAACGGCAGGATGTCGACCGAAACGTTTTAGCATCAGAGGTGTCCAGTGGGCCTTTTGCCCAGTTCTCAGCCAGTGGCTTCAGGGTCAAGCAGGCGATGCATATGCACAATGAAATAGCGCATATGCGCATTGTCTACGGTTGCCTGAGCCTTGCTTTTCCAAGCTACGCTCGCTTCGGCATAATTTGGATAGATGCCTACGATGTCAAGATCATCTAGGTCCCGAAACGTCAACCCATCCGGGCTTTCAAGTTCGCCACCAAACACGAGGTGGAGAAGCTGTTTAGGCTCTTTTGCTTCACTCATGGCTCAATTCTCGCTGGTTCGCATTATAATGGTCAGTCAGCCGACCAGTCTGGAAAGAATCTCACACACAGGCGAGACCAGTGGGTTCGGAGCGGCGATCAGCGCCGGATGGCGCGTAACGGGCCTGTTATAGAAAACACCTTGTTCGGACAGATCGGTCAGTCTACCGCCCGCTTCCTGCACCAAAAGATCCGCCGCTGCAAGATCCCAATCGCTTGCACCAGCCCGTGCGGCCGCAACATCGACGCGTCCAGCAGCCACCACAGCAATTCTGTAAGCCAGCGACCTGATGTTTTCCGAGCGTTCGAACCCAGCATCCAGAACATCCGTGTTCGCTGCAATTGAATGTGGACCAGTCAAACTAGCACCTGACAATCTGGTTTGATTGGAAGTGCTCAAGGTGCCTCCATTCAAGAGGCATCCACCATATTCCAATGCAGAGAACATTTCCTCGCGAACCGGACAAAACAGGGCAGCCGCGACTGGTCTGCCGTTTTCGACCACAGCCACGGAAACCGTCCATTCGGTGCCCCCGGCAAGGAAAGCCCTTGTTCCATCAATCGGGTCAACAATAAAAGTCCGGCGGCAAGCCAATCGACCCGGATTGTCAGTTGTTTCTTCGGACAGCCAGCCATAATCGGGACGCGCTTTTTGAAAGACCTCAGCCAAATAGGCATCAACCGCCATGTCTGCTTCGGATACCGGCGACTTATTGTCTTTAAACCAGGTTTTCGGTTCGCTGCCAAAGAATGTTAGAGCAAGCTTTCCAGCCTCTCGGGCAGTGTCTTCCAGAAGTGCCAGATCTTCAACATTCTCAAGCCTTGAGGCTTGTGCGTCATTCCCCGGCAATGGCAAGGCCCTCGATCAGCATGGATGGAACGGCAACGGAGTAACGGGCATCAAGATCACTGGCTGGCACCAAACGTGCAAACATGTCAGTCAAATTGCCGGCAATAGTGATTTCACTGACGGCCTGCACCGGTTCACCATTCTCAAACCAGAACCCGGCAGCACCGCGTGAGTAATCTCCGGTAACACCATTTACACCATGGCCAATCAGGTCCGTGACAAACAATCCTTCGCCAAGCTCTTTCATCATCTCTTCAGGAGACTTCTCGCCAGGCTGCATAGTTAGGTTCGTCGAGCCAGGAGATGTCCCGGAACTGCCCCGATTAGCGCGCCCGTTCGGCTCAAGACCCAACTCACGGCCCGTCGCACCATCCAGGAACCAATGTTGCAGCATACCATTTTCGATCATGTTCAGAACCGGGCCACCTGTGCCTTCGCCATCAAATGGCCGCGTTGCAGCCCCGCGCGGCTTGAACGGATCATCAACAATCTGGATGCTAGGGGCAAAGATCCTCTGGCCCATTTTTTCCCGCAGAAAGCTTGTCTTACGAGCAATCGAAGAGCCATTTACCGCACCAGCAAAATGCCCCAACAGGCTCCGCGCTGCGCGTGATTCATAAAGGACATTTGCTGTGCGCGTGGAGATCTTTTGCGGATTCAGGCGGCGCACTGCCCGTTCGCCAGCCCTGCGGCCGATATCCGCAGGATCTTCCATGTCTTCCTGGAACATACGATAGTCATAGTCATAATCCCGCTCCATGCCGGTGCCTTCACCGGCAACGGCTGTCATGGAAAGCCCATGGCGAGAACTCATGTAGGCACCAGAAAAACCATGACTGGTCACCAAAACAACGCCAGACCGACGCCAGGACGCCCCGGCTCCACCTGATTTGCTGACACCGGAAACAGACAATCCTGCCTCCTCAGCCTCCATTGCGAGTTCGGCAAGCGCTCCAGGCTCCATTACCGTGGGGTCCAGCATTTCAAGTTCAGGGAATTTCTTCAGAAGCAGCGCTGGATCCGCAAGGCTAGAAAATGGATCTTCAGGGGTAACCTTGGCCATGGCAACGGCGCGCTCAGCAAGGGCCTTTGGATCATCCAGTACGTTTGCAGAGACCGACGCTGTCCGCTTGCCCACGAATACGCGCAGCGTGACATCATCCCCCTCGGCTCTATCAGTCTCCTCGACCTTACCATCACGCACATCAACAGAAAGGGACACACCCGTGACAGCCACGGCATCGCATGCGTCTGCTCCTGCTTTCCTTGCTTCGTCAACAAGGCGAGCTGCCCGCGCTTCGAGTTCACTCTGATTGATTGTTTCTGACATCCGTCTTCAAATCTCCTGATGAAGGGCTTTCATAGGATGCTGCCCTTATCTAGGCAAGCGCTCTACCAACCAAGTTCCGGGTTACACGCAACGTATGTCGCCCCACTCATATAGATGCAAAATCGGCTGCGCCAAGCATATTAAGTAATTTTGAATACCCATAAACGAATACATAAATTTACTTATCGTCAACGATTCAAAGATTCATATTTCATAAATTAAAAATTGAGAGTTAAGTAACCCTATCGAAAATCAGAGTTTTTTAACTATGCTTGTTAAGTGGAATAGCATCCCTCCGGGCTATTCTCTCTCTATTCGCGAGACCACAAAAACAAACAAGGTCCGACGGAGAGGCACATGGGACGTCAAACAGCATTCGATATAGTAGAAGACAATGGGGCTGGGCAAATCTTTGCGCCAGAACCAGGTCATTTGCCAACAGCATTCCAAAGTCGTCTTCACGGCACCGCAGGGTCCGATATCGGTCCACTGCCGGTGCACGTGAAGCTGGACAGCCAGAATGTCTGTATCAGCCGCCTAGAGAACGGCACGCCAACAACCTTGATTGCACCTATCCATGCCTATTCAGGCGTGATGGTTCAAATCGAAGCATCTGAAGAACCAGGCGCAGTTGCAGCCCGGATTATCCTGAAGCACTCGGACCCGCAGTTCTGCGTGGTTCTGATAGAAACAGATCGACCTGAGCAACTGGCAACGTCCTGGCCAGCCTGGGCAACGGCTCTGTCCTTGCCAATGCTGGTCTGCGACACAGGTGGTGAAGTCAAACCGATTGAGGCTTTTAGGGCCTCACCGACAGGAAAACCTAATCCACGCCGCAAGCTCGCCCTGCTCACTGGTCGGCGCCCGCGCTTTCTTGTACTTCGTCACTCTGGCCATCCGAACCGGCAGGAGACCGTTTACAGCGGTGAACGCGAAATCATAGCTAGAAACTGAAGGGATTCAGGCGTCGTCCAAACACCACCAACGACGATGCTTTTTACCCTCCTTACCCGGCAGTTACTCCTAAAATTCTAGCCTTAAAGCCAGTGTATCAAGGCATCTGCTACGAAACCCGAAAACACCGCTAAACCGTAGACCTTGTTGGAGCGAAACAGTTTCAGGCACTGATCTGGATCGTCGATATCAAGCACGATGGATTGCCACAGCAGATGAGCGGCTCCAACAGCGATTCCAGCGAATGCGGCCGGCCCTGCATCCGCCAGGACTGCAGCCAGGGAAATTAAAGCCGTTGCCACAGCATAGAGCAACAATATCGCAGGCTTGGACCAAGATCCAAACAGTCGCGCAGTTGACTTCACACCAACGAGGGCATCGTCCTCTTTATCCTGATGGGCATAAATCGTGTCATAGCCAACTGTCCAGGCTATGCCGCCTGCATACAAGACGACAGGAGCCCAGGAAAGCGAGCCAAACGCCGCCGACCAGCCCATCAAAGCCCCCCAAGAAAACGCAAACCCCAGAAACAACTGGGGCCAATTCGTGATGCGCTTCATGAATGGGTAAACTGCAACCGGAACAAGAGACGCAACGCCGAGAATGATCGAGAAAACATTGAACTGAACGAGCACCAGAAGACCAACCAAGGCCTGCACCACCAGGAATATCTTGACCTGCGCACGAGTAACCTGGCCCGATGGAATCGGGCGCGAGCGAGTCCTTTCGACCTGAGCGTCAATATCCGCATCCACCAGATCGTTATATGTACAGCCAGCCCCCCGCATCACGATGGCCCCGATCATGAAGAGGGCCAGATGCCAAAGGTTGGGACCGGGGGCTTCCATGGCAATCGCAGCAAGCGCTACCGACCACCAGCAGGGCAAGAGTAACAACCACCAGCCAATCGGGCGTTCCCATCGTGCAAGGCGCGCATAGGGCCGCGCCCAAGGCGGCATATGCGTATCAACCCAGTGGCGCTTTACAGCGTCAGACACTGGTCCGGTATCTTTGGTTCTGAAAAACATGGTCTTCGTTTAACGTGGGCTGATTAAAGGCGCGAGTAATTTCTGATCAAAAGCATCATTTGACGCACAAGCAACTTTGAGTTCAATCACCCATTAATCGGCGATCACCGGACCGCAAACACGGTCCCGACCAGTGTTTTTTGCTTCATATAAACGCAAGTCAGCCTTTTGAAAAATCTCTGCAAGCGATGATCCATCTTCCGGCGCGCCTGCCACACCGATGCTGACGGTCACTTTTTCCGGCAGATACATCAAGGAATATCGCTTGATAAGTTTACAAAGCCGCTCGGCCATCGAAACAGCACCCTCTGCTGGCAAACGGTCGCACAGAAGAACGAACTCTTCACCGCCGAAACGATAGAGGTAGTCGCCGGACCTCAAATTATCCCGCAAAAGCCCTGCGATTGCCTTTAGAACTTCATCGCCAACCTGATGTCCATGTCGGTCATTCACGGACTTGAAATGATCGATATCGATCACCAACATGGTCAGGGGTCGACTTTGATCTAGACAATCCTGAAGAATTTTTGGCGCATTCAGATCATAACTGCGGCGATGTTCCACGCCGGTCAGATGATCCCGGCTGGTTTCATCCAGAAGATCAAAATACCGCTCACGGAACGTCAAAACATTAAAAACATCCTTAAAGGGCCGCGCTGTGAACCACTTCTTTTCATCATCAAAGAATTTCAAATAAGTCACGAAAAAACCAGTAAAGACCAATGTTGCTGCCATTTTCGCCGCCCATCCGCCTAAGAAAACGCTGAATGGAGTGCCGTACACCGCATGCAAAGCAATATAGAACCCAACTTGATCAAGCGTCAGAACAATTGCACCGCAGACCAAGAAGCGCCACCCAAGATGACGACCGAAAGCATCACCGAAACGTTCATAAAGCACGATAATCGCAATGGCATCGATGAACAGAAGCAATGTGCCCCAAACCATCAACCAACCCAGGTCATCGATAAACGCGATATCCGGCAAGCGTCCTTCAACGACAGAGACCGTATCATGGTTCCGCAAGATCATGACCAAGCAGACGAGCAGTAAATTTCCGATCAGCAGCCCATAAATTGGCTGGCGCGCAACCAGCGCATCTTCCCTTATGTACAACAGCAGGATCATCAGCAATTTACCGGTGAACAAAACTGTCGAGCCTGGTGAAACAATACCGAATGGCAATTGGATGTAGAATACACTCGACAGATATGTCTCGAGAAAATGCATCACGCCCAGCGCGCACATAAACACGCCGATGCCGATAGACCGACGAGATCTCAACAGCGCCATCATCACGGTGAAATAAACCGCAGCTTGAACAATCAGCAGAAGTACATTTGAAGCAATCATGCGCCTCTTTAGCAACCCTGTCGGATTTGACAAGCCTGCTAAATAGCCATTCGCCTCGATATCTCATTAATTCTCGTCATCTTGATATCGCAAAGCTTTTCGGCAACAGGTAACTTTAAGTAAATAAAAATGTTCCTGCTCCAGAAGCCTCGTCAAATCGCTCCGGTCATGAAGAACAGCCTGCACCGAAAAAAGGCCAAAGGCTTCAAGATCATGAAGAACAGAGCGGATGATGCGTTGCCCAAGCCCTAGCCCGCGAAACTTTGGGTGAAGGAACATGTCTTCAAGCTGGGCAGTCCGGCCTCCCTCATACACCGAATAACGATAAAAGACTGTGACGAAACCAGCTGACTCACCACGATAACGCACCAGATAGGCGCGCCCCATTGCGGCATCGATCAGAAGCGTCCGAAAAGTGTCCCTTTGCTCTTCGTTGAAAGACAAACATCTTTCTTCATAAGCCGCTTCTGCAAGATCAAAAAGCTGCCGCCCAGTTGCCGGGCCACCCAACAGAAGTTCAACAGAGCGCACCATTCAACTCAGCCTTCCAACCTTAACTTCATCTGTCAGGGGTCTAGGGTTCGGCCCCATAAAATTGCATGCACTGATCGATCTGGAACAGGTCGGATGCGAGGCGCACAAAGGATGGAACCTGCTGCGAATGCCAACTTCAAAGCTCTTGACCTATGCAAGGCATAGCTATTCAAGCTTTTCCTAACCCTCCTTTGCAGGTTCAACGCGAGTGGATCCAATTTGATGAGTCCAAACCCTAAGCTCCACAGAACTTTGCGCGCGCGTCGTCAATCCTGCGGCGAGGCTCCATTGTCCTGCCCCGTGTAGCCGTGCTAAACCGCCGCAAATTCGCATCCTTGCCGAGCGAAGGCGACACTCGCGTTTTGCACGGCCATACTTTTGAGAGACTGCGCCCAATGAACATTCTCCTGATCGGCTCCGGTGGCCGCGAACACGCTCTGGCCTGGGCACTTGCCAACTCGCCCCTATTGACCAAACTCTATGTCGCTCCCGGCAACGCAGGCATCGGCGAAATCGCAACCCTTGTAGTCCTAGACGCAAGCAACCACCCCGCCGTGATCGATTTTTGCAAAAAAAATCAGATTGATCTGGTCATTGTGGGCCCGGAAGCACCTTTGGTCGCCGGTTTGGTTGACGATCTTGAGGACAACAACATCAAGGCATTCGGTCCAAGTAAGGCAGCAGCCCAGCTGGAGGGTTCCAAAGCCTTCACCAAGGGCGTTTGCGATGAGGCCAATATCCCAACCGCTGGATATGCCCGTTTTGACAAGAAGAATAAGGCCCTAGACTATATTCGAGCAGAAGGTGCGCCGATAGTGGTCAAGGCTGACGGGCTGGCTGCGGGCAAAGGCGTTGTCGTTGCATTGACTGAGGCCGAAGCGCTAGAGGCTGTCGAAGCATGTTTCGACGGCAGCTTTGGTGATGCAGGCGCAGAAGTGGTGATCGAGGAGTTTTTGGAGGGCGAAGAGGCCAGCTTCTTCGTCTTTGTTGATGGCAAGACAGCACTCCCCCTTGCAACCGCACAAGACCACAAACGTGCGTTTGATGGCGATGAAGGCCCCAACACCGGCGGCATGGGCGCATACTCTCCCGCACCAGTCATGAGCGAACTTCTTATCGAGCGCACAATGCGGGAGATCATCGAACCCACAGTGACCACAATGGCCAAGCGCGGAACGCCTTTTAAAGGCGTTCTTTATGCTGGCCTGATGATTACTGAAGCCGGTCCGAAACTGATTGAATACAACACCCGTTTCGGCGACCCTGAATGTCAGGTTCTGATGCTTCGCCTGAAGGACGACATCCTAACCTTGATGCTGGCTGCAGCCGACGGGACACTGGACAAGGTCAGCGCAAGATGGCGCGATGATGTCGCCTTGACAGTGGTCATGGCGGCCAATGGCTATCCGGGCTCTTACGACAAGGGTACAGAAATCCGAAACCTGAAAGAAGCAGCATCCGCTGACGACGTCGAAATCTTTCATGCAGGAACCAAACTGGAAGATGGCCGCATTCTGGCCAATGGTGGGCGGGTACTCAATGTAACCGCTCGCGGCGCAAGTGTAAGTGAAGCGCGCGATAAGGCCTATGCTGTCATCAAAAAGGTCGACTGGCCGGAAGGTTTTTGCCGCTCTGACATTGGCTGGCGGGCAATCGCTCGCAACGAGTAAAACAAAACTAGCCTCAGAAGAACCCACCTGACCTTGCACAGGATTATGTATGTGTGCACCCTTCCTGCGGAGACCACTTCGCGGGAGGAAAACCTTGGGCCACTTAACAGCACTTCCAGACCTCTTCCCGGGGTTTCAAACACACCTCATTGATTGCGATGACTGCGGGATTCATTGTCGGACTGGAGGTGAAGGTCCACCACTGCTGCTGCTCCATGGCTATCCGCAAAGTCATGTGATGTGGCATAAGCTTGCGCCTGAGCTCGCAAAACACTTTACCCTCGTTATTCCCGACCTGCCTGGTTATGGCCAAAGCTCCATCCCGCCGTTGAGCGAAGATCATGCCGCATACTCCAAGCGCAGAATGGCAGAGATCTTTGTGACTTTGATGGCTAACCTAGGCCACGAGAGTTTTCAATTGGTCGGGCATGATCGCGGGGGGCGTGTGTCCTACCGCATGGCGCTGGACCATCCCGATCGCATCGAACGGATCTCGGTAATCGACATTCTTCCGACCTACGATTACTGGCATCGCATGGATCGAACCTTCGCCTTGAAGATCTATCATTGGGCTTTTCTTGCACAAGCTGCCCCGTTCCCCGAAACAATGATCTCTGCATCACCTGCCAAATTTCTAGATCACACGCTGCAAAGCTGGACTGCGCATCAGTCCCTTGAATGCTTCGACCCTGGAGCCTTGGCCCATTATCATGCGGCTTTCCAGCAAGCTGAGCGAATTGCTGCCACTTGCGAGGATTATAGGGCCGGCGCCTACGTTGATGTCGATATTGATACCGCCGATGCGACCGCAAACAACCGCATTCTAGCTCCTCTCCTCGCCATATGGGGAGCGACAGGCATAGCACAGGCCAGCGAAACTCCCATCGACGTCTGGTCTCGCTGGGCTGACGATGTTTCAGGTGGTCCCGTCGACGGCGGGCACTTCCTGCCCGAGGAAAATCCGGAAGGCGTTCTAAAGGTGCTTCTGCCTTTTCTCAAACATCACCACAACACAGAACCAGCATGACCACAATCCAAAGGGCCCATGACTTCGGAGGAGCCCATTTGAGGCGACGCCAAGCCTCAAGCAGGGCGACTTAGTGAATATGAGAAAGCCTGCACAGCGCGAGCCTCCCCTTAAAGCATACATAGCTACCCAAACCCACGCCAAGTAACCAAATCATCAATTATAATATTTCCATAATAACATTATTATTCAAGGGAATTTAACCTGTTTCGGATAAAATCAGCTCAAATCGAATATGTAACAACGACTTCCAAATCGCAACTTTTGGTTGATTTAAACAAGACTAAACAAACCAACCAGGAACCTAATCTTAATAAATAAAGCCTCAAGACTGGATCGAGGAATTTGCATTGATCGGAAAGCCTCCCCATACAGTGGCTGATAAAAATCAGAACGATGCCGGGCGTGCTTTTACCACCCGACTAAATGATATTATCCATGATTTGGCTCCGAATGGCAGCAAACCATTTACATATCTGAAGATAACATTCATATTTTTCTTAGCCTTTACGCTGATTACCCTCACCGGCGGAAACTTAATCGGTGAGTTCGGAATTCTCACGAAACACGTCGATACTACGACTAAGACAGCAAAGTCATTTTTGCTCCATGAGCAGGAAATCAGCTCTACGGAACTGGACAAAACTCTTCTCAGCCTAGCGGTCAATCAAGAGCTAAGCAGCGCTTTAAAGGCAAATGATCGTTACTCTGTTGAGCAAATAATATCACGCCTCTTCCCTGAGTTGGAAAATCTTCACAACATCTCCGAACTCGCGATCTACGACACAACACGTAACTTGATCATCCGTTCAGGCAAGGCAAGTTCAAGCGCAGACAGGCGATACAATTCTCTTCCCCTGAAATCTGCCGAAACGAACAGCACAACTCTCAAAGGATTCGAGCTCGAAGATAATGGCACACTCGTCATGTCCGTGATCAAGCCATGGATCCTAGAGGGCAAACCTTTGGGCTTCCTGAAACTGACTATGAACTTCGAAGAGCCGCTCCAATTTATTGGCACAATGCTCAAAGCTGATGTTGTTGAAGTCCGCAGCAGAGACGCACTTTTTTCTGACACAGCCACTGCTGAGGCAAAACATGGTTGGAACCTGACACCGACCGCGGCTTACAAGAAAGTCGGCAATTTTCCCTTGCCCACAAATGTCACTGCCCTGTTTCAAAAACACATAACGCCCAGTTCTCAATTTGACCGAATTGTTTTCAACCGTGATTCGGTATCGATAGCTTCCAGCTTACCGCTTCCGATGGCAGACGGCACACAAGCCGCTTCACTCGTGCTTATTCAAGATATCACGCCCGAGATCCGAGCTTTTGCCAGCCGCACGGCGGTAACCCTTTTGCTCGCATGCCTGGTCACATTGATCATTGGCCTCGTTCTAAATCGCATCGTTCGTAGCCTGCAATTCTCAGTCATCGAGACAAGACAATCTCTGGAAGAAGAAGTCGCAGCGAACACGAAGGCCCTTCGGAATATGCAAGAGCTTTGGGTCGAAGCCCAAGAAATTGCGTTCCTGGGAAGTTGGGAGCGAGACTTACTGACGAACGAGCTGTCCTGGTCTTCAGGCATGTACGGCATAACAGGCCTGCCACAAACAACGCCTATTCAGACTGCTCGTGACGAGTACTTCAAACTCATACCTCCTTCTGATCTGAACACTGTTCGGCTACAGATGGAACAAGCGATCAGTCAGTGCAGTGCTTTCAATTATGAACACCATCTGGTTCGTAAGGACGGGCAGACCCGGCTATTGCACATACGCGGCTACGTCATTGCTGGCGAAGACGGCAAAGCCATCAGAACGCTGGGAACCGTCCATGACATAACAGACTATCATAATGCGCAGGAGCGCAGCCAACGGCTTGCGGACATACTCGAGGCTTCGCTTAATGAGATACATGCTTTCGACACGGAAACTTTAAACTATGAGCATGCGAACCGGTGCGCCCGAGAAAATCTCGGCTATTCGGCAGAACAGATGTCAGGAATGCAGGCATGGCAAGTCATTGGAAATAACACAGCACAGCAATTCAAAGACAAGTTGCGACCACTTCTGAACGGTTCTCTATCAGTCCTAAGCTTTGAGGATATTCATCGCAGAAAAGATGGAAGTGAGTACCCTGCCGAGATCCGAGTAGAGTTGCATAAGACCCAGAGCAGCTCTCTGTTTGTAGCGATCTGCAATGACCTGTCCGAAAGGACCGCCCGCGAGAAGGAAAGCCAGGCAGCAAGACTAGCCGCTGAACATATGGCTTATTTCGATACTCTCACCGAATTGCCGAACAGGGCTGCCTGCCAGCGGGATGCAACAGATTATTTCAATGCGAACCAAAATAAGAAACCAGCTTTCATCATCCATCTTGATATCGACAACTTCAAACGCATCAATGATACGTTGGGGCATGCTGCAGGCGACTCCGCCCTTCAAGAATTCGGTGAGCGTCTGAAGTTATGTTGTTTCGGAATGGGGACCGCATACCGCTGGGGCGGCGATGAATTTGTGATCATTGCCAACAATTCAGAGATCGACCCTGAAGAATTGTGCCAGCGCGTCTACATCGTAATGCGCGCCCCCATGGATTACCAAAACAATCCAATCTGGCCTTCGGTCAGCATGGGGATTGCACAATGCCCAACCGACGGCGAAGATTTCAACACCCTGCTAGTGAATGCCGATCTGGCACTATACCGATCAAAAGAAGATGGCAAAGACCGTTGGAGTTACTTCACCAAAGACATGAAAACCGCCAGTGACGAGGAAGCCCGCACGGAACAAGAACTTCGACTGGCCCTCAGACGTGATGAGTTCTTTCTTGTCTTCCAACCGCAGGTCAATATCCAGACTCAACAGATCACGGGCATAGAAGCGCTCGTGCGCTGGCAGCACCCGACGCGAGGTGTCCTTGCACCCGGTGCGTTCCTCCCCGTCGTCGATAAAACCAACCTGGCAACGCCTCTTGGCCAGGTGGTTCTCGACAAGGCACTGGCAGCGGCACGAAAATGGCACGATCTCCAGCTCGATTTTGGCCGGATCGCTGTGAACCTTTCATCGTCCCATCTCACGTCAGGCACGCTGCTGGACGACTTCAATTCCTTGATGGCGAAACACAAAGTCGCGCCAGAATACATCACCGCTGAAGTTCTCGAATCTGTCTTCCTGGACAATGAGCGAAGCAACAACTCAGAGGTACTGGAAGAGCTTCATAATCTGGGCGTCCATATCGAACTGGACGACTTCGGCACTGGATATGCTTCTCTCTCTCATGTCGCTGACCTGCCAATTAATGGCCTGAAGATAGACAAGTCGTTCACCGAACAGATTCTGAGCGACAGGAAAAAAGAAATCGTGGTGAGCCATCTGATCAACTTGGCCAGATCCCTCAATATCAACATCGTCTGTGAAGGTGTCGAAACAGAACAGCAATTAGACCGCCTTCAGATGATGGGGAACTTTGCCGTTCAAGGTTACCTTATCGCTAGGCCAATGCCGTTCGAAGCCATGTCAGATTGGCTTACATCGACGCAAAGTGATCTTGCCTTCAATCTGACGTAAAGCGTCTTACGCTGCCGAAAGACCTGTTTTCATCGCGACTTGTCTTGGAATGTCCTAACAGCCCCACCATTATCAGGTGGAATTAAAGGATTACAGGTCATGAATGATTTTCGGATAGGTCTCGCACTCGGTGGCGGCGGTGCGAGGGGGATGTCCCATATACCGGTGTTGGAAGCCCTGGATGACCTTGGCATCAAACCCCATGCAATCGCAGGCACATCAATTGGCGCAATTTTCGGCGCTGTTTATGCAGGTGGCCTGAGCGGAAGCGGCATTCGACAGATCGCAATGGAGACCTTTGGTGACAGGAACAGCGTCCTTGCGTCCCTTTGGAAGCTTCGCCCTCGAAAGCTGACTGATCTCTTCGACGGCAACATGGTGCAATTTGATCCACTCAAGGTTCTCAATGCCTTTGTCTCCGACAGCCTGCCAGAGACTTTTGAAGACCTGAAAACTCCTCTGACAGTGCTTGCAACTGACTTTTACGGCGGCAAGGAGGTGGACATTCAAAGCGGGCCCTTATTGCCTGCGATAGCTGCATCCATTGCCATTCCGGCAGTGTTCAAGCCCGTTAGGATGGACGACCGGGTCCTTGTCGATGGTGGCGTGGTCAATCCGCTGCCATTTGATCGATTGCCGGAGGATTGTGACTTCATTCTTGCTGTCGATGTTGTCGGGTCACCGGTTCCAAGATCCGGTCGACAACTTCCAACTTCAATGGATGCAATTTTCGGCACTTCTCAACTGCTCATGCAAACCATAACCACCGAGAAACTGAAAAGCCGTGCACCCAACCTGCTGGTGCGACCGCCTCATGACAATGTCCGCGTGCTCGACTTTCTGAAGACAAAACAGATTCTCGATCGCGCAGATCCCCTCCGTGAAACTGTCAAGCGCGAGCTTGCCAGTGCTATTCAAAACAAAGAACAGAACGAGAAATAAACTATCCAAACCATAATCACTTTTGACAGTTTCCCTAGTTGTTTAACTGCGAATTCTTTAAATTAACTTTTAGTTAATAATTATATTCAATTGTTGTATTCAAATAAAAAAGAGTACGCCCCATGACAGATCAAATGACTCCACAGGATTTGGATGATTGCCCTGTTTCCGAGTTTACGTTTGCAAGACTTCTGGGAACCTCGCTAAGTGCAGCCCGAGAGCTCGCAAAAGCACTTCCGGAAGACCAGCGTAGTCGGCTTGCAGTTTACTGCTATCGACGAGCTCATCTTCGGCGACTTGGCCTCTCCATAGCCAAAACATGTTCCAAGCATTCACTCGTGGAAGAAAGCGGGCATGCTGGCGAACTTATTCATTTCCAGGCGCAGAACATGGAAGAGACACTTGCCGGTGATCGCTATATGGCTCCCAGGCACGTCAAAAGACCAGTCAGCTTGCATAATTGCTAGCACTCCAACAGGGTCAGGTATCTCCTCCCACCAGACCCCAACTGGCAGCCGTTCCGAATAATTAGTCACCCTCCCGGAACGGTTGCCAATTTCCTTTTCATTACCGTCTCAGCAAAATTTACAATTTCAGCTTGCAAACTTCAGACAGCGCCTTAACCTTTAGGCTGGGTCAGGACTGGCTGAAGGGATCAGACATGAGTGCTGTAACATCTTCAAACCGATGCAGACTAATCCGCTGCAGGTTTCTAGCGTCTTTGACGTCTTTCATTCTACTGCTCAGCCTTCAACCAGCATTGGCTGTGTGCCAACTGGTCGCAGAACGGCCGGCTTACCAACCGCTTCGCATTCAAGCTGCCCTTGCACTCTCAGAAGTCCAAATCCGTTATATCGGACACTCAACCTTTGAGATTGAAACGCCGCAGGGCGTGCGAATTGCAACTGACTACAACGACAGTGTTCGCCCTTTGCTGGTCCCAACCGTGGCGACAATGAACGGAGCACATGGCACTCATTTCAGTGTAAGGCCTGACCCTGGTATCGAACACATCTTGCGGGGCTGGAATCCAGAGGGCGGCCCAATTGACCACGATCTGATCTTGCAAGATGTCAGGATCCGAAACATCCAGACGAACACGCGAAGCTGGAGCGGCGAAACACAGCGTTTGGGGAATTCGATTTTCATTTTTGAAGTCGCTGATCTTTGTATCGCCCATCTTGGCCATCTGCATCATCGACTAACCCAAGTGGACCTGACCCGCCTCGGCCAAATTGATATTGTGCTGGCTGCGATTGACAATTCATCAACCCTTCGGCTGGAAAGCCTCATGGACGTGTTGACCGCCATCTCGCCCTCGATGGTGATCCCGATGCATTTCCATTTTCACGGCGCACTGGAAGCCTTCATTGGAAGAGCAACTGCAAGCGGCTTTAACATCGAAACGGCGGGCGACCCAAACTTGATCGTTAGCCGAGCCCAGCTGCCGCGTGAAAAGACTGTTTATGTGATGATGCCGAGCGGCAGTTAGAAAACTTGTCGCCCAGAACTATTTTCACGACAGAAATGTTTTGAGTTTGCTCTTGTGCGTCACTCGGCCACTGAGGACGCCATCGCAAAGAAGGCAATCTGACTGTCACCGATGGTCCGGCGATCTATTTCCTCTAAGCCATCAGGTATATCAATGTTTGCATTTGCGCGTTCTTCCAGAACGCAAATGGAATTGGGTTTCAGCCATCCTCCGGCCAGAGAGGAAGCAAGCGCCTTTTCACCCAGACCTTTGTCATAAGGCGGATCCGCAAACAAAAGATCGAACGGCTCAACAGTTCCAGCAGCCCCAAGGCGCGTTGCATCCCGGCGGAAAATCTTCGCGGCGCCGTTAAGGCCTAGGTTTTCCATGTTTTGACGGATGACGCCTCGAGCTTCCGCACCTTCCTCAACGAAAGTGCAATGGCGGGCGCCACGGCTGACCGCTTCGAAGCCCAATGCACCGGTGCCTGCAAACAGGTCCAGAACGCGTGCACCATCCAGTTCCAAGTCTAAACTGTGGGTTAGTATATTGAAAATCGTTTCTCGCAGACGATCGCTCGTAGGACGGGTCGCTTGCGTTTTTGGGGCAGCCAAGGCCGCCCCTTTAAAACGTCCAGCAACGATCCTCAAGATCGCCCACCACTACGCGGAGGACGGCCACCGCGGCCGCCACTTGGCCGATCATCGCCACCACGGCGATTGCCAGGTTTAACGTCTCGCGTCATGCGGCTTTCCTGCTGCTTGTCTTCCACCTGACCATCCGGACTCCAAATCCGTCGTTTAGGACCAGTTGGACGCTCATCTGAACGGTGTTCGGCGCGAGGCTTCGGCTCGCTGGTCAACCGAAAGCGGCTGCGCGGAGAAACTTTGACCTTACGCTCACCAGCATTCTTACGGCGGTTCTGGTTGCCACCGTCGCCATCACGATCTGGCCGTTCCCCGCGCGCAGGACGTTCGCCGCGAGCTGGTTTGTCGCCCCGGCTCGAACTGTCAGCCTGTGGCTTCTTGCCGGATCGAGCTGTTTTGGCCTTGCCATCGCGTTCTGTCATCCACCCGCCAGCAGAAGTTTTTTGCCCACCGCGCTGCGCAACGCCTTTGCGATCTCCTTCGCCGCGCGCCTTGTCCATTGGAGACGGGGCTTCATTGAAGATAGGAGCGTCGAAATCGGCACCAGCTTCTTCTGCCAATTTGTCGCCAAGCTGGTCCCGAAGAACGCGACCTCGGATTTCCCGAACTTCGCCATCATCCAGATCGATCAACTGGAATGGACCGAAGGACAAGCGAATCAAACGGTTGACCGCAAGACCTATGTGTTCGAGAACACGTTTGACTTCACGGTTTTTACCTTCGCGCAATCCGACAGTCAGCCAGACGTTATCGCCTTGCTCCTTGTCCAGGGTCGCTTCAATTGCACCGTACAGAACGCCTTCAATCGCGACACCTTCTGCGAGCCCGTCCAGCTGCGCTTGCGTCACTTTACCGAATGCGCGAACGCGGTAACGCCGCAACCAACCTGTCGCTGGTAATTCAAGCACACGGGCAAGGCCACCATCATTGGTCAGCAGAAGCAAGCCTTCTGTGTTGATATCCAAGCGGCCAACGGCCAGAACGCGTGGCAGTTCCTTTGGCAAACGCTCAAAGACAGTCGGACGCCCTTCAGGATCCTTGTTGGTCGTCACCAAGCCACGAGGCTTGTGGTACAACCAAAGCCGTGTGCGCTCGCGCATGGGCAATGGCTTGCCATCTACAATCACTTTGTCGGCAGAGGTCACGGTAACGGCTGGTGTCTCTAGCAACGTTCCGTTCAACTCAACGCGTCCAGCGGCGATCCAGGCTTCGGCATCCCGGCGAGAACAAAGCCCGGCACGTGCCATAACCTTGGCAATACGCTCTCCCTTGTCCAAGTTAAGAGAAGCTGCCTCAGCAGGTGCTACCTTGTCCTTAGGGCGCTTATCATCGCTCCGATCACGCCGTGCACCGGCACTTCTAGGAGGTGCGCTGCCATCAGACTTGCGTGGAGGCCTGCCGGAACTTGCTTCACGGCGGTCCTTGCGCGGCTTGTCCGCGGAATCGCGATCTGGGCGCCCGCCCGGCTTACTGCCGGAAAAACGCTTTTTGGGGCCGTCGGTCGAACCTGGACCGCGGCGTTTCTTGGGGGGCTGTTCTGTCGTCATATGCGCGTCATAGCAGAGAGCGCGGCTTTCGGAAATCAGCAAGTGCAACGATTTTTACAAATAAGCTATGCAAAGACTGCATGTCAAAGCGCTTCTAAAGGCGTTAAGACCTCATTATCAGATATTAGGCTGCCCAATGGATCGCCCATGACCACCGAAATTTCCACCTCCCCAACGAACGGCTTCATGGTCGCGGCACTTGAAGAAGCCGAAAAAGCGGCTCTCCGGGGAGAAGTTCCTGTTGGCGCCGTGCTCGTAGAAAATGGCAAGATCATTGCGCGAGACGGCAATCGAACACTGGAACTAAACGATCCGACCGCTCATGCTGAAATCCTAGTCATTCGGGCCGCCTGTCAATTGTCCGCAAGCCAGCGACTTCCAGCATACGACCTCTATGTAACCTTGGAACCTTGCCCAATGTGCGCAGCCGCAATCTCCTTCGCACGGATCAGACGTTTGTACTTTGGCGCGGCGGATGAAAAAGGCGGCGCTGTCGAGAACGGTACACATTATTTCTCCCAGCCCACATGCCACCACGCACCAGAAGTCTATTCCGGTATTTCTGAGCGCGATGCCGCAGCCCTCCTGAAAGATTTCTTCCGCTCCAAGCGCGATTTCAAAAAAGATGTCTGATTGGGATGCCGGTTCAAGACTTCAACATCACCCTTCTTGGTGATGTTCCGAACGTCTCCATCAAGATAAGGCGCTACGGCACCCACATTAAAGACAATGAGGGTCACCAACCAAATATCAGGGAACGCAAACTGACCAAGGGTGAGCTAAAATGACACGAATATTAAATATTTCTACAACCCCAAAAAATGCTCATCCATTAGTCAAATGCACAATAAGAAGACTTAAAATACAAGACGATAGACCGACCTCAAACATTATCGATATTTAATTGCACATGGGGCCTTTTTGAATACCAATACTTAACAGTTTCGGTAAGATCCTAACAATCTGGTTAAGATTTAGGGTTCGGACTGCCAAATGAACAAAGTGTCGGTACTTCGGCATGCGACCGGGGGGCTCACGCTCTTAGTCGCTCTGCTCGGATCGAAATTCGCCCACGCGCAGCACACTTCACAGTCTTCCGTAACGGTACATTCCAACATCCAACACAGTATAGATGTCCTTTGGGTCATGGTAGCCGCCACATTGGTGCTCATGATGCAAGTCGGATTCATGTTGCTCGAAGCTGGCACTGTCCGTTCTAAAAACTCAATCAATGTCGCTCAAAAAAATCTACTTGATTTCACATTCTCGGTCCTCACGTTCGCAGCGGTCGGCTTCATGTTCGCTTTCGCAAATTCCAACGGGTTCTTCGTTGGTCTCGATAGCGATCTCTTCATGCTGCAGAATTTAACACCCTGGTCCTATGCATTTTTCGCCTTTCAAGTGATGTTTTGTGGCACCGCTGCCACCATCATTTCAGGTGCAGTAGCGGAACGCATGCGCCTGACGGCCTACATCATTTGCACGATCTTTACCGCCGGGCTCATCTATCCGGTTTTCGCTCACTGGGCCTGGGGCAGCGCTCTTGTTGAAAACACAACTGCTTTCCTTTCGGAACGAGGGTTCGTGGATTTTGCAGGTTCTACGGTTGTCCACGGCACAGGTGGCTGGATTGCACTTGCAGCCTGCATCATCCTTGGACCACGGCTCGGACGCTTTGATCATGAAGGGCGTGCCCTCAGAATTCAGGGCCACAGCTCCGTGCTCTCAACAACGGGTGTCTTCCTGCTTTTTTTCGGCTGGATCGGCTTTAACGGCGGATCCACACTGGCTATGACCAGCGACACCGCCAAGATCATCGTCAACACCGTAATGGCTGCCGCAGCAGGTGCAGCAGGCGGATACTACCTCGGCTGGCTGCAAGACCGTATTATCCTGCCTGAAAAATCCTTGTCAGGCCTGCTGGGAGGGCTGGTTGCGGTTACCGCAGGTTGCAACATCTTGCTGCCATCAGGTGCCGCCATTATCGGATTTTTCGGCGGTGTCATTGCAGTATATGCAAACGTGGTTCTCGAACGCCATTTCAAGATTGATGATCCGGTAGGCGCTGTTGGCGTGCATGGTTTTGCAGGCATATGCGGCACTCTTGGCCTGGCTTTTCTCGCGCCGGAAGCAAACCTGCCTCTTGGTGAGCGCAGCGCGCAGTTCTTCGTCCAACTGGAAGGTGTGGTGCTTAATTTCGTCTGGTGCTTCGGGCTGGGCTTTGCTTTTTTGAAGGGACTTTCCCTCTTTATGCCTCTTCGCGTAAGCGCAGCCGATGAAGAAATGGGCATGAACGAGACGGAACATGGTACACGGCTGGGGATCGGTCACGTTGAAGATGCCCTGGAGAAAGTGATCGCCGGCAAGGCAGACCTTAACATGAGACTGAATGTCTCTCCGGGTGACGATTCAGAGCGTCTGACCCGTATGTTCAATGCCTTGATGAACACCATCCAGAACGAAGAACAAGCTCAGGTCAAAGCAGCGGATGCAAAAAGGACAAAAGAGGAGGCTGAAAGACTGTCTGCACTGGCCAATGCGACTTTTGATGCAATCGTCATTTCCGTTGACGGCTATGTACTTGATGGCAATGCCGCTCTTGAGGACCTGCTTGGCTACAGTATCGAAGAACTGAAGATGCGGGGCCTTTATGAGTTCGTTCAATCAGAGCTAGCAGGCACGCTTGAAAGCCATTTGATCAAGGCAGAACTTCAGCCACGAGAGCTGGAGATGGTCAACCGCAGCGGCGAAAACATCCCAATTGAAATCCGAACGCGCGTTATTTCCTATCGTGGCACACCCACACGCGTATCCGCCCTTGTCGATCTGCGAGAGAGAAAGAAAGCGGAAGCCCAAATCCTGCACCTGGCGCAACACGATCCGCTGACCGACTTGCCAAACAGGGCTGTTTTCACTGCGGAACTCGAACGGGTCATCGATAGATGCTCATCTGGCCGTCAGACGGCTGCCCTTCTTCTGGTCGATCTTGACCGTTTCAAAGACATCAATGACCTCCACGGCCATCCAATTGGCGACAAGGTCATCCGGGTCGCGGCAGAACGCCTGAGGGAACACAGCGGTTCTCAGGATACAATTGCCCGCCTTGGCGGCGACGAATTTGCGGTTATCCAAAACGGAATTCAATTCACCAATCAGGCGTCAGATATGGCTCATCGGCTGGTGAAAAAACTGTCCGCTCCCATAGATTGCGGCAGCGGTCTAGTCTTGAAACCGAGCGCAAGCGTCGGCATTGCAATTATTGGCGACAAGGACGAAACCGCAGATCACATCGTCTCGAACGCGGACATAGCACTCTATAATGCCAAGAACATGGGGCGGCAGACTTACTGCCTTTTCCAGGAAGGCATGGGAGATAAGGTCCGATTGCGCAGGGAAATGGAAGAAGATCTCGAAACAGCTATTCAAGACGGCCAGTTCGAACTCTATTACCAACCCCGTCTGGACCTGCACAATGGCCTAATTGCCTCCTATGAGGCTCTCATTAGATGGAACCATCCGAACAAAGGCCTCATCAACCCGTTGGACTTCATTTCAGTTGCGGAAAACTCAGGCCAAATCATACCGATCGGAAAATGGGTTCTGCATTCGGCTCTGGAGGCTGCATCAAAGGATATTCTGGATGCCCGCATCAGCGTCAACGTCAGCCCTGTTCAATTCAGGGATAATGCGTTTGTGGAAGACGTGCGTTCAGCTATCAAAGACGCAGCGATTTCGCCGCATAGACTCGAACTGGAGATAACTGAGAATTTCCTCATAGAAGATGACGCCAGAGCCCATACGATCCTGACAAACTTGAAAAGCATCGGAGTGAGAATTGCCCTTGATGATTTTGGGGTCGGATACTCTTCGCTCGGCTATCTCAGCCGTTTTCCATTCGACACAATCAAGATCGACAAATCATTTATCAGCGACGCCGACAGAAACCCCAGCTCTTCCGCGATCATCCAAACTGTTGTTGGTTTAGGTAAAGCATTAAACATGGCGGTTGTTGCAGAAGGTGTCGAGGATCTGGAAAGGCTTCAATTCCTTGCTCAAACCGGATGCGATGAAATCCAGGGCTATCTTGTCGGTGAGCCTACCCCCATCGGTTCTCTTTGCCGGTTAGTACCTGCCATTGTTAAGGACGCACTGGAAACTCATACGCGTCAGGCCCACGCTGTATAACATTCGCATGGGTTCAACGGCCGGGTTACTCACTTGACTGCAACTCTTGATATAGCCGAAGCGAATGTTACTTCCGCCCGAACAGTTTCTCGATATCCGACAGCTTGAGTTCAACCCAGGTTGGACGACCATGATTGCACTGGCCTGAGAGAGGTGTGGCTTCCATATCGCGCAGCAGGCTATCCATCTCCTGTGAACGCATGCGGCGCCCTGCGCGTATAGAGCCATGGCACGCCATGGTAGCAGCCACATGGTCCATTTTTTCCCGCAATCCAGTTGCAGTGTCCCATTCGGCGAGCTCATCCGCCAGATCCCTGACCAAGCCTCTAATATCCATGTCGCCAAGCATGGCCGGTGTTTCACGAACAGCAATCGCCCCCGGTCCGAAGGCCTCCAGGCTCAGACCAACTTGTTCCAGGTCCTCGGCCCGTTCAGCCAGGCGCCCAACGTCTTCCTCTGGAAGCTCAATGATTTCCGGGATCAACAGGATTTGTCGCGCAATCTGCTTTTGAGCCAGCGCCTCTTTAAGCCGTTCGTAGACCAGTCGTTCATGGGCTGCATGCTGATCCACAATCACCACACCATCTTCAGTCTGGGCGATAATATAGGTCTCGTGCACTTGTGCCCTCGCAGCGCCGAGAGGCAACGCCATGCGTTGCTCATCAAGCGGAACATCATTGGCCCTTGCATCGGCAGACGGGCTGACCAGCCCGGCAAAACCACCCTGCTGAGCAGAACTGGATGAATTTCCGAGGCCATCAACACCCTCCTGCCCCCTATCCGAAAAACCGGTCGGGACGTTTTCAGGCATATCATTTGGAGCAAAAGCAGCGTCGCCCCATCGAGGTGTTGTCTGCGGAGACCAGGCTGATGTTCGATAGGTTGCAGCATTAGGATCTGCCCCAGTGCGTGGCGCGAAGCCCGTTGCCCTTATCGCCTCCATGGCAACTGCCGCATTCGACGTTGAAGATCGATGTCCAGCCTTGATCAGAGCCTGCTTGATCGCCCCAACTAAGAGTCCTCTCACCAGTTGGCCATCACGAAACCGAACATCAGCTTTGGCTGGGTGCACGTTCACATCCACCAATTCTGGTTCCAGATCGACGAACAACACCACGACCGGATGCCGATCGCGCGCGAGCACATCCGCGTAGGCTCCCCTCAGGCCAGACAGTAGAAGCTTGTCTTTCACCGGGCGTCCGTTAACAAAGAAAAACTGATGTTGAGCGTTGCCTCGATGGTGTGTTGGCAAACCAGCAAAACCAGTCAACCGCACGCCTTCCCGCTCAGCTTCAATCTCCATGGCATTGTCAACGAAATCCTGACCCAGGATCTGCGCAATTCTGGCGATCCTCGCATCTTCCCCACGGGCGGCAGGCCACGACATCGGCTGGCGATCTGCTCCAGACAAGGCAAAGCCGACGCGAGGATATGCCAAGGCAATGCGTTTGACGATCTCTGTAACGGCAGCCGTTTCTGCTCTGTCGGATTTCAGAAACTTCAAACGTGCCGGCGTTGAGAAAAAGAGATCGCAGACTTCGACCTGTGTTCCCTTGTGTCGGGCAGCAGGCATGACAGGTGTTTCTGCACCACCCTCAACCACAATTTTCCAAGCATGATCTTCATCAATATGGCGCGTTTGAATAGACAATCGCGCCACAGACCCGATTGAGGGAAGTGCTTCGCCTCGAAAACCAAGCGTTCTGATATCGAACAAATCGTCCTTGGTGATCTTCGACGTGCAATGGCGACGGATAGCAAGCTGAAGATCCTCGCGCGTCATGCCATGGCCATCGTCAGACACCCGCATGAGGGTCTTCCCTCCCGCAGCTGTCACGATCTCGACCATGGATGCACCTGCATCAACAGCGTTTTCGACAAGTTCCTTGATGACGCTGGCGGGTCGCTCGACGACTTCACCGGCGGCAATCCGGTTTATGACATCCTCGCCCAATTGCCTCACGTGCATGCAAAGTCCTTTCTGCGGTTTCGCCGCAGGTATGCTTCCTATATGTTCCGCCACGACGGAGCATCGATTCCGCAACACTCTATCAGATCCCACAGCTTTCGAGTGACTCACCATGACAGCTTCTGCACCACTTCTTGTCTCTGGCCTCAGTGCTATTGCTCCCTCTTATGAAGGGATCCTATGCGATGTATGGGGGGTGCTGCATAATGGTGTCTCCGCATTCGAACCGGCTCATCAGGCGCTGTCGACGTTTCGAAAAGAGGCCGGGGGGGCCGTGGTTTTAATTACCAATGCGCCTCGCCCGAATGCTCCGATACGCGACCAACTGGCCAATCTGGGTGTACCGCTTGATGCCTATGATGACATCGTTACATCCGGAGATGTGACCCGTGACCTCCTCAGCGCCAACGCGGGTGCCACGCTGCTGCACATCGGGCCCGAACGCGATCTGCCGCTTTACGATGACACCGGCGTTATTCTGGGTTCGGAAGACGACGCTACTCTAATCAGCTGCACCGGCATGTTCAATGATGAAACAGAAACGCCAGATGATTACAGAGACCAGCTTGAAGCGCTGGCGAAACGCGGACTGACCATGATTTGTGCCAATCCGGATATTGTTGTTGAACGCGGCGACCGTTTGATCTGGTGCGCTGGCGCGCTGGCACGCCTTTATGAGGAACTCGGAGGTACTGTCTCGATCCTTGGCAAGCCTCATACCCCCATTTACAAAGCCGCGACTGATCGCCTTGCTGCGGTTCGCGGTGGGCCAGTTGATCCGAAAAAAATCCTGGCCGTCGGAGATGGACTGCCAACGGACATCCGCGGCGGCGTTGCTCAAGACCTCGACGTGCTCTTCATCACAGGTGGCATCCATGCAGCAGATTTTGGTGCTGTGGACAGTCCTGATGAAACGCTAATCCAGCAGCGGCTAGCCGAAGAGGGCCTTCATGCCAGAGCTGCCGTTCCCCGGCTTGTCTGGTAGTCCAGATCTTACAAAAAAGGCCACCCGTCTGATGGACGGGTGGCCTTTCGTAAATTCAGGTTCTCAAGATTGAATGTCAATCGAACAGCTTGTCGATGTCGCCTTGGCTATCGCCCAGCATCGCATCGATGTCGTTCTGAGACACGCCTTCTCCAGTATGTTGAGGGCCGTGCAAGATCTGTTCACGCTGACGGCGTTCCTGATCGGTTTCCTCAGCATCAGCGTCCATAGCTTCAGGTATCCGAAGCTTCTCAACAAAGGCAGAGACACGCTCATCAATGTAGTTGAGCGTCGAAACGACTTTGGAAATGCGCTGACCCGTGATGTCCTGAAAAGTACAGGCTTCAAAAATCTCAATCATCTTGTTGCTGACCAACTGCTGATACGCTTCATGGTCACTGGCGTCAGCTCCCATGATTTCTTCAGCCGCTTCCATGATGGAATTGGTTGCGGTCTCAGTCGCCTCGACAATCGCATCCAACTCAAGACCCGCATTCGGGATCTTGCTGGTTGTCATATCATTGGCGCGAAGGGCCGATATCTCGGTCTTCATCGAAGATATATGTTGAGCAATTGCCGTTAGTTCTTCGGTCACAGCGGGCTGCACTGTCGTCAGAAAGTCATGCATCGAGCCAGACATAACCTCTGCCAACTGCATAACATCACTTAACGATACTTCACCGTCGCGACTCTTGTTTTCTTCAAGGAAGTCAATGACTCGCGCCACGTTCTCTTGGGTCATCTCGGCCATTTTCAGCCTTTCTTTAAGATGTAGCCTTCCTTGTTTGCTCACACGTCATCAACATGTCCGAAAACAAGGAATATACTGCTGTCAGTGCCATGCCCCCCGGCACAGTGCACCAGCATTGAAAGCTCCAAGCGCAGGCGGTCCCGGTCTAGCCGGATCCCGCCAGTCGCTCGGTCTTCTTATTCGGAGAAGACAGCTTCGATTTTTCCCTTCAATGTCTGTGCATTGAACGGTTTCACGATGTAGTTGTTCACCCCGGCCTTTTTAGCCGCGATTACGTTTTCTGTCTTGGACTCAGCGGTTACCATAATGAATGGTGTCTTGCTGAGGCTCCCGTCGGCGCGGACCTGCTTAAGCAGCTCATACCCCGTCATCGGTTCCATATTCCAATCCGAGATGACCAGCCCATATTTGCGCTGTTTCATCTTTTCAAAAGCTTCGGTGCCATCTGCTGCGTCGTCAATGTCTTCGAAGCCAAGCTGTTTAAGCAGGTTCCGAATAATACGAATCATCGTCTTGTAGTCATCGACCACGAGGACCGGCATCTGAAGATCAAGGGCCATCGTCTACTCCATACTGTCAAGCTGCGCGGCCCTTGGCCTTGGGCCCTGGAAACGCGATATGACTTAAAAGGAGAGAGACACACATTGTGTCCTCGCCTCCCCACACTCGATAGACATTACGGCAAGCCCCTGAAAAGACCGTTAATGCATCTAATTTTATGCACCCAAAGCCTAATTGCCCGTTTCGCATGGCTTTCATACGCTGCCAATTACATGAAATATCGACGAAAAACAGGAACGGACAGTCATGTTAGAGTTGCAAAGATTATGTTTTGAAGACCTCGAAATCGGGATGGCTGAAACACTGATTAAACACGTCAGCTCGTCAGACGTTGTCGGTTTTGCCGAGGTTTCCGGGGATCGCAACCCAATACACCTCTCAGAGCACTTCGCCGCAAAGACCCCTTTCAAGACCCGAATCGCGCATGGCCTGTATACTGCGAGTCTGATTTCGGCCGTTTTGGGGACCCGCCTGCCCGGTCCGGGCGCTATTTACCTTTCGCAGACCTTGAACTTTAAAGCTCCTGTCAGAATCGGCGACGATGTACTCGTGGTGGTGAAAGTCGAGGAAGTTATGACCCGCGGCAACCGGGCCAGACTGTCTTGTGTCTGCAGTGTTGATGACACCACTGTTCTCGAAGGCGAGGCGCTTGTAAAGGTTCCAACGCGTGAGGAAGATCGCAGCCAGTTGTAAAAATGCGCCTGTGAATTCGGGAGAGATCCAAGCCAAGAGCCGAAAACAAGGGCAACCAATTCAAGGCGTTTATACAACTTCTTGACCTTTCAAGGTAGAAACGGCACGTTCTGGCGCGAGCGATGTGCCTGTCTCGCAAACCTGCACCGGCAATCTGCTACTTAATATGTCTCTGCTTCTGGCGTTGCAGCTAGACGCCTGAAGGTTATCTGCATGCCTGCTTCAAAACTCCCCAACTTTGCCATCATAACAGAACTCGATGCGTTCCCGGCTCAATTGCTCGGTGGTGTGGTTGCTATCGGTAACTTTGATGGCGTTCATCGCGGTCATCGCGCTGTGCTGGATGCTGCCTTTGAAAAAGGTGCCGCACTAAACGCACCGGTCTATGCGATGACTTTTGAACCTCACCCAAGAACTGTCTTCGCCCCTGATCACCCGGTCTTCAGGCTGACGCCCTTCGAGCAAAAATGTGCCGTACTGAATGATTGCGGACTGAATGGTGTCCTCGTCCTGCCCTTCACCCGTGAATTTGCCGGCATCGAAGCCGATGAATTTGTGCGTGACATCCTTGTCTCTCGACTTGGCATCTCCCACGCAGTCACCGGTTACGACTTCCATTTCGGCAAAGCCCGCAAAGGCACCCCAGACTTCCTGCGTCAGGCAGGCACTGACAACGGCTTTGGCGTGACCATTGTCACACCGGAAAATGATGAAGGCGCTGAGGTCATTTCGTCCTCCCGCATTCGCCAGGCCCTAACAGACGGTGACATAGCTTTGGCGAATGGGCTGCTGGGCTACCGCTGGTTTGTCGAGGCCACAGTTCAACATGGTGAAAAACGTGGGCGGGACCTCGGATACCCGACGGCCAATCTTCGACTTGCGGATGAGTGCCCGTTGAAACACGGCATCTATGCTGTCAAGGTTCGACTGGGAGATCGCCTGATAGATGGCGTCGCCAGCTTTGGCCGCAGGCCAACATTCGACAATGGCGCGCCATTGCTTGAGGTTCACCTGTTCGACTTTCAAGAAGACCTCTATAATAAAACCCTGCGTGTCCATCTGGTTTCTTACTTACGCGGCGAAGAGAAATTCGACGGCATCGAACCCTTGATCGCCCAAATGAACCAGGACAGCGCCGAATCCCGCACAGCACTGGCCTCGCTCCAGCCTCTTTCTGCACTTGATCTCATGCTTATGCAGGACACTTGATGACCCAGCCGGTCGACCAGATTGCCAAAACACGCGAAAGCCTTGTAGCTCTCGGTTTGATGTCAAGCGCAATGCTGATCATTCCAATCATGGATATTATCGCGAAGTATCTGTCCACGAGCCTACCGCCCTTAGAAATTACTTTCGGCCGGTTCTTTTTCCAGTTTCTGATCTGCATTTTAATCGCCCTTGTCGCTGGCAGGTGGCAACAGCTCAGGAGCAAACACCTTGGCATCAATTTATTGCGCGGAACTTTGCTGGCCCTTGCCTCGCTTTTCTTTTTTACAGCTGTAAAATTCATGCCAGTGGCAACTGCGATTTCAATCTTCTTCGTCGAACCCATGATTCTGACAATTCTTGCAGCTCTCATTCTCAAGGAAAAATTTGGCCCACGACGGGTCGTGGCTATTGTAATCGGTCTTGTCGGCGCGCTTTTGATCCTGAGACCAAGTTTTGCTGATGTGGGGCCTGCCGCGCTCCTACCCTTGTGCACCGCCCTGCTTTTCGCATTCTATCTGATCATCAACCGTCGCTATGCAGGTGCTGACAGTTTGCTTGCCATTCAATTCAGTGCAGGCCTTGCTGGCAGTGTGATCTTGGGCGTCGCTCTGCTCATAGGTTCATTTCTTGGGCTTTCAGACTATACTTTCATCATGCCCAGCGGTCCGAACATTCTGCTCTTGATCAGCATTGGCGCGATCTCATTTGCCTGTCACGGTCTGGTGGTGATGGCTTTCCAACGCGGCGAAGCCTCCTTGCTTGCTCCGCTGAACTATATCGAGATCGTCAGCGCGACCCTGTTCGGGTATTTGGTGTTCGGAGATTTCCCAGACACCATGACATGGGTCGGCATTTCACTGATCGTCAGCAGCGGCCTCTACATCGCCCACCGTGAGCAAAAGACACGGAGCAAATAGGCTAATTTAGGCTACAGAACGCTTCGCTGTTTTTGAACTGTCCTGTCTTCCAACAAAGCTTCCTCTGAGGGTCCTTTCAGACGCCGCATGCCAAGGCTAAGGATCAAAGCTGGCAAAAGCGGCGCAACCGGAATTCCTAACCAGATTGCGATGGGGCTTGTTGAAGCTGACAGGCAGATCACAATCGCCAGGATCATTTTTTCATATGGCAAAAACCCATATTTCAAACCCTCGCGGATCAAAAAAGCGCACGGTACAACAAGCAATGTGAGATCGTAGGACAGCCCGAAGGGCGTCGCCAGCAGAGTTCCGGCGATCAGAACCGGTGCTCGAACTACCATTTGCTTTGATCTGCTCCATGCAACCCAAACACATCCAAGCCCGCCTATGCCAACGGCGATCTGAGCGAGTATCGCGGAAGCATGACCGAAGTCGAACAAACGGACGGCACCATAGACAGAGATCATTTTTCCCCATTCGACGCCGCCCAATTCCATCATAGCAGATGCGACCGGAACCTGTTGCCAAAATGCCTGCCATGTCCCTAACCCGAGCGCAGCAAAACTTAAACCTACAAGCGCCAATGTCGCGACAGAGGCAGTCAGAAATATGCGCCAATCGCGTGCAGCAATCAGCGCTATCGGCACGAGTATCCCAAGTTGTGGCTTGATCGTCAGAATGCCCAGAGCGATCCCAGCCAATATAATCCGGTTACGCTCCATCCCTATAAGAAACAACGCATACAGCGAGGCTGTGAGCGCAGCGTTTTGGCCATGAAAAAGGTTGTTGCCGCAAGCCGGAATGAGAATAAGGCAGGCGGCAAGAAGCCAGTTCCCGGTTATCAAACGGCAGCAAAAAAACAGCAAAAATGTAGTCGAACCAGCGAATGCCACCAAAGCAGCCTTGTACGGCAATAGTGCAAAAGCGACCTGTAGCATTTGAAACGTCGGCGGATAGAAAAAACCAAAAATGACATCGGAACCCGAAAACTGCTTCTGGATAGCGACAAACTCTATCGGAATATAAGGCAGCTCAGGCGTGCCAAGCAGAACTTGTTTGCCAGCCAGCCAAAAACTAACGTAGTCGACCATCAGTGTCCTATTCGCCGACGTCTGGTCGTTCGGTATGAATAGAAACAAAACAAATGCGAGCAGATAGCCCACTGTGAGGCAAAGACAGGCGAAACCTATCCTATCCCAAGTGAACCAATTCCCATCACGTACCCAGCGATGCCAAAAACCGGTGTAACCGCCCGACACGGGCTCTTTCCCGATCCTGCTTTTTCCGTCGCTGATCATAAAATGATCTACTTCCTCAAAAGATGCTTAAAACTGCTATCCGACCAAAATTCGAAGTCAGATTACCTAAAAGGCATCGCTTTCCAAGGCTATGCAGATTAAGAAAATAAGCCAGAGGGACTGCGATTGCAGCAAGATTGTTTGACAGAACGAAAGGCTTGGCCAACAAGCTTGCCCCAATCAGAACGATTGCCTTTACCTCGAAACACGCCTCTGATCGCCAGGTTGTAATGACCGCCCCCAGTGCTGCAACATAAACTCACCCCAGAATTTTATTGATCCCCATCACGGCCACCATAAGAGCTGAGTTCTTGCAGATGTCTTTACGAGCTCATGCACCTCGCACCGGGCATACTTCCGAAAAGACGAGCGTTGATTGCAGGGAATGACTTTATTCGGGCAGCAAGTACTGCTATGTCCTGCGCCATGAACATTTGCTTCGCAATATTGAGAGATCCGTCGGGCCGCCGGTCTCTTCGAATTACCGGCCCGGCCTTCGGCTAACGCGAAATGCGGCGCCAAAGGACCGGGAGTTCCCCACGCGCTTGCGGCCATTCAAGCCGTTTTTCAAATTTTTATAGATGCCGCGCGCCGCACCGGCGCCCATCCGACCGGATCCTTTGAGTGATGACCGAGACAAAAACACGCGACTATTCCGAAACTCTAAACTTGCCGAAAACAGACTACCCGATGCGCGCGGGCCTACCAAAGAAAGAGCCAGAAATAATCGCGCGCTGGAAAGAGATGAACCTCTACGGCAAGCTGCGTGAAGCTGGCAGTGGACGTAGCAAGTTCATCCTTCATGATGGCCCTCCCTATGCCAACGGCAACATCCACATCGGACATGCGCTGAACAAGACACTGAAGGACATCGTCACACGGTCTATGCAGATGACCGGATGGGACAGCAATTACGTTCCGGGCTGGGATTGTCATGGTCTTCCAATCGAGTGGAAAATCGAGGAGCAATATCGCTCCAAAGGCAAGAACAAAGACGAAGTACCTATCAACGAGTTTCGGCAGGAATGTCGTGATTTCGCCAGTCACTGGGTTGAAGTTCAGAAAAAGGAATTTCAACGTCTCGGCATCGAAGGCGACTGGGACGCTCCCTATTTGACCATGCGCTTTGAAAGCGAAGCGGTGATCGCCAAGGAACTGATGAAGTTTGCCATGTCCGGCCAGCTTTATCGGGGGTCCAAGCCAATCATGTGGTCAGTCGTGGAAAAGACTGCGCTCGCTGAAGCGGAAATCGAATATCATGACTACCAGTCAGACATGATCTGGGTGAAGTTCCCTGTTGTAACGGCAGGCGGCAATGACGCTGAGGCTGTCGACCAACTGCTTGATGCTTCCGTGGTGATCTGGACAACGACACCCTGGACCATGCCCGGCAACCGTGCCGTATCCTACTCTTCACGGATTGACTACAGCCTCTACGAAGTTACGCAAGAAGGCTTGCCGGATGACAATTGGGTTCAGACCGGCGATCTTCTGATCCTGGCCGATGCACTTGCAGGCGAAGTGTTCAAGAACGCTAGGATCGAAGACTTCAAGCAGGTCCGCCATGTGTCTGCCGATGAGTTGGCGACAGTCACTGTGGCTCATCCTTATCGCGACCTGGATCTGGGGGGCTATCAATTCGACGTGCCGCTTCTGAACGGCGACCATGTCACCGACGATGCCGGTACAGGCTTTGTCCATACAGCACCTGGCCATGGCGCAGATGACTTTGAAATCTGGATGGCCAATGCAAAAGACCTTGAAGAGCGTGGCATCGACACGACGATCCCGTTCACAGTGGCAGATGATGGTTTTTACACCAAGGATGCCCCAGGCTTTGAAGGTCATCAGGTGATCACCCACAAGGGTGAAAAGGGCAAGGCGAACAAGGCAAACATCGAAGCGCTGAAGCAAGCTGGAAACCTGATCGGTCTTGGCCGGTTGAAGCACCAATATCCTCATTCCTGGCGCTCGAAGAAGCCGATCATCTTCCGCAACACGCCACAGTGGTTCGTTTACATGGACCGGGATATCGATGGCAAAGACGACACCCTGCGCAGCCGCGCCCTGAATGCGATCGACAACACTCGGTTCGCCCCGGCATCTGGCCAAAAGCGCCTGAGATCCATGATCGAGTCCCGTCCGGACTGGGTTCTGTCGCGTCAGCGCGCCTGGGGCGTTCCGATCACCGTCTTCATCCACAAGGACACAGCAGAAGTCCTGAAAAACGAAACAGTCAACGCCCGGATTTTTGACGCCTTCGCCACTGAAGGCGCAGACGCTTGGTACGCAGACGGAGCCAAGGAGCGTTTTCTTGGCAGCGATTACAAGCCTGAAGACTGGGATATGGTCTTTGATATCCTGGACGTCTGGTTTGACTCCGGCTCGACACATGCTTTCTGCATGGAAAAGCGCGAGGATTTGAACCCTACCCGCAAGGGCCTCGGCGGCGATGACTATGTCCTATATCTGGAAGGCTCGGATCAGCATCGCGGCTGGTTCCACTCCTCCCTGCTGGAAAGCTGTGGCACGCGCGGACATGCACCTTATGATGCGGTCCTGACCCATGGATTCACGATGGCCGAAGACGGCCGCAAGATGTCCAAGTCCCTCGGCAATCAGACTTTCCCGCAGGACATCATCAAGCAATATGGCGCCGATATCCTGCGCCTATGGGCAGCTTCCGCCGATTACGCAGAAGATCAGCGCATCGGACCGGAAATCATCAAGACCAGCGTCGACAGCTATCGCAAGCTGCGCAACACACTGCGTTGGATGCTCGGCTCCCTTGGTCATGCAACTGGCGAAGAAGTTGCATTTGAAGACATGCCTGAACTTGAACGCTTGATGCTGCACCGATTGGCAGAACTAGATGAGCTGGTTCGTAAAGCCTATTGGGACTTCGACTACAAGCGCGTGTTCCATCATCTCTTCTCGTTCATGACACTGGAGCTATCGGCCTTCTACTTCGACGTCCGCAAAGACGCACTTTACTGCGATGCAGGCTCGTCTGTTCGGCGTAAGGCTTCGCTTCAGGTCATTGAAAAGCTGTTCAATTGTCTCGTGACATGGATGGCTCCGCTGCTTCCCTTTACCATGGAAGAGACCTGGACATCGCACCACGGAGCTGCCTCATCGGTACATCTGGAACAGTTCCCTGAGGTTCCGGCCTCCTGGAAAGACGATGCGCTCGCCGCTAAATGGACAAAGATCCGCACAGTTCGCCGAGTGATCACAGGCGCTCTTGAAATCGAACGGCGCGAAAAGCGGATCGGGTCTTCTTTGGAAGCTCACCCGGTGGTGCATGTGACGGATGCGGACCTGATGGCTGCGCTTGAAGGCCGGGACATGGCCGACATTGCAATCACCAGCCAGCTAACTTTGAGCACGGATGAAGCCCCCGAAAGTGCTTTCACGCTCGACGACACGCCTGGTGTCGCCGTCGTGCCGGGTCTTGCCAGCGGCAAAAAATGCGCCCGTTCATGGAAGATCCTTCCAGAAGTCGGGAAGGATGCAGACTATCCGGATGTCACACCACGCGATGCCGACGCCTTGCGTGAGTGGGACAAGGAGAACACAGCGGCCTGACCGGCTGCCGTGTTGTTGCCTATGAGAGATGCTGAAACAGACATCGTTACAAACCTCCGGAGCCGATGGCTCTGGGGGCGTTTCAGTGGATTTGTCGCCTGGATCGCTCTGGCAGGTCTTGTTCTGGATCAGACATCCAAGCTCTGGCTCCTTTTCAGCTTCGATTTAGCTGCAAACGGGCCTGTGCGTTTGGCTCCATTCCTTGATATCGTTCTGGTTTGGAACCGTGGTATATCCTACGGTCTGCTTCAGCAAGATGGTGACTTAGGACGTTGGATTCTTGCTATTGCCACCATTGTTGCAACCGCAGCTCTGTGGGTCTGGTCCGTCCGGGCTGAAAACAGGTTTCTGGCCCTATCTCTTGCAATCGTGATTGGCGGAGCTATCGGAAACGGCATTGACCGGCTGGTTTATGGAGCAGTCGTCGACTTTGTCCATTTCCATGTTGGCAGCTTTTCATGGTACGTCTTCAACTTGGCAGATGTATGGATCGTTGCCGGTGTCGTTGGTCTGCTGTATGACGGTATCAAAGGCGGTCCAAATTCAGCCGCAAAATAAAAGTAAAATGCCATTCGGAATGTTTGAAAGTCGCAAGACCTTTCAAGTGCAACATGGCAGGAACAAGGAGTCCGGGGTGCTGCGGACGATTTTAAAGAACATACGTCAAATTGCGCTTTTGCTCACTGCAAGCGCTGCTTTGGCAGCTTGTCAGGCTGCGGACGGGACGTCACAGGCACCAGACACTGCGCTTGTTAATAGCTTGATGTCTGGGCTGGGTGCTGTTGATCCAAACGAAAAGCAAATTGAGTATAAGCCCCGCGCGCCACTTGCGATGCCTGCGAACGCAACGGCCCTGCCTGCGCCGGAAACACAAGTGGCCGGAAGCAAGTCTGCAGCATGGCCAACGAAAACAGGCAACAAAGACCTTGCCGAAATCAAAGCGGTTTATGCAGACGCCAAGGGCAGACACCCTGGCGTTCTCAGCCCTGAGCAAATGAGGGGCATCAATATTGCGGGCGCGAGCACATCCCGTAACCTTGCCGCTGAGACCCGTGATGAAGACATCATGACAGGCGAACGCATGACCGACGCAGAAATGCGCGCTCAAAATAATTCAGCCGCAGATATGACCAAACAGGCCAATGCGATCACCAATGCAGGTGTGCCTACACGCAGGTATCTCACCGACCCGCCAAATGCCTATTCAGTGCCGTCTGCCGATGCCCCAATGCCCGAGATTGTTAAAACCAAAACGGACGCATTCAAGGACGAGTTTGACAGCGCTCCACTGGACATGCGCTGCCTGGAAGAAAGTGGCGGAGAATGTCGCCGCGGGAATTAATTCCCACTCTTCAATAGAAGATTATCAAACCGCCTTACGGAAACGTAGGGCGGTTTTTTTGTAATCAACTAAGCGCCTCATTATTGTCTGTATGAAGATGACGGATCTTTAACGGGATGTTGGCGTGCTTGCGCACTATATTGAATGTTCAAACCTAGCTCGGCATCCTGTGAACCGATGTAAGCATAGGGAAACCGTTCATTTTCCGGAGATCTACGTGCGCACAGACGTCAGTCCATCCCGCAGAAACAAGCCAATCCTGCTTGCTCTTAGTTTTGCTTTTCTGAGTTCTACTGCGCCAGCATTCGCAACAGAACCGGCGAGCAAAACCCCTATTGCCCAGAATGAGAAAATCCAGATCGCCCCCAACTTGAGCCATTTTACGCTTGAGAACGGTCTGGAAGTGGTTGTCATTCCCGATCACCGGGCTCCAGTCGTCACGCACATGATCTGGTACAAAGTTGGATCAGCAGATGAGCCGGAAGGCCAATCCGGTGTAGCGCATTTCCTTGAACATCTGATGTTCAAGGGAACCAAAGACCATCCAAATGCTGAGTTCTCAACACTGGTTGCCGAAAATGGTGGCCAGGAAAACGCCTTCACAAGCACAGATTACACAGCCTATTTTCAGCGCGTTGCGAAGCAGCACTTGCCGTTGATGATGAAGATGGAGGCTGACCGGATGGAGAACCTGGTTCTCACCGACGAAATCATCGCGCCCGAACGCAATGTGGTCCTGGAAGAGCGTCGGAGCCGAGTGGACAGTGAACCAGGGTCCCGCCTTCGAGAGGCACTGACAGCGATTACCTTTGTCAATCACCCTTACGGATCTCCCGTCATTGGCTGGGAAAGCGAAATCGAAGCTCTCAATCGCGATGCGGTGATTTCCTTCTATGATCGGTTTTACACACCCAACAATGCCGTTCTGGTGATTGCCGGAGACGTGGACGTTGAAAACGTCAAAGCCCTTGCCGAGCAAACCTATGGCAAAGTTGCAAGGCGGGCAGAACCTGGCGAGCGCGTTCGCCCGACCGAACCTCCACTGTCTGGAGAAAGGCGCATTGCGGTTTCGGATCCACGCGTACGGCAAGAAACTGTTTCCTTGACCTGGATCGTACCAAGCCAGAACACCGCCGAAGGCCGCTCTTCTGAAGCGCTCGACGTGCTTGCCTATGTCCTGGGTGGCGGTGCTACAAGCCGCCTGCACAAGGAAGCCGTTCTGAACCAGAAGATGGCGATCAGCGCTGGTAGTTATTATCAAGGTAGCGCGCTTGATGATGGCCGTTTCGGCTTTTATGGCGCACCGAGCCCTAGCCACACTCTCGACGAGATTGAAGCAGTGATCCACCAGGAGCTCGACAAGGTGATTGAAACCGGCATTACCAAGGAAGAACTTGCCCGAGCCAAGCGGAGTATGATCGCCGATGCCATCTACGCGCAGGATAGCCAACAAAGTCTGGCGCGAATTTTCGGCAGCGCGTTGGCCACCGGGAGAACCGTGGAAGATGTGCAAACATGGCCGAGCCAAATTGAGGCAGTCACCCTGGAGGACGTCCAAAACGCTGCGCGAAATTACCTTTCCGGAATCCCAGTGGTCGGGCAGTTGAAATCCGAGGCCGAAGCGACCATTCCTTCCCCCACCGATAAAAAAGAAAAGTCCTGATCCATGCTGCATATTGCCCAGAAACACCTGTTGCGCGCGGCAACCATTGGACTGAGCGGCCTTGGGGCCCTTGGATTTACACCGCTTGCAGCACATGCCGTTGAAATCCAACGCGTCGTCAGCCCCCAGGGGATTGAGGCCTGGTTGGTCGAGGATCACACGGTTCCGATCATCGCCGTCAACTTCTCCTTCAAGGGTGGAGCAGCTCAGGATCCAGATGGCAAAGAAGGCGTGACGAGACTTCTTGCCTCCACTCTCGATGAAGGCGCCGGAGACCTCTCCTCAGAAGACTACCAGGCCCGCCTGGAAGATCTGGCGGTGAGCGTGAGCTTCGACACCGGCAAGGACTATTTCTACGGAACGATGCGCACCTTGGCTCCCACACGCGACGAAGCATTCGACCTGCTCAAGCTCGCCATTAATGAACCACGCTTTGATACCGTCGCAGTGGACCGCATGAAAACCCAACTCGCAGTCGGTATTCGCCGTCAAGACCGCGACCCAAGCAGCATCGCATCTCGCAACCTTCTCAAAGCCATGTTGGGTGATCATCCTTATACCCACCCAACAAATGGCACTGAAGAAAGCCTTGGCGCGCTTACATCAAAGGATCTCGCGGACCAAAAAGATCGTATTATGAGCCGTGACACTCTGAAGATCAGTGTTGTGGGCGCGATTGATGCCGAAACGCTTGGACCTCTCTTGGACAAGGCGTTTGCAAACTTGCCTGAGACAGGCGACCTCAAACCGATTGCCGACATCAAACCACTTGCGGGACAAAAGGTAACTGCGAGTTTGGATGTGCCACAGGCCAACCTGCTGTTTGGCTTGCCAGGCCTCACCCGCGACGACCCAGACTATCAAGCAGCCTTTGTGATGAACCACATCCTTGGCGGAGGTAGCTTCACCTCCTGGCTTTATGAGGAAGTTCGTGAAAAACGCGGACTGACTTACAGCACCGGCACATCGCTCTCGCCTTACGATGCAGGCGGATTGATGCTTGGCTCAGCTGCAACACGTGCAGATCGTGCTGATGAAACGTTGGCCGTAATCTTGGAACAGTTCGAACGGATGGCGACTGATGGTCCCAGCCAAAGTGAACTGGACAGTGCCAAACGCTTCCTGATCGGGTCTTACCCTCTTCGCTTCGATGCTTCGGGCAAAATTGCCCGTCAGCTTATCGCCCTTCAAAACGCAGAGTTGGGGATCGACTATTTTGATCGGCGCAATGCCGAGATCGAAGCTGTCACTCTTGAGGACGTTAAAAGGGTCGCAAAGCGCCTGATCGCTGGAAAAGTACCAAGTGTTTCAATTGTAGGGCCTTCTGAAGGCTGAACATTAGAAACGTCGCAGAAGCGCCACCCCTGGTCGGGTTCAATCATTCGATCAGGGGGGCAGCACTGTCAGAGCGAGCGCAATTTTATTATGCACGCCCGGTAAATTCAGTGCACTTTCCCAACTGCAACAGCTTTAAATTGAAACTCAGCCAGCCGCGCGTTTGCGTGCTGCTGGTGCCGGTGTGCCTTGAAGGACCTCTGCACGCACAGGACGCGGCGGTGAGAACAGATTGCCCTGCGCCATCCGGACTTCGTAATCCAGCAGCTCCAGAACCTGGGACTCAGTCTCCACGTGGTCTGTTATCAGCTCAATGCCATAACGGTGAAGCAAGTCACCGAAATCCGACGGATGGATATGGCCGTGATCGGTTACCCGGCGCCCAATCAAATAGTCAGCATTCAGCTTGGCGAATTTAAAGCCCTTTTGTGCCAGAGACTTAAAATCCATTTTCATATCGGTGATGCGATCAACCGAAAAACTGAAACCGATCTCGGACAGCGCGCTAAGGCTTTCCATCTCCATCGCACCCATTTCAGAAATGTCTTGCTGACTGAATTCAAAAATCAACACGTCAGCCAAATTCCGATTGGCCGTCACAAATTCAAGAAAGCCTGGAAAGAACGTTTCATCGACAAGTGACAAGGATGAAATATTGCAGAAAAGCGCTGCATTTCGATTTCGGGAAGTCAACCGGCGAACAACTTGAACCGATCGGAACAACAGCAGATTGTCAATCCGTGCGATCTGCCCCGAAAGCACCGCTTCGGGAAGAAATGCTGCGGCCTCGACAAGCTCTCCTCGGGAATCGCGAAGCCGAGTATAGGCCTCATAGTACTTGACCTGGCGTTGTGGCAACGTAACGATAGGCTGTAAGTGCAGTTCCACCCGATTGGCATTCAGCGCAGAGGTTATCAGCTCTCGCATAAGCGGATCTGATACGGGAGCAACCTCAGGTGCATCTGCTAACGACGCCTCGGCTTGCTCAAACATACCGCCAGCTTCTCTGTCGGGCATGACCTGATGAGACGCCTGTCGGGAAAGCTGTTCCGGCTCCCGCACCTGCGGAGGCACTCTTGGTGCCTCGTGGCTAGAAGCAGGATGATTGGCAGAACCGTAACCTGGATCTTGTTGATAGCCTTGTTGTGCAGGCGGTGGAGCTGTCTGATAAGAAGGTTGTTGAGCGTAGTTGCCAGCATAAGGCTCACTGGCCTGTGGAGTTCTATAGTGAGGCAGCTCAGGGTGTGCAGCCGGCGAAGCTAGTGCTTGCTGATCGTCGACCCGGTTCTCCAAATCAGACATGGCTTCCGCCATCTGTTTCACCAGCGTGCCCAAAACCTCGACTTCGGCAAACAAGGGATCAAGTTCTTCCCGTGTTCGCCGCGGGACCGCATATTCAACACCAGTCAACCGGCCTTCCAGATTGCCAACATCATCGTCGAGCTCGGCCATCCGGTCTTCAAGCCGATCAACGGCATCGCTCACAGCAGTGCGATCCCTCCCCCGGCTAACCAGAAGGTGTAGCAGTATCATTGTGCACATTAGCGCCATAGCAAGAGACACTGCTTCTCCAAACGGCCTCTCGAACTGGAAAATCAGCACAGCGGAAACCGACATTGCAATAATGCCCATGCAAATAGCTATAAAAATGCTTGCTGTGCGCCCCATGGCTGCCGATGGCTCTCAACTCGAATCACAAATTTGAGGTTAATCATGCCTTAAGAACTGATTGTCTTCGAATCCTATCCCAATCCCTTCGTGATTTAGATGGGTTGTCCCCCGATATGGCGAGAAATGGCCCCTGAACAAGGTAGTTTTCAAAAGGCTGAAGCAATATCGGCGTGTTAATTACTCATGGGCAGCAAACTCAGAGACACTGAATACCTGACGTAGCGTCCTCAAATGCCTCTTTGCCCCTCACCCCTTCCGAAAGCAGTCGCTTTTGCCCTACAAGCCGAAGTCCAACTTTATACACTCGTTTACCATCCCTTAAGCATCGGCTAACGGCTAAAAACAGTTTTTTAGCTTCTTCAAAAGAGCCCTGTCCCCGGCGTTATCTAAGAGTTGACTAGCTTGCAGTACCCACCTCATTCCTATTTTAAGAGATATGACAACGCTTTGTTTACCCTGTTCATAGAATGATTGGTTTGCCGGATGAAACTCTGACCGGTCCGAATCAACTCAGCTCAGAGAGACGGGGGACGCCCAGCAATGGGGAGTATAGAGGGTCAAATCAGACCTATGATGTTACGCGTTCTGGATAGTTCGCCCGCAGAAGCAGTGCGAACCGCAGCTGTGAGTGGAAAACTCTCAGTCGAGTGCCTGGACCCAACTCTCTACAGCCTGTCCGAGCGATGCCTGGAGGATCTTTCCAGGGACAACACCGATGTTCTCATTCTCGATCTTGAAGCCATTGGCGGAGAAACAGCTCTTGAACCCTTCGCGGTTCGCTGCCCCTCCACTGTGATCATAGCCATTTCTGCGCAAGGTTCAGTATCTCGAGCTGTCAACGCAATGCGCTCAGGGGCGCATGACTTCCTGACCAAGCCATTTTCTCTGGATGCATTGGCATCCAAGATTACCTTTCAGTTGGACCAGCGCAAACCATATCTATCCGCCCAGAAGTCCAAGCTTACGATTGAGCAAGCATCCAAACCAGATGTGACACCAACATCTAGAATAACAAACGCTGCATTGGATCAACTGATTGGCAAATCCTTGCCAATGCAGACCGTGTACGAACAGATTTCCCGCATGGCGCCCTCGCAAGCTCCCGTGTTTATCACCGGGGAATCCGGCACTGGTAAAGAACTCTGCGCCAACGCCATACACAACCTCTCCGACCGCCGCGACGAACGTATTGTCACGATCAACTGCGCCGCAATCCCAAAAGACCTGATCGAGAGCGAAATTTTTGGCTATGTT
The DNA here is from genome assembly GCF_037783265.1 of Roseibium algae. Lineage (NCBI taxonomy): Bacteria > Pseudomonadati > Pseudomonadota > Alphaproteobacteria > Hyphomicrobiales > Stappiaceae > Roseibium > Roseibium algae. Next base: position 428,771 of record NZ_JBAKIA010000002.1, read on the forward strand.
CGGGGAGCATTCACCGGGGCAACGGACAATCGCGCTGGCGCTGCCGAACAAGCTGACGGAGGAACGCTGTTCCTTGATGAGATTGGCGAAATGGATATTTCGCTACAAAGCAAGCTTCTGCGCTTTCTGCAGACAGGTACGTTTCAGAGGCTTGGTGACACAAATAGCCGCCAAGTAGACGCCCGGATCATCTGCGCTACCAATCGCAATCCATTGGCCGAAATCGCAGCAGGCCGTTTCCGCGAAGACCTTTATTACCGACTTCATGTCTTGCCCGTTCAGCTACCGCCTTTGCGGGACCGCCGGGATGACATCATGGACTTGGCTAATGTGTTCCTGCAGCGCTTTGCTGGAGAGGAAGGACGCAGTTTCAAAGGCTTTGATGCGGATGCTGAGGCGCGTCTTCTCGCCTACAACTGGCCTGGCAACGTCCGGCAGCTTGAAAACACCGTTCGGCAAATGGTTGTGATGAACGAAGGCCAATCCGTCACTCTGAATATGCTGCCGATGCTGATACGAGACCCATCCGGTCGCGGTGCCACGATTATTGACCTGTCCCGTGAACGGGCCAGAGCACAACCGATCGCACGCCCGTTTGGAGCAATCGAGCCACTTTGGGCTCAGGAGCGCAGGATCATCGAAGACGCTCTCGATGCCTTCGACGGTAATATTGCCATGGCTGCCGCCGCACTCGAGATCAGCCCCTCCACGATCTATAGAAAACGCCAGTCATGGCTGGAGCGAAGCTGTTAACTGGCTTCGCGTTTACTTCACTGAAGTCATTTCCTTGTGTCTAAACTCAACTAGGTCTATATCGGCTTGCAACAAGTTGAAAAACATGACGGTTGGGCATGCGTAGGGGTTCGCACTATGATGGCAGGTAATATCGCAAGATCAGCTTTTCGTGCAGCTGTATTTTCATTTTCAGCGATCATAACGACGGCATCATTGGCAGAGACTACTTCTGCTTCTATCCCTGCTCCATCCTCAGAACTTCTTCAAAGCATCCAAACATTGGACCGCGCTTGGGATGCATCTGACTTGGGCTTCACAAATGCAACATTTGCCGTATCCCCTGCCACTGGCTATGGACAATATCAAAAACGTCCATCCAATGTCTTCACTGCAGACGACACGCTCACCATATATGCAGAGCCTGTTGGTTATGGTTTTGAGAAGACAGAAAACGGCTATCGGCACGACCTTGAAGTCAGCTATAGCCTTCTGAACATGACAGGCCAGGTTCTGGCGACGCAGTCCTCCTTCACACGATTTTCGGGTGAAGCTCAAGATCGCAAACGGGAACTTCCGACGAACCTCAGCTTTCAGTTTCAGGGCCTGCCAACTGGACATTACGTGATCGAAGCTGCATATGCTGACAAGCTCAGCGCAAAAACAGCCACTTTGTCATTACCATTTGCAATCGAAGCTGCCGAATGACAGAAACAACCTGACGGCCTAATACGGTTCAGCGCCTAACCGATCTACCTGCAAGCCAACGGTCGCGTTGGGCGTGAGAACACAGCAATTGTTTACCACCCCACCAAGGCGTTGAGTCAATTTTTGCGGGTTTGGCATTGACAAATTAGAGGCTCAATCCTACATCCAACTCGTCGTTAGCACTCGCCCTAAGGGAGTGCTAACAGGCCTAGCGGGATAAGCCCGCACGATCATTTGTAGACAAATTATCATGCCCGCACGCTGCCTAAAAGGTTGGGGGCGTGCCACATGAGAGGAAAGAGCAAAATGACATTTCGTCCGCTGCACGACCGTGTCGTTGTTCGCCGTGTTGAGTCTGAAGAAAAGACCGCCGGTGGCATCATCATTCCGGATACTGCCAAGGAAAAGCCGCAGGAAGGCGAGATCATCGCTGTTGGTAACGGCGCTCGTGACGACGCTGGCAAAGTAGTTGCCCTCGACGTCAAAGCTGGTGACCGCGTCCTGTTCGGTAAGTGGTCCGGTACCGAGGTCAAGATCGACGGTGAAGACCTGCTGATCATGAAAGAATCCGACATCATGGGCGTGATCGCTTAACAAAGCGAACCCTCCTGATATCCTTTCAAGTTCTATGTAGAAGTGAGACGTTTTATGTCTGCTAAAGAAGTAAAGTTCGGGGTTGAAGCCCGCAACAAGATGCTCAAGGGCGTCGATACACTTGCAAACGCCGTCAAGGTAACACTCGGCCCTAAAGGTCGTAATGTTGTTCTGGACAAGTCCTTCGGCGCTCCACGCATCACCAAGGATGGTGTTTCCGTTGCCAAGGAAATCGAACTTGAAGACAAGTTCGAAAACATGGGCGCGCAGATGGTTCGGGAAGTTGCTTCCAAGACCAACGACATTGCTGGTGACGGCACCACGACTGCGACCGTTCTTGCGCAGTCCATCGTTAAGGAAGGTGCCAAGGCTGTTGCTGCTGGCATGAACCCGATGGACCTGAAGCGCGGCGTTGATATGGCTGCTGCTGAAGCTGTTAAGGCCATGGAAGCTTCTTCCAAGCCAATCACCACATCTGCTGAAGTTGCACAGGTCGGCACGATCTCCGCAAACGGCGACGCGCAGGTCGGAAACGACATTGCTGAAGCAATGCAGAAAGTCGGCAACGAAGGCGTCATCACTGTTGAAGAAGCCAAGTCGCTCGAAACCGAACTCGAAGTCGTTGAAGGCATGCAGTTCGACCGCGGCTACCTGTCTCCTTACTTCGTCACCAACCCTGAAAAGATGCTTGCTGACCTGGAAAAGCCTTACATTCTCCTTCACGAGAAGAAGCTTTCCAACCTGCAGGCAATGCTGCCAATCCTGGAAGCTGTTGTTCAGTCTTCCCGTCCACTGCTGATCATTGCAGAAGACGTTGAAGGCGAAGCTCTTGCCACACTCGTTGTCAACAAGCTGCGCGGCGGCCTTAAGATTGCTGCTGTCAAGGCTCCTGGCTTCGGCGACCGTCGTAAAGCAATGCTCGAAGATCTTGCAATCCTGACCGGTGGTACAGTGATTTCCGACGATCTCGGCATCAAGCTGGAGACTGTCACTCTCGACATGCTCGGCACTGCTGAAAAGGTCGCGATCACCAAGGAAACAACAACCATCGTTGATGGCGCTGGTTCCAAGGATGACATCCAGGGTCGCGTTGGCCAGATCAAGGCGCAGATCGAAGAAACAACTTCCGATTACGACCGTGAAAAGCTGCAGGAACGTCTTGCCAAGCTTGCTGGCGGTGTTGCCGTGATCCGCGTTGGCGGTGCTACGGAAATCGAAGTTAAGGAAAAGAAAGACCGCGTCGACGACGCCCTGAACGCGACCCGTGCGGCCGTTGAAGAAGGCATCGTCCCTGGCGGTGGTACTGCTCTGCTTCGTTCCAAGCTCGCAGTTGCCAAGCTTACGTCCGACAACCCGGACATCATGGCTGGCATCAAGATCGTTCTACGTGCTCTTGAAGCTCCGATCCGTCAGATCGCCGAAAACTCCGGTGTTGAAGGCTCGATCGTTGTTGGCAAGATCCAGGAAAACGACGACGCAACATTCGGCTTCAATGCGCAGACCGAAGAGTTCGTCAACATGATTGAAGCTGGCATCATCGACCCGACCAAGGTCGTTCGTACAGCCCTTCAGGACGCTGCATCGGTTGCTGGTCTTCTGATCACCACCGAAGCCATGGTTGCTGAACTGCCTAAGGACAGTGCTGCGCCTGCAATGCCTGACATGGGCGGCATGGGCGGCATGGGCGGCATGATGTAAGCTGCCCGGATCCTATCCGGACTATTGAAAAGGGCGGTCTTAAGACCGCCCTTTTTATTTGATCAACAAACAATCAAAGCTGCAAATCAGCTTTCGAAGGGCCGCTTAATCCCGTGCAGGGATATTCACCGCTGCAACGCTTGCCGGGCGGGCTTCACAGACTTCCTGCCAGCGGATGACATTGGCAAAGTTCTCCATGCCGACATGCTCACCTGCTTCATAAAATCCGGTGATCGTGCGCGCCCAAGGCCAACACGCAATATCAGCAATGCTGTAATCTGAGCCCATGATGAAATCGCGTCCCTCAAGGCGCTTGTCCAACACCCCGAGCAGACGCTTTGTCTCATCACGGTAGCGCTCAAACGGCCGACGATCCTCATAGTCCTTGCCGGCGAACTTGTGAAAGAAACCAAGCTGTCCCGGGATTGGCCCAAAGCCGCCCATTTGCCACATCAGCCACTGAACTGTCTCATGGCGTTCGGCTGCATCAGACGATATGAATTTTCCGGTTTTTTCGGCCAGATACAAAAGGATAGAGCCGGATTCCCAAAGTGCCAAAGGTTTTCCGCCAGGCCCATTAGGATCCAGAATTGCAGGGATCTTGTTGTTGGGATTCAGAGACAGAAACTCAGGCGTCATCTGGTCATTCGTTCCGAAATTGACGAGATGTGGCTCATAAGCAAGGCCAGTCTCTTCAAGCATTGCAGATACCTTGACGCCATTGGGCGTTGGCAACGAATAAAGCTGAAGCTTGGTCGGGTCGCTCGCAGGCCATTTTTTGGTAATGTCGAATGCACTTATGTCAGACATATGGAATCTTTCTCCGCCTGGTGGAAAGGAAATCGGTCAGCAAATGGACAAGGTATTGAATTCGCTGAATGGATCAGATTAGAGATGATAGCGCTCTCAGCAACACTTCATAAATAGGATTGAGGAACTTACAACTGAGTATGTAAGATCCAGCTTGCAGGTTCCAGCCCATCGTAACCAGACGATGCGTGGTAAAGACAATATTTTCACTCAAACCGGCTCTGCCGGAGATATACAAACTACGCTCCCGGCATGACGCTCAATGACGAGCCGCCTGACAGCGACAGGAAGCCGAATGACGCTTGTTACCGATCACGAAGCCCGCATCGAGAAACTGGAAACAGATCTCGCCTACGCCAACCACACGATTGATGAGTTGAACCAGGTGGTCATAGATCAGGGCAAACAGCTCTACAGGCTGACCCGCAAGATGGCTGAAATGACGGATCAGGTGGAAGACCTGATTGAAAATGCCCAACCTGGCAACCCAAGCGAAAAGCCGCCGCATTATTGATCCGCAAGAGCTGCTCCCTTTCACTTTGGTTTAACTTCACACATTTCTCCCGGATACCATCATGAAGAATACCAACATCCTTCTGACATCACGTCCAACTGGTTTCCTTGGCGCCAATAATTTTGCGACCCAGACAGATGACCTACCCCCGCTTAGCGACGGGATGGCACGGGTTCGGGTTGTCTATGTCTCCCTGGATCCGGCAATGCGAGGCTGGGTATCGCCTGCGACAAACAGCTATTTGCCGCCTGCTCCACTCAACGAGACCATGCGGTCATTGGGTGTCGGCGTCATCTGTGAAAGCCGCTGCGCGCACTACACAGTTGGCGATTGGGTCTCCGGCTTCACCGGATGGACTGACTATCTCGACATTGAGCCTGGCAAATTAAGCATCGTGCCACAAACAGCATCCATGGAAGACTACATGGGCTTGTTTGGCCTTGCTGGTGCAACCGCCTATCATGGCCTCGTCAAGGTTGGCGAACCCAAAGCTGGCGAAACTCTCTGCGTGACAGGCGCTGCGGGTTCTGTCGGATCGATTGTCGGTCAGATTGGCAAGGCCCTTGGAATGCGCGTTGTCGGGATTGCTGGCACTCAAGAAAAATGCGACTGGCTTGTCAATGAGCTGGGGTTCGACGCTGCCCTGAACTACAAGACAGATGACCTTGACGCAGGCCTCAAATCCTTTGCCCCCGATGGCATCGACGTCCACTTTGAGAATGTCGGCGGCAAGCCCTTCATCGCGGGCCTGGACAACATGAAGGCTTTCGGTCGAATCGTTATGTGTGGGTTCATCTCGGTCTACAATGGCGATACTCCTGAAGAAATGCCTGACATGACTGCCGTTGTACGCCGACGCCTTACGCTAAAGGGCTTCGTCATGCCGGATCATTTCGACACCTTCCCCGAAATTTTCTCCGCTTTAGGAGCCATGTTCGCAAAAGGGCAGATCAAGTATCGGCTTGATATCGTCGATGGTTTGGAAAATGCCCCAGCTGCCCTGAATAAGCTCTTTGATGGCAGCAACAAGGGTAAGCTGGTGGTCAAGGTCTCGAACCCTTAAGGCACCCAAGTGTGGCAAGGCCCATTATGATCTGCAAGAGCGATTAGGGTTCGGCCCCTAATCTGCTTCTAGAAAGTCAGTTTTCCGCTTACTCGGCGCATGCGGCAAACACTTGCCTTGACTATTAAGACATGTCATAAGCCCGCCATCATCAAGAGAAGGGCTGGCGCCCTCGCCAACCTGCCTTACCGGGCAAGGTGGTCCCCGCCAGGGATGCGGTCGACTGACATCGAGAAGGACAACCTTCTTGATAAAATCGGCAACCAAGCGGTTTCAATTACCTTTCGCGCCAGTTCTCCTCGGGAAACCGATGGAGGATTTATGTCTAAGGACCTGTTTTCAAGCCAAACTGCCAAACTCGTGCAGCTGTCCAACGCGGTACTCGCCAATGCCTCACCCGTACGAGAAGATAAAAGCGCTTGGGAAGATGCTGCTGAAGATTGCGTTTTGACGCGGATCGACAGCATCCGGATTTTGGGTGGCCTGCCAACTCATCAACCAGCGCTGGAGAGGCCTGACAGGCTGTCCAGGCTGGAGGCGCTTCTGGCCTACTGGGCGAATGGCTGCCCATTCGTCGTGGATGAGCGCCTCTTCGCAGATATCCTTAAACGGCGCAGGCTGCTGCGCTGACCTTCGGTCTCACCGATACAGCCACAAGAGCCAGCCGCCACATTTCGCCAATCATTCAAAGGCGGGAGCATCCTTAGGCACCGGACACGGCTTGCCATTCTCGTCGACGCAGACCATCGTAAACATGGCTTGGGTGACCTTTTCCCGATGGCCATAGCGATGTCTGAGAACCCATGCCTCCAGTGTAATTTCCATGGAGGATCTGCCCACGCGGCCAACATGGCTATAAATACACAGCACATCACCGACATGAACCGGACGGATGAACTTCATCTTGTCAACGGCAATGGTCACGACACGGCCACCTGCCCTTTGTCCAGCAGCGATGCCACCGGCAAGATCCATCTGTGACAACACCCAACCACCGAAGATATCACCAGACGCATTGGTGTCGGCCGGCATTGCCATTGTGCGCAGGGTCAAATTACCCAATGGTTTTTCTTCACTCGTTGTTGTTTCTTGTTCCGCCAAGATCGAATCTCCCTACCTGTCTATCTAATTAGATAATAGACGAATTTCCTGAAAGTATTCTTTCATCGCATCGTTATCAGCAGAAACAGAAGAGCGGGAATTCGCGCAAGATCATCAGATTACCCTCAAAGGGTGGCTGCCTGTTTAAGCAGGTCTGGCTGCTCCAGGCAGTAGTAACCAGAGATACGACTGATCGTCCCGGCGCGCTTCCAGTCATTGAGAACCCGGCTGACATTCTCACGCGCAGCGCCTGCCATATTAGCGATATCAGCCTGACTTAGCTTATAATGGATAAGCACACGGCCATCTTCCAGCGGCTTGCCGAATGTCTCAGACAGCTGGAGCAAGGTTTGAGCAACACGTCCTGGAAGGGGCAAAAAGGATCGGGCTGCCAACACGTCATTCGCCTGGCGCAACCGCTTTCCAACAATGAACAGCATGTGCCGATAGACTGCCGGGTTTTCATCTGCAAACCGCTCAAAGGCAGCTTTCTCGATAAAGGCCAGATGAGCGGCTTTCAAGACACTCACAGTCGCAGATCTGGGCCGTCCATCCAGAAGAGCCAATTCACCGACCAAATCGCCTGGCCCCAGAACAGCAAGCAGCTGTTCATCCCCATCGACTGACATGATCGAAACCTTAAGCGATCCTTCAAGAACCCCGTAACATCCATTCCCCGGGTCGCCACTTTCAAACAGGATCGTCCCAGCAGAAATTTTCATCGGACGTGCAAGGGCGGCAAGCTTATCCGCCAAATCACTCGACAGCCCCTCTAGAGAAAAGCTGTTTTGAAGAAATTCATGAACTACGGCCAACGACTTGCCCTTCCGCGAGCATTTCCAGTTTAAGCAGATGAATTTGCTCTAGTAACCGTTTCCCAATTGGGAACTGGCCACCATCATCTCATTTGTGACCCAAATCACATGCATTTTAAAAAAGCAGACCTATATATATACAGATGGGAGCGGAACCCAAACCGCTCTCAGACCTCCCGAAAAACGGTTCCGCTCCCCGCAGGAACCGTTTTTTCGTTTAAAGCCCCATTGCAAAAACAAAGCAAGCAATCCACACCCAAGCCAGCACTCTAATTGAGAAAGACATTTGTCTCATCAAGTGTCCTGAAAAAGCGAAGGCTGGATAGAACTTCTTGTTGGCATTCACGGATTGCGATTTTCTTTAGCGTTTCGTCTCGCCTCAAGCGATCATCAGCGATACCCGGCAGACAGGCAATGAACGTCATATCTGCAAGGCCATCGAAATGATGGCGCAGAAAGTCGTGCAGTTGTTCAACATCATCGGTTTCCGGTAAAGGAGGGCCCCATGGCAGCACGCTGAAGCCTGCTTTGGACGCGATCCTTTTGACCCGCGCGGCTTGCAATCCCCTTGGGACAGAATTCACCAGAACCGGTTGTTTTGAAAACTCCGCCTCGCTCAGCGTCGAAACGACCAGCTTCACGATTGCTGTCCGGTCCAACAGCCCTTCACGCACAGCAATGAAATCAGGATCGCAATTCATTCGAGACCGATAGGCATCAATCTGGGCCTGTATCTCGCCCTTGATAATTTCATCCGGTAACAATCGCAACATCGCCCTGCGTTCAAGGGATGATCTAGACGGCATATCGGCTCCAAAGAGGGCTGCCATGCGATGACTCAAAGGACGAACCCTGTCACCTGACAGGGCAATTGTCAGTCCAACCATGGCCTTGTCTCCCAAGGTGGAGGCAACTTCCTGGATCGGTTTGAACTCACGTGACCACAAATCCGTCGCCACCATGCAACCAACCGCGCTCAGTCTGCCATCAAGAAGAAGATTACGCAGAGTTCGATCAACACCAAAGGCGAGCCCATAGTCCAATGCGCCCAAAGTAATTCTTTTCATGAAAGCAATGCCCGGTGAAACCTGCGAATAACCACTTCTATCCCTGCTGCATCGGGCAGAATATTTCAAGCTCTCAAGCCAAATTGATATATGGCGTTATTGCTTTTCACCTGCCGCTATGTGTTCCAGAGGCTGGGGTATTGGTTGATCAAGAAGATAGACAACAAGGTTTTCCAGAAAGACCCCCTTGGCCATTCTTGGCAGAACAGCAACACGGCGAACGGTACGAAAGGTCTCAGCTAACAACGCACTGCGGTCGCGTCGCTCGGTGGTCACGTAAAGGCCTCGGGTTCTGAACAGCGCCTCATCTACGTCTGCCTGCATCGCATATCGAATGCGCTCATTCAGCTGCAGAACCGGCAGTTCATCTTTCAAGAGAAACGCAAGCTGGCCATTCAGGCCATAGCCGGTCGTGGCGACATAGCCAGCACCTTCAGCCGAAGCGATCTTCGATACGCTCTCACCGATCTCTGGCCAACCGCGCAGCTGAAATGTTGGATCCTTTCGCGCCAATGCGCCGCTGATCGGTGACACAGCATGGATCTGAACCACAACAGCCAATGCAACGCCCAGCCCAACACCGGCGAATGCAAGATATCGCCATGATGGCTTTACAGCCCCGGCAACGAAGACAGCAGCCATGAGGGCGAACGTGGGAAACAGGGGAGCTGGCCAGTTGGCCTGAACACGCGCATGAAGGGAGTGAACCAGCAGATAGGCAAGAAACGGCAGCACCGTGAGGATCAACAGAGCTGACGCGACATCCCCTCGCCAGGCTTTTCGGCCGAGATATCCAGCCCCCAGAACAGCCGGAATGGCGATCAGTGGATTGGCAAGGCCGAGCACGGCGCCAATGAATTCGAAAACATATTTGGCTGTAAGTTCGCCTCGACCTGCCCGACCGAACTGCTTGTAAAAGCTCACCCAGTCATGAAGATGATTCCAATAAAGCACTGGCGCGAAGCACAGCAGCGCGATGGCACCGCCCACCCAGAGCTGCCAACTGCCAAACCAGCGGCGCGCTGTCGGCACCAGGATCAGCCAGAGCGCGATCCCGGCTCCCAGGAACAGAACTGAATATTTCGATGCCAGCCCCAGCCCGGCGAACAGGCCCACAGCCAGCCACCAATTTGGCTTTTGCGAGGTGTGAAGTTCTGCGAGCGCCCAGAGCGCAAGGCCCCAGAAAAACACAGAAGGCGCATCGGGCGTGGCGAGAATGCCGCCGACGCCGACCAGAATGCTGGCATTCAGAAACAGAACCGACCAGCCCGCAACGATCCGATCGAAGAGGATATCAGCCGTACGCCAGAGAAAAAACGACCCGAATGCGCCTGATAGCACAACAATAAGACGAACGCCCAGGATGGTATCGCCAAACAAAGCCTGCCCGGCCCATATCCACCACCCGATCATCGGCGGGTGGTCAAAATATCCAATTGCTGGCGACAGACCCCAAAGCCGGTAATAGGCCTCGTCCTCGACAAAATGCGCGTTGGCCGCAGACCACAGCTTCAGCAACGTCAAGGCTACAACAAAAAGACAGAGAAATGACGGCCTCAAATAGACCGGCAATGCTCGTGGCTCAGTATGCTTTTGCATCAGCTCAGTTCTTGCGCCAGGTCAAGGCGGAGCTGGCGGCGTAATTCCAGACGGCCCCCATGACCGCCCCGGCAGTGCCCGCAAACCACCAATATGCCGGATCCAGATAGACCAGATTGGCGACGCCAACATTGGCCAGCACACCCACGCTGCACACAGCATAGAAAGTCAAAAGACCTTGGACGGCTTTCCATCCATGCAGACGCCGGTCCCGGTATGTCAGCTGATTATTCAAAAAGAAATTCGACGTCATCGCAACAAATGAGGCAGCAGTCTGGGCTACGTTGAATTCAAATGCCCCCATCACCATAAACATCCGCAGAGCCGCCAGATGAATGACAAGGCCGCTTGCACCAACCATGCCGAACATCAGGAACCGGACTGAAACTGCATTGCCAAAATATTTGGCCAGCAGCAGGCCAAAGTAATCGAGCGTAACCAGCGTATCCAGTTTGCTCTCGCCGTGTTGGCGTTCCCGGAACGTGAAAGGCAATTCCTTGATGCGAAGACTACCGCCAAAACTCGACACGATATCCAGAAGGATCTTGAAGCCCTGGGCAGAAAGCTTGGGCGCAATTTCTTCTGCTTTTTCACGGCGGATCATGAAGAACCCGCTCATTGGATCACTCAGTGTTACGTTCAGGAGTTTCTGAGCCAGGGAATTGGCAATGTTCGATCCCCAGGCCCGCATTTTGGAAAGGCCTTCTCCTACAGTGCCCCCGTCTACTTTCCGACTGGCGACAACCAGATCCGCTTCGCCAATTCTCAGCTCTGCGATCATCTGGGGTAGAAGCGCCTCATCATGCTGCAAATCTGCATCCATCACGGCGACAAAAGTTGCAGAGCTGGCCAGCATGCCTTCGATACACGCGCCGGACAACCCACGGCGACCAATGCGTCGGATCACTCGGACCTTGGGGTCCTGGCGCGCAATCTGGCGGGCCGTTTCAGTCGTACCATCAGGTGAATTGTCATCGACGACAATGACTTCCCAATCGATTCCGTGCAGCGTCTTATTCAGCAGTTCTATCAAGATCGGTATGTTCTGTGCTTCGTTGAATGTCGGCAATACAATGCTGAGCTCAGCCGCGCGCATTGTTGATGGCGCTGGAGTACCTGCATCCGAAACTCTGTTATCAAGCACGTCCGATGTTCCCATTTCCACTGCATTATCAATAGTCACGCGACGCTTCGCTTTCTATCCGCCCAACTACATCTCCGCAGTCGGTTACTCTTGCCAGTTGCGCGGACCATACCGATGCCGATCTGGAATGCAAGCAAGACAAATCCGGCGCAATATCAAGCGCCCTGATGACACAAACTGATTACTTTTCCGTATGGCGCCCAGAGGGGGCAAACAGCCTAACACCTTGCCCTGATCCGCGGTTTCGTCTAGGACAGCCGGGAATTCAAAGCTCGGATTATGGTCCAATCACGGACCAGACCCACCGGGCACAAGATCTCGCCGGGACTGACGCATCTATGGCTAAAAAACCTAATAAGCTGAAAGCACGCCTTCCGCGTGGTTTTGTCGACCGATCCGCTTCCGATATCCGGGCAACGGACGAGATGATGACGAAGATCCGCGACGTCTATGAGCGCTATGGCTTCGATCCGGTCGAAATGCCGATGTTCGAATACACCGATTGTCTGGGCAAGTTCCTGCCGGACACGGACCGTCCGAATGCGGGCGTCTTCTCCGTACAGGATGACGACGAACAATGGATGAGCCTGCGCTACGACCTGACTGCGCCACTCGCGCGTCATGTATCTGAGAACATCAACGAAATTCAGATGCCCTACCGGACATATCGGGCTGGCTATGTGTTCCGCAATGAAAAGCCTGGCCCCGGACGGTTCCGCCAGTTCATGCAATTCGATGCCGACAGCATCGGAGCCCCCGGCCCACAGGCCGATGCTGAAATGTGCATGATGATGGCCGATGCCATAGAAGCCCTCGGCATCCCGCGCGGCCAATATGTCATCCGCGTCAACAACCGCAAGGTCCTGGACGGCGTAATGGAAGCCGTGGGATTGGGCGGCGATGAAAACGCAGATCGTCGTCTGACCGTTTTGCGCGCAATCGACAAGCTGGACAAGTTCGGCGTCGACGGCGTGAAATTGCTGCTCGGCGAGGGCCGCTGGGAAGGTGGAGCGCCAGAAAAGGGTGACTTCACCAACGGTGCTGGTCTGAATGAAGAGCAGATTGACAAGGTCCTGTTTTTTGTCGGGATCACCAACTACTCAGAAAGCGCCGAAGCACTGGGCGACTTGATTGCAAGCTCTGAAAACGGACAAGCGGGTATCACAGAGCTCAATACAATTGGCTCACTCGTAGCCAGCGCAGGCTACACGGAAGACCGGATCAAAATTGATCCCTCCGTTGTCCGCGGCCTCGAATACTACACCGGCGCTGTCTATGAAGCCGAGCTGCTGTTCGACGTGACCAACGAGAAGGGCGAGAAGGTCCAGTTCGGTTCTGTCGGTGGCGGCGGGCGATATGATGGCCTGATCAAACGCTTTACTGGCCGCGATGTTCCAGCAACCGGATTTTCCATCGGCGTGTCTCGCCTGATGACGGCGCTGAAGAACCTCGACAAGCTTGGAACCGATGATGTGGTCTCGCCGGTTCTGGTCACAGTCATGGACGGCGATACGGAATCCCTTGGCCGCTATCAGAAGATGGTACAGGACCTTCGTAACGCTGGCATTCGCGCCGAGATGTACCAGGGCAACTGGAAGAAATTCGGTAACCAGCTGAAATATGCTGACCGGCGCAATTGCCCGATTGCGATCATTCAAGGCTCAGACGAGCGCGAAGCTGGCGAGATCCAGATCAAGGATCTGATCGAAGGCGCCAGACTGGCCTCTGAATCAACCGACGTTGACAACATCACCTGGCGCGAGAGCCGCCCGGCACAGATCACCATCCAGGAAGCGGACCTGCTGGACAGCGTGCGTACGCTGCTGGCGCAACACGCAGAAGATCGCAGACGCGAAGCCGAAGGGGCCTGATCATGACTGGCACACGTCTGTTCACTGCGGACATCGAGAGCGTATTGCAGCTGTTCCAGCAGGCTGGCCATGAAGCGGCAGTGCCGCCGATGTTGCAACCTGCCAACGTCTTTTTGGACCTTGTGGGCGAAGACATTCGCCGCCGCCTGTTTCTGACCAGCGGCGCAGACGGAACAGACTTGTGCCTGCGCCCGGATTTCACGATCCCGGTTTGCCGTTTGCATCTTGAACACGGCGATGCCAACCGCCAAGCTGCCTATTGTTATCATGGCCCTGTGTTCCGCCAGCGCTCGGAAGGGATCGGCGAGATCCCGCAGATCGGAGCTGAAAGCATTGGCCGCTCTGACATTGCCTCAGCTGATGCCGATATGCTTGCCCTTTCCGTTCAGGCTTTGACCACCTTTGGTGTTAAAGATCTGGACATCCGGATTGGTGATGAAACTCTGTTCGTTGCCGTGCTCGGCGGTCTTGATCTACCGGTCGTCTGGCAACGCCGCCTGCGTGGTCTGTTTGGTGAAACTGACAAACTGTCTTCCGCTATCAACCGAATGGCAGGAAGCGACACCGCAAACGACGACAGCCGCGATGTGCGCCTTGGCTTTCTGTCAGCGCTGGAAGGCGCGGATCCCAAAGCTGCCCATGCCGTGGTTGAAGATTTACTGTCCATCGCCGGCATCTCAGCTGTGGGCGGACGGACACCAAGCGAGATTGCGGATCGCTTTCTCGAACAGGCAGCGCTTGCCAGCGGCTCTGGTGCTGATCCAAAAGCAGCCGGGATCCTGAAACAGTATCTCGCCATCGAAGGTTCCGCAGATCAGGTTGTTGAAGAGTTGAAGCGCTTTGCCGCTGACACCGGCATCGACTTGACTGAGCCGATTGCTAGTTTCGAAGCGCGCCTCCGGGCTTTGTCAGCTAAGGGCATAGACGCCTCTCGACTGACGTTTTCTGCAGATTTCGGACGGCGTCTGGACTATTACTCAGGCTTTGTGTTCGAAGTGCATGAGGTTGGCAGCACGTCCGGCGAGCAACTGGTTGGCGGTGGGCGCTATGACAAGCTTGTCCGCCTGCTGGGCGCAAAATCTGAAGTTCCAGCTATTGGCTTTTCTCTCTGGCTAGACCGCATTGCCAAAACATCCGGAGCCAGCGCATGACGAAGCTGACCATTGCGATCCCCTCTAAAGGCCGCCTTCAGGAAAACACGCATTCGTTCTTCGGACGCGCAGGGCTCAAAGTTCTTCAACCAGGTGGTGCGCGTAACTATCGTGGTGCCATCAAAGACCTGAACGATGTTGAAATCGCCTTCCTCTCGGCCTCGGAAATCGCCCGCGAACTGACTGATGGTTCCGTCCATTTCGGCATTACCGGACTTGATCTGGTCCATGAGAATATCGCTGCGCCGGAAAAATCGGTTCACATCATCACGCCGCTCGGGTTTGGTTCTGCCGACGTGGTGGTTGCCGTACCAAAAGCCTGGATCGACGTTGAAACCATGGCGGATCTTGGCGATGTCGCCTCTGATTTTCGCAACAGGCACGGACGTCGCCTGCGGGTGGCCACTAAGTATGTCAATCTGACACGCTCGTTCTTCGCCAGTCACGGCATTGCCGACTACCGGATCGTTGAAAGCGCAGGAGCAACCGAAGGTGCACCCGCAGCTGATGCCGCAGAACTGATTGTCGACATCACAACAACCGGCAGCACCCTATATGCCAACAATCTGAAAATACTGGCAGACGGCGTCATCCTGAAGAGCCAGGCGCATCTCGTGGCCTCACTCAATGCAGATTGGAGCGACACGGCCATGGCTGGTGCGCGGTCCATTCTCGACCAGGTCGCTGCCGAGGAAGAGGCGCGTAACAATCGTCTGATCAAGGCGCATGTGGACGACAGATCGGCTGCGATGGCTACACTTAAGGAATTTGGCTGTGTGCAGCCTTATGGTTCAGATGAGGGCAAAACCCTGTCGGTGCTGTGCCCGAAAGACAGCGTAGCAGACTGCGCGCGGCGACTGGTGAGCCTTGGAGCCGGGACTGTTACGGTCGAGAAACTTGAGTATGTGTTTACGACAGAGAATGCCTTGTTTGCTCCTCTGGTAGACAAGCTTTCCTGAGACTTTCTCATGACCTCAATTCATAGCCACAAAAAAATAGGGGCCGCGAAACGCGGCCCCAGTCTCAACGATCCGGCGGTGGGGCCGGATCATTTGAATACGAAATTAATCGGACTTAATTCCTTTTGGACCTTTACGACCGAGTGGCGACTTCAGATCACTTTGGCCGAGAGAATTCATTTCGCGCCTTTTCGATAGCTGCCCGGCAACAGCATCCTTCCAGGTGATCATTGACCATGCCCATGGATTGCATGAAGGCGTAGAGCGTCGTTGGCCCAACAAAACTCCAACCACGTTTCTTGAGATCTTTGGACATTGCAATGCTTTCCGGAGACGTCACCAGAGTTCTAACGGTCGCATTATCCAGAAGCGCCGGCCGTGTCTCTGGCTTGGGTTCATAGCGCCAGATATAAGCTGCCAGGCTGCCAAACTCTGACCTCAGCTCGATTGCCCTTGCCGCATTGTTGATCACTGATTCAATTTTCTTTCGGTGCCTGACAATCCCTTTATCCAAAAGACATCTTTCAACGTCAGCCTCGTTGAAATCAGCTACAACATCGAAGTTGAACTGTGCAAATGCCTCTCGAAAGGCATCCCGTTTTCTCAAGATCGTCAACCAGGACAGGCCGGCCTGAAAACCTTCCAGGCAAATCTTTTCAAACAGACGAATATCACCTGCTACTGGCCAACCCCATTCGTCATCGTGATACTGGCGGTAATCATCCAAACCGCCATGCCACCCGCATCTGAACTTTCCGTCCGGGCCTTCCAGCAATCCCAGGTTTTCGTCTGTCATCATGTCACCCACATAATATTCACTCTTTGTTCTTATTGCAGTTTACCCATTAACTGGCAAGACAGCACAAAAAAGCCCGGCTTCTCAGCCGGGCTTTCAAAGAATGAAACGTATCTAGGATCAAGCAAACAGGGCGTCGATGTCGTCCTGGCTTGCGACATCCGTATCGGTATCGAGAGATGGACCGTTGAGCAATGCGTCGTCTCCCTCAGCGACTTTGCGCTGTTCGGCCTCAATTGCCTGAAAGCTCTCAATACCGCCCCAGATGTCCATCATCTGAACAATACGGTCTTCGATGAACCGCATAGTACTAACAACTTTTGTGATCCGCTGGCCCGTCAAATCCTGGAAGTTACAGGCTTCAAAGATCTGGACAACACGTTCCTGAATATCATTGGCAAGATCAGCATCTGCACCTTTCAGATGCGCTGACAAATTGTTGGCGGTCTCGTCAATAAACTCGGCTGCAGACAGAATACTTTCCGTTGCACCTTCTGTTCCATCGATTACCGCATCCAGTTCGTTCGTCACACGTGTCATGTCCTCGCCTTCAGACCCTGTGGTCTGATGGAGCGTGGCGATTTCTTTTTTGGTTTCAGCAATAGCTACGTAAATTGCATCAAGTTCGGTCTTCAATTTCGCGGCTTCGGAAAGTTCCTTCCGGAACTCGCTCATAAACTTCTGGCTCATCTCTTCAGCATCAAGTGCCGGTTCCGCAGACTGAGCCGATACACCTTTGGCCAATATAGCCTTCAGCGCATTGATTTCACCCATCACTTCCTGATGTCGGCGTTCACCCGCGATTGCTGGATCTGCATCGTCCACAGCGTGCACACGCATCAAACTTTCGGCGCGAAAGGATCTTTTCACTGCGGCCATACGTTTTCGCCCTCTTCCCGTGAACTCAGCTCAAATGTCTTTTCTGTCCCGAAGATATAACCAGCGAAGTTTAAAGAATTGTTTTACTGTCTACATTTATTTTCCGACATCTAAGTAACTCGTGCCCCAACGCAATTTTCTATTCCTAAACAGCTTACCATTGTCTATACTTACAGGTCACCGGGAGCAGTTTTCGATGGCACCCTCGAACTGAAAAG
This sequence comes from Roseibium algae, assembly GCF_037783265.1. NCBI lineage: Bacteria > Pseudomonadati > Pseudomonadota > Alphaproteobacteria > Hyphomicrobiales > Stappiaceae > Roseibium > Roseibium algae. The sequence goes on from NZ_JBAKIA010000002.1 coordinate 446,490, forward strand.
CTCAGACGCCTCCATGCACCGCATTCCGGTCCTCATTATTGCCAGTTTGATTTGGATGGGAGCTTCCAGCGGACCATATGCACAGCCTTTCTCGACTGACGAGTTGCTCTCCGGCTTTGAAAAGACCGTTTTTGGATTAGAGTACCGATCCTGGAGCTGGCGTCCCTATCTGGTGAAAAAGTTTACGGTGCCTGTCCGGTTCTACATCCATAACCTTGCAAAAAAGAATCGCCTTCCCGTCGTTCATCGCTTCGTGAAGAGCCTTGGAAAGAAAATCCGTGGCCTAGAGAGTACGGTAGCATCCAGCACTGACGCAGCTAATTTTGAGATCTATGTCGTCGACCGCAATCAGTATACTGAGGTGGTGCGCGCAAAAATCTATAAAAGCAAAAAGGCTAATGTACCTGGCCGTTGCCTAGTTCGAGTTGTTTCTGGCCGCAATGGTATAAAGCGATCTGCTGCGGTGATCGTCTCGGACGAAGGAGAATTTTTGTTTCAGCGCTGCCTCGTTGAGGAGACCCTGCAAGGCCTCGGACCAATGAATGATGACCAGTCCCTTGTCCATTCCGTGTTTAACGATAGCTCTCGCCACAGCCGCTTTACGACCTTCGACCGCATCATTTTGAATATGCTCTATGACCCCCGGATCAAACCCGGAATGTCCGCGAAGCAGATTCAGAAGGTCCTGCCTATCGTAGCGAGAGATGCCCGCCATGCGGTCAATTAACCAATTCCCAGCGAAATTGCATTTTAAATCAGGCCACCGAGCTTCTCATGCAAGCAACCCCGCAGTGCGGTAAGAATTTGCAAACCATCTTTAACAAGGCCTCGCTAACCATATCTACAATTTGGCAATATGGTTACGATTGGATTCACCAAAAACTCTCTTCTGGTTCATTAGTATACCCTCAGTTTTTCTGACCTCGTGTCTTTTTCACGCAGGTCATGGTGAAGAAATGTTGCGAGTACACCGATGAAACAATTTGTTCGTTTTGCCCATTCGTCTGCAGTGGTAGGAGCCGTATTAGGGGTTGCTCTAAGCCTCACATTTACCCTGGCACCTGATGAATCCCTTGCCGGAACCGCCAGACGCGCAGCTCCGCCACCTTTGGTTCTCAGCCCGAATTTGGCGGAGCCATGGATTCTGCAGTTGCGGCAAGGAACAAGGCGACCACCGGTGGCTGCCCAGCCAAGAGCCACAGCGAATGGCTGGCTACGGCCGCAAACCATCTCAAGACGGCAAGCTGCCCCCCAGCCTCAACAGCGCGCACGTGCCCCGAAAAGACAAGTTGCTCCGCAATTTCTGCCAACGATTGTAGACTATAACGGCCCTGAAAAAGCTGGAACGATCGTCATCGACACCAATCAACGCTATCTGTTTCTAGTGCAGCGCGACGGCACTGCGCGCCGTTATGGTGTGGGCGTCGGCAAGCCAGGTTTTGAATGGGCTGGAACCCATAAGGTTACGCGAAAAGCTGAGTGGCCGGATTGGCGCCCACCAGCAGAAATGCGCAAGCGCAGACCCGACCTGCCAAAATACATGGAGGGTGGTCCCAAGAACCCATTGGGTGCAAGAGCCCTCTATCTCGGCTCAACGCTGTACCGGATCCATGGCTCCAATCAGCCCTGGACGATCGGACATGCGGTGTCCTCCGGCTGCATTCGCATGCGCAATGAAGATGTGACTGATCTTTACCAACGCGTCGGCGTTGGGACGACGGTTCACGTCATCTAGCTCACGGGCTCATAATCAAGAAGACTGGCTGAGGCGCTTTGTTGCAAGACAAGCGCCTTTTTCATATTGAAAACGGCATAGGGCCTTTTTGAGCAAGGTAAGCGTCAAAAAGAGTTCGCCACTGGGCCTTGTCACCGGTCCATTCGCTGTCGTCAGCTTCCAGTATCACCAGCTCAGGCAGCCTCGTATCGCCATGACGTTCCGGGTGACTGACAATTAGATACTCACACCCACGCCCCAGCCACAGATCCACTGCACGCTGTAGCCGAACCAGCTCGTCTTTTTCGAAATTGAGGGTGTCGATGCCTGTATCAGCGGCGACTTCATCCAGATTGTTCTGGCTGTTTGAGATCACGAAGACGACACGAGAGCGCTGACTAAGTTTGTCAAACTTCTCTCTCATATGGGAAAACCTCGAAAAATCTTCCGCGAAATGCGTGTCTATATCCGCCTCTGACCCTTCCTCGCGAAAGTGATGCAGAAACCGGATACCATAAGGCTGCCAGGTCGGGTGCCCTGGCCCCTCCACAATGTCTTCACGCGAAAACATCGGGAACCCATCTTCAAACAACTGGGCCAGCCCCGAGATTGGGGCAATCAGCCCATCGAAGAAATGGCGCTCAGGCGCAATGTCTTCACCCAGAGCAGCGCCCAGAACATCAACACTGCTGCGGATCTGCCGGGCGCTTTGACAGGACATGCCAAGGCTCACAATTGCGGTGGTTTTACTTCCTGCTGACATGATCTGTTACGACCAACCCGCCCTTTATTATACCCTAAGTGGCAACATGTTCTTCCAGCCCTTCAGGAACCGGCCCGCCATAGACCCAATCCAGAAGCTCAGCTGTATGAACAATCGGTAGGCCAGTACCATTGCCGATTTGGGTCATACAGCCAATATTTCCCGTAGCGACAAGATCCGGCCTAGTCTTCTCGATATTCGCAACCTTCCGATCTCGCAACTGTGTCGCGATTTCCGGTTGGAGAATATTATAAGTTCCAGCCGACCCGCAACACAGATGCCCCTCTGGCACATCCTTGACCTCAAAACCTGCAGCCTTCAACAAGTCCTTGGGTTGGCGTGTGATCTTTTGGCCATGCTGCATGGAACAGGCGGAATGATAGGCAACCCGGAGGTCAGGCTCAATCACTGGCGTTCCAAGTTCAATGCCGGTCAGGAACTCGGTGATGTCTTTTGCCAGCTCAGAAACACGCGCAGCCTTTTCCGCGTAGGCAGGATCTTCGCGCAGCATGAAGCCATAATCCTTGATGGTCGTGCCACATCCAGACGCAGTGATCAAAATGGCGTCCAAGCCGCCGCGGTCAATCTCACGGGTCCAAACGTCAACATTCCGACGGGCATTTTCAAGCGCAGCTTCTTCCTTGCCCATGTGGTGGACCAATGCACCGCAGCATCCTTCTCCCTCCGGCAGCACAATCTCATATCCAGATCGCTTGAGCAGACGGATAGTGGCATCATTGATCGACGGCTTGAGAACCGGTTGCGCGCAACCACTCAAGAGAGCAACGCGACCTTTGTGGAACTCAGTGTCCGGCTTGAAAGTCGCAGGACCTTCCATCGTCGAACGCACAGGAGCCCGTGCCGGAGCAAGATCAAGCATGGCACCCATTTTGGCCAGTGGTCCGCCTGCCATTTTCAACAGCCCGGCAAAGGGTCGTCCGAAAAACGCGCCGACCAAAGCAAGCCGGAAACGACCCGGATAGGGCAGTACAAACGCCAGTAGCTCGCGTAGCATGCGGTCGGTCAACGGCCGCTTGTAGGTCTTTTCAATGTGCGCTCGTGCATGATCAACCAGATGCATGTAATTCACGCCTGATGGACAGGTCGTCATGCACGACAGACAGGAAAGACATCTGTCGACATGCTTGACGACCTTTTCGTCAGCCGGCCTGTCGTTCTCAAGCATATCCTTGATCAGATAGATACGCCCGCGCGGACTGTCGAGCTCATCGCCGAGCAATGTGAACGTCGGGCAAGTCGCTGTGCAAAACCCGCAGTGAACGCATTTGCGCAGGATCTTCTCAGATTTAGCGACTGCGGGATCGGCGAGTTGATCCAATGTGAAATTCGTCTGCATGATTGGTTACATCCATGTCGCCGGGCTTATACGCCCGCAGTCATACGGCCAGGGTTCAGGATCCCTATCGGGTCGAACTGATGTTTCAAGCGCTTTGCCAACGCAGCCAACGGCGCGGGCTGGGGCTGAAACACCGGCACAGAACTTCGTTTGGAAGCATCGGCGCGCACCAGCGTTGCATGACCGCCACCGCACTGTGCAATCACAGAGCGAACCTCCGTGTCATGAAGCACACCATCAAGGCATTTCAACCAGACGAGCCCACCACTCCAATCGTAATAGGCTTCAACCGCGAACAGAGCCTGAAGCGCCTCAACCAGCTTTGCCCCGACCGTTGGCGCAACTGAAATTCGCCAAACAGGGTCTTGGCCGCTCGCAATCGGCGCGCAATCGCGAATGTCCCCCCAGAGCTTTTGCGATGCCGCTTCCTCAATTCTTTCAGCTGAGCCCAGTCCGGCCAGAACCTTGCCAAGGCTATCAAAGCGGTACTCAACGGAGGTCGCAAAACCTTCCAGTCTCAACACCGTCAGAGCCCCCTCGCCTTGTCTGCCACTTGGCAGGTGAGCTGCGCCAGAGACTTCAGCAGAAGACCCCATGGCCATGCACATCGCCTCAATGGCCTGCGTGTCGGTTAACCCGGCAAGGGCTAAGGTTGCGCTGGTTTCAGGTCGTGGATTGACCTTGACTGTGACCGTTGTCGCAACGGCCAAGGTGCCCCAGGAGCCACAAAGCGCACGGGGCAGATCATAGCCCGTGACGTTTTTCACGACCTTGCCGCCAGAGTTGAACACTTCGCCGCGTCCGGAGACAGCCTCCATGCCCAGAATATGATCACGGGCCGCGCCATATTTGATCCGGCGAGGGCCTGCCAGGTTCGCCGCAAGAACACCGCCAATCGTACCCTTGCCAGATTCTTGTCCCAACAGCGGGCCATAGTCCATTGGCTCAAAGGAGAGCTCTTGGCCGCTGCTGGCCACAAGTGCTTCCACCTCGGCAATTGGCGTGCCCGCCTTCAGTGTCAAAACCAGTTCATCAGGCTCATAGGCAACGATGCCCGACAGGCCTGACAGGTCGAGCACCTGCGCTGCCTGCACCGGACGGCCCAGAGCCTGCTTCGACCTGGTGCCAACAATTTCCAGAGGCTGTTCTTCTGCGACTGCCCACTTTACGGCCTCGCAGGTTTCACGCGTGTCGCGCGGTTTGAATGTCGCGTCCATGAGAGGTCCTAAAAGCGCGGAATGTCCGGGAAGGGCAATTTACCCTTGTGCACATGCATCTTGCCGAGCTCGGCACACCGATGCAGCACAGGGAAAACCTTGCCTGGGTTGAGCAAATGCTTGTCGTCAAAAGCACATTTGACCCGCTGCTGCTGTTTCAAATCCTCCTCAGAGAACATGTCAGGCATCAGGTCGCGTTTTTCGATGCCCACACCATGCTCGCCGGTCAGAACACCTCCAACTTCCACACACAGCCGAAGGATATCAGCTCCAAAGGCCTCTGCAGCATCAAGCTCACCTGGCTTATTCGCGTCGTAGAGAATGAGCGGATGCAGATTGCCATCGCCTGCGTGAAAGACGTTGGCGACGCCCAGGCCATGGTTTTCGGACAGCTCGCGCATTCTTGCCAGCACCTTCGGCAGTTCTTTGCGCGGGATGGTGCCATCCATACAAAGATAATCAGGAGAGATACGTCCAACGGCCGGGAAAGCGGCTTTGCGCCCGGCCCAGAACGTCATGCGCTCTTCTTCGCTGGTCGAAATACGCAGATGGCTTGCCTTGTTGGACTGTGCGATCTTCTCAACACGGTCCAGCAAGTAATCGACCTCGGCCTCGGGGCCATCGAGTTCGACAATCAGCAGCGCTTCGACATCAAGAGGATAGCCTGCATTCACAAATGCCTCTGCCGCGTGAATGGCAGGCTTATCCATCATTTCCATGCCGCCTGGTATAATTCCGGCAGCAATGATGTCCGCAACACAGCGCCCGCCATCTTCGCTGGATGGGAAGCCAATCAGCAAAGCCCGTGCCGTTTCCGGCTTCTGTAAAATGCGTACGGTGACCTCAGTCACGACGCCGAGCAGTCCTTCAGAGCCGGTCATCAGCCCCAGCAGGTCATAACCTTCGCTGTCCAGATGCTTGCCACCCAGCCGGATCACCTCACCGGTGATCAGCACCATTTGAATGCCGAGGACGTTGTTGGTGGTCAGGCCGTATTTCAGGCAGTGCACACCGCCGGAGTTTTCCGCGATGTTGCCGCCAATGGAACAGGCAATCTGGGAGGAAGGGTCCGGTGCGTAATAAAAACCTTCGTGCTCAACCGCGCGCGTGATGCCCAGATTGGTCACTCCGGGCTGAACAACCACGGCCCGATTGGTAAAATCGATATCAAGCACCTGATTGAATTTCATCATGGACATCAACACGCCATCGGCCAATGGCAGAGCCCCACCAGACAAGGATGTTCCGGCCCCGCGTGGCACCACTTTGACGTTATTTTCATAGCAATAGCGCAAGATTCGGGAAACTTGCTCGACGGTTTCTGGCAGAACCACGATGAGAGGCATCTGCCGATAAGCCGTCAGCCCATCAGTCTCATAGGGGCGCATTTCCGTGTCATCATGGATCACACCCTCACCGGGAACGATCGCCTGTAGAGCGGTTACAATCTCGGCTCTTCTGGCGATTACAGCGCCATCTGGCGCAGGCATCGATATCGCGGTCACGGACTCTCCCTTTCCATTTCCGAACAAATATGATTCATTGTTTCCAATAGGGAATAAATCATCATCGTTGTGTTTGTCCAGTTTATTGGATGACATCTTGCCAAATAGGCAAACACCGCGATACGCCAAAACAGCACAAGAACGTATTCCGGACGGTTGAAAATGAGTAATCTCACAGACATGGAGATCTTCGCCCGAGTGGTCAGCGCAGGCAGTATGTCGGCTGCGGGGCGAGAAATGAACTTGTCTCCAGCCGTCGTATCGAAACGGATCCGTAGGCTCGAAGACAAACTCGGCACCCGGCTGCTTCAACGAACCACACGCCAGATCGCCCTGACGGAATCCGGACAAGGCTTTTACGAACGGGTTATAGCGATCATCGCCTCTGTAGAAGAGGCGGAGGCCTTCGTTGCTCGTGGCTCGGCACAAGCGCGCGGAGTTTTGAAGGTCGCGGCTCCGACTTCTTTTGGACGACTTCATATTGCGCCGTATCTCGGAAAATTTCTGGCAGACAATCCGGATCTGTCCGTCAATCTGGACCTGGAAGACAGCTTCGTCGACATTGTTGGGGACGGCTACGATATGGCCATCCGGATTGCCGAGCTCTCGGACTCCAGTCTGGTTGCCCGCCGCCTTGCCCCAGTCCATCGCATCTTATGCGCCTCGCCTGACTACTTGGCCCGACATGGTGAACCGACTTCGATCACAGATCTTGCGGATAACCATGTTTGCCTGGCTGCGGCCAACCAAGACCCTTGGCGTCTCGTTGGCCCCAATGGGCTGGAAAACGTTCGGACCTTGGCACCAGTTCGGACAAATTCCTCAGAAGTCGTGCGCGAATGCTTGCTTGCCGGGGTCGGCGTTGCCCTCCGCTCGACATGGGATGTCGGGCCAGAGCTTCGCGATGGCAAACTGAAAATCCTTCTACCGCAATACCGAGCATCCAAGGATGTCGGCCTGCATGCAGTTTATCCAAGTCGGCGTTTTTTACCTGCCAAAGTCCGCGTTTTCATCGACTTTCTGGCGCAATTATACGGACCACATCCGTATTGGGACGCTGGACTTGATGACTGGCTGACATTGCCCGATCAGACGCCAAGCGAAAAGCTGGACCGGCCCCTGACGCAGTCGAACGTCAGGCCTTAATATCGATAAATCCGTTTTTAAGACTAAAATCTATGCCTGCGACAAAGGCGCTCAGGTTATCTTGTTTTCCATGTTTCCCGCCTTGTGCGGGTTGTTCTTGGACTGCGCCTTCTATCTTTTATAGGAGCGCAGACGCGCAATACGACTGAGGGAGTTACATATGAAGCGATTTCTAATGATCGCAGGCGCTACCCTTTTGGCATTTTCCGTTCAGGCAAATGCAGAAGGTGATGCGGCGAAAGGCGAAAAAGTCTTCAAAAAATGCAAAGCTTGCCACGCTGTGGGAGCAGATGCGAAAAACAAGGTTGGCCCCGAACTAAACGGCATCATCGGCCGCCCAGCAGGCAGCGTTGAAGGTTTCAAGTATTCAAAAGCCTTGATGGAAAAAGCTGCTGAAGGTTTCGTCTGGGACGAGGCTGAACTGATGGCATTCCTGACCAAGCCGAAAAAATACCTGCCAAAAACAAAGATGGCGTTTGCAGGGCTGCGCAAGGAAGCCGACCGTGAAAACATCGTCGCTTACCTCAAGCAGAATCCGTAAGCCACGTTCATTCGGAACGTTGAAACAACAAAAGGCCGGAACATTCTCCGGCCTTTTCTATTGGTACACCAATGTCACGTGCAGCTTGATGCTCAGTGCCAATCAATCTGCAGCACCGTCGCCTTTTTCCTCATGATGGGCCCGGATGCGCCGCACAACCCACCAGATAACCAAGACAACGACAGGCACAGCAACTCCGGTCATCACACCGGGAGAGACAGCGTGCACCCCCAAACCCTTTGCCCCTTTGGCCAGATACGAAAAAAGCCCAACAACGTAATAACTCACGGCTGCGACTGACAGCCCCTCAACCGTTTGCTGCAGCCTTAACTGCAAGCGTGCGCGGCGGTTCATGGACTCCAGCAAAGATCGATTTTGCTGTTCCAAATCAACATCCACACGGGTTCTCAAGAGCGTAGACGCACGGGCAAGTTTTCTGGACAGCATAGCCTGCCGGTCTTCGACAGCCTGACAGGTTCGCATGGCCGGACCCAAACGGCGGCTCAAGAATGCCGACATGCTGAGATCGCCAGCAATCGGCTCTTCAGCCAATGCCTTGAGACGTGCAACCACAATCTCATAATAAGCCCGACTCGCGCCAAAACGATAGCTGCTGGCGGCAGCCCCTGCTTCAAGGGACGCGGCTAACCGTGACAATTGGTCAAGCAGGGTTTTGTTGGCTTCAAGGCCACTGCTACCCTGCATCCGGTTTGTCAGGTCAACCAATTCAGCTTCTATTGCGCTGATTTCGGGTAGCAATTTATTGGCCTCGAACAGTCCCAGAAGCGCAAATGTCCGGTAGGTCTCGATTTCCAGAAGCCGCTGCACCACGGCCCCGCATTGGACCGCATTCATACTCTCGTTCAAAACAAGGAACCGCGTAAAGCCATCTCCATCTGGCCGAAAGTCGGTCGCAGCCAGGGCCGTTTTGTTTTCAATATTGAACGCAGTGAGGCTGGTTGAATCATAGTGATGCCGCCACTCTATGCCTGCATCCGCATTTACAAGATCAAGCCGCATTGCCACAAGCATTTGCCCCGGCGCACGAAATGCCGTTCCAAACGGATGGTTCGTCGGCAAAGGGGCAAAAGGATTCTCGCCTCCAGCAGGACCGTCCCAAGTGTAGGTGGTGAACTCGGTATGCCCCTCCCAACTCAGAGTGCCACCGCCAAAGCCAAGTGCGTGAAAGCGCGCATTTGGAGCCGGGCCAGGGGCGCCATGACTGACGCAGAACTCAGCAAACCATGCCCTGTCGCGCTGAAGCTCTTCAGAATTCGTTGTAAACGCATAATGCAGAACAACGCGCGGCGCAGTAAAAGGCCTGAATGGCCGCGCATGAACTTCGCCAAGCACGACCTCGCGAAGCGGATGAGTTTCAAACTTTGGTGGCCTGCCCGCTAGGGAGGGGTCTGAATCGGCCTCAGAAGCGCCGCCGTCCGCGATAATGTCTTTCGTCATTCAGCCACTCCAAATCCGCTTCATTCGACCGGGCAATCCCTGGGCGATATTTGAGACGATTGTCACACGCTCGCTTCCAATTGATAAAATAGGAAAGAAAACAAAAAGAATGTGAATTATTGTCGTCACGTTGAAACTGATAGATCAATGGCGAAATAATACAAAATTTGCACAAATTCCCAATGGGCAAAGCTGCCCAAAACCAAATAATGCGGCGACGCAATACAAAAGCCAAATACAGAATTGTCGGACATCGCCCGGTTTTAAATCTGGAAATCTGACAGAGGTCATCCAGCACCTGAACATACGGGATCTGTTTCATAAAGTGGTGGCGGATGAATATCATAAGGCGTTTCGCCATAAGCATTTTTTACTATCTGCATTTACCTATTATCGATATCTTCTCATCCTCCATATAAAAATCACAACCCTTGAATGCACCTTGGAACTAAAGAATATTAAAAAACGCAACAACATGACGCATCGCAAAATTTAAAGTAAACTTCACAATGTAAAACCAATACAAAAGTCTCTAGAAAGACCAAATAATTTATCACCCACAAATAGCATCTTCGATTTATTGTAACAAATTAATTAATTAGACTAGCTTGTTCTTCCAAGTCGTTGATGGTTACCTTTTCCTGTTTAGGACCGATAGCTTCCAAAATAATCGGCATAAACGGGAGGAAAACCATGACTGATACCTTGAACCGTAGACGGTTTCTCAAAGGCAGCGCGCTGGCGGCAACGGCCACAGCCGGCACGCTGGCAGCGCCTGCCATCGCACGGGCTGAGCCAACCGTTCTGAAATTACAGGCTGCTTGGGGCGGCGGAATTTTTCTTGAAAATGCCCAGTCCTACGTGGACCGTGTCCACGCAATGGCCGGAAAAGACCTGAAGATTGACCTACTGGCTGTGAACTCAGTGGTAAAAACCAGCCAGATGCAGGATGCCGTCCACCGCGGTGTTCTCGATGGTGCACATTACGTTTCGGCCTATTGGTATTCCAAATCTAAGGCTGCATCGCTGTTCGGGACAGGGCCGTGTTTTGGCTGGTCTTCGCAAGAGATGCTAGGCTGGATCCACTATGGTGGCGGTCAAGAACTATTCGACGAACTCATGAGCTCGCTTGGCCTGAACGTCGTCTCGTTCTTCAACAGCCCGATGCCGGCTCAACCGCTCGGCTGGTTCAATGAGGAAATCAAGGACGCCGCCCAGTTGAGCGGTTTGAAGTACCGCACCGTTGGTCTGGCCGCTGATGTTCTTTTGGAAATGGGCATGTCTGTTGTGCAGCTGCCTGGCGGCGAAATTCAGCCAGCCATGAAGTCCGGCCTGATTGATGCTGCTGAATTCAACAATCCAACGTCGGATCGCGACTTCGGCATGCAGGATGTCTCAAAGCACTACCATCTCGCATCGTTCCATCAGAGCCAGGAATGTTTCGAAATCACATTCAACAAGAAGCGTTACGAGAGTCTTCCGGCAGAGCAACAAGCGATCCTGAAGTATGCTTCTGAAGCCGAGAACTCGAACTTCTACTGGCATAACACCAAACGATATGCAGATGACCTGATCAAGCTGCAGGAAGAACAGGGCGTCAATGTCTATCGCACTCCGGATTCGGTGATGGCTGGACAGTTGGCGGCCTGGGACATTGTGATCGACCGTATCTCTGGCGAAGAGCCCTTCTTTGCCAAAGTGGTGGAGTCTCAGAAAACATACGCCAAGAGCGTGATGAACTATCTGAACCTCAACCAGCCCGATTACAAACTGGCATATGCTCACTACTTCGGCTGAGCAGATGGCTTTTAGCGTCTTGCTGCGGGGACCTTTCCAAGGCCCCCGCGCTTTCTCTTCTGTCGTCGTCAGAGGCTCACGTGACCAAATTAATTTATGCTATCGAGGGTTTGAGCGTTTGGGTGGGCCGGGCTTTCGGCTGGTGCATACTCATCCTCACCCTGTCCGTATCCTATGAAGTGTTCGTGCGATACGCGCTGAATTCTCCAACCGTCTGGGCATTCGACATGATGGTCCAGATGTATGGTGCACTCCTGCTGATGGCAGGACCCTATGCACTGGCTCAGGATGCCCATGTGCGCGGCGATGTCGTCTACAGGCTGTTTCCAGTCAGGTGGCAAGCACGCATCGACTTCGTGCTTTACATCCTGTTCTTCTTCCCGGGCATGCTTGCCCTGTTCTGGTACGGTGCAGAGATCGCCTCTGACAGCTGGCGTTACAAGGAAGTGAGCTGGAACAGCCCGGCCCGCATTCAGATCTATTTCTTCAAGACGCTGATCCCGATCGCCGGTTTCCTGCTGATGTTGCAGGGATTTTCGGAAATGATGCGATGCTGGCGCGCTATGAAAACCGGCGTCTGGATGCCACGCCTGGATGATGTGAGAGAGACGGAGGACATCCTTGCTGGGGATCCTGCCGCAGCCCAGCCTCATGCCAACACCTAATCGCTCAGCACTTCCTTTGACGAAAGTTCCAGACAGATGACGAATCCCGAAGTCGCAATCATGATGCTGTGCCTGTTTATCGTGCTGGTGCTGCTCGGCTTTCCAATCGCGTTTACCCTGCTCGCAATGGGCGTCGGTTTCGGCTATTACGCCTATTACCAAGGCGGCATTGAAACGCTGTCCGACGTCTTCACAAACAACATCTTTTACCTGTTGAACCAGAACACCTATTCGGTGATGGAGAATGACACGCTTGTCGCCATCCCGCTGTTCCTGTTCATGGGCTATGTGGTGGAACGTGCCAACATCGTCAACCGGCTGTTCTTTTCGCTGCAAATGGCCGCGCGGAACTTACCCGGATCCATGGCGATTGCCGCTTTGATCACATGCGCCGTTTTCTCGACAGCCTCCGGCATCGTCGGCGCGGTGGTGACATTGATGGGACTGCTGGCCTTTCCGGCGATGGCCAATGCGAATTACGACAAGAAATTCGCATCCGGTGTGATCTGCGCCGGCGGAACGCTTGGTATTCTCATTCCGCCCTCCATCATGTTGATTGTCTATGCAGCGATTGCCGAGCTGTCGCCGCTGCGCCTTTATGCGGCAGCTGTGTTTCCGGGCCTCATATTGGCGGGCCTTTATATTGTCTATGTGATCGTGCGGGTCTGGATCAATCCTGCCATCGCTCCCAAACCCAACCAGGAAGACGTTCCGCCTGCATCCAAGATCTATTTGGATTTGATCTTCTCCTTCGTCCCGCTGACCGTACTGATCATGCTGGTGCTTGGGTCCATTTTGGGCGGCTTGGCCACGCCTGCCGAAGCGGCTGCCATGGGTGCTCTTGGCGGATTGGTGCTTGCGGTAATCTATCGCTCGCTCACATGGCGAAAGGTCAAGGAAAGCGTCTTCCTGACGGCCAAGGCAACTGCCATGGTGTGCTGGCTGTTCGTCGGATCCTGGACCTTCGCCTCGGTCTTTTCATACCTTGGCGGCCACGACGTCATTGAGCACTGGTTCCTCGGCATGAACCTGGAGCCCTGGCAGTTCCTGGTCATGGTTCAGCTGATTATTTTCATCCTCGGCTGGCCGCTGGAATGGTCCGAAATCCTGATCATTTTCGTCCCGATCTTCCTGCCCATGCTGGAGACATTCGGCGTCAACCCTTACTTCTTCGCCATGCTGGTGGCTCTCAATCTGCAAACCTCGTTCCTGACACCGCCCATGGCCATGTCGGCCTATTATCTCAAAGGGGTGCTGAAGAACGAAATCGAGCTCATTGACATCTTCAAGGGCATCCTGCCGTATCTTGGGATCGTCATCTTCTCGATGGTGCTGATGTATCAGTTCCCCGGCATTGCTCTTTGGCTGCCTGACTATCTGTTTGGACCCTATATCCCATGAACCACATGATTGCCCAGCAAGCGCCCAATGAGCTGACGGCCAGTGAGGCGGCCCGGAAAATTCGGGCTGGCTTGCTCACCTCGACCGATCTGGTCAAGGCATGTCTCACGCGCATTGAGGAAACAGACGGCCAACTGAAGGCTTGGGCGCTTATCGATCCAGAGCACGCTCTCGCCCAAGCGAGCCAGATGGATGCAATCCGCCAGTCCGGGCGCCCCATGGGAAGCCTTCATGGTTTGCCCATCGGATTGAAGGACATCATCGACACCGCAGGCCTTCCAACAGAGCGTGGGTCGCCTGTCCTTCAGGGAAGACACCCCACCGCAGATGCCGTCGTGGTCGAGCGTTTGCAGGAGGCAGGCGCGATCATTCTCGGCAAGACAAAGACGACTGAGTTTGCCTTCGTCCATCCAGCTGACACGACCAATCCCCATAATCCGGACTGTACGCCCGGCGGTTCATCCAGTGGATCTGCTGCAGCGGTGGCAGCCTTTCAAGTGCCGCTGGCGCTCGGAACCCAGACCAACGGGTCCGTCATCCGTCCAGCGTCTTTTTGCGGCGTCTATGGTTTCAAGCCGACACGCGGAATGATTTCCCGCGAAGGCGTTCTGCAGACGTCTGTCTCGCTGGACCAGATTGGCGTTTTCGCAAGGACAGCTGAGGACACGGCACGGCTTGTTGATGCGCTCAAGGGCCATGATCAGCGAGATGCAAAAAGCTACGCGCGTCCTCGCCCCGCTGTGCTGGAAGGCTTTCAGGCAGAACCTCCCGTGCAGCCATTGCTGGCGTGGTTCGATCTGCCATTCGCAGATCGGATGACCGCCGACACAACGGCAGGATTTGAAGAGCTGATCGGTGCCATGGGAGCTCGTGTGGAACGGGTCAAATCCCCACCAGCTTTTGCAGGATTGGTTGAGACCCAAAGGATCATCCACGAATATGAAATCTGCCAACACCTGCAGGAGATCTTCGACGGTCACTGGGACCAGATCAGCGACACGCTGAAGCCGGTGATCGAACGTGGGCGCACAATAACAAAGACTGCTTATGACGAAGCCCTGGGCACCATGCAGGAAAGTGACGTCTTCTTTACCGCCTTCTTCAAGGACTTCGACGCCATCCTGACGCCCAGCGCTCCGGGTGAAGCACCGAAGCTTGGTCCAACAACAGGCGATCCTATTTTCAGCACTCTTTGGACGCTTGCCGGACTGCCTTGCCTCTCTCTGCCAGTGATGGTTGGCAGCACAGGTCTTCCTATAGGCGTTCAACTTGTCGGCGGCATAGAGGAAGATGACCGTCTTCTGCGCACCGCCCGCTGGCTCATCAATATACTTTCGGCCCAAGCGGCCTGACAGGAGGTTCCATGCTCGGACGCAATACCAAAATACTCGCTGGCCTGATTGGGACCGCTATGGTGTTTACTTTCGTGATCGGCCTCGCCCACAGCATTTCAACCGGATTTGCTGGTTTCTGGGGCGGCCTGCCATTCTGGTGTATCGCGATATTCGTCCTGTCCCTGGCCCTCTACGATTTTTACGAGGAATGCCTGAGTAACAAGGCGCAGAACAGCGACAATGGCTGATCAACCTGTTCTCTGGCTTCCTCGCAAGGTTTCGGCAGCAACGGTTGCGAGAGCCCGGCAAAGCTATGATGTGATCCTGAATGAAGCTGACGACGTGAGTTCAGCTGAAAAAATCATCGAAATGAGCCGGCAGGCGGATGCCATGATGCCCTGCCATTCCGAAATATTTTCAGCCGATGTTGCGGCACAGCTGGACCCACGCCTGAAAATTCTCGCAAATCATTCCGTTGGCGTGGATCACTGTGACCTAGCGGCCATCAAGGCAAAAGGCATCACAGTCACCAACACGCCGGATGTTCTGTCGGATGCCACAGCCGAGATCGCAATGCTGCTGATGTTAGGGGCGGCCCGGCGTGCGGTGGAAGGCGACAGGATTGTTCGCAGCGGTGGCTGGACTGTCTGGAGCCCGTCTTTCATGGTCGGCAAGCAGGTCAGCGGTGCAAGGGTCGGCATTGTCGGGATGGGGCGTGTCGGACAGGCATTTGCCAAAAAGGCACGCGGATTCGACATGGAAATCCATTATTACAACCGCTCCCGGCTGCCAGAAGCCGAGGAACATGAGGCGATTTATCACAACACTCTAGAAAGCCTGCTGCCTCAGGCTGATTTTCTATCCCTGCATTGTCCGGCAACGCCTGAGACCCGCAACCTTCTCAACGATGACACCTTGGCTCTTCTGCCAAAGGGAACCGTCGTCGTGAACACGGCACGCGGCGCTCTCATCAATGAAGCTTCCCTGATGAAGGCATTGAACAGCGGTCAGGTGATGGCCGCAGGACTTGATTGTTTCCAGGTGGAGCCAGGAGGAAATCCGGCGTTCTCCGGCCATGACAACATCTTCATGCTGCCGCACATTGGCAGCGCGACGACCCGCACCCGCGATGCCATGGGCTTTCGCGCCCTCGACAATCTCGATGCATTTTTTGCCGGGAGAACACCAAAAGATCTGCTTTGACATAAATTGGATAATTTAATTGACCAATTTTAAAATCTGCGTTTTAAAAAGCAAGACTGGATAGGCTGGTCACTTCGCTAGAATGCAGTTTGATTTATGTTTCGAAAGATAGACCAAACCCGGACGGCCGATGCGGCCATACAGCAAATCGAGGAATTGATCCTCAGTGGAGTCTTGCGCCCTGGCGACAGGTTGCCAGCGGAACGAGACCTTTCCGGTGAGTTGGATGTCTCTCGCCCGGTGCTAAGAGAAGCCCTCAAAACACTTGAGCAACGCGGCCTTCTATCAAGCCGTCAAGGCGGCGGTACCTTCGTCGCCGATGTGATCGGGCCAATTTTCTCTGAGGCTGTTGTTGCACTGATCGGGCGTCATCCCTCCGCCACTTCTGACTATCTGGAATTTCGCAAAGACATAGAAGCCGTTGCTGCGGGTCACGCAGCGGAACGAGCCAGCCAAACAGACCACAAGATCCTCACCGAAATCATCGGGCAAATGGATAGCGCACATGCAGCGGGTGACCATCAACGCGAGGCAGAACTTGACGTAGGCCTCCATCAAGCAATTGGAGAAGCTGCCCACAATGTAATCCTCCTGCACAGCCTGCGCTCCTGCTACAGACTGCTGACCAACGGTGTGTTTTTCAATCGCCAACGCCTGGACCATCACCCAACAGCTCACACTGTCGTTCTGGCACAGCACAAGGAAATCGTTGCGCACATCATAGCCGGCGACGCTCAAGCCGCCAGCGAGGCATCCAGACAACATATTGCGTTTGTCTCACAAGCACTCATCGAAGCCGAGGAAGCTCAGGCCCGTAAATTAGTTGCGGACCAGCGACATCAGCAACGACAGAATTCGGTACCAGCACCTACGAAACCACGAAGCGTCAAAGCTTCTTCATCCTGACTTTTCAATCTAGACGGAACAGACCCATGGCCCCTATTACCTGCATCGCGGACCTTCAGGCCCTCGCAAAGCGCCGCGTCCCCAAAATGTTCTACGACTATGCGGACACCGGCTCCTGGACCCAAGAAACCTATCATGACAACGAAGCCGCGTTCCAACGCCAGAAGTTAAGGCAGCGGGTCGCCGTCAACATCGATAATCGCAGCCTGAAGACAAAGATGATCGGCGAAGACGTCTCCATGCCTGTGGCCCTGGCTCCCGTTGGCTTGACCGGCATGCAACATGCCGACGGTGAGATCCTCGCAGCACAAGCCGCCGAGAAGTTCGGCGTGCCTTTCACACTGACCACCATGTCTGTCTGTTCGATTGAGGACGTTGCAGAACACACGAGCAAGCCGTTCTGGTTCCAGCTTTATGTCATGCGTGATCGCGGTTTCTCCGAGAACCTCATGCAACGAGCCCATGCGGCGCATTGTTCGGCACTATGCCTAACCCTGGATCTTCAGGTCCTCGGTCAACGCCATAAGGACATCAAGAACGGTCTGTCCACGCCGCCAAACCCTTCCCTACGCGTGCTCGCTGATCTGGCGCTCAAGCCACGCTGGTGCTGGAACATGGCGCAGACCAAGCGCCGTCAATTTGGCAACATCGTCGGGCATGTAGACGGTGTCGGCGACATGAGTTCGCTTGCCGAATGGACCAACAGCCAGTTCGACCCAACACTCGATTGGTCCTCCATTGAATGGGTCAAAAAGCATTGGGACCGCAAGCTGATCCTGAAAGGCATCAATGACGTTGAAGATGCCAAGATCGCTGCAGACATCGGAGCAGATGCGATTGTCGTCTCCAACCATGGCGGTCGTCAGCTCGATGGAGCTTTGGCTTCCTACGACGTTCTACGCGACATCGTCGATGCAGTCGGTGACAAGATCGAAGTCCATATGGACGGCGGCATCCGGTCGGGTCAGGACGTGTTCAAGGCCATGGCCATGGGCGCAAAGGGCACATTTATAGGAAGATCCTACATCTATGGCCTTGGCGCCATGGGCAGGCCTGGCGTCACCAAGGCTTTGGAAATCATTCACAAGGAGCTGGATGTGACCATGGGTCTGTGCGGAGAGACGGATATTCACAAGGTTGGCCGCCACAATATGGTGCTATAATTTAGCGCCCGGCGTGTTTCATGAAGTGCGCCGGGCCGTTCGTTAATCCGGACTAACATCGCAACAGAGGTTATTCCCCCATATGGCTCGACCTCATCCTTTGCAAAACCGCGTCCTGCCGACCGGAGAAATTGTTGCCATCCCGGATCGAGGATTGTTTTTAGGCAATCGCGGCGGACGAATACACGATTTGCAAACAAAAACACTCACAAAACGCCGGTGGAGCTCCCGGCGCTGGATCTGCTGTGTCACCTCGTTCAAAAACCGCCAACGAGAGCTGATGGGCACGAGCTACACCGAGCTTTTCTTTATGGATGAGGTAACTGCATTGGCCTCAGGCCACCGACCCTGCTTCGAATGTCGCCGGGCAGAGGCCAAAGAATTTGCCGCAGCCTTTTCTGAAGGAGTATCTGCAGATGAACCGATGAAAGCGGACGACATGGATCTTGTCCTGCATGAGGATCGTTTGGAAAATGGTAAGCCAAAGCGGTATTCAGCAGCCTTTGAGAGCCTGCCCGACGCCGCCATGTTTATATGGCAAGGTCAGCCTCATGCGGCACGCAACAGCAAGGCTCTCATGTGGACACCGCGTGGTTATGAAATACCTCGTATAGCCATTTCGAAAGCTTCTTCGGTGACCGTATTGACGCCTGCATGCATTGTCCATGCCCTCTCCAATGGCTACGCGCCGACCTGGCATCCCACGGCAACGGCATGACCCTATTCGGCAGCCATGCCGATGGACACGTTCCCAATCGCAGCAACAATATGATTGCAAAGCGTGTCATGCATCGGTGCACGGGCGCTATCAGATCGCAGCAGGGAAATATCGCAATGTGGCAAGCCTGGAAAGCCGTCCTTTTCGTCCAGAATTCGCATCCCTTCCCGCACAGCGCTTTCCGGGAACACTGTCACGGCCAAGCCAGCCTGAACCGCCCCCACCAGAGCAGCAGCGCTTGAGCTGACATATGAGATCGAATAGGCGCGTGACACACGGTCTAGAGCCTCCATGGCAAGCCTGCGCCAACAACAACTGGGCGCACCTATCGCAAGACGCACAGTCTCACTGGTATGAGCAAAGTGACTTGATGACGTCACCCAATGCAACGGCTCGCGTCGTATCACTTCTCCCGACATATCCTGACTCTCGGCGGATGTGATGATCGCGACATCAAGTTCGCCATTGCGAACCGCAGCGTAGGTTTTTGAACTGCTGGCACACTCGACCTGAACTTCAATTGCCGGATTGAGCCGTGCGAAGGCTGCCAGAACCCTTGGCAATAAACGATCCGCGTAGTCATCTGGAATGCCCAGTTTGACCCTGCCGACCTCCGTTCGACCGCCAAAGGCTGACAGTGTCTGATCATTCAGCAAAATAATACGGCGCGCATATTCAATCAGCCGCTCACCATCCTCGGTCAATCGGGATTGCCGCCCATCCTTGACGAAGATGGCCAGACCGACGCGCTCTTCCAGTCGGCGCATCTGCATGGAAACGGCCGACTGCGTTTTATGAACGGCCTCTCCAGCCTTGGTGAAGCTGCCCAGCTCTGCGATGGCCAGGAACGTGCGAAGCTGATCAATGTCCAAAACATGATGCATAGGTCGAAGTCTGCCTCAAAAGCTCGGATGGAAATCACAACACATTCGAATACCTTTAACCAAGATACATCCGAATTAGTGATCAATCAATCAAAGACCTAGACTTCGGCCTGAGGCACAGACAGATTATCGAGGGACGAAAGAATGTGCTCGACCAAAGCTTCCGTGACACGGGTGTTCTGCCGCCAGGACCTCATGATTCCGATGTCGCAGTCTGGAAGCTTCGGAAAACCATCTGCTTCACACAAAACGCGCATCCCCGGACGCAGCGCTGACTCAGGCAAGACGGAAACTGCGAGCCCCGCGAGAACTGCAGCCCCGACAGCGGTCGAGTTCCAGCTTGAATAAAGAAGCCTGCTTTCGCGGCCAACATTATCAAGCGCCGATAAGGCTGCTTTGCGCCAATCGCAAGTTGCCCGGCCAAGAGCCAACGGCAGTACAGTTTCGTTTTCTGCAGCATGACGGGCAGAGGTCACCCACAAAAGCGGTTCTCGCCGAACCACTTGCGCTTCTTTGCGACCTTTCTTCCAGACATGGGTGACAATCGCGACGTCCAATTCGTCTTCTGCCACCAGCTCAAAGAGGTTCGGCGTTGGTGCGCAGACAACGCTGACCTCCGCCTTTGGATTGGACCTGGAGAACCGCGCCAGAATTTCTGGCAAGAACCGGTCAGCATAATCATCTGGAGTGCCCAGACGGACAAACCCGGACACTTCCGTCTCATCAAAAGCTGCCAAGGTCTCATCATTCAACTGAACAAGGCGACGCGCATAATGGAGCAGACGTTCGCCATTTTCCGTCAACCGGGACATGCGCCCATCGCGAACAAAGATCGGGCGGCCAACCTTTTCCTCCAGTCGGCGCATCTGCATGGAAACAGCAGACTGAGTCTTATGGACGGTTTCCGCCGCGCGCGTGAAGCTGCCGCATTCAGCGATAGCAACAAATGTTCGCAGTTGATCAAGATCTAACATCGCCGAACCATACATCACGTTTTCAGATGAATACTATCAAAGTCATTCATCTGACATATCGGAGTTGCTGGACTCTGACAATCATCAAACCTTTAAAACTATTTTTGCCTTATCAAAGCCCACGTTCAAAATGCCACCGCTTGATCACAACCTCCAACCCTATGAATTGATTATATTATTAATAAAATTCTCGAAATCCTCTTCCATGAAAAGTCAGTGTTTCACAGTTGCAAACCGAGGGAAATCCGGTGGGAAAACGGCTGCGTCAAAATTTATACGATGATGTTTCACTTGCCTTCCACAAGTCCGACCCGGAAATAAAAAAGCCTAAATAACTGATATTAAAAACTAATTATTTCCATGAACCATCAAAACAAGTGTCACATAACAAAAAACGATAGATCGCATAAGAAACATTCGTTGGATTTATGTGATCGTATTCTGCATCTTCCAATTGTTCCCAGCAGACGGATCGTCGCAACGCGGCGCGGAACGAGCAGGCGAAAATTGTTTCGTCAGCTAACAGGAGAATTATGCCATGTCGACTTCAACCACACACACCCTGATCACAACCTTTGGGTCAATGGTCACTCGCGCATGGCGTCTTCTGGTTAACCGTCGCCAGGTCAATCGCCTGCATCACCTGACAGACGCACAACTTGAGGACATCGGCCTGACGCGGAGCGATCTTCGATGTGCGAAACAGGTATCCCTGTTTACCGACCCATCTCATGTTTTGAGCGAATGGGCCCGCGAGCGCTCTCTTGAAAAACGCGCCTTGGCCTCAGCTCAACTCCCTAAAGCTTCCGCTAAGACGGAGGCACATAAATCTGGACCTATGTCATGTCCAGACCATAGGCTCGCTGCTTGAGCCTTATCTGACTGCAGCCCCGTCGGCATATTTTGCTGACACCCAACTGGCTCGCTGCCCCCAGCGGGCCATTTTTTTATTTCGATGATGGCTCATTAAGATCAAGAACAGCCTTTTCAAAAAAGCTGTCGAATGCCTTGGCCTGACTTGACTGAAAATCCCGTCCGGCGGCCATCCAGCTTGCCACTGTATTCTCAAGATCCGATACACCGTTTTGCGCTTCATTAGAGTTTGAAGCCGCATTGGGCTTTTCTAGCTCTTCTGACTGCACTTCACTTGGAGCTTGTTCATCAGCCGGTTCAGAGGTCATCGCCGCTGATGACTTTGAAAACCCCGACCAGAACGACTGCATGGCATTTGTATAGCTCTCAATATAGTCAACGGCGCTCGGCGCTGGTTTCGGCCTTCCCCTTGCAAAGCCGCGCATGAACAGTTCCATGAGCTCAAGCGATTCGCCCTTCAGATAAGGACGCGCAATCTCCCCCATCGCCAGGGTTGCAGCCACTGGCATCATTTCTGCGACTGCATCCTGCTGCAAGCCGGTTGCGGAGGCCACCTGCTCTGCAACCGCCTTGCGGATAGCATCCGTCCCGAAGAACCCCTTCATGGGATCTTCTTGTATCGGAGTCGTTTGCGAGCGAAAGGAAGACAAAAACGGAAAGGGCACATCGGCACCTGGCGTATTTGCCTGAAAGTCAGGGCCCATGCCACCAAAGTGCCGCGCACCGCTCATTGCGGCAGGCAACAGCTGTGACATGGCAGCGCCCAAGTCTCCTTCACTCCAGCCAAACCTCTGCTGCATTTCCTTCGCAACGGCTGCGAAGTCAAAGGGTAGAGGAGAATCAGGGATATCCGCCATGAGGGCTACCTTGCTGCGAGTGAATTGACTTGCATGATCAACTTTCTGATCAGCAACGTCAAATTCCGCTCTGCAGCGATCGTATGTCGCGAATGAAAAGCCGAGCCCTAGTAGGCGTAGTCCTTAAAAATCTGGGCTATGTCACCATTCCAATTGCCATTGTAGCGCTGCAACAGAACATCTGCAGGACACATGCCCGCAGCCAATCCTTCCTCGATTGGCGCCAAATGCACCTGCTCATCAAGGTCGCCATCGCTCAAACGATTGCGCCTGCGCAGACCCTCTTTCGAAAGGGCCAGAGCTTCCTTGGCAATATCAAGAACAGTACCCTGCCGGAAAGATGTCTGCAGTGCGGACATTGGCACTTCATTCCGCAGAGCCATGCGCTCTTCAGTGGTCCAGTCACGCACAAGCTGCCATGCCTGATCCAGAATGCCATCGTCGTACAGCAGGCCAACCCAGAAGGCTGGCAAGGCACAAATTCTACGCCATGGTCCCCCGTCAGCACCGCGCATCTCGATAAATGTCTTCAAACGCACATCCGGGAAGAGCGTAGACAGATGATTGTTCCAGTCGCCGATCGTCGGCAAGGCATCAGGCACAGTGCCCTGGAGAGCGCCATTCATGAATTGTCTGAACGTTGTCCCGGTCACATCAAAATAGGTGTCGCCACGCTTGACGAAATACATTGGCACATCAAGTGCCCATTCCACATAAGACTCGAACCCAAAGCCATCCTCGAAAGCAAATGGCAGGTTCCCGGTCCGATCAGCATCCAAATCATTCCAGATGTGAGCTCGAAAGGATTTGAACCCATTCACTTTGCCGTCAGAGAATGGCGAATTGGCGAAGATCGCTGTCGCAATAGGCTGAAGCGCCAGCCCGACACGCATCTTCTTGACCATATCGGCTTCGCTGGAGAAATCCAGGTTCACCTGAATGGTAGATGTACGATGCATCATGTCGAGCCCGTATGACCCGACCTTCGGCATGTATCTGCGCATGATGTCATAACGGGACTTGGGCATTTGCGGCACATCTTCGCGCCGCCAGGTCGGGGTCATGCCAGAACCAAGAAAACCGATGCCTAGCGGGTCTGCAACCTTGCGAACCTGGGCCAGGTGAGCGTTGGTTTCACGGCAGGTCTCATGGAGCGTTTGCAGCGGCGCACCTGACAGTTCGAACTGTCCGCCTGGCTCAATAGAAATAGCACCGCCACCGACTGAGTCGGCAAGTCCGATTATATTGCCGTTATCCTCAATCCTGTCCCAACCAAGCAGGTTTTCCATTCCAGTCAGAACAGCCTCAACACCATTGGACCCTTCATAGGGAATGGGAGACAAGTCAGACAAATGAAAGCCGAACTTCTCATGTTCGGTGCCAATCAGAAACTTTTCAGCAGGCTTGTTCCCCTCTTCAAGGGTCGCAGAGAGATCGGCAATATTTTCAATCGGCGTGGAATCAACGGTATCGCGGGCCATACAGGACTTTCCAATTCTCAAACGGCTCGCACGATACTCAGCCCACTGGCCGCGCACAAACGCAATAAACACCTAACACCTTCAGAAAAACCCAAAGGCCTCGACGCATTTAAGATGCTGGAAGGATGAAAGCAAGACACCGTTTTGGCGTAATTTCAATGTCACACAAACTTGAGTAGCATCTTCTTGCTCAGGCCCAGTCCCCAAGTGTGGCCTGAACAACGGCAAGAGCCGCTACGGCAGCTGTGTCAGCCCGTAGAATTCGAGGTCCCAAGGGGATGGCACTGACAAAGGACCGAGCTCGGAGCAAAACGCGTTCGTCTTCGGAAAAACCGCCCTCCGGGCCGACCAGAATGGCCAAGGGCTGCGGCCCGGCATCTGCGATACGCACCAGCTCTGCAATCGGGTTCTGGCTCTCCTCCCCCTCATCGCAGAACAGCAAACGTCTGCCTGGCTGATCTACTGCCCAATTTGACAGAAGCTCCGTCAACGAGAGCGTCTCCAAAACCTCAGGAACCGCAATCACGCCGCATTGCTCTGCAGCCTCGATCACATTTGCTTCCATGCGCTCCAGATTAACACGACTGACTTGCGTATGCTGGGTCATAACCGGGCGCAGAGCTCCCGCCCCCATCTCGACCGCCTTCTGCACCATGTAGTCCAGACGTGCATGTTTCAGAGGCGCAAACAGATACTGCAGATCAATGGCTTTGCTCTGCTCCCGCACCTGCTTTACCAGATCAAGATGGCAGGCCTTGCGACCGGTCGCCCGGATTGAGGCGAGCCATTCACCATCCGTTCCGTTGAAAACAAGCAGCTCGCTGCCGTTTTTAAGGCGCAGAACATTCAGCAAATAGTTCGCCTGACCGCGATCAGCTTCTATCGAAGCTCCCTCGGCGAGGATATGGCGCAGAAAAAGGCGCTGCATGCGGTAATCGTATCGGGTCATACCTTCTAGTTAAGACCTCTGGGTCGGGCTTTTCAATGGCAGAGAGCAAAGAGCCTCTGGATAGCTTTGCATTCGCTGCCTTTGAGATCCCGTTCACGCTTGACCGGTGCCGCCGAACCGGCCACCTTCGGAGGGAAATTTAAGGAACCAGACCTTGGCTGACAACTCATCGAACGCGACTGAATATTCGGTCGCGGACATCTCTTTCTCCATCAAGAAAACGATGGAGGATTCATTCGGATACGTTCGAGTGCGCGGTGAGCTTGGCCGGATTTCACGCCCCGGCTCCGGGCACATCTATCTGGATTTGAAGGATGACCGAGCGGTTCTGTCCGGCGTCATCTGGAAAGGCAATGCCTCCAAACTGAAGATCAAGCCCGAGCAAGGGCTGGAAGTGATCGCCACCGGCAAGATCACGACATTTCCCGGACAGTCGAAATATCAGATGGTGATCGACGCGCTGGAGCCAGCCGGCGCTGGCGCCCTGATGGCCTTGTTGGAAGAACGTAAGCGCAAGCTGGGCGAAGAAGGCCTCTTTGCTGAAGAACGCAAACAGCTTCTGCCAAGCCTGCCTCGCGTCATCGGTGTTGTCACCTCGCCGACAGGTGCTGTCATTCGCGATATCTTGCACCGCATATCTGATCGGTTTCCGCTGCATGTGATTGTCTGGCCGGTCCGTGTTCAAGGCGAAACATCCGGCGCAGAAGTTGCCAACGGCATTCGGGGGTTCAACGCATTGCCAACGGGCGGCGCGATACCAAGGCCCGACCTGATCATCGTTGCGCGTGGCGGAGGAAGCATTGAAGACCTTTGGGGCTTCAACGAAGAGAGCGTCGTTCGAGCAGCCTCTGACAGCGACATCCCCCTGATTTCCGCCGTCGGCCACGAGACCGACTGGACGCTAATCGATTTGGCTGCCGATGTGCGCGCACCAACGCCCACAGGCGCTGCAGAGATTGCCGTGCCGGTCAAAGCCGATCTGATGAGCCTGATTGATGATCTGTCCCGGCGTTTGTCATCCGGTCTCAACCGGCTGGTTGCCAACCGGCGCACAGAGCTGAGAGCTGCCGGGGCTGCCCTGCCTGCTCCGCGCGATCTTCTCGCATTGCCGCGTCAGCAGTTTGATACCTGCGCCAGCCGCCTAGAACACGCGCTGACCGTAAACACTCGCAGTCATCGCAGCGCCTATCAAAACGCAGCAATTCGTCTGTCGCCTTTGGTGCTACAACGGACAACAGACAGCGCCCGCACAACGCTCGCAGGCCTGTTTGATCGCCAGCAAAGAGCGCTCAGTGTTGCCATCACCCAAAAACGTCAGGGCTTTTCAGCAACGGCGTCTCGACTGTCCGCAGCTCCGCTCAGGCAGAAACTGTCCTTGGGCACAGAACGGTTGAATGGGCTGAATGAACGGTTGGACCTTTCCTTCAAGCTTCGGCTGGCCAAATCCCGTGATCGGCTGGACGGTCAGGAAAAGCTGCTCAAGTCACTATCTTACAAAGATGTGCTGTCACGTGGCTATGCACTGCTGCGCGATGACACCGGCCAACCCGTTCGCTCAGCAGCAAGCGTCGCACCCGGCGCAACGCTTTCCATTGAGCTGGCGGATGGGATCGTCGATGCGCTCGCAACTGGAGACGGCATTGCTCAGCCACCGGCTCCAAAGGCAGCCCCGAAAGCTACAAAGCCAAAGACGAAGAAACCCGGTGCGGAAAAGACATCCGCAAATCAGGGCAATTTGTTCTAGACCCGCTTTTCGTCACCGAGACATTCAAGAAAAAGGCCGCTGCGGTTATGCGCAGCGGCCTTTTGATTTCAAGCAAATCGCTCAGTACCTACATTAACGAAGGCAGAAGCGTAATGATCGACGGGAAGGCCAGAAGACCACCGATGGTCAGAATGTCCGCGATGAAGAACGGCACACAGCCGCGGAAGACTTCCTGTACCGGAATGTCCGGGCGTACACCCGCCACCACGAAGCAGTTGAGCCCAATTGGCGGCGTAATCAGACAAAGCTCTGCCATCTTAACCACCAAAATTCCGAACCAGATTGCACAGGCTTCTCCTGACATGCCGAAGGCACTGTCCGCTGCAGTCACCGCTTCACCGCCATTGAGGGCGATAACAGCCGGATAGACCACAGGCAGGGTCAGGATCAGCATGCCGATGGCATCCATGAACATGCCCAGCACCGCATAAGCGCAAAGAATCAGGATCATCACAATCCAGGGCGAGAACTCCAGCGCGACAATGAAGTCCCTGAAGGCATCCGGAAGACCGGCAAAGCCGAGGAACCGAACGTAGACCAGTACGCCCCAGATCAACGTGAAGATCATCACCGTGAGCTTGGCCGTCTCATGAAGCGCCTGACCGAGCTGGCGGAACCTCATGCCTTTTACGAATGCCACCACCAGAACAACGAATGCCCCGAGGGATCCAGCTTCCGTTGGCGTTGCCAGACCAAAGAAGAACGACGAGAAGATAATACCGATAACTGCGATGATCGGGAATGTGCCGGGAAGCGAGGAAAAACGCTGCCCCCAAGTGAAACCACGCACTGGCGGAGCATCGCCGCGCCAAGCAGAAATCCCGACAATGATTGCAACATAGATAAACGCCGAAAAGACGCCCGGC
The DNA here is from genome assembly GCF_037783265.1 of Roseibium algae. Lineage (NCBI taxonomy): Bacteria > Pseudomonadati > Pseudomonadota > Alphaproteobacteria > Hyphomicrobiales > Stappiaceae > Roseibium > Roseibium algae. The sequence goes on from NZ_JBAKIA010000002.1 coordinate 474,027, forward strand.
AAGAAACCTGCGATCAGCAGTTTGCCGACCGATTGTTCAACCAGGATAGCGTAGATCACCAGGATCGCAGATGGCGGGATGAGCGAGGCCAGGGTTCCACCTGCTGCCACCACGGCAGACGACAGACGTTTGGAATAACCTGCCGCCAACATTTCAGGAATGGCAACGCGGGCAAAGACGGCAGCTGTCGCGACAGATGCACCGGAAACGGCCGCAAAGCCAGCGGTAGCGAAGACTGTTCCAACCGCCATGCCGCCCGGCATCCAGCCCAACCAGCGCTTGGACGCCTCGAACAACTGCTTTGTGAAGCCTGCATAGAAGGCCAGAAAACCGATCAGAATGAACGTCGGCAAGACGGACAGGGTGTAGGTCACGGATTTGGAGTGCGGGATCGTTCCCGCCATCTTCAGCGCGACAAAGAACCCTCTTTCAAAGCCCATCTTCATGGAGAATAGAACGATCAAACCGACCAGACCAGTGAAAGCCGCCGCGAATGCAACACGCATTCCAATAACGACCATGACGAGCAACATGCCCGTCATCAAGAGACCAACCTCAAACGGGGTCATTTCGCGTCTCCTGCAGTGATGTCATCGCCGAAAGCTTCTTCAATCTCATGCTGTGCCGCTTCCGTGACATCTTGAATGACAGGCACTCCATAGGGTGTGGCATCCGGATTGATCACGAGGCGCAAATAGCCGTAGATCTGCATCATCAAGCGCAGGAACAAAAGGCTGAGAGCGACTGGAATGACAAGCTTCGAGGGCCAGGTTACGAACCCAATGTCCATGGTGCTGTCACCCAACGACCAGGACCGGTAGAAATGGAACCAAGAGCCCCAGATCAGCAGGAAAACGGCAATGGCGATCAGGATGACGCCGACCATCTCGGCCACCCACATCGCGCGGCCTTTCAGTTTCCCAAGCACCATTTCCATGCGGATGTGGCCACCGACACGCTGGCAATAGGCGACACCGCAGAAGGCGAAGACGGCCATGGCCTGCTCGGTAATGTCGATGAAACCCGGCACCGGCATATTGAGGAAAAATCGCCCCAGCACCTGCGCGACAGCGAGAAACATCAGAATGAGAATACTGGAGGCAGCAATCAGGTTGAATATATTTTCGATGCGCCCGAGAACCCCGTCAAATTTGATGAAAGTCTCGGGTTGATCCGGGCTTGATAGCGTACCGGCCATGATATGTTCCTGCAAGTTAACTCCGGCGCAAAATGCGCCGGAGTCTATTGATCAACTTATAGAAATGAAGTCGGGATTTTACTGAACGTTCGACTGAACGAGGTCCAGAAGTTCCTGGGCAGGGATGCCCTTAGCAGACTGCTCAGCAACCCACTGGTCCCAGATCGGCTTACCGGCTTTGGCTTTAAAAGCAGCCAGGTCTTCATCGGTATATTCGATCTGAATAATGTTGCGCTCTTTCAACTCAGGCCACCACTTGTCGTAAACCTTGGCGTAGGTTTCGAGATAGTGATCAACAGCTTCTGGAACCGTCTCATCCAGAACCTTGCGCATATCCGCTGGAAGCGCAGCAAGAGCGTCTGTGTTGACGATAACTGGACACTGGACGGTGCCCGGATTCAGGTTGGCTGTCCACCATTTACCAGCTTCAACTGTCTTGAACGACAGGTGCGCATGAGGGGCAAAGGCAACGCCCTGCACTGTACCGGAATCAAGCGCCTGGTAAGCTTCAGATGCTGTGACAGAGGTTGGAACCGCACCAACGGTTTCCATGGCCTTGCCGATGCCACCAAGTGCACGGACGCGCATGCCATCGAAATTTTCAACTTTCAATGGCGCATCGCCGACACCGATGATGTTGTACTGTGGCATTGGGGATGGCATCAGAACTTCAGCGTTCCAGCGGGCCAGATCCTTTTTGACCGCAGGGTGATCATAAACCGCCCAGCTGACCTTCGTTTCTGTTTCCAAATCGTTGACGCCGAGGAATGGCAGCTCAAGAACTGTCAGTGTCGGGTTCTTGTCTGCATGATAAGACGCACACATTTGCGCCATTTCAAATGCACCAAAGGAAATCCCATCAAGGTTTTCACGTGGCTTGGACAACGCCCCACCGTAATGCAGCTTGATTTCGAACTTGCCATCGGTTTTTTCGGCAACCTTTTCAGCCAGGTACTCGATGTGCTCGGTAAATGCACGGCGTTTACCCCATACCGACACATTCCATGTGACGTCTGCAGCGAAGGTTTCGGTGGCAAAGAAAAGTCCCAGAACGGTTGCGGATGCAGCCGTCGCAAATTTGCGGGCAGTGAGCATACTGATCCTCCCAGATAGATTGGCTCATGGACCTTGGCAGAAAATTCGACTGCATCATGTGCAGACGTCCACCAAGCTGACAAACAGTTAGCATGTAGCGTGCCAAATGTATCCCAAACCTTGGAATCTACTAAAAATATCGACGTTGAGAGAAGTTCTTCGCTTGTAAGCACCCAATAATAAGCAATATATTGCCTACAAGAAATCCCCATAAGCGACTATTCGCCGACCCATCGAAAGGTGGCCGAATCGCCCGTGATTTATCAGCAGGCGGCTATTCTATCTTTACTTGTGGTCGACTCAATTTCAGCCGAACCATTTTTTCATTCAAGGTACGACGAGGAACTCCCAATTCTTGCATGACCTTGGCAATGCTGCCCTCATGACGGCGCAAAGCATTCGCAATCACACTGCGCTCATAACTGTCCATCAGATCTTTCAAGCTGCCCGTAGTACTTTGTGAGGCACCAGATTTTCCGCCAATGACAAGCACCTCAAGGGGTTGCCGCACAACACCGGCGTTCAACACAAAACGCTCTGCAGCGTTTCGCAGCTCACGTATGTTTCCCGGCCAGTCATAACTCTGCAAAAAGACCTCATCACGCGCGCTCACATCAGATGCAGCCACGCCATATTGAACTGCAAAGCGATTCACAAACGTGTCAAACAAGAGCAGGCTGTCGCTGCCCCGTTCCCGGAGCGGCGGAATGGCAATCTCAATCGTGTTGAGGCGGAAGAGTAGATCCTCACGCAGGGCCTTTGACGCCACAGCTTCCCGAGGCTCAATGTTTGCAGCACTGATAACGCGGAAGTCCACGGGAATTGGTTTGCGACCGCCTAGCCGATCGACCTTCTTCTCCTGCAAGACCCGCAAGAGCTTAGGTTGAAGCGGGATCGGCATGGACACAATCTCATCAAGAAACAAAACACCGCCGTTGGCAGCCTCAATCCGCCCTATGCGCGTCTTGTCAGCACCCGTAAAAGCTCCGGCTTCATGGCCAAACAACTCCGCTTCAACCATCGCTTCAGGAAGAGCTGCCGCATTGATCGCAACGAAGGGAGCGTTTTTCCGATTGCCAAATTCATGGAGCGCCTGAGCAACGACTTCTTTTCCCGTGCCCGTCTCACCGGTGATCAGAACGGAAGCGTCCGTTCCTGCGAAATGCATCACACGCTCACGAAGCGCCCGCATGACCGGGCTGTTGCCGATCAACCTTTTCTCAAGGCTGCCTTCTTCTTCAAGACGCCGCGACAAGAACCGGTTTTCCATGACAAGCATGCGCTTTTCGCAGGCCTTGCGCACCAGATCCTCGATCTTGTCAGGATCAAACGGTTTCTCGACAAAATCATAAGCCCCGCACCGCATGGCATCGACAGCCATCGGCACATCACCATGCCCAGTAATCAGGATCACCGGGATATCTGCATCAACAGCTGCGATCCGCGCCATCAAACTGACGCCGTCTTCTCCTTTCAGCATGACATCAGAGACCACGCAGCCGGGGAAGTCCGATCTGACATAGCGCATCGCGGTATCGCCATCAGGCACTTCAATCGTCTCGAAGCCTGCAAGTCCCAGCCATTGGTGCAGTGCTGCTCGCATGGACGGATCGTCATCGACAATAAGGACTGGCGTTTTATCGCTCACGGTCATCATAGCGTCGTCAACTCCAGCCGTTTCGCCTGTTCAGTCACATCTGTCATATTTTCGGAACTCTCAGGTGCAGGCAGGCGCAAGACAAAGGTTGCGCCGCCGTTCTCCCCTGACTGAACCTTGAGAGTGCCGCCGAGATCTTCCGCTATCCGGTCTGAGATCGACAGTCCAAGGCCAAGCCCACCACTGCTCAACTTGGTCGTGAAGAAGGGATCAAAAATCTTCTCACGCAGATCTTCAGGCACACCCTCGCCACTGTCAGACACTTTGACCAGAATTTCAGAGCCCAATCTCTCTGCATCAAGCACAATTTCGCGATTTTCCGCATCTGCGACAGAATCTGCTGCATTGCGCAGCAGGTTCACCAGAACCTGTTCCACTTTCAAAGGCGCAGTTTCAAGATTGAGCGGCTGTTCTGACAAGTGCAGGATCAACTGCACATCGACTTCTTCCAGACGCGGACGGACAATCTTCTCAGCCACTTTGATGCAAGCCCGCATGTCGACAATCTCGATCCGGCTTTCCGCCGGACGGGCAAACCGCTTAAGCTCCTGAGTGAGCGCGGCCATACGGTGCTGCAAGGCGTCTATTTCCTGCAGATTGTCCTCAACGGATGTCACATGCCCGCCTTCGAGGTACTTACGCGCGCCAGCAACGAACATTCGCATAGCCGCCAAGGGCTGGTTCAACTCATGGGCAACGGCTGCAGACATCTGCCCAACCGCGGCCAAACGACTGGACCGAGCAAGTCGTCGCTGGGCTGTGCGAAGCTCAGACTCAACACGCCGTCGCTCATCAACTTCTTGCACCAGGAGCTGATTGAGTTCGCGCAAACTGTCACTTTCCTTACGCAGAAGCACCGAAGCACGCCGCAATGCTCGGCCACGATAGACGAGCACTCCGACCAGATACAACAAGCTCAAGCCAATTCCAGAGACCCATATCGGCAAACTGTTCTTGCGGGTCTCCTTCATCGGCACAAGGAAATGCAACGTCCAGCCAAGAAGCCCGACGTCGGCTTCGTTGTGTCGGAAGACCTCTCCGCCGATTGCAACAGTCCGTTCGGCATCAATGGGCTGATCAGATAGCTTGACCAAGGCCTCATCCGCGTACTGACGAGTCATTTCGATCTTGCTTCGGACAACCGAGGGCAATGTGTCGAGCGTGCGATACCGCCAATCCGCCACTGAAGCCAGGAAAATTACGCCGTTGGCATCGGTTGCAAACACCGTCTCACCGCCTTCAGCCCAAGCTTTCTCCAGCGGTTCCATGTCAACTTTTACGACCGCAACCCCATCTGGAACGCCTTCGACAGGCGTCGGCAGTGACAGAAAAAGTCCTGGCTCGCCAATGGTTGCGCCGATAGCAAAAAACTGCCCCTCCCCACCGTCTATTGCGGTTTGGAAATAGGGTCGAAACGAATAATTTCGGCCGATCAGTGAAAGCTGGTCTCGCCAGTTACTTGTGGCTAGCGTATTGCCAGATCGGTCCATCACATAGAGCAAGTCAGCACCTGACTTCTCTGCCATTTCCTCAAGGAAACGATTGGCGGCCTCAGCCGGTTCGCCTATTTTCAAGACCACGGTTGCCCGTGGATCTCGCGCCAGCATGTAAGGCAAATAGCGGTATTTCTCGTATTCGCCCAGAATTGTCTGACGATACAGCGTGAGCCGTTCGGCAGCCTTGCGATCAACAAATGCCTGCTCCCGCTGCACCATATATTGCACCAGCAGAGCGGCAATCAGCATAACAACAAGAGGCGGAAGCGCCAGGAGGATCAATCGGGTCGACATACTCCCTTATCTCCTGTTTGGAGCCCCGCCGCAAACCGTTCTGAGGAAGATGGACAATCATGCTGCACTGCGGCTAGTTTGCCGCCAGGACAACAATGGGATGGAAAGTGTCAATGGACTTCAGTTTCACCGAAGAACAGCAAATGATCGCCGATACTGCGCGCAAGCTTGCTAGCGACCGACTGGAGCCAGTGGCCGAGAAACTCGATCAAGGCGATGGGCGCGACGAGTTGCTTGCCAATCTGCGCCTCTTGGCAGAAAACGGCTTCATGGGGCTGAATGTCTCTGCCGACTATGGCGGAACGGAAGCTGGCACAGTCGGGTTTGCCCTTGCTGTCGAAGCCCTCGCGGGAAGTTGCGCGTCAACAGCTGTAACTGTCTCGGTGAGCAACATGGTCGGCGAAGTCATTCAGGCCGTTGGCTCTGATGAACAAAAAGAGCTCTATCTGCCGCGTCTGACAGATGGCACATATCCGGCTGGTGGTTTCTGCCTGACGGAGGCCAGCGCCGGGTCCGACCCGTCCGCGATGAAAACCCGCGCTTTGAAAGACGGCAACCATTATATCCTGAATGGTGCCAAGCTATACATCACCTCAGCAGAATACGCCGGGCTTTTCGTTGTCTGGGCCGTAACCGATCCGGACGCTCCCAAGGGGAAAGGCATCTCCTGTTTCCTGGTTGAAGCGGACACGCCCGGCCTCGTGATCGGCAAGGCAGAAAAGAAAATGGGCCAAACCGGTTCGGCCACCAACGAAGTCCTGTTCCAGGACTGCCGCATTCCGGCGACCGCAATGATGGGTGCTGAAAATGATGGTTTCAAGATCGCCGTCAGCGAGCTGGCTGGTGGGCGCATCGGCATTGCATCCCTCGCGCTTGGCATCGCAGGCAAGGCGATGGAAGCAGGAAAAGCTTATATCAAGGAACGCGAACAATTCGGCAGACCACTTGCCGACATGCAAGGCCTTCAGTGGATGATCGCTGACCGGGAAACGGAACTGGAAGCAGCACGTCTCCTGATCCTGCAGGCCGCAACCCTCAAGGACAGCGGCAAGCCATTTTCCAAAGCAGCTTCCATGGCAAAACTGTTCGCGTCGGAAGCCGCCCAAAAAGCAACCTACACAGCCCTTCAGTTACATGGCGGCGCTGGCTACATCAAAGATTTTCCACTAGAGCGCTATGCGCGGGATGCCAGGATCACAACCATCTATGAAGGCACTTCAGAGGTTCAAAGGCTAATCATTGCACGGGATGTCATGAAAGCCATTTAGGGTCAGGGCACATCATCCGCTGGAGGACCACCGTCATGAAGCCGCCACTGCCAACCCTCGCCGGCACACCAACACTCGAGACTCCCAGACTTGTTCTGCGAATGCCGGAGCTGTCGGATTTCCCGGCGTATCGTGACTATGCAACTTCTGACCGTACCCGGTTCACCGGCGGCCCCAAACCGCATCATACTGCGTTTGAAAAATTTGCCAGCATGATTGGGCACTGGGCCTTGCGAGGCTTCGGACGGTTTATCATCACCGACAGAACAAGTGGCCAGGCTCTCGGACACGTTGGGCCAATGCAACTGGATGCGGCGGCCATCCCCGAACTCACATGGACACTTTGGTCCAAAGAAGCCGAAGGCAAAGGGGTAGCATTCGAAGCCTCCTGCGCCGTCAAAGCCTGGCTGTTCGAAACACTAGAATGGCAAGAGGCGGCTGCAGAGGTACACCGGGACAATCACGCATCTCAATCACTGGCACTTCGCCTGGGGGGGCAGGTTTGGAAAGATGGTCCAAAGCGCAGGATGGAAGACGGCATCGTTTATAGATTTTCGCTCAGTCATGCTCGCTCCGATGATCAGGTTCTTCAGTCGATACGATAAATCTGGCCAGAAGATGAATGCCCAATTGATCCCCCTCAAAGTAAGGATCAAGATAACTGCCTAAAATGCCGATATACGAGGGCAGCTGCCCGGTTCCTCAAAGGGAGTGAATATCATGGCCTTGAAAGACATACTCACGATTGTCGACTTGTCTGGCGCCCAGCCGGCGGCCAAGCATGCATTGGATCTGGCCGCCAAAAATGACGCCCATGCCACCGGGCTTTCCATAGCATTTGAACCTGTCATGCCGGCTTTTGCGGGTGCACCCATGCCCGTTGACTACATGCAAGCCGCTCATGATCAGGCCGTCAACGCAGCAAAAGAGTCAAAAAAGGTATTTGACGAACTTGCCCGGCTTGCAGGCGTCAAATCCGGGAGCCGCATCACAGATGTGCTAACCGGTGGGCCGCTCGAGGGCCTTCTGCAAAACTGCAGAACCACGGATCTTGTCGTCATAGGGCAAGTTAACCCAGACACTCCCGAGCCCATGCGCGAACTGTTGATCGAAACGATCCTGTTCGAAAGCGGCGTCCCTGTGCTGCTGGTGCCTTACATCGGAGTTGCTCAACCAACGGCCAAAAACGTCGTCATCGCCTGGGATGGCAGCTCAACCGCCACCCGCGCGGTCCATGCGGCTCTGCCCATGCTTGAGACAGCAGACAAAATCACGATTCTTATCGTGGAAAAGAATGTTTCCAATGATGGCCAGCCCGGTGCAGAAATCGCGACCTACCTCGCCCGGCACAATCTGGATGTCACCATCGACGTCATCACAAACCCGCAAACCGGCATAGCCGACACTTTGCTGAACTATGTATCCGATCACGGCAACGACCTGATCGTCATGGGCGGCTATGGACACAGTCGTATGCGCGAGTTCCTGTTTGGCGGGGCAACACGCGAGATACTTGCGGCAATGACCGTGCCGGTTCTGATGGCTCATTAATTAGCAGGAATGTTGCCCGAGCCTTTCAGGCGATCGCATTTTTAAGAAATAGAGCGTCAGGCCATATGCCTGACGCTCTTAATTTTTCGGCCAAGCCATCCTTTCGAGCAGCGCAGCGAGGTCAACTTTACCGAATGATATTGCTCAAGACTTGAACTTTTCCTCGGCAGCAGCCCGAATTTGGCTCAGCGTTGCTGCTGGCGTGATGGCTTCCGGATCAAGTTTCAAATGCAGAAGAGCGGGTTTTCCGCTCGCCCGTGCTCGCTCAAAGGCCGGACCGAATTCCGCCGTTTCGATCACTGTTTCTGCATGGGCACCATAAGATCTGGCAAGAGCAGCAAAATCAGGATTCACCAGTTTGGTGGCCGAAGGCCGCCCCGGGTACTCACGCTCCTGATGCATCCGGATTGTACCGTACATGCCGTTGTCGACCACCACCACGATGATCGCGGCATTTTCCTGGCAGGCAGTTCCAAACTCCTGAATGCTCATCTGAATACATCCATCACCGGCAAAACAAATGACCTCCCGTTCCGGAAACGTCAGTTTTGCGGCAACGGCTGCAGGCAGGCCATAGCCCATGGAACCTGAGGTGGGAGCAGACTGAGTTCCATATTTGCGGAACCTGTGAAACCGATGCACCCAAGTCGCAAAGTTGCCAGCTCCATTGGTGAAGATGGTGTCATCTGGAACGTTGCCTTCGATCCAGTCCATCACGCCGGACATTTGTAGCGTACCAGGAACCTGCGGACGCGCTTCTGACCAATCACGATACTCTGCATGCGCTTCATCTGACTGGCCTGTGTTCGTCAGCACGTTTGGCGGCTGGAGACCTTCTGCTGCCTTGCAGAACGCGGTCGGGCTGGCGTGGATCGCGAGCGATGGCCGGTAAACTCGGCCAAGTTCCTCGGCATCTGGATGGACATGCACCAATTGCTGAGACGGCTGTGGAATGTCCAGCAACGTATAGGACTGGCTCGGCATTTCGGACAGGCGACCACCGACCAACAGAACCAGATCAGAGGACTTGACCCGTGCCAGAAGCTTCGGATTGATCCCGATGCCGACATCGCCAGCATAATTAGGGTGTAGATTGTCGAACAGCGACTGACGACGGAAAGAACATGCGACAGGCAGGCTGAAACGCTCGGCAAAACGCGCGAACCCGGCCACAGCCTCTGCGCTCCAACGACTTCCACCCAGGATAGCCATCGGGCGCTCAGCTGCCCAGAGCCGCTTCTGCAAATCCGCCATAACCGTCAGACCGGGGTGCGTCTCAACTTGCCGCCAAGGATCAGGCTGGCTGACATCAGCCATCTCAACCAGCATGTCCTCAGGCAAAGCCAGAACCACAGGCCCTGGGCGACCGGACGTTGCTACGTGATAAGCGCGCGAAATGAATTCGGGCATACGATCTGCATGGTCAATCTCGGCGACCCATTTGGCCATGCCGCCAAACATCTGACGATAATCGACTTCCTGAAACGCCTCTCGCTCACGCATGCCCCGCTCAATCTGACCGATGAACAAGATCATCGGCGTTGAATCCTGCATGGCAACATGAACGCCAGCAGCGGCATTGGTCGCGCCGGGTCCGCGGGTTACCATGCAGATGCCCGGTTTTCCGGTCAGCCTGCCATAAGTATCGGCCATCATCGCCGCGCCGCCTTCCTGACGGCAAACGGTTATTGGGATCGACGCGTCATGAAGGGCATCTAGAACGGCCAGATAGCTTTCGCCTGGAACGCAAAAGACGCGCTCTGCACCATGCTGTTCCAACGCTTCAACAAGAAGCTGTCCTCCGGATTTCTGGCCCATGTCCATTCCCTGCTTTCATGATGTCTTGTGTCTGCGACATATTCTGACTTTGGTATACTCCAACCGGCCAAACCCCGGCAGGTGGCCTTGCCACGTTATTTGGCAATGACATCATTCCAATTCGGCAGAAATTCAGACGAACGACAAACGGCCGCAACATATGCGGCCGTCGTTATCTTTATTCCGGAAAACCTGAAGGTTCGGAATTATCCCAATGCAGGGATACGAAGAACCTGGCCCGGATAAATCTTGTCTGGGTGAGACAGCATCGGCTTGTTGGCTTCAAAGATCGACTGGTACTTGGAACCATCGCCATAGGCATCTGCGGAGACCTTCCACAGCGTGTCGCCTTTTTGAACTGTATGGAACTTCGCCTCAGGCTGTGCTTCTGCAACAGTGATTTCTTCCTCGACCTTGGAAATTCCAAGGACATTTCCAACTGCCAGGATCAGCTTTTCGCGTGCTTCCTGTGTCGGCGCAGCGCCGGCAATCTTCACCGTGTCGCCGTCAACTTCAACCTTCACGTCACCATCAAGACCAAGCTCGGCAACTTCGGCAGCAATTGCGTCAGGCCCTGCTGTTTCAGCTTCGTCATCGCCGAACAACTTCTTTCCTGCATCCGCTACAAAATCAAAAAAACCCATATTACTCTTCCCTTTGTTGTCGGAGCGATACCCGATTGGGTCCTCAGACAGCCTACAGACAAATAAGTAGCGGACAGCCGTTAGGGAATGCAAGTCAAGCCCAAGTATTTTTGAAAATACAACTGGAGTGCTTCCGAATTTCATTTTCATGAAACAACAGGGGTCAGAAACCTAAACAGGCTGAACTGTCACGACCTGAAACGTATGAAGGTCTCCGTCCTCATCCTTGATCGAAACATATTCTCCCGGCTTAAAGGCATGAGATCCAAAGCGATAGCCAGCCTCGTCGTCGTCTTCGCCCTCGATATCGTAATGAAATGCCCATGAACCACCTGGTCGATGGACAAGATGGCCGATTTCTTCGTCCTCTCCGCTCCAGAACCTGCGCACGCGGCAATGTTCTCGTTCAACTTTCCAAAGACCTGCATCTATGTGACCAGCCTCATCCAGAGGGGCTGCAAACTCATATCCATGCAGAGCAGACCCCTGAGGATAGTCTTTCGACCGCGCCAGGTTCAGCCTAATCTTTTTCAAGGTGGGATCGCCGCTCATCTCACTTACCTCATTTGGTGTCATTCGGACCCCAACATTGACACATCAGCCAATTCGATCATTGAGGAAGGTCAAAGGATGCGCGTAACTGAACGGGCAGAATACCAATGAATTTGATCAGCAGAGTACGGAAGGAATTCGTATGTCGGAGACCAAAACGCAAGACGCTATCTTCGCATTCCTGACAGACCTGTCTTCAGGTTTAAGTCATGGCGCGCAAGTCAAACGGATCGATACACATGCCAATGTCGTTTTTCTGGTTGGCGAGAAAGCCTACAAGGTCAAGCGCGCGGTTAAATTCCCATTCCTCGACTATTCTACCCTGGAAAAACGCGCCGAAGCTTGCCATCGAGAAATCACGCATAATATTCAAAATGCACCGCAGCTCTATTTGGCTGCAGTCCCAATCACGCGCAATGCAAATGGCGTTCTCGCATTCAATGGTGATGGAGATATTGTTGAATGGGCCGTTGAAATGAACCGGTTCAACCAGGCCTTCCAACTGGACAGGATTGCCAGGACAGCTCCATTAACGCGCGCCCTCTGTGACGATCTGGCTGCAATGCTTGTCTCCGCTCATGAAGCGGCCCCGGTAAAACCTGATGCGACTGCGCAATTCTACGCTGAGCTTTGCAGCTATGTAGATCAGAATGATCAAGCATTTTCAGAGTATCCTGCGCTGTTTCCACCAACAGCTGCCAAGCACCTGACACAACAGTCCCGGCGTTGGCTCGACAGGATCAAGCCGCTCATTTTCGAGCGCGGCGCCCTCGGGCATATCCGCAATTGCCATGGAGATGCACACCTTGGAAACATCGTGCTGCTGAACAACAAGCCCGTCTTGTTCGATGCGATAGAATTCTCCGATGCCATGGCAACGACTGACACGCTCTATGACCTGGCGTTCTTGCTGATGGACCTTTGGGAACAAGATCAACACCCGGCAGCCAATCTGGTGTTCAACCGATATTTTGATAAAGCCCCAACTCCAATAGCAGCTGCGAAAAGTACTGAGACAGAAGCCGCAGATCCCGAAGGTCTTGCTGCCCTGCCCTTCTATCTGATGATGCGCGCAGCTATACGCGCCAAAATCGCGGCCAGTGCTGCCCAGACTCAGCAAGATGAGGCAGCAAAATCACTGCTGCGTAAACAGGCCGCCACCTACTTCAATCAGGCAATTGCATTTCTAGACGTAAAGGCACCCATTCTCATTGCAATTGGCGGACTATCCGGCACAGGCAAAACCACTCTTGCCTATGGTCTTGCGCCCCACTTAGGGCGTCCCCCCGGAGCAAGGGTTCTCCGCTCAGATGTCGAACGAAAAAAACGCCTGGGCCTTGCCGAGACCGACAAGGCCCCAGAAGAAGCTTATTCGAATACCGCGTCAACCGCCGTCTATGCAGCACTAGACCAATGCATACAGACAACGCTTGCGTCCGGTCATTCAGCTATTTTCGATGCTGTCTTTTCCAAGGAAGCAGAACGCCAACATTTAGAGACCATCGCATCCAACTCAGAGGCGGACTTTTGTGGTCTCTGGCTTGAGGCACCGGCTGACGTTTCAAAGGCACGCGTTGCGGCCCGGACAGAAGACGCCTCAGATGCGACGCCCAACATTGTTGACCGTCAGCAAGGCTATGACATTGGACACATGAACTGGGCCGTCATTGACGCCGGACAAGCGCCTGAGGATACGGCTTCAACGGCACGGCTTGCCTTAAAGGAAAGCCTCACTTCAGAACCTTGAACCTCAATATCCGAAGGCGCGTATCGCTGCAGCTGCTGCAACTGCACACACCACCGCGATGAAATCCTTGCGCACCCACGCCATGACTGTTCCGGACACCACCAGACAAGCCACAACGGCAACGCCGCCCTTCAGCGCAATTGGCAATATGGTGGAGACGATAATAGCACCGGGCAAAGCCTCAAGAGCTCTGCGAACCCGTGGTGTCAGGGGCACACGACCCATGACCCAGTATCCACCTGCTCTCATGAAATAGGTCACTGCGGTCATCGCCAGAACCGCAACGACGAACAGACCATCGGCTGAAAAGCTATTTTCAATCATCCAGATACGCCCCAGCAAGGGCGCCAGACACAGCACCGGTCAGAATGCCCCAATAGCCACCGAACTCATACCAGGTCAGAACGGCAATTCCGCCAGCCACAAACCAGCTCACGGTCTGCCGTTTGCCTTTCCAAAGAGGCACAAGCAGAGCAATGAAGAAGGCGGGCATCACAACATCCAGGCCCCAAGCCTTGGGATCACTGACCAAACTGCCAAAGAAAAATCCCGGGAGTACAGCGAGAGACCAAATGCACCACAAGAACAAGCCGCTCCCAAGATAGACCCCCCAATCTCGCTCACCTCGGTCATATTCACGAAGAGCAATCAACCAATTGATATCCGTCAGGAAAAACAAAGCCGGGTAGGTTTGCAGTGACGGCACCTGCCCAAGCCATGGACGCAGGCTTGCCCCAATCAAAAGCATGCGCATGTTCACTGCAGCGACAACACCTGTCATGGCCAAAACCACGGCCCATGTCATTGGCGCGGTATAGACCTCCATCGCAACGAATTGGGACGCACCTGCAAAAACGAATGAATTCATCAAAATCGTTTCAAGCAGCGTAAGCCCCTTCTGCGCGGCCACCGTCCCAAACACAGCGCCAAAGGCAATGGTTCCGGGCAAAACGGGAAGGCAGTATTGAGCTCCACGCACACACCCTTCGTATGAGAGAGTAACGGGCCGAGACGCGATCATAAGACCTCTTCCAGTGCGGCTCTTTCTGCTGCACAGATTGTGACAGTTGATCAACAAACAAGAATGAAACACCCAGACAGAAAAGTCTGACAATTGGGACGCAACAATGGTCCATAATACGGGCGCGCACCAATCAAAATCCGTGATCTATTCATTCAAATCTTGTGTGCTGGCAGAGAACGGTCCAACGGGCCGCTTGACTGGCAAACAACGGCTTGAGTGAGCACGCAGCCCAACTCACATGATCGCGCCGTAAATCATGCGCAAGCCGGTGAAGCCCAAGAATAACGCAAAGACCAGCTTCAATTTTGACGGATCAATTGTATGCGCGATCTTGGCCCCCAAGGGCGCAGAATAGGTCGAGGCCGGAATGATCAGCAAAAACCCGATCAGATTGACATAACCAAGTGAGAAAGGTGGACGCCCCTCTGCCCCCATTCCAAAATAGATCGATGACAACGTTCCCGGAATGGCAATGATCAGGCCAATGGCCGCCGCTGTGCCAACGGCCTTGCGGATCGGATAAGAAAACAACGTCAATGTCGGAACACCCAGGGTGCCGCCACCGATGCCCATCATGACGGAAATGCCGCCAATCACAAAACCCATGAGCTCTTTAAACGGTGACCCTGGCAGCTTTTCGGCCAGCGCGGCCCCATCTTTTCGCAGCAGCATATTGGCCGAGACCGCCAAGGCGACCACACCGAAAATCAATGTCAGTGCACCGCCTGAGAGATTACCGGCAAGCGTTGCGCCACCAAGAACGCCTAATGCAATTGCCCACCACCAGGTCTTCAGCAAGTCCATGTCAACGCTGCCACGCTTCCAATGGGCGCGTGCCGAGGATGTGCCCGTCGCAAGGATCGTGGCCAAAGACGTTCCCACCGCAACATGCATCAGGACATTCTCATCAAGGCCGAGCCCGGAGAACATATAGTAGAGAACCGGCACGATCACGATGCCGCCGCCGACCCCAAGAAGACCAGCAACAATGCCGGCGACCACACCCGTGGCCAGCAAAGCCCCGGCCAATAGCACCATTGAGAGTACACTGATGTCTTCCATGAGGATGTTTCTCCAGGCCGGTTTTTCGATGCCGTTCGGCAACACACGCAGTAAAATCGTAATCCAAGGTAGAGCGCCCTAGCGGCGACGACCCGATGTCGGTATTTTCTGCAAGTTCATAAGGCTATTAGGTCGTCCTTAATTGGATAAATTTTTTGAGACAAGGGTATAAAATGCCTGCATCGACCATTTTCGTTCCATGACCGGCTTTCATCTTGCTGTCTATACGTTCGGACAGTTTATTGACCGGGCGGATTCACCCGCGATCAAAAGCTTTTTCGACATAGAGCCCAGCGTGCTTGTTGCACTTGAAGCCGCCCCTGGCTTCATTGCCCGCTCCGGTTACGATAGCGACGAAGGCCCCAAGAGTTGGGGGCCGCAAGTCTTTCCGAAGTTCTGGGTGGACAATGGCGATGGATTTGCCCCCTCCAGCCTATCGCTTTGGACCAGCATCGAGGCAATAGCGGCTGCTTGCTACCATGGATCTCATGGCAAAGCATTTCGGCGAGGACCGGAGTGGAACGTCAAGGCGAACGGCTGGACAGGATATGCGCTTTGGTGGGTCAAGGCCGGGCATCGACCAGACTGGCACGAGGCTGTGGAGCGTCATCAATATTTGGCGGATCACGGTGCCACAGCGCGTGTATTCACATTCAAACGCCCGTTCGATCCAAATGGCAAACCAACCAAACTCGACAACACGGCCGTTAAACGATTGGCCCAAGAGGCCAATTGTTTAAATCTCGTCACAATTCATCCGGGAAGCAATGGTACAGACGAGTGGATTTGAACCACCGACCTTCGGAGCCACAATCCGACGCTCTAACCAACTGAGCTACGTCTGCCTACCGTGATACATTTGTATCGAATTGGCGCGGACCATATGAGTGATGGCCGCAGTTTGCAAGGGGGCTTGTAACTCTCTTTTGTGCTGTCCACAAGCGTGAATTTGGACAAGACACACGCTTTATGGAACAGCTCCCAAGAATATCAAAGGGCTAGGCAAAATTTTAGTAAAGCTCTGTAATTCAAACAGGAAACGCCCCAATGCCGGTTTGACAACGGGGCGTTTCTTTCACTTCGGGACATAATCCCGATTGTTTTTAAAAGCCTTAGGCGGCTTTCACTTGCTTAAAGGACTTTTCAAGAGCATCCTTAACTGGCGCAGTTACTTCTGTGCTCAGCTTGGTTGCGAATTCCTGCATGTCCTTCGCCTGTGTCGATAGAACGTCGAACTGCTTGCGCGCAAAACCGGACTGAAGTTCGATTGCTTCTGCAAGTGTCTTTACAGCCATCATGTCTTTCATGAAGGAGAAAGTCGCGTCTGTGTTCACCTTAGCGGCATCAACGGCCTTAGAGTTAAGCTCCACAGCGCCCTGACGTGATGTTTCGAATGTGTCTTCGATCAGGTCGGTCGCGTCTTCAGCAGCAGTCTTCACTTTGGAATAGGCTTCACGTGCCTGATCCAAACCTTTTTCAGAAGCTTCGCGGAATGCGGCTGGAACTTCCATCTTAGGCATGGAAAACGCTTCAAAGTCAGCAAATGGGGCCGCAGAAGCAGTCTTGGACGCGCGGGCTTTTGAAGTGGTCTTGGAAGTTGTTTCTGCAGTAGTCATGATGTCATCTCCTGTTTTCGGATGCGATCATCATATGAACCATAGGCCTGACCAGATTTACGATCAGGCGGTGTCGTCATCCGCATACTTTAAATAGGACACCCTCCGCCGCATTGCAACATAATTTTGCACTGCAACATAATTTTCTTGAGGCGAACGCTACGTTCACTTTGCACGGCGAAGCAAATTTCACTTTAAAAACAAAAAAATCCGGCGTCAGCTGGAAACCGACACCGGACATGATCAAACAAGAAAAAAATAAAAATCAGTCTTTCTGTGCTGCTTTCGCAACGTCCTGAGCAGCCTTGGTAGCCGTATTGGAGATCTCACGAGCCTGCTCGCCCAGCGCCTCCATCTGGCTACGCAGATAAGTCTGCTGAAGGCCCATCATTTCTTCCACATCCTTTGCACGCACCAAATTCTGCGCGAACTTAAAGGCTGCATCCATGTGCTCTTCTGCAAATGAAAGAGATTTCTTACTCACGTCGGTCGCCCCGTTTTGGGCGGCAGAAGCAGAGTCCTCGACGTTTCCGGCTGCCTTCTGTGTCACACTCATGAAGTCATCAAAGGCTTTGCGTGCCTGATCTACACTTTTATCAGCGAAATCGCGCATCTGATCGGGAATTTCGAAACCATTTTTATCTGTGGTCATGGATTCAGTTCCTCAATAATCTTACCAAATCTTGATCCCGTGAGCTGCCAGCCCAAGGTTCGAGAAAATTTCCTACCACGCGCGCAGAATTACAGCAAATCTGACTGGCACAATTAACCACGCCTTCATGCAAGGCCTTTACGACGCCGCCTTTACGTGGACGCTAAGCAATGGACGCGGTATTAACATCATGTTTACCAGTTCAAGTTGATGGCGGCAAAGACCACGCATTTGAGCCGCAGCCCATTCGGAGTTGAACCATGAATAACCAACTGCAGCAATTCATGGAAATCTGTGCCGCGCCGGAACTCGCCGGACTTTGCGATGACAAGCGCGCCGCCTGGGTCTGGTCTGCAGATGGTTCGAAAATTCTCTGGGCCAATGCCGCAGGCGCAGCCTTTTTCTCCGTCAGCAAGCTCTCCGGCCTTGCTCAGCTTGCTGGATTAAACCGGTCGCCGGCACGCACGCACATCACACGGATTGCCGCATCGGGCCCAACCGACCGGATGACAATAGACAGACTACGGTTCTACCGCGGGCTTCGCGTCATGCTGCTCACCTGCCAATGCCGCCGACTGTCCCTGAGTGATGGCTCAGATGCCGCCTTGATCCTATGCGGCGACCAGGGCCATTGCCTTAGCGACGCCCCACTGCCTGCTTTCCTTGATTTGCTGAGCAATGAAAACCACAGTGCCTTTGTTATGGATGAAGGTGAGTTGAAGCTGCAATCCGGTACTCTTCAGGGAACGCCCGAGACCCTCTCCTTGCCTGAAGACCAGCCTTGCCTGTTCGGGCCGCTGGCTCTGGCAGACGATCTGCATGACGGGGGCATCTCCCTTATTGGCGAAAACCAGCAGCTCATCGTCTTGGAAAACAGCGTCGTGCCAGATGCATCAGACCTACCTGATGTTTATGGCGACGCCGCAAATGATCCAGCGCCTGTTGCTTTAGAAGACGCCGAAACCGTTGACGAACCTGACCTTCCAGATCTTACGGTGACACCTTCAATTTCAAATGTCGCAGTCCAGCCCGATGACGACATGGATCAAGAGATTCTGACACCCACTCCAATAGAAACAGACCCGCTTGTGGCGGAGGAAGAGCCAACGTCCGAGCCATTCTCATCGCAAGCAGCAGCGTCTTTGCCCCCCTTGCAAATGCCCGCATCAGGCTGGGCCCGCGCCCAGGATCTGGCAGAGGCTCAGGACGACGACACTCTCAACGAGAGCGACAGCCAGTCTGATGAAACTGCATTGACCGATGACGGTAACGCTGGCGAGATGCCGCTGGAAGAAGACAACGATCTGGACGTGCCACCGCTGGCACGCGAGAGCGAGGATTCTTCCCTGGACGCTCCAACCTTCCATTTCACGCAGCGCCGTCGGCCGATCCGTTTTGCTTGGAAAATGGATATCGACCAGCGTTTCACATTTATCTCAGAAGAATTTGGCGAAACCCTCGGACCAATATCTGCAGATGTGGTCGGACTGACTTGGACGGAGGTCGCCAAACAGTTTGACCTTGATGTCACTGGCAGCATCTCCCGCGCTCTTGACAGGCGAGATACCTGGAGCGGGAAAACCGTCGATTGGCCCGTCACAGGAACTCCTGTTCGCGTGCCCGTTGATATGGCAGCCTTACCCGCCTTTGACCGAGACCGGGAGTTTGAAGGCTATAGGGGGTTCGGCGTTTGCCGGACAGCCGATGCACTTGATGACCCGACTTCCTCTCTGACAAGGGCGCCTGTCGGTTTGGCAACAGTGGATGCAGCCGAAGACACAAGCGAAGCACTTGTTGTGTCGTTGTCTGAGGATTCGTCAGCGGGCGAGCAGACCTCTGACCCAGTGATTGAAGCCATGGGCGACGTTGGAACTGACGCAATATCTGGCGAGGCTGTGCTCTTGCCCGACCTTACGGAACCAGAGCAGGCTTCAGAAGCATATATCGACCCGGTGCCAGACGTGATCGCATTGACCGATGAAACGGATGCCACCGACCTATCGAATCCGGAACCTGAAGATCACCTGGAAACAGTCGAACAAACTGATCTGATTGAAGATAGCACGACAGAACACACGCTGGATGAAAGTCCGCTGATAGAAGTAGGAGCAACTGCAGAGGAAGAACTGACGCATACGCCGGAACCCGTTTCTGATCCTGTAAACAGGGCGGATGAGCTTCGCGAAGCACCAAAAGCTCCACTTGAAGGCCGCACGTTGCTTGGAGCCAGCACCGAGGCTTTGCTCGGCGCCTTCAACTTCAAGATGGCTAAGAAACAGCAGCCAGAGGACCTGAAGCCGGATCATCAAGCGATGGCAGACTCAATTCCCTTATTTTCTGAGACAACTGAGGCAGGCACATCAACAGAGCCAGTCTCGCAAGCAGAAGATATGGCCTCTGAAGTCGAGGCTGAAGTGCTTTCTGATGACTTGAACGATGTTTCAAACGACGCTCGAACTGATATTCCTGCAGATGATCATACGAGCAACTCGGCGGGCACCGTTGACGAGGGGCCCGTTCAACCTGATGAGATCAACAGCGAGATTGATCAAACCGACGAGGCTTCAGAGCCTGCGACAGACCAAGACACGCTTGCGAACCCGGAAACACTGACCGGCATATCCGGTACAGCGCCGCTCAAGCCGCGTGAGATCGAAAAAGCGGTCAAGACCCTGGCCAAAGACTATGGCCGTAAAGTGCAAAATGAATTGCCGCTGACGCCAGCGAATACGGAATCACTCAAGCCTTCAGAAACGCAGGACCTGATAGCCGCAGAGGACGACACTCAGGACAACAACTTTCATGAGTTGCCGCACCCAGAAGACGACACGTCAATCGCACCTTTGGACAAGGATGCCGTGTCCGTCGAGGAGACGCAGTCACTAGAAGATGTTCCCGTCACGCAAGACGAGTTGAGTGGCAGCCAACCGTTTGATGACCACACAATTGCTGGGACGGCAGATCTTAGCCTGATTGCAGGCGAGAATGACAATGGCCCGCGCCAGAAGGAAGACGAGGCGACCGCCAAGGACGAATTCGACACTCCAGTTCCAACAGATGACGGTAAGGTGGTTTCCATCAATCGCAAGCCTCAGCTGGTGCCCGTCGATACATCCCGTTTGTCCAGACCGGAAAAAGCTGCATTCAGAAAGATTGCCGAGGCCCTCGGTGCTCGCCTGGAAGGCGACATTGATGATGGCGAAGATGAGTTGGACGAAGAGCTTCAGAACGAGCTGGATCGCGTCAACCTGCCCCCGCAAGCTGGGCCCATTGATCCCCGCTTGCTGGATCGTCTGCCGATCGGGATCGCGATTGCCCACGATCGCGATGTTCTTTACGCCAATGACACATTGTTTGACCTGCTGGGGTATGCAGACCTCAAAGCCCTGACCGAAGCTGGCGGACTGGAAGCCGTCTTTGTTGAAGACGATGACGACGATGCCTGGCCAGATGCCGATGGCATGGAAGGCACGGTCGATGGCACATTGAAGGTGCGGCTGGCCGGTGGTGGCGTTCGAGCTGTCGATGCGCGCATGCATACCGTTCCATGGAATGGCAGTCGGGGATTGATGATCTCAATCACAGAGCGCAACACGGTCAAACAGGATGTTGTGCCCCCGCTAGCAGTCATCGGAACAAGCGAGCAGAAATCGACCGCTCTGCAAAAAGCAGAAGATCGGATCTCTGAGCTTGATACGATTCTGGAAACTGCGACTGACGGCGTCCTGGTCCTCGATCAACACGGAACAATCCTAAAGGTCAACCGGTCTGCAGAGGCATTGTTCGGTGCCAGCCGCTCTGACATTGAAGGCGCTCCGCTGACTGATTACTTGGCGCCGGAGAGCCACAGGTCCGCAGCAGATTATCTCGACGGTCTGTCTCGCAATGGTGTTGCCAGCATCCTGAACGATGGCAGGGAAGTGCTTGGGCGTGTCTCTGCCGGTGGTCTCATTCCCCTGTTCATGACCATCGGGCGCGTTTCAACATCTGTCGATGACCAGAAATTCTGTGCCGTTCTTCGGGACATCACACAATGGAAGACGGCAGAAGAAGAACTCACTCAAGCCAAACGACAGGCTGAAAACGCCAGTTCGCAAAAATCAGACTTTCTGGCGAAAATCAGCCATGAGATCCGCACACCGTTGAATGCGATCATCGGCTTCTCGGAAGTGATGATGGAAGAGCGTTTCGGCCCGATTGGCAACGAACGCTATAAGGAATACCTGAAGGACATTAGAACGTCCGGCTCCCATATCATGAGCCTGATCAACGACCTTCTCGACTTGTCCAAAATCGAAGCTGGCAAGATGGAATTGCGGTTTTCCGCTGTTTCAGCAAATGACGTGATCAGCGAATGTGTTGCTCTCCTGCAGCCTCAGGCCAACCGGGATCGGGTTATTATCCGAGCCAGCCTGCCCGATTCCGTCCCAAGTGTTGTTGCCGACCAGCGCTCCCTGCGCCAGATCGTGCTCAACCTTTTGTCGAACGCTATAAAATTCAACAAGTCCGGCGGCCAGGTGATTGTTTCAACATCGCTTGAAGACAGCGGCGAAGTAGTACTGCGCGTTCGAGATACGGGCACAGGCATGAGCGCAAAAGACCTGACGGCTGCATTGGAACCATTCCGACAAGTCCATACCGCCCGTCATGGCGGTGGAACGGGACTTGGCTTGCCTTTGACAAAGGCTCTCGTCGAAGCGAACCGTGCCGGCTTCCAGATCGATTCCACACCGGAACAGGGTACTTTGGTTGAAATCCGCTTCCCGTCCCAAAGGGTTCTTGCGGAATAGCGTAAAACTTCTCAGTGATTTAATATGCAAGGCCCGGCAGGTGCCGGGCTTTCTGCATGCCCGGCCTTGTCATTTCACGAGATAACATTCCCGTGAGCTAACGTTGCTTCGCCCTTCAACATCCAGACTTCCGCTCAGCTTTCAAAAGGAAAAGCGATTGTTTCCATTGGGGAAACTTGAGAAACTCCAGAGTGTTCATCAAAGCATTGTTTATAATAATTCTAAACTATTGATCTTATTGTATTTATTGACTTACTTTAATCTTACACTCATATTTTATTTCTAAGATTATCGTAACGATAAGCGGGCTCTCAGGTCCGCATCAGGAGATCTTTCTATGCGCTACCGTTCACGTGCCGTAACTGGCTTGGCACTCCTCGCATCAAGCTTTGTAGCGAGTGCACCTGCTCTTGCTGATGGCGAAGTGAATATTTATTCCTATCGTCAGCCTTATCTGATCCAGCCTCTTCTGGACGCTTTCACAGCGGACACAGGCATCAAGACGAATGTCATATTCGCAAGCAAAGGCTTGTCCGAGCGCATTGCGACAGAAGGGGCCAATTCGCCTGCTGACGTGATGATGACAGTCGATATCGGTCGGCTTGATGCTGCAGTGCAGCTTGGTATCACAGCCCCAATCGCCTCCGAAACCATTTCTGAGAACATACCAGCACAGTTCCGCGATCCGGTAGGCCATTGGATTGGGCTAACAAGTCGTGCACGCGTTGTCTATGCCTCTAAGGAGCGGGTCGATCAAGACACGATCACCTATGAAGAACTTGCAGACCCCAAATGGCGCGGCCGCATCTGTACCCGCTCAGGTCAGCACGTCTATACACTGGGTCTGATTGCATCGATGATCGCCCACCACGGTGAAGAGAAGACAGAAGAGTGGCTGATCGGCCTGCGTGATAATCTCGCGCGCAAGCCAGCCGGCAACGACCGGGCACAGGTTAAATCCGTTTATGCAGGTGAGTGCGATATTTCACTCGGCAACACCTATTACATGGGCAAGATGGAAACCAACGACAAAGAGCCTGAGCAGAAAGAATGGGCCGCATCCGTGCGTTTGATTTTCCCGAATGCTGAAGGCCGCGGCACCCACGTCAACCTTTCCGGCGTTGTCCTGTCCAAGAATGCACCGAACAGGAACAATGCGATCGCCTTGATCGAATACCTGACGTCTCCAAAGGCCCAGGAGATCTACGCTGACAGTAACTTTGAATATCCGGTTACACCCGGTGTTCCTGTTTCCGAGCGCGTTAAGAGTTGGGGCGTTCTGAAACCAGACAGCATGCCGCTTTCCGATATTGCAAAATTCCGCAAGGCTGCCAGTGAAATGGTAGACCGCGTTGCTTTCGATGACGGCCCGGCCTCATAAACGCCTTTAAGGCTCTAACCCAAGGCGTCGCAATCATGCGGCGCCTTTTGCGTTTCCCCCAGTCGTTTTTTGCAATTCAAATGCACTAAGGCTAACTAACTCTCTACCAATGCGTTTACGTCCCCGGAGTTTCAAGAAGTTTGCCGCACAAATTACACATGATTTCAGCTGAACGCATTTGGCAAAGCGGTGCGATCCTGATTGCCCTACTGGTTCTTCTGCCACTGGGCGCAATTGTATGGATTGCCTTCAGTCCAACACTAGACGTCTGGCAGCACCTGCTCGGAACAGTTCTACCGCGCTCCTTGCTCACGACACTCTATTTGATGGCAGGTGTTGGCCTTGCAACAACTGTTGTTGGCATAGCAACCGCCTGGCTCACAACAATGTGCAGGTTTCCTGGCCATAAAGTGTTCGATTGGGCCCTTCTCGTGCCCCTGGCTATTCCGACCTACATCATTGCTTTCTCATATGTTGAGGTGCTCGATTACACTGGTCCGGTTCAGTCGACTCTGCGCGCGCTCTTCGGCTTTAAAACATCCAGAGACTATTGGTTCCCAGAGATCCGCTCTCTAGGCGGTGCCATTTTCGTCATGAGTGTGGTGCTCTATCCTTATGTCTATTTGACGACCCGAGCCAGCTTCCTGGTCCAGTCAGCCTCTACGCTGGATGTGTCCCGAACACTTGGTGCAACACCAAGTCGCCTGTTTTTCAGCATCGCCCTGCCTCTAGCGCGCCCTGCTGCTGCTGTCGGCGTTTCTCTTGCATTGATGGAATGCCTGAATGACATCGGCGCAGTTACGTTTTTCGGCGTCAAAACGCTGACTTTCTCAGTTTATGAAACATGGCTGAACCGCTCCAGCCTTGGTGGTGCCGCGCAATTGGCCCTGGCGATGTTGCTGATGGTATTTGTATTGCTCTGGCTGGAACGGTTTGGTCGGCGCAAACAACGCTTCGACAGCGGTCATAGCAAATTAAGGCAGCCTTCCCGCCTTGACCTGAAGGGCTGGAAAGCCTGGGGAGCAACATTTTTCTGCCTGGTGCCAATTGTTCTGGGCTTCATCGTGCCCGCACTTCTCCTGGGGCAACTCGCAGGCCGGCGGCTTGACGGTCTCCTGGAGACAAAATTCCTCACAGCCATCGGCAACAGCCTCAGCTTGTCTTTGGTTGCCTCGATCCTGACAGTCCTGATCAGTGTTGCATTGGCCTATGCCCTGCGCCTGAAGCCCAGCAGACTGCTCAAACTCGGTGTGCGCTTTGCATCTATCGGCTATGCCATTCCAGGCACGGTGTTGGCTGTCGGCATTCTTGTGCCACTTGCAGCGCTCGACAATATGATTGATGCCCAAATGAAAGCCCTGTTTGACTTCGGCACCGGTCTGCTCTTACTGGGCAGCGGCGTCGGTCTAATCTACGCCTATATGGTACGATTTCTCGCCGTTTCATATGGACAGATCGAAGGCGGTTTCGGCAAAATCTCACCGCATCTGGACATGGCTTCCCGGACCCTTGGACGAGATACGACCCAGACGCTTGGCCAGATTCACTTGCCTTTACTGCGCCCGGTGCTGCTGTCCGCCCTGCTTCTGACCTTCGTCGACTGCATGAAAGAGCTGCCAGCGACAATTCTGCTGCGGCCATTCAACTTCGACACTTTGGCAACAACAGTGTTTGAATCCGCATCTCGCGAGGCTTTCGAGGAAGCTGCCTTGCCTTCTCTTGCCATTGTGCTGGTTGGCCTGTTGCCGGTGATTTACCTGGCACGTACCAGTGCAACATCCTTCAGGAACAAGCGTTCATCTCGCCAGAGCTCTGTTCCGGCATAAGGCACGCATCGCTCAATCCCTGAACGACTGTTTTACCCTGGGCAACTATGCGGCGCTGATTGGGTTTGCAATTTCAACAGGTTCAGTAACGCAGGAACCGGGCATGCAAAATGTGCAGCTAAACCCGGCCCGCCAGATCGCAAACATATCCGCGGCCATCGGGGCTCCAAAAAGATACCCCTGCGCCGTGGCACAGCCGATTTCCCGAAGGATGGAATGCTGCTCAAGAGTTTCAACTCCCTCGGCAACCACATCAAAATTCAGGCTCTGCGCCATAGCCAATATTGTCTGAACAATCAGGCGATTACTGTCTTCGACGCCCAATCCTGAAATAAAGCTGCGGTCAATTTTGAACGTATCGAAAGGCAACCGTTGCAGATAAGCCAAGCTCGAATAACCCGTGCCAAAATCGTCGATCGCAAAGCGCACACCGGCTTCACGTAAAGGATGTATCGTATTTTGTAGGCCTTCCGGATCGGCCATGGCAACGGTTTCCGTGACCTCCAGTTCCAGCTGATCAGCGGGGAAACCCGTTTCTTCAATCACCTTGAGGACACGTGCTGTAAAGTTTGGCTGCTCTAATTCGCGAACAGAAACATTGACCGCCAACGGTATGCCGCACCCTTCATCAAACCATATGCGTCCCTGCTGACAGGCAAGCCGAAGTACAGTCTCGCCCAATGGCAAAATTAGGCCCGTTTCCTCGGCCACATCGATAAAATCCGCAGGGGTAAGTAGACCATTGGTTGGATGTTTCCAGCGCGCCAAGGCCTCAACGCCAACGATGCCGGTCGTACAGCAATCAATCTTGGGCTGATAATAGACGGTGATTTCATCTTGCAATAAAGCACGCCGCAAATCCGTTTCCACCAGCAGTCTGTCTCGAACCTGTATGCTGCTCTCAACGTCTTGATAGAAGCGAAGAGAATTCCCGCCTGCCCTCTTGGCAGCATACATCGCAATGTCGGCATTCTTCAAAATAGCCGTATAGTCCATCCCATCGCTGGGGAAGACCGCCACACCGATACTGGCACCAACGGTCAGAGCCAACCCATTGACTTCGCAAGGCCGCTCGACGGATTTGACCAGTCTTTCAGCGACTGCAGCAACATCCCGGCGCACGTCATCAACGGCGAACAAAATGGCATACTCATCACCTCCCAGACGCGCGACAGTTGAAATGTCGGCGCCGCCGACAAAATCTTCCACCCCACCATATCCAGAATATGTGGTGGCTTGATCAAGACGCGAGACACCCGCAGCATCTTCAAACCGCTCACCAATTTCCTTCAAAAGCGTATCACCATATTCGTGGCCATAGCTATCATTCACCCTTTTGAACCTGTCCAGATCAATGAACAAAACGGCCAGTTTTCGATCTTTATCAGCTGAAAGGTCAGCCTGTTTCAAAAAGTGCTGGCGAAAGTGCTCTCTATTTGGGAGTCCCGTTACGCTGTCGGTAAAAGCCAATCGATGGATTTGTTCCAAATTCTCCCTGATCCGCGCAACCATGTCACGGTAAGCACGCGCCAGGACTCCGATTTCATCTTTGCGGTCAACGGGGAATGGCGCATCAAAATTTCCTGCGCTCACGGAATGTGCCGTCTGGGTCAAGCTCTTGATCGGGCGGAGGAAACTGCTACCTGCATGGAGGGCAATCGGTATGCAGAACCCAAGCAAAACCAATGCGATGGTCGCATTTCGTTGCCATATTGCCCAAACAACACCAACTGCAGCCGGACGAGGCACTGACACCAAAGCCGCCCCTAGAACATCCGTTGCATCACCCGCCCGAACTGGAAAAGCCATCGTCACTTCGAGTTGAGTGATCCGGCTTTTCTCAGAACCGCTTGCCACAGCAGCCAGGATCAGAGGGTCCAGCTGAATATCATCGAAATAACTGATGAGTGGATCGGAATCGACAATGATATCCCTATTGGGGTCGTAGACTTGGGCCAGATCGACAATTCCACTTCCCGCGATACTTTCCAGTTCTTGCTCAAGAATGAGATAATGATGGTTATTCAAATGAGGCACTGCCAGGCGGCTCATCGTCGCTCCGACGGATCGCGCGTGCTCAATTATTCGGTTTTCCTCATCCCGAAGATCCAGATAACTCGCGACCACAATCATCACGGCGGTCAGCGTCAGGAACAAAACGCTGACAAGCAGAACAAAGCGAAAGCGAAGGCCTGGAACCCAACCTCTCACTGCGCGCACTAAAGTAGCTATCCAGATTCGCAAAGAATCCTGCACATCATTGTCCTTCAGGAACATAAACGAGCATCCGTTCGGTCGATACGAGTGCGTAATAAAAAGCTATTTATTAGTAAATGTGCCAATAATGTATTGAACCCTGATTGACAAACCAGACAGGAATTCATGGCGGGAATAAATTATTACACGCTCTTATCCGGCTAATTAACACGCACAGCCACAGTAACGTCTTCAAGTGTTTCTCTCTGTTTTTGAGATATGCATGTCCTCGTTTTATTAACCTTTTGCGGCCCTTTCGCACTCAGGCCAATTAATTTGTGTCATTTTGATACATTTCTCCATCAACTGACATTCAGTTTGTTCAAAAAAATGGCCTGCCTTTTAACAAAAGGCAGGCCACACAAAACTCAATAGAATACTGCCGGTTAACTGATACTGGCTTGCGTCTTTTCTCGAACTTCGTCGATAGTCACACCATCGGCGAGTTCAACCACGGACAGTCCATCGTCAGTCACATCGAACACACCAAGATTGGTGATGATGCGATCGACGCACTGAACACCTGTCAGCGGCAGGGAACATGCCTTGAGAAGCTTGGGATCACCGGCCTTGGACGTGTGATCCATCAGAACCACGACACGCTTTACACCTGCGACCAGGTCCATTGCCCCCCCCATGCCCTTTACCATCTTGCCCGGAATCATCCAGTTGGCCAGATCGCCTTTCTCAGACACTTCCATGGCACCCAGGATCGACAGATCAATGTGCCCGCCCCGGACCATGGCAAAACTGTCTGCAGAAGAGAAAAAACTCGTTTGCGGCAATTCGGTAATCGTTTGTTTGCCTGCATTGATAAGGTCGGCATCGACCTCGGCATCCACTGGAAACGGGCCCATGCCCAGCATGCCATTTTCCGACTGAAGCGTCACATTGACGCCTTCCGGAATGTAATTTGATACAAGCGTCGGGATACCGATCCCGAGGTTGACATAAAAACCATCCTGCAGCTCTTGCGCCGCCCGCTTGGCCATATCTTCACGTGTCCAGGCCATAACTTAGCTCCTCACTTGCCTCAAGCGTCGCGCGTGGTGCGTTTTTCGATGCGTTTTTCGAACGTCCCGGTGACAATCCGGTCAACGAAAATACCTGGTGTGTGGATGTGGTCTGGATCAAACGAGCCGGTTTCAACGATTTCCTCAACCTCGACCACCGTCATTTTACCTGCAGTCGCCATCATCGGATTAAAATTGCGCGCGGTCTTGCGATAGATCAGATTGCCTTCGCTGTCAGCTTTCCAAGCCTTCACAAGGGCAACATCTGCAACAAGACCCGTTTCCAGAATATAAGTCTCGCCGTTGAAATCCTTGTGTTCTTTTCCCTCAGCAATCAACGTCCCAACACCCGTCTTGGTGTAGAAACCTGGAATGCCGGCCCCCCCAGCACGAATACGCTCCGCCAGCGTTCCCTGCGGATTGAACTCAAGATCCAGCTCGCCGTTCAAATACTGTTTCTCGAACGTGGCGTTCTCGCCCACATAGGATGAAACCATCTTCTTGATCTGACGGGTCTGTAACAAAACTCCCAAGCCAAAGTCATCAATGCCAGCATTGTTTGAAATCGCTGTCACCTCTTTCGTGCCAGTTTCCCGCAAGGCCGTAATCAGGTTTTCGGGAATCCCACACAGGCCAAAACCACCAGCCATAATGGTCATCCCATCGAAAACCAGACCGTCGAGCGCTGAGGCCGCGTCCGGATAAATCTTGTCCATTTTCTTCTCCCAGAAGACATCAGTGCCGGTTGGTGGCAACTTGACCGCAGTGCAGTGTTTTCGTCAAGGACGAATTGCATTGCACAAGAGCAAAGCCTGGCCACAAGGTAGCCATTCGTATTCACTGTATTCTCGGAATTTCTTCTTGCGCGATAAGAACAGATCAAGCGCCATTTCGAAACGAAACCAGCATGATATTTAATTAATAGAAATTAATTTATTTTCGCCTCGGTAGCTGCTTAATGGTCCGTATAAATGGCCTCACATGGCAGTAAGCATGCCCAACAGGAGTGATCCCTTGTGAGATTAAATAGGTTTGTCGCATGTCTCCGCCAAAACGTGTTTTATAAGACTGCAAACCAGTACCAAAATTCAGTGTCTTGAAATCGTTTTGCTGAGCCCAGTCGATTATTGCAGTTAACAAAACAACTCCAGGAGACAAACGATGCCACTCCTCCCCTGCGATCGAAAGCAAAACGCCATTCATGCATCCTTCGACCGAGAGTGTCATTGCAGATGCAACAATCTCATTTTCATCCCGTAAGCCAAATATAATCGCCGGACTGTCAGGGGCTTTTATTGCAGCGAGCTCTTGATAGAAATCAGCAACAACTCGGCTTGATAGATTGTTCTCCAGACCGGAAGCTGCAAAACGAGCTTTTTTCTGAGAGATCAGCTTGGAGCAGACCAACAGCCGATCTTCCAAGGTTTCGGCGACGAAGAAGTCCACACCTCGCTCTCTCAGTTTACGCAACTTTCGTGTTGCTTCCTTGAAAACCGATTTCTTCCGCCAGACCGTCACCAGTTTCGGATCTAAAAGGTCCAGCTCGAAATAAGGTTCGAGCGGCTCGGCATTTGATATATAAACCAATGGGTTTTCAAGCCCAGCTATCGTTTCTGGAATATTGTAAATGTCCAGAACATCAACCCCGGTCAAAGTCTCAAGAAATAGCTTCCAGATGCCCTGAACTGCATCCGGTGTCAGCTTATCAGAACGGGCAAGTATCGGACCACTCATGTCAGCCATTCCCAGATCAGGCATTGATGCAATCCGCACAGGGCCACGACGCCTTACAAAAACCGGCAAGAGTATTTTAGGCAGCCTCTCTGCATGGCATCGGAATTCATAAATAGCAAAATAACCATCAACATCCGCACCAAGATGCGTTTGAAAAGCCGATAGAAACCCTGGCGTTTGAAACGGTGTAGAAACAGCACCGCCCGGCATGCGCCTCCACAAAGCCTTCATTTGAAGAAACGAAGGAGATGTATGCACTATGCATTCATATTCTGCAGCGCATGGTGTTACTGGTTCAGCTTTTTGCTTCATGAACGTACCCAGAACATTAAACTCAATGAACTCTGTAAGGCATCCAAAAATCGGAGGCCACCATTAATAATAAATCGTTTTATACTATAGAATATAAATAATATAAGAATTTATATCACGCACTCTAGAAAATTAAGCGGCTAAATAGTTCAATACTATCATATTTCCAATATTAAGCTCGTCTCAATCGTTGCTCGGCCGCATCTTTCATGAAACGCATCATGGTGTAGGCTTCTCCGGCTCGTGTCAGCGACCTTGATATTTTCTTCAAGGCTTTTGGCTCCGCTCCAAACCGCTGTTTGTAACGTTGATAACCCGTTCCAAAACTGAAATTTTTCACGCCAGCCGATTGAGCCCAGTCGACCACCTTTGACATCAGTACAATGCCAGGCGACATGCGGTGCCAGCGTTCATCTCCAATAGAAAGAAGAACAGCGTTGATCATATCCTCACTGGAGAGTGACATTAACCCCGCGACAACTTCATTGTCTGTTCTCAAGCCAAACAGCCGAGCAGGGCTATATACATGCGGCACCTTGGCAAGATCAAGGTAGAGGTTGGCAATCGACTTGCTCGACAAGAGATTATCACGTCCCAAAGTTTCAAAGCGTGTCTGCTTTTGCCTTAAGATCGTTTTGCAAACAGCCAGTCTCTCATCCGGTGTTTCCGCCATAAAAAACCGAACACCTTCCGCCTCAAGTTTACGAAACTTGGAGCGCAGCTCCTTGAAAACAGACTTGCGGCGCCATTCAGCGACAGCTGCATCATTTTGCAGATCCAGCATCAGCAAATGCTCAGTGGCAGCGGCATCGCCCAGGCCATAAAGCGGATTTATCTGCTGCTCGACCATCGGCGTCATATTGTGAAAATCAAGGACATCCGCACCCGTCAAGTTTTGCAGAAACGTAGCCCAAAGTGTCGGCATATGACTTGGCGGGACATCATATGCTTTCGCGAGAACAGGTGCATTTTGATCTGCCAAGGTCAGGTCCGGCATCGATGCAATGCGAATTGGACCTCGTTTTCGCGTCAAAATTGGCAGAAGCATCAAGGGCGTCGACGTACCGGCTCGCCTGAACTCATATAAGCTGAAACTTCCACCAACTCCTTCAAGCATGTTGGCTTGAAACGCGCGCAAGAAATCAGGCGTCTGGAACGGCGTAGAGACGGCCCCGCCAGGTAGCCGGCGGAAAAGTTCCCTTACCTCATCGCCCCCCGGCGCATCGTGCCGCAGGCAGACATATCCGAAATCAGACGATGTACCGAGCTCTCGCCAATTTTCCAATCTTGCAGACAAGTTCGTCCCCCAAGCAGAGCGCTGGCCATGTAAGCACCCATCAAATGCAAACCGGATTCTTACGGATCAACCCGGCAATTCCTAATAGGCTCAGGGAGATAAAATTGGATTAATAGTAGCAGTATATAGGATCAACTGCTCTTGGAATTTCTCCTTACCGCTGGGCTATGGCGGCACGTTCATCTTGCTCGCGTCTGGTTTCCTGCCGTTTGGTCACAAGGGAGGCTCCGATAACGCCCAATGTCACCACCACGACCAGAATTGTACTGACCGCATTGATCTCCGGCGTCACACCCAAGCGAACCTGAGAATAGATTTTCATCGGCAAGGTCGTCGCGCCCGGTCCTGTGGTGAAGCTGGCGATAACCAGGTCATCAAGGGAAAGGGTGAATGCCAACATCCAGCCAGCGATGACACCGGGCAAAATAATTGGCAAAGTAATCAAGAAGAAGGTTTTGAACGGAGGGCAACCAAGATCCTCTGCAGCCTCTTCAATGCTCTTGTCAAAGCCGACAAGGCGCGACTGAACAACCACTGCGACATAACACATGGCAAATGTCGTATGGGCCACCATCACTGTCCAGAAC
Source organism: Roseibium algae (assembly GCF_037783265.1). Classification (NCBI taxonomy): domain Bacteria; kingdom Pseudomonadati; phylum Pseudomonadota; class Alphaproteobacteria; order Hyphomicrobiales; family Stappiaceae; genus Roseibium; species Roseibium algae. The sequence goes on from NZ_JBAKIA010000002.1 coordinate 506,897, forward strand.
CCGCGTGACTGATCAACGGCAACAAAAAGCAGAAGCAAGGACAAGCCGAGGATCACTTCCGGCATCACCAACGGCGCGAAGATCATCCCGGAAAACAGCGAGCGCCCGACAAAGCGGCCAGAGCGCACCAGAACAAGCGCAGCTATAGTGCCGAAAACAGTTGCGATGGACGCTGACATGAAGGCGACCTTGAGTGTCACAAGCCCCGCATCGAGAAGCTGTTTGTTCTTAAAGAGCTCAACATACCACTTGGTCGAAAAACCACCCCATACAGTGACGAGACGGGATTCGTTGAACGAGAAAACGACCAAGATAATGATCGGCAAATACAAAAACGAAAAGCCGAGCGCAATAGACGTAACATTGAACCAGGACGGGCCGGATCTCATTTTTGCATCTCCGCCAATTTTTGCTGATGGTTCTGAAACAGAACAATCGGAACCACCAAAAGAAGAAGCAACAGCACCGCGACTGCAGAGGACACCGGCCAATCCCTGTTGGCGAAGAACTCAACCCAAAGAGTCTTGCCGATCATCAGCGTGTTAGATCCCCCAAGAAGATCCGGGATCACAAACTCGCCGACTGCTGGAATAAACACCAGAAAACAGCCCGCAATCACGCCAGGAATCGAGAGGGGCAAGGTGATCTTCCAAAACGCCTTCCAAGGCGGGCAACCAAGATCTTCAGCGGCTTCCAAAAGGCTGATATCCAGTTTTTCCAGGCTGGCATAAAGCGGCAATACCAAGAACGGGAGATACGAATAAACGATGCCAATATAGACGGCTGTCGTTGTGTTCATGATCACCAGGGGCTCATTGATCACCCCGAGGCTCAGCAGCAGCTGGTTCAGCAGTCCTTCGTTCTTCAAAATACCAATCCAAGCGTACACACGGATCAGAAAAGACGTCCAAAACGGCAGAATAACAAGCATCAACAGCGTGGGCCGCCATGCCTTTGGGCCCCTCGCCATGCCGTAGGCAAGTGGATAGCCAACGATTAGCGTCACCAGTGTTGAGATCAGCGCAATTTTCAAGCTGGAGAGGTAAGATTTCCAGTAGAGGTCATCCTCGGTCAGCCAAAGATAATTATCAAACGAGAAGCTTGATATCCCCTTACGTAAACCGTCCATGCCATCCGCAAAATCGAATGTCGGCAGATAAGGTGGGATTGCAACCGCAATCTCAGAGAGCGAAATCTTAAAGACGATGAAAAACGGTGCCAAAAAGAAAATCAAAAGCCAGAGATACGGCACGGCAATCAGCAGCCAGCCTCCAGGCGTCTTGCGCGGCTTATCTTGAGTGTCGGTCTTCATCCGCTCGGCCCTCTCAATCTCACGCTGTCAGGATTACGCCTGCGTCCCGGTCCCAACTCAGGGCGACCTGATCTTCCCAGGTAATCGGACGTTCCACCAAGCGCGTCACATTCGCGACCGTTGATCTCAGTGTTGTTTCACCACCAATTCGGGAATGGAAAATCGAAACGTCACCCAGATAGGCAATATCCCAGACCTCTCCGCTGGTCCCATTTGTACCGATAGCGCTGGCTCCGCCCTCACTGGCTTCAGACTTGCTGCTTTCACCGTGCGCAATACGGATTTTTTCCGGACGGATCGCATACCAGACGATATCGCCTTTTGCCGCATCCGTTTGTTCCACCGTGTCGATCTTGAAGTCATAACCCACGGCCTGCAGAAGACTGCCCCCTTCGGACGTTTCCAGAACCTTGGCCTCAATCAGATTCACATCGCCAATGAAATCGGCGACAAACTTGGAGCTCGGAGTTTCATAAATCTCTGATGGCGATGCCACCTGAACGATTTTCCCGACATCCATGACGGCAATTCTATCCGCCACGGTCATGGCTTCTTCCTGATCATGGGTGACAATCAGGAAGGTCGTTTTCAAGTCTTCCTGAATAGCCATCAACTCGAACTGGGTTTCTTCGCGCAGCTTGCGATCCAGGGCGCCCAGAGGCTCGTCCAGAAGAAGTACCTTCGGCTTTTTGGCCAGCGCACGCGCCAGGGCCACACGCTGACGTTGGCCACCCGACAGCTGATGTGGCTTCCGCTTGGCGAATTGCTCAAGCTTGGTCAATTGCAGCATCTCGACAACGCGTTCTGCTATTGCCGACTTGGACATCTTGTCCTGCTTCAGCCCGAAAGCGATGTTCGCCTCAACGCTCATGTGGGGGAACAAGGCATAGGATTGGAACATCATGTTGGCAGGACGCCGGTAAGGCGGCACGCCCGCCATATCTTGTCCATCGAGTAAAATACGCCCTTCGGTCGGCGTTTCGAACCCTGCAAGCATGCGCATCATGGTTGTCTTGCCACAGCCTGACCCGCCCAGAAGCGCAAAAAACTCACGTTCATAGATCTTGAGGCTCAGGTTGTCGACGGCGGTAAAGTCGCCAAAGCGTTTGGTGACATTCTGAAACTCGATAAACGGCTTGGCAGCCGGGTCATCCCACGGTGCAAACGCGCGCCGCACCGGCCCAATTGGTTTCTTGGCCAAAATCCTGTCCCCAACACATCCCCATGAGAAAAAAGGCAGGCTCTAATAGGAGCCTGCCCTTGTCAGATCAGCTTCCGCTCTTGACCTTGGTCCAGACCCGGTTCTGAACACGAGAAACCTTGGCCGGTTTCGTTGTGGTCGTATAGAGCTTCTTGACCGTCGCCTCATCCGGATAAATCGCAGGGTCGTCAAGCACGGCCTTGTCGATCAGCTCCTGGCTGTCCTTGTTGCCGTTGGCGTAGAAGATATAATCTGAAGCCTTGGCAATCACTTCTGGACGCATGATGTAATTGAGGAACTCATGAGCTTCTTCAACATGTGGCGCATCAGCTGGGATCGCCATGTTGTCGAACCACATCATAGCCCCCTCTTGAGGAATGACATATTCTACAGTCACACCGTTGCCAGCTTCAGCTGCACGATCACGCGCCTGAAGAATATCGCCAGACCATCCAACTGCGAGACAGATGTCGCCATTTGCGAGGGCATTGATATATTCTGAGGAATGGAACTTACGGATATAAGGCCGGATCGACATCAACAGGTCGCCGGCTTTCTGGATGTCATCAGAACTGTTGGAATCCGGATCAAGGCCAAGATAGTTCAGCGCTGCAGGAACCATTTCTTCAGGCGTGTCCAGCATAAAGATGCCGCAATCTGCGAACTTTGACACAACGTCCTGCTTGAAGATCATGTCCCAGCTGCCAAGAGGCGCATCAGGCATGATTTCCTTGATTTTCTCGACGGAATACCCGATCCCGGTGGTGCCCCACATATAGTTGATCGCATGCTCGTTGCCCGGGTCATATTTCAGAAGGCGATCTTCGATGTCCTTCCACATATGCTTCAGGTTCGGCAGCTTTGATTTGTCGAGTTTCTGGAAAACGCCAGCCTGAATCTGACGGCCCAAGAATGTGCCGGTCGGAACCACAACGTCGTAGCCCGTGCCACCAGCCAGAAGCTTGGTTTCAAGAATCTCGTTGCTGTCAAAAACGTCGTAGACGATCTTGATGCCGGTTTCTTTGGTGAAGTCTTCCAGGATCGACTCGTCGATATAGTCAGACCAGTTGTAGACATTCACAACACGGTCTTGGGCAAGTGCAGATCCCGCCATCAGGCCGAGAGCTGCTACCCCAGTCAGAATACCCTTGATCATCATTTCATACTCCACTTTGAAAGGTCGAACAGATTAGCCATTCCATGGGCTTTTTATCATGTTCATCCACTAGCACGAATGCCACTATTTAAGTTCAACTATCAGATATATCTACGCTTTCCCACCCGCAGATACATCCATTTTCCTTAAAGCCTTTGCAGGCAAACGCCTACAAATATGTCTGGCGTTCCAAACTCGAGATCTCGCGGCCAAACTCGTTCATCTCTTCTTTTTTAATCTCGGTCAGGACCTTGTGCATCTCAGGCCCGACAGCCTCTTTCATCCGCTCCGAGGCTTCAAAAGCGTCAATTGCCTCATCCATCCATGGCGTCAGACGTTTGTGGTTCTTCTCATATGCATTGCCCACAACAGGCGCTGGCGGGTTCTTTTTGCTCTGTAGCCCCTCCAGCATACCTGCCAAAACACCCACAAGCACGAAATACGGATTGGCATCAGCACCGGCGATGCGATGCTCGATCCGGGCGGCTTCCGGTGTGCTGGCTGGAATTCTCAAAGCAACTGATCGATTGTCATAGCCCCAGCAAATCGACGTTGGCGCATAGGACCCTGGCTGCATACGGCGGAAACCGTTGAAGGTCGATGAGAACAACAACAACGCCTCTGGCATGGTTTCAAGCAAGCCACTGACCGCATGCCCAAGGCGCTCTGCTCCATTTTCAGGACACGCAAAGAGGTTGCCGTTTTCGTCTTCCATCGACACATGAACATGCATGCCATTGCCCGGCCATTCGACGAATGGCTTGGACATGAAAGATGCCTTGAGATTGTGCTTGCGTGCAACGCCCTGAACCAGGCGACGCAACAAGACTGCATCATCAGCTGCCAGCAATGGATCGCGACGGTAATGCAAGTTAAGCTCGAACTGTCCGGGGGCCGCTTCCGAGACTGCGGCATCGGCAGGGATGCCCTGCAGCTCTGCCGCACGGCGAAGATCATCAACGAGCGGCAGCAGAGCTTCCAGATCGGAAAGGGCGTACATGTTCTGGCGCGCAGGGCCGCGCTGCGTGGAAAACAACGGCTTGGGTTGATCCGTCCAATCACCATCGCTTTTTTCGAGCAGATAGAACTCAAGTTCAAAGGCGCAGCTTGCCGTCACACCGAATTCCGCAAGCTTGTCGACCATCCGTTTAAGAACATGGCGTGGGTCTGACAGAAACGGCACACCATCCCGGTCATACATAGACAACAGCACCTGGGCTGTCTTTCTTTCGGCCCAGGGCACCAACTTGAGCGTTTCAGGTATCGGCCAACAGACACCGTCCTTGTCGCCTGTCTCGATGTGCATGCCGGTGCTTTCCACCTCACGCCCCCACACATCAAGCCCGAACAAGGAAAACGGCAAAGCCACTCCGCCTTCAAAAACCTTTTCGACAGCATCGCCCGGAAGCCACTTGCCTCGAAGCACACCATTCGTATCCGGAAGCACGACTTCAACAGTATCCAAATCAGGATGCTCAGCCAGGAATGCCTCGACATTCTTCTTCCAACCGGGCTCAGCCGGATGCTCTAATGTCTGATGCGGCAAGTCCACCATATAGGCACTCTGGTCCTTCTGAATTTTCCTGAACTTCACTCACCAATGCACATTGTATTTGATGAATGGTCCAGATGCATTGCACATACTGTCAAAATGTGATCACGTTCAGCAAGGGGTGTCAAGACTGAGAAACAGGCAACTCTCTTATAGGGCCATCAACGGACGTTTTGCGGAAGGACATTTTCAGGAGTGACAAACAACCTGAAAACAAACCTGGAGAATTCTGTCGGCACGGCCGCACAAAAAAACCTGAAAACGGGTCGCGGACTTGCACGCCAGCAAGTCGACAAAGCCATCCGTTCAGCGCTCCTCACAGGACGCTTTATTCCAGGCAAGGCGGTCACTTTACGGGGGCTGGCTCAAGACCTTGGTGTCAGTCCAATGCCTGTACGTGAAGTCATCCAGCGGCTGGCGGCAGAAAATGCTCTGGACATACGCCCAAACGGGCGCATTCAAGTCCCCGAAATGTCGCATTCACGGTTCGATGAAATCCTCAAGGCGCGGCTATTGCTAGAGCCAGAACTGGCGGAAATGGCGCTGCCACACCTCAATAAAAATGATGCAAATGTGCTGGAAAAAATCGATTTGGAGATTGATGCGAGCCTGATATCTGGTAACGCAGAGGCATACATGCAGCTCAATCACGCCTTCCATTTCAAGATTTACTCTGCATCCAATTCCCTCATATTGATGCCCTTGGTAGAGAGCCTTTGGCTACAATTTGCCCCGTTCATGCGCACCGTTTATGGCCGGGTCGGGACCGCACATCTGGTAGACTGGCACAAGGAAGCCATTCGCGCCATTCGGGATAGCGATCCAGTTTCGATCAAAACGGCCATTTCTTCTGACATCGGCGACGGCATGGGAATACTCGGCAAGGAAAGCCTTCCAACCACCTGAGAACACCCCTCAAAACTGCAAGTCGTAGAGAAAGTTTGATTTGCTGGGTCACGATCAGATTGACTTGCAAATTTTGTGATCACAAAATAAAAAACAGAGAACCTCGTTTTCGGTCATGATCACCGCAATTCTGGTCTACTTGGCGAAACGATGTCGGGCTCCCTCGTGTAGTCTTTGACTTCAACAGATTGGTCCTGATCAGACGTACAGAAACTGGAGCAGAACGTGAGCAAAGATCCATCCAATGCTGAGACTGACGACACTGACAGCCTTCGCGGCGTCTGTGACATGGAAGCGGCACGCGACTGGCTAAGCAAACGCAACATTCAAGACATCGAATGCATTGTGCCGGATTTGGCCGGGGTTGCCCGCGGCAAGATGATGCCAACGGAAAAATTCTTCTCTGGCCCCGTGATGACCATGCCGGCGTCAATTTTCGCCCAGACAATTTCAGGAAGCTATCCGGAAGACGATGAACGGTTTCAGCACAACCCGACGGACGGTGACCTCTACTTCAAGGCTGACTATAGCACTCTGACCTCCGTTCCATGGGAAACTGACCCGACAGCGCAGCTGATTCATGATGCTCAAACACGTGATGGAGCGCCGGTGGAAACCGCGCCGCGCAATGTACTGAAGCGCATTCTCAAGCTTTATGAAAACAAAGGCTGGGAACCGATTGTTGCCCCGGAAATCGAGTTCTATCTCGTGAAGCCCAACACTGATCCGGATTATCCGCTAGAGCCACCGACCGGCCGGTCCGGACGCCCGGAAGTCGGACGCCAGTCGTATTCCATAACAGCGCTGAACGAATTCGATGACCTGATCGATGACATCTACGATCTGTCAGAGAAGCAGGGTCTGGAAATCGACACCCTCATTCACGAGGAGGGCGCAGCGCAGATGGAAATCAACCTGCGCCATGGCCGTCCCCTCGAATTGGCGGACCAGGTCTTCCTGTTCAAAAGAACAATTCGCGAAGCCGCCTTGCGCCACGACATGTATGCAACCTTCATGTCCAAGCCCATGTCGAACCAGCCTGGTTCGGCCATGCACATCCACCAGTCCGTGGTGGACATCGAAACAGGCAAGAACATATTTTCCGGAGACAACGACGAGGAAACACCAGAATTCCTGTCGTTTATTGCCGGTCATCAGGCCTATCTGCCCTACGTCACCTGCATCATGGCACCCTTTGTCAATTCGTACCGGCGTTTTGCCCGCAACTCGACCTCTCCAGTCAATGTTTACTGGGGTTATGACAACCGCACAGTCGGTCTGCGCGTGCCTTATTCAGCCCCGCAAGCGCGACGTCTGGAGAACCGCGTTCCGGGTTCTGATGCCAACCCTTATCTTGCCATCGCGGCCTCACTTGCTTGCGGCTATCTCGGCATGATCAAGGGGTTGACGCCAGATGCCCCGCAGACGATTGACTGCAGCGACCATCTCAAGTCGCTTCCGCGCGGCCTGACGGAAGCTGTTTCCCTTTTTGAAAAGAGCGACGAGATCCTCGAAATATTCGGGGAGACATTCGTCGCGACCTATCGTGCCATCAAGCAGGAAGAATTCGAGACATTCATGTCCGTGATCAGCCCGTGGGAACGGGAATACCTGCTGCTCAACGTTTGAGGACAGCTTCAGCTGCCCCTCTGTCTGTCGCTACCCGGAGTAAGCCCATATGTCGGCCGTATCGAACATATATCCAACCGCCGCCCTTCAAGCACTAGATGCTGCCCATCACATTCACCCCTTCTCGGATACGAAAGCTCTGAATGAAGAAGGCTCACGGATCATCACCCATGCGGATGGCATCTGGCTGACAGATTCAAACGGCAACCGTATTCTCGATGGAATGGCTGGTTTGTGGTGCGTCCAGGTTGGCCATGGCCGTGAGGAAATCGCTGAGGCTGTGAACAAGCAGATGAGCGAACTCAGCTACTACAACACATTCTTCAAGACCTCGCATCCGCCCGCAATCGCTCTTTCAGAAAAGCTGGCAGAGCTCGCTCCCTCTCACATGAACCGGGTGTTTTATTGCTCCTCTGGCTCGGAAGCCAACGACACCGTATTTCGCATGGTCCGCCATTATTGGGACCAAATGGGCAAGCCGGACAAGAAGGTCATAATTGGCCGCTGGAACGGCTACCATGGCTCAACTGTTGCCGGGACCAGCCTCGGCGGCATGAAAGGCATGCACGAACAAGGTGATTTGCCGGTGCCTGGTGTTCGCCACATCGACCAGCCTTACTGGTACGGCGAAGGCGAAGACATGAGCCCGGAGGAATTCGGCGTTCATGTCGCACGCAAACTCGAAGAAGCGATTGATCAGATCGGCGAGGACAAGGTCGCAGCATTCATCGCCGAACCAATTCAGGGTGCTGGCGGCGTGATCATTCCACCAGAAACATACTGGCCAGAAATGAAGCGCATCCTGGATGAGCGCGACATTCTGTTTGTAGCGGATGAGGTCATCTGCGGCTTTGGACGCCTTGGAAAATGGTTTGGCTCAGAGTTTTACGGCCTTGAGCCCGACTTGATGCCAATCGCCAAAGGCCTAACGTCGGGCTATCTGCCGATGGGCGGCGTCCTCGTGTCAGATCGTGTCTGTGAAGGCCTGATCGACAAGGGCGGCGACTTCAATCACGGTTACACCTATTCAGGCCACCCGGTATGCGCGGCGGCAGCGCTTGCCAACCTGGAAATCATGCAGCGTGAAAAGCTCGTCGAGCGCGTCGCGGATGATATCGGACCTTATTTACAGAACCGCTGGCGTGCGCTTGGCGATCATCCGCTTGTCGGGGAAGCCCGCATGGAAGGCCTGATGGGTGCGCTGGAACTGGTGCCAAAGAAAGGCGAGCGGAAAACAAAATTCGCTGATGGAGGATCGGCAGGAACGCTGTGCCGCGACCTTTCCTTCCAAAACGGCATGGTCATGCGCGCCGTTGGCGACAGCATGATAATCTCGCCGCCCCTGGTCTTGTCACATGACGAAGCCGATCAGTTGATCGCCATTGCCAGCAAGACCCTGGATGACACCTACGCCGAGCTGAAAAAAGATGGTAAGCTCTAAGCGCTGCTCAAACACTTCATTCGAACAATCAAGCGGGGCCATTGGGTCCCGTTTTTCGTTCCAGATGAAGCTCTTGAAAGTTGAGCTTATTCAGCTGCTTGAGCAACTTCACGCACGGATTGGCGTGCCCACGGCCGTGTACCGGCCGGCATTTCCTCAACCGTTCCAACCGGCTGAAGATATTTGGTGACCTCCGGCCACTCGCCATCTGCCAGTGCCTTCAGAACTTCTGGCTTGGTCAGAGCGAAACTTGAGACACCACAGCGCCGCATCAAAGGCACCTGATCGAGGATGTAGTCACCAACAGCGCGAATATCGCCTTTGTATTCCATCTGCTCGCGCAGGACCCGGGCCGCAGAAAACCCGCGACCATCGGTGAATTTCGGGAACTCTACGGCAACATGTGCCAAATGATCCAAATGCCCTTGCAGCTTTTCCACATCATCGCCAGCTGCCACCAGAACGGCTATCTTTCGCCCTTCAGCAATGTAAGACTCTGGTGAAGCGCTATACTGGCTTAGATCCACCAGAAGATCACCTTCTATCGGCACTTCGGCATCAGCCTCGATAAGAACCCAGTTCTCATCAGACATGGTTCCATTTGAAAAGATCTTCGTCATTTTCGTTTCGCGTCCTTCAATGCCGGAGCACATCTGCTCAGACGTTCGCGTCAAGTCTCACGGCATCAAACTTGCCTCATCAGGCAAACATCTAGATGCCACTGCCATCCAGTTCCTTGCCATGGGTTGGCAAATGAATACCGCATTCAGTCTTGGCCTGCCCACGCCAACGGCCAGCCCGTGGATCTTCTCCAGGTTTGACCTTATCCGTACACGGCATACAGCCAATCGACGGATAGCCCTTGGCAACCAACGGATGCGGAGGGAGTTCTTGGGCCTTTGCATATCCAAGGATGTCAGCCGGACCCCAATCAGCCAGTGGATTGACCTTAACCCGTCCTGCTTCCACCTCGAACGCCGGAAGCCGAGCACGTGTGGAACTCTGAAACCGCTTGCGGCCGGAAATCCACGCCCCGAAATCCTTCAACGCCAGTTCCAGCGGCAAGACCTTGCGTATATTGCAGCAGGCGTTGGTGTCGCTCATCCAGAGCATTCCAGCTGGATCATCGGCACCAAGGTCCGCTTTCTCAGGCTTCCTGGACAGGACATTTGTCAATCCCAAACGCTCCGTCAGTTGATCCCGATAACGCAGCGTGTCCGGGAACAACTTGCCCGTATCGACCATGACAACCGGTATCGATGGATCAATCTCAGAAACCATATGCAAAAGAACCGCCGAATCAGCACCAAAGCTGGAGACCATTGCGATGTCTCCAGAAAATTGATGCCGGATGGATTCCTGCAGGATTTCCTGCGCAGTAGCCCCTTCAAACTGCTCGTTCAGGGCAGCCACTTCCGCCTGAAGTCCCAACTCCGGATCAACGCCAAGGCTGAATGTCTCATGCAACGCCATAAAGGGCTTCCTTGAAAGGCTCCTCCCCGATCCGGCGGTAGGCATCAAGGAAGGTTTCTTCCTTACTGGTCCGCAGGCCGAGATAGGTATCAACAAGGGTTTCGATGGCATCAACGACTGTTTCGGATGAGAAACCACGACCGGCGATCTTGCCGATTGAAGAATTTTCGTTGGCCGATCCACCGAGCGTGATCTGATAGAATTCCTCGCCCTTTTTCTCCAGGCCGAGGATGCCGATATGGCCGACATGATGATGACCACAGGCATTGATACAGCCGGAAATCTTGATCTTCAGCTCGCCAATTTCAGCCTGACGTTCCGCCCCACCAAACCGCTCGGAAATACGCTGAGCGACTGGAATTGAGCGCGCTGTCGCCAAGGCGCAATAGTCCATGCCCGGGCAAGCAATAATATCGGTGATCAGACCGGCATTGCCTTCTGCCATCTCGCTTGCGACCAAGGCATCGAACAGAGCTGGAAGGTCGGCGATCTTCACGTGCGGCAGAATGACATTCTGTTCGTGGCTGATGCGAATTTCATCATGACCGAAGCGCTCTGCCAGATCTGCAATCACATCCATCTGTGCATCCGAGGCATCGCCCGGAATGCCGCCAATGGGCTTCATGGAAATCGTCACGCTGGTGTGACCTGGAACACGATGTTCATTCAGATTGTGCGCTATGAATTGCGCAAACGCAGGGTCTGATGCCTTGCGAGCTTCAACGGAAGTATCCAAAGCCGTTAGAACCTCAAGCGGAGGCGGTGCGAAATAGGCCTCGATGCGACGCACCTCTTCATCGGGAAGACGCAACACGCCATAGCGGATCTTCTCGAATTCCGCCTCGATATCAGCCTTCAGCTCTTCCAAACCGGTCTCATGCACCAGGATCTTGATCCGGGCCTTGTACTTGTTATCCCGGCGGCCAAAGCGGTTGTAAACCCGCAGGATGGCTTCCGAATAAGCCAGCAGATCTTCCTCCGGCAGATAGTCGCGCACCTTGCGGCCGATCATCGGCGTCCGGCCCAGACCGCCGCCCACGAACACCACAAAGCCGATGTCTCCGGCCTCATTACGGGTCAGCTGCAAGCCGATGTCATGCACCTGAACGGCCGCGCGGTCATGGGGAGCGCCGGTGATCGCGATCTTGAACTTGCGCGGCAAAAACGAAAACTCAGGGTGCAGCGACGACCATTGGCGCAGGATCTCCGCATAAGGGCGCGGATCTGCAATCTCATCAGCCGCAGCCCCGGCGAAATGATCGGCGGTAACATTGCGAATGCAGTTGCCAGACGTTTGGATGGCATGCATTTCAACTTCGGCCAGCTCTTCCAGAATGGCAGGCGTGTCTTCCAGTTTCGGCCAGTTGTACTGAATGTTCTGTCGTGTGGTGAAATGAGCATAGCCGTGATCATAGGTCCGGGCGATATGCGCAAGCTTGCGCATCTGCCGACCATTCAACGTGCCATAGGGAATGGCGACCCGCAGCATATAGGCGTGCAGCTGCAGATACAGACCATTCATCAGACGCAGCGGCTTGAACTCTTCTTCGGTCAGCTCGCCCAAAAGGCGGCGGCGGACCTGATCCTTGAATTGCTCCGTGCGCTGGGTCACAAAGCCCTGATCAAATTCATCGTAGCGATACATGTCTCTCTCCATCAGGGCGCTGCCAATGTTGCAGGCGCTGCCCCCTCATTCTTTCAAGTGGTCAGACGGCGACAGCCCGCGCCTGCTTGCCAAATTGCGGATGGGTGGTGGGTCCTGCGGCACGGATGATCTCCCGCAAGCGCACGGGAACAATCCGGCCTTCGTCCTGTGTCACGTCCATGGCGTAGGCCTCAACGACCTCGCGATCAGCAATGGATTTTGCCGCCAGCTCAAGCGCACCAGCGACGTCTTCCTTATCTTCCAGTACATTGGCCAAAGACAAAAGCTCCACCCAGGAGCCATTAGGGCCTTGCCAAACAACTTCTCCGTCGAGCAAACGATTTGCGGTTACGACTTTCATCGCTTCTCTCCTCAGGCAGCACATTCTTGTTGAAGCGGCAGCGCCGCAATTGGATCGGCTTTTTCCAACGCCGCATGACCAACGGCATCGCCGATGACAATGAGCACGGGACCGGCGATGTCAGGGCGATCACTCAAGACACAAAGGTCATTCAGCGTGCCCGAAAACTGACGCTCATCCGGATGAGCCGCGTTTTCGATGATGGCAACAGGCGTCGTAGACGACATACCAGCTGCAATAAGTTTATCGGCCACAGCGGCGGCAACAGTGCGCCCCATATACACAGCGACTGTCGCCCCGCTGAGGGCCAGATCCGCCCAGTCCGGCAGTGTTTCAGATTTGGCGTTGTGCCCGGTGGCGAACACCAGTGTCGATGCAACGCCGCGCAACGTCAGCGGCAATTGCATGGACGCTGCCGCTGCAAAAGCAGCTGTCACGCCGGGAACCACATCAAACGCAATGCCTGCTTTGCGCAGGGTGTGCATTTCCTCAGCAGCCCGGCCAAAGATCATCGGATCGCCTGCTTTCAAGCGAACGACTTTCAGACCCTGCAGACCAAGCTCGACCAGCAGCTTGTTGATTTCGTTTTGCGGCACAGAGTGCGCACCCTTACGTTTGCCGACAGAAATTCGCTGCGCATCGCGCCGTCCCATGGACACCACCCCGGCAGGCACCAAAGCGTCATGAACAATCACATCAGCCTCTTGCAGAAGACGCTGTGCCCGAAGCGTCAGTAGATCTTCTGCACCCGGCCCGGCGCCAACCAGCCACACATGGCCAGCATCGTCGTCGGTCCCATTGAGCAAGCGTTGCGCTTCGGAACGCGCCAGATCAGCTCTGCCGGAATTCATGCTGGTCGCCACGCTGCCAGAGAAGAACCGTGCCCAGAACCTGCGCCGTGCTGCGCCATCGGGGATCATTTTCACCGCAGCGTCGCGGAAGCTCTCGGCAAGGCGCGCCAGGTCGCCCGTCGAACGAGGCAACATGGTCTCGATGCGCGCCCGAATGTGACGGGCAAGCACAGGGCCAACGCCTGTCGATGTGATCGCAACCGCAATCGGCGCCCGGTTGACCAAGGCCCCTGTATAAAAATCGCAGAGGGCAGGCCGATCAACGGCATTGGCTGGAACGCCCATAATGCCGGCGGCCTGAACCACAGCCCGATCCAGAGCCTCATCTTCTCTTGCACTGAAGACAAGTGCGGCATTTGTCAGTAACGCTGGACGAAAGGCTTCAGCCACATGTCGAGCGCCGACTTCACGAATGACCTCGGCAAGACCCGGCTCGATTTCAGCAGAGATGACTTCGATCACAGCATTGGTTTCACCCAATAGCCGAACCTTTGCCGCCGCCTCATCACCATGTCCCACGACGCAGACGCGCTTGCCCGCAACCTTGAAAAAGGTCGGGAACACATCAAGGCGTCGTTTGGACTTCTCTTTTGCGGGCCCTCGCATGGGCAGTTCTCCCGGATCATCGCATCCATGACCACAAATCTAGTCACTCAGCGCCGAGAACTACGGGCACCACGTTTCAAAGAGACCGGAAAAGAGAGAAAAGAATTTCGCTTTCGCGCCCGCACGCAAATCGGGCACCGGCTTCGCTGGAATCGAGATCAGCTAGATTCATTTAGCGCCATCGACACCGAAAACAGAATAGAGCCTCAAGAGTACAGTCGTTGGTGGGCGCAAAATCTCTCGAAAGCCCGAGAATCCGGGGGAGCCAGAGCATTTCTGTGTCCGTTCAGCTCACACGCCTTCGTCAAATGCACAAGAAACCGCAGCCAATAAATTGGCATTTGAATGCATAATAATACAATACGCATGCAGAAATAATAAACTTGTATACAAAAAAATTATCATGAGTGCGACTTTAGTATAAGGTGCTCCGTGCTCACGGGAGGTGAGCGCAAGGAGGAAATAAAATGATTAGAGGTAAAACCGTTTTTGCAAGTTTTCTGGCAATCGGGCTGCTATCCCAAACAGCCGCCGCTCGGGTAATCGAATTTAAGGTTCAATCATCCGAACCAATCTTCGATAATGAGACATTCGGAACCACAGGCGCCTATGAAAGGATAAACGCAATCGCGACTTTCGCGGTGAACCCATCAGCGCCGCAAAGTGATGCCATCGTAGACATCGGAAAGGCCCCTCAGAACGAAAATGGCGAAGTCGCCTTCAGCACTGAAGTCTCGATCCTGCGGCCCGTCGATGCCGAAAAGCGGTCTCCTTTTCTGTTCTATGAAGTTCCCAATCGCGGCCGCAATCTCAGATTTTTGCCGCTGAACCGTTCCGGCTCAAGCGCTGTGCCGAAAGCAGCTGCAAACAGCAGTGGTCTGCTGCAGTAATTCCCGATGAAGCGTTGCCCCTCCTCAGTTCTTTGAGGAGGGGCAACCCGTTTTATTTCATGGCTTGCAAGATCGACACGTAGTTGGCGACAGCTGCGCCGCCCATATTGAAGATGCCGCCAATCTCTGCGTCCTTGACTTGAATGCCCCCCGCAGTTCCGGTGAGCTGCATGGCCGTCAGAACATGCATGGATACACCCGTCGCACCGATAGGGTGGCCTTTTGCTTTCAGCCCGCCAGACGGATTGATCGGCAGTTTGCCGTCCATTTCGGTCCAACCTTCCAGGATCGCCTTTGCGCCTTCGCCTTCTTTGGTCAGGCCCATCGCTTCATATTCGATGAGTTCGGCGATGGTGAAGCAATCGTGGGTTTCGACGAACGACAGATCGTCCAGAGCCATTCCGGCGTCTCCGAGCGCTTGGCCCCAGGCGCGTGAACAGCCATCAAACTTCAGGATGTCGCGGCGTGACATCGGCAGGAAATCCTGCACATGAGCCATTGAGCGGAAAGCCACAGCCTTCTTCATTCCAAGCGCCGTAGCAGGATCCGTCAGAACCAGGGCAGCGGCACCATCAGACACCAGCGAGCAATCCGTCCGCTTCAAAGGCCCTGCCACGAAGGGGTTCTTTTCTCCTTCGGTCCGACAAAACTCATAACCCAGATCCTTACGCATCTGTGCATAAGGGTTGTTCACACCGTTCTTGTGACCCTTTGCTGCGATCCGGGCCAATGCGTCAGATTGATCGCCGTATTTTTGGAAATATTCCTCTGCGATCTTGCCGAAAACGCCAGCGAACCCACCCGGAATGTCACCTTCTTCTTTCAGATAGGAAGCACGCAGGAGGTTCTGCCCGATTTCACGTCCCGGTGTTGTTGTCATTTGTTCAACGCCGACAACCAACACGAAACGCGCTGATCCCGAGGCAACCGCCCGAACACCTTGCTGAACCGCAGCCGAGCCCGTCGCACAAGCATTTTCAACTCGTGTGGCAGGTGTAAAGCGGAGAGCAGGATCTGCCTGAAGCACAAGCGACGCGGTAAAATCCTGAGCGGAGAAACCTGCATTGAAATGCCCCAGCAGGATTTCATCAACGTCTTCAGGCCCAATGCCTGCGTCATGAATAGCTTGAGTTGCCGCCTTGACGATCAGGCTTTCAACGGTTTCGTCCGCATGCTTTCCGAACGGCAAATGCGCCCATCCAACCATTGCTGCAGTCATTTTAACAACCTCCCTTAATTCAATCATTCAGCCGTTCTCGAACCGAGATAGGCACAGGGCGTCCGCGGTGCTGCGCACCAAATCTGGCCAGAGATTTTCAGCTTGTCGGATCAAAAACAAGCTTTAATTGACGGATACGTCACTCAGATTAATTTTAACTATATTATTCAATATTTTAATAATAACAATTTTTTTCAACATCACCAAATAACGAAATACACAACCGATATCTCAGATGCACTAGCGTCAAAATAGAGATCTACACAGAAGCTTCACATAACTGTCACCCAATACCTCCATAAAGCCATTGTTGCGAAGAAGACTTTACTTCGATCTATTTCAGATTTCAGGCCAGCTTTCTTCGGGAAGCTGGCCTTTTTCATTCCACAGGCCGACGACCGAAAGCGTTTGACCGAAGAACCCGAAACCGCTAATTCTTCAAAGCGCTTTGAGATGTTGTTTCATAAGAGAAAACTCTATCTTTTTGGCTCAGTACATTTTGGCACAGGGCTTGGCTAAGGTCCGAACTCATAAAGCCTGATAGGTGACGTTAGGATAAAAATCATGACCGCGAACAATTCGAAGTCATCGCCAGCAGATCACGCGACATCACAAGACTGGTGGCGCGGGGCCGTTATCTATCAAATCTATCCTCGCTCATTCCAGGACAGCAACGGCGACGGCATTGGCGATCTTGCCGGAATTACCCAGCGGCTGGACTACATTGCTTCACTCGGCGTGGATGCGATCTGGCTATCGCCTTTCTTCACCTCTCCCATGGCTGATTTCGGCTATGACGTGTCAAACTACGAGGATGTCGATCCTATGTTCGGCACCCTTGCAGACTTCGACGAGATGACGGCAAAGGCCCATGCCCTCGGGCTGAAAGTCATGATCGATATGGTGATCTCACACACCTCCGACCAGCACGCGTGGTTCAAGGAAAGCCGTGTCTCCCGCGAGAACAAACGGGCAGACTGGTACGTCTGGGCAGAAGCGAAACCTGAGGGCTCCCCGCCCAACAACTGGCTGTCGATTTTCGGAGGCTCCGCCTGGCAATGGGACAGCGGTCGTTGCCAGTATTATCTGCATAACTTCCTTGCCAGCCAACCGGATTTGAACTTTCACAACAGAGAAGTACAAGACGCTGTTTTGTCTGCGGCAAAGTTCTGGCTGACACGCGGTGTTGATGGTTTCCGTCTCGATACGGTGAATTTCTATTTCCACGACAAGGAATTACGAGACAATCCGCCTTTGCCTGCAGGTGCTCTGCTAACCGGTGTCGAACCGTCCAACCCTTATGCCTTCCAGCATCATATTCACGATAAAACCCAACCGGAAAACCTCGCATTTCTGGAGCGGTTGCGAGACCTCTTGAATGCGTTTCCTGGCTCCACCTCCGTTGGCGAGATCGGGGCCGACAGAGATGTGATCGGCACAACAGCGGCCTACACCGAAGCTGACAAACGTATTCACATGGCCTACAGCTTCGACCTTCTGACCGCGAAGCGCTCAGCCGCCTACATTCGCGAAACAGTTGAGAATATGGACAGCGGGATCGGGTCGGGTTGGCCAAGTTGGGCCCTCTCCAACCATGACGTGATCCGGGTTGCGACACGGTGGGGCGAAGGCTCTGAACTTGATCGGTTTTCGCCCTTGGCAGTTGCTCTGGTGACATCGCTGCGTGGAACCCCTTGCATTTACCAAGGGGAAGAACTTGGCCTGACTGAGGCCGATGTTCCCTTTGAGAAATTGCAGGACCCCTATGGCATTCGGTTCTGGCCTCAATTCAAGGGCCGGGACGGCTGCCGGACGCCGATGCCTTGGTCGAACACCAAGCCGCATGGAGGATTTTCAAACGCAGAACCCTGGCTGCCTGTGCCGAGAGACCATCAGGAAAGGGCGGTTGCCGTTCAGCAGGGAAACAGACATTCCGTCCTTTCACTGGTCAGCACATTCTTAAATTGGCGGAAAACCCAATCGGCCCTTCAAAAAGGCACCATTCGGTTTCAAGACAGTGACGGTGAAACGCTGCTGTTCACGCGGGCACATGAGAACGAGACCATCCTGTGTGCCTTCAACCTGTCGAGCGAACAAGCTGACATCGTTTGGAATAACAGCCCGCTTGAGGTTCTATCTGGCTCAGGTTTTGTTGGCACAGAAGAAGCCGGGAAGATCTCCCTCCCCGGCCTCAACGCATTATTTGCACGGCTTATCTAAGATATGATCAGCTCCGGATGCTGTTGCCATCTGCATCAAAGAAATGCAGGCGCGTTTCATCGAATACAAGCCCGATGCGCCTGCCTTCGGCAATCTCCTCGGCCCCATCCGTACGCACGAGAATTGTCTCAAGTCCGTCGATCGCAACGTAAAGATATGTGTCAGCGCCCAGATACTCGGCAACGACAACCGTACCTTGAGCGTGGCCTTCGCCAGACTCAACAACCTGGATGTGTTCCGGACGAATTCCCAGTTTAACTGGTAATGCGGCAGCCCCTGCATAGGGGTAAAGCCCGCTGCCATTGCCCTCAAGCTCGAACCGATCCGCAGTGACGGCACAGGGCAGAATATTCATCTTCGGCGAGCCGATGAACTGGGCAACGAACAAGTTGTCCGGCCGCTCATAGAGGTCACGTGGCGAGCCGACTTGCTCGATCACTCCGCCCTGCAACACCACGATCTTATCGGCCAGCGTCATCGCTTCAACCTGATCATGGGTCACATAGATCATCGTCGTGCCGAGCACCTTGTGCAGGCGCGCGATCTCAAAGCGCATTTCAACCCGAAGCGCCGCATCCAGATTGGACAAGGGCTCATCGAACAGAAATGCAGAAGGTTCACGCACAATCGCACGGCCAATGGCGACGCGCTGGCGCTGTCCGCCGGACAAGGCTTTCGGGCGGCGTTCCATATAGTCATCAAGTTTCAGAACGTCGGCAGCTGCATTGACCTTCTGATCAATTTCAGCCTTTGGCATGCCAGCCGTTTTGAGACCGAAACCTACATTTTCCCGAACGGTCATATGCGGATAGAGCGCATAGGACTGGAACACCATCGACAAGCCACGACCAGACGGTGGCTCGGCGGTCACGTCCTTGCCGTCAATTTCGATGCCACCGCGACTGATTTCCTCAAGCCCGGCAATCAAACGAAGCAAAGTTGATTTTCCGCAGCCAGAGGGCCCGACGAAGATGACAAATTCACCGTCTTCAACCTCTAGGTCTATGCCCTTGATGACCTGCAGATCTCCAAACCATTTTTCAACGTTGGCGAGCCGTATTGCACCCATTTTACTGTCCCCTGATCATTCTTTGCCGCTCGCTCAAGCAGCTTTTGCAGCCAAGCTGGGCGTTGCCCAGGCAAGCCAGACCGCTGCTGTCCAAGAAAAGGAATTTCCGCCCGCGCCCGCCCCATCAACCGGGCTGAAGTATTCCGCAAAGCCGCTTTGCTGGATCAGCCGAACTGTATCCTTGCGGATCTTTTCAGAACGCAGGTGATCCCCCGCTTCGCGCATGCCGCGCGATGCCATATAATTGACAACGGCCCAGACGGGTCCACGCCAGTACCGCATGTGCTCAAAACCAGGATGGTCCGGGTCATAGGAAGGCAGCATATAATTGACCTTGCCAGCGATCCGGTCAAAGTGGGCCTTCAACGGCTCAATCACCTTCGGGTCCGTGATCCCGGCATATGACGCCAAAAATGATGCGGAAGAGACGCCGGTTCCCAGAACATCCGTTCTCAAGTTTCGGGTCACATAGGCCTGAATCTTGGGATTCCAGAGGCTCTCAAGACCTTTTTCAAGTCTTTCAATCCATCCCTGGATTTCGGGCATTGCGTCCAAGTATCCAAGTTTCTCCGCGAGAACCAGCAGATCCCGGTTCGCCCGGAGAAGGATCATCGTGATAGCCGGATCTGCCACCAGGAACGGCGTCTTTTCTACCGTCTCCTTCGGGTCCCAGCCACAGGCCTTGCCGACTGTCAGGATCGCCATGTAACGATCATAATCCTGCTTCAGCGGGCGCATTTCCGGAGCGACATGAGATGTATCCTTGCGCACGTAATCAGGCACATTGGTTGTATCGACATTGGACAGAGGCTCATCCCAGTCCGGCAAATTGTCCCGACCGGATTCCCAAGGATGGACGATGGCAACGCTGCCATGCCCCTTCGGGTCGCGGTATGTTGCCCACCAACGATGCCAGGCCATGACCTTCGGAAACAAGGCCTTTGCCCGCTCGGCATTTTCCGGTGCTCGTGACTGTTCAAACAGATCCCGCATAGCCGTTGCCGCGACTGGCGGCTGTGAATGGCCAGACGTTGGAAACGGCTCTGATTTGGTGCCCCAGATATCAGGCCCCGGGAAGTAACTCGGGTCATTTTTTCGGAACAGGATGTGCGGCACCATGCCGTCATCCCACTGGCCCTGGAACAGGTTTTCGATCTCCTGCCATGCCCGATCGAGATCGAAAGTGGCAAAGCCCATGGCAACGAAAACGGAATCCCAGTTCCACTGATAGGGATAGAGCCCTTTGGTCGGAATGGTGTATCCGCCCTGATCGTTGTCCCTCAGGATAGAATGTGCCAGCGCGTCAAGATCTGCGCCCATGAGGTTTACTCCCGGATTTTGTTGTTTTTGTCAGCCCTTGACGCTGCCAGCCGTCAGCCCCTGAACGAGAAAACGCTCGAACCAGAGGAAGATGAAAAGCACAGGCACTGTTGCGATCACGGCCCCGGCCATCAGATGTTGGCGGGGAACTTCAGAAGAATTCAGCGCAACGACGCCACGCGACAGGGTGAAAATGTCAGGATTGTCGAGGAACATGAAGGCAAAGAGGAATTCATTCCAGGCGATCATGAAGACGTATAGCGAAACCGAAGCAAGCGCGGGCAAGGACAGCGGCAATGTGATCTTCATGATCACACCGATACGGCTCAAACCGTCCATCAAACCGGCTTCTTCCAGTTCAGCCGGCAGCCCCCGAAAATACCCCTGCAGCATATAGAGCGCGACAGGGATCGTGGTCGCCGGATAGACAATCAGCAAGCCAGTCAGGCTGTTGCGCAAGCCAAGTTGCGAGAAGACCGCATAGAGCGGGATCACCAGCACAATGGCAGGCACCATGTAGATCAACAGAACCGATCTGGACAGAAACGCCCTGCCCGGAAACCGAAGACGCGACACGGCATAGGCACCCGGCACCGAGAAAATCAGGGTCAGCAACACAGTCGCCACCGACACAAACCCGGAGACCAACAGATAGGTCCCGAAATTGTATTTGGTGAAGAGCTCAACATAGGAGCGGAACAGCGAGACCAAGCCTTGAGAGACATCAATAGACAGATCGAGCGGGTTGGCCAGCAACTGCTGCTGGCTTTTCAGCGATGTCATGACCATCACATAGAACGGCAACGCCACAAGGATCGTGAACATCACAAACCCAAGCCCCTTGAGCACGCGAATGTAGACAATCTCACGGTCATACCTCGACATGGAGGTCAGCGGCACACCTTTCAGGCAAAGAGCATTTGCAAAGCCCAGCGCCAACAGGAACACAAGCAGCGCCGCGGCTTGAAAGACCGGAACGACCTCAAAAGACAGTGTGAACGGCGCGGCAAAAGTAGCTGCGAGCAGCACAACAAAAGCGACCAAGAGAGGCACAGGGTGATCTGAAAGACTGCCGCGCGAACTCCCCCGCCAGACCATGACGAGGGCATGAAGCGCACCGGCTAGAGCCGCGGCGCCAACCTGTGGCACGGCAACTTCACCGGTCACCAGCGTCAGGGTCACGCCGGTGACCAGCATTGAGATTGCGCCCCAGATGGCACCACAAATAAGTGAAATCAGGGTTCCGGAGTAAGCCATCAGATCCCCTCCTCTTTCGGTGAGAAGTGGAGAAACAGTGTCGCAAACGCGACGAGGACAACAAAGACAACGACGGCGACGGCAGCCCCCGCCCCAAGGTTCGACAGTGCGAAGCCTTGCTCATAGACATCGACGGTCAGGGTCCGCGTGCCGGCATTGCCTCCCGTTAGCAGGAAGATGTCGTCGAACTTGTTGAAGGTCCAGATAAAGCGCAGCAAGAAGAGAACAGAAAGAATGCCCATAAGCTGCGGCAGAGAAATGTACCAGAACTGCTGCATCGGCGTCGCGCCGTCCATTTCAGCCGCCTCATACATGTCAGTGTTGACCGATTGCATCCGCGCCAGAATGAACAGGAACGACAAGGGGAAATAGCGCCAGGCCTCAAAAACAATCACGGTGGTCAGCGCTAGGGGAAACTCGAGCTGCAATCCAAAGATCTGGTACTCAATCGCCCTTTGGCCAAAGAAATTGATAGGCCCGTCAACCACCCCCATTTTGGTCAGCAATGCATTCAAGGTTCCAGAGAATGGATCGAACAGCACCACCCAGGTGAAGGCCACCGCAATCACAGGAGAGACATAGGGGAACAGGAACAAGCCCCGCATGATCCCGCGCCCCTTGAAGGGTGTGTTCAACAGCTGAGCTGCAAACAGTCCCAGCACCACAGCACCGCCGGTGCCGAAAATCGTGTAATATAGAGTGACCCGCAGAACACTCCAGAATTCGTCGCTGTCGAACACCTTCCGGAAGTTGTCGAGGGTAAACTCAAAGCTGGTCAGGATGTTGTCAGCGTCACCCGAAATGACTGGTTCACTTTCGCGGCCTGGCCGTTTCAGTTCCAGGAATGCCTGCTCGGCTGTGCCTTCAAGTTGAAGCCTGTCGCGCCACTTTCCAGGAACAGTGCCGATGTCGCAGATCAGCGCTCTGTCGTTCAATCTGCAGGCATCCGGCAGTTTTCCCGGAACGAACCCAATCGGCAGCGTATCGTTGAGAACGACATGCCGAATTTCCTTATCCTGCGACGAATTTCGCAGGCGATATTCCAGCGTCACGACGTCACCGGCAACTTTAGGCTTGCCGCGAACCCGTTCATTGACAAGCACGGCTGGTGGACGCAGATCGGCAAGACCAACCGGCTTCACACTGATCCAGAAGTTGGCCAGTAGCGGCCCCAGGACAATCACGAGGATGATGAGAAAGGTCGGGGCAAGCATCAAGAAGGCAAGCCTCACCTCGCGCCGCTGCATCGGCCCCACGCCTTTGGGCGGGACAGCAGTACGGCCTATGGCCTCACTTTGTACGACAGACATTTCCGGCACCAGGATGTTAAGTCTTCAAGGAACCGAAAGGCAGCACTGCCGCCTTTCGGTTATTTCAGGCCACGAGGCCTCTTTGTGCTTCGAAGTTACTGAACCTTGGACAGTTCTTCGTTGATCTTGGCCACAGATGCTGCAGCGTCACGCTCACCGTCGATATACTCGCGGACATAACGGTTGATAATCTGACTGTTGATCATCTTGGAAGCCAGCGACTGCTGTCCTTCCTTGACGCCCCAGCGACTTGCGGTATCCAGCCCGCCAACGATGCGTTCAATGGTGGCTGCATCGTAGAGTTCGGAAAGCGGAGCCTTGCGATCAACACCGACTGGAAGCTCTGCCCAACCCTTGGTGAACTTTTCAGGGTCCGTTGCATCCCCGCGACGGATCGGAAACTTGCCTTCAGGCGCAATCGACAGGGTCGACAGGTAGCCTTCGTCCATTGAGAATTTGACGAACTCCATTGCCGCATCCGTATCCGCATCATTGGTGATGCCGAAGTAACGCACATCACCCCAGGCAGCACCCTCAGGATTGGATGGACCGGAAAGGGTCGTAACAACACCCGTCATGGAAGCCAAAGCCTTGGACGTCGGATCATCATTGATTGTGGGTGGAGCGCTGTCGCGCAAACCGGCCAGTTCATCAAGAATAAACGGTGACCAGATGATCATGGCTGCCTTGCCTGCGAAATAAAGTTCGCGGGACTGCTTCCAGAACAGGTCTCCTGGAGGAGATGCCTTTGCGATGGCCTTGTAGAACTCGAGAGCTTCGATGGCCTTCTTCTCGTCCAAAGGCTTGAAGCCGTTGGAGTCGACCGGCGAAACGCCATTGGCGAGCAGAACATGTTCCAGAACCTGGCTCATGAAATTCTCGTCGATCTTTGTCGCTGCCACAAAGCCGAACATTTCAGGCGGATTGTGCAGCTTTTCAACCGCCTTCAGGATCGCTTCATAGGAATTAGGCGCTTCAAGGCCATTCGCCTCGAACAGATCCTTCCGATAGACAACCATCTGCGTCCAGCCATCAACAGGAACAGAAGCGTAGCCACCTTCAAAAGCCGCCATTCCCAAAGCACCCGGCGCAAAGGTTTCTGCATCCAGCGCTTCGATCACTTCCGTTGCCGTTTCGGTATCCAGGATACCAGCCTCGGCCCATGGCAACGCATATTGCAACGGATGATAGATAACGTCCGGCAAATCGCCTGCCGCGAAAGCTGCAGTTGTGCGCGTGCCGAGATCTTTTTCGGTCACTGGAATCACATCGACTTCGATGCCTGTCTTCTCTTTGAAGGCTGCAGCCATTTCTTCCTGTTTTGCCAGACGCTCAGGCTGCTCTTCAATAGTCCAGAAGCGCAGGCCTTCGGCGTTGGCACTCGCCAACCCAGCCGCGAACACGCCGGCCAGGGTTGTGGCTAACAGGATTTTCCTCCCAAACATCACACTCTCCTCAGTACTGATTGTTGTCCAAGTCACACAGTTTTCCGCAGGGCTTTTGCAAGCTCTTGCGGCGTTTTCGCAGGCGGACCATCCGACGAACGCCGGACCAAGTCTGCCTGTGCCAGTTCCTGCCGTGTGGCAGGGTCCGTTCCCTCGATCACGTCAATCAGCATGCGGGCAATCTTGCCGCCTGCCGATTGCGCTGACTGGGAAAAAGTCGTGAGAGGTGGCTCGACATAGGCGCCGACAGGCAGCCCGTCGTATCCGATGATCGTCACATCCTCACCAACACGAAGCCCGCGATCCCGGCAAAGGCGCATCGCTCCGATGGCCAATGCATCTGTGACGCACAGCAGCGCAGTTGGCGGAGTTTCCAGTGCGAGCAGCTGCCTGGCGCCCTCGACGCCCCCTTCCTCAGTCAGCGCTTGTTCAACCTCCAACGAAGGTTCAAGAATGATGCCAGCGTTTTGCAGACCATTGCGGTAACCATCACGGCGCTGGCAGGCAAAATTCAGGTCGCCTGGGCCACCAATGAAGCCGATCCGTTGATGCCCAAGACCAACCAGATGCTCAACGCCATTGATGAAGGTCGCTTCGTTATCGACATCGAGCCAGGCAAAGCTGCGAGGGTCCGAGGTTCTGCCGTGCGCAACAAATGGGAACCGACGCAGCTGGAGGAAATCGATCCTGGGATCATTGACTTCCGTTCGCGTTAAAATGAAGCCATCGACCTTGCGCCGGGCGATCAGTCTTTCATGGGTTTCAAGCACATGCTGAGCCGAATTCGCCGTGGTCACCAGAAGATCACGGTCCAGCTCGTCCAGCGCGCGCGCAATTCCGTCGATAAACTCGGACAGAAAAGGATCCGCGCCACGACCGCCACCAACAGGCACAACGATACCCAAAGTGTCCTGCCGTCCGCGTTTGAGGCTCCGCGCTGTAGAAGAAGGATAATAGCCGAGCTCTTTCACTGCGGCCAAAATACGTTCGCGGGTCCCAGCAGAGATATCCGTGTAATTGTTCAAGACGCGCGAAACCGTGCCCTTGGCGACACCGACATGACGCGCAACGTCTTCAATGGTCACGGAACCGCGTGAACCAGCCATATTTCCTCCCAAGTATTCACATGTTTGCAAACCCGATCAATGAGATCCGGACAATTAGCCCAAACCTGATTTCTGGAAGCTGCGCAAAGCCTTTTTTCAAGCCTTCCTGCAGCACGTTCGCCCACGTGACTATTTTGTAGTTCGAAGGCATTAGTTTACAAAATCGGTTTCGGAAGTCAACAAAATCGGTTTTGGCACTGCACAATTGGAGCTTTATAGAAATAAGCACTCATCTGCCAAACGGACTTCAGATCCTCAAATCAGATAAGTGCCTATGCACGATCAACAGCGTGAAATGCAAAAAACAATTGCGCCAGCCCCTGCATTCAGTCACCTCTAAAAATTGAAATCCAAACCTGCTAAAAGGTCTCATCAAAGACTTGGAATTTCTGCGGAAAGAACTTCATGACATCACCTCTCCCCGTGTCCGTTTTCATCATCGCCAAGGATGAAGCTGACCGCATTGGCCAAACAATTCTGAGCGTTTCGGATTGGGTTGACGAGGTGATCGTTGTCGACAGCGGATCAACAGATGGCACTGTCGCCGTGGCTGAAAAGCACGGCGCAAAGGTCATGCACAACGACTGGCAGGGCTACGGCCCCCAGAAACGGTTTGCCGAAGACCTGTGCCGCAACACCTGGCTGCTCAACCTGGATGCCGACGAAGAGGTGACCCCAGCTCTACGTGAGGAGCTTCAGGGCATGTTCAAGGATGAGCAATACAAACAAGCCGATTGCTGGCGGATCATGATAAGGGACATGTTCGCCCATGAAGCGGCTCCGGCAAGCTGGGCGTACGGCTATCACCAGATCCGCCTCTATGATCGACGCAAGGGCCGTTTTTCCAGGTCAACCGTCCATGACACTGTGCGGCCTGAGCCCGGCGCAAGCATCAAGTCTGTGCAACAAATCATCGCCCATAGATCAATCCGCTCGCTCGATTTCCAGGTCGGCAAGTACAATCGGTATTCCAACATGCAGGTTGCGGACTTGCGTGAACGGGGCAGGCGACTGCCAAAACGGCGACTGCTGACAGAATTTCCGGCCGCTTTTTTGAAGGCCTACTTCTTGCGGCGCTACTGCCGATATGGATGGTGGGGCTTGATCCTGTCAGTAAACTACGCACACGCCCGGTTCCTGCGTGTCGCAAAGGCCATAGAAGCCGAACTCATGGACCAAAGTGGCAATTCCTAAGATCCAGCCTTGTTGAAACATATGGCTTCAACAAGGCTTTAAGTATTCACGCTGAGGCCGGTTCCAGTTTTTTCTCGGCAACCGGAGCGCTCCTGAATATTCTAAGGGGCTGTCGCACTCCCGACACATGGTTGTATTGGTCCAGACGCCGAATTGTCGTTACCGAAAGCTGGTGTCCTCTCGACAACACAAGCTCATGATTGCCTTCGGTGAGAACATCATCGACCAAAACATCGCCAGGCTTCAGCTCTCTAATGTGACACAGCACCAAGACATGATCCTGATCAGGCCCGGCCTCACCAAGAAGACATGCTCTGGCCACTTCGAGGAGATCAGGGTCATATTGTTTGCGGTTAATGTTCAAAGCCTCAAATGAGGCTGCATCCAGACCGTCTTCCGGACTGGCATACCACAAGTCAGTCAGCAGCTTCAGTACACGTGAATGAAGCGGAATATCCTTACCGATTGGACCATCTTCCGGAAAACCGGAGCCATCATATCCACGCCCGGAGAGATACAGGGCTTGTGCAACTTTCTCCAATTGCGGAATGTTTTTCAACAGATCCCGTGTCTGGACTGGCGCTCTTGCCAAGACCTCTCGTTGCGGCTCAGACAAGGCCCGGGCAGCCCGGTAACGGGTCAAGATTTCCTTAGGCAGCAACGCCTCACCGAGAGGTGAGAACATGACCGACATTTCCAGTTCCCAAGTCTTTTTCATGCCAAGTCTTTTGGCGATCAACAAGGCTTGGCGTCTCATAACGGCTGTTCGGCTAAACGCTTCGGGATGAAAAAGAGACAGCATGTCAATCATCAGCTTGACCGACCCTGTCAGGGTTTTCTCCAGTAAGACTCGCTCAGCTGCAATGCGCGCATTATTGGCCAAGGCAGCTTCAACCGCAGATGTCAGCTCCTGCGGTGTGCAAGGCTTGGTCAAGAACATGAACACGCCGGCCTCATTAACGGCTTTCTTGAATACATCAACTGAACTTTGGGCCGTCAACATGATGCGTGTGGCAAGCGGAACGATCGCTTCAGATGCCTTCAAAAACTGAGCACCACCCCGCCCAGGCAAATTTGCACATGAAACGATCACTGCAACGCCTTGGTTTTCTTTCAGCCACTTGAGCGCCTCCTCCGATTCCGGGAAGGTAACAACGTTGTATTTCCCAACAAAAAGGCGTTCGAAGGCAGACAACACCTTAGCATCGCCATCAACCACAAGAATTTGGCTCATAGTCGTCGCCATATCTCACCTCCAAGTTTGTCAATCGATCATCGTTCAGACGAACTACCTCTAAGGCCGAATGCTTATCGAACCCATGGAACAACCTTATTATTCTAAAATAATCAGAAAACTCCTAATAAATCATCACGATAAAATACGCACTTTACTGGATATCGGTAATATTGACATTAGACGCGGCATTCAGATGCGCTTCTTTCCATTCCAATAAATTGGATTATAAGACCCTCATGATAGATGTTCTTATTGTTGGAGGCGGCCCGACAGGTTTGATGGCTGCCGACCACCTTTCTTCGCGCGGCCTTTCCGTAACGATAGTTGATCGCATGCGATCCCCCGCACGCAAATTCCTTTTGGCAGGGCGCGGCGGCTTGAACCTGACACACAGTGAGGACACCGAGCGCTTTGTAAGCCGATACCGCGAAGCAGAAGAGTTTCTCACACCCCATGTCAAAATGTTCAGCCCACAGGACTTGCGTGCCTGGTGCGATGATCTCGGGCAAGAGACCTTTATCGGCACCAGTGGGCGCGTGTTCCCAAAGGCCATGAAATCCTCCCCAATGCTACGTGCCCTACTGGCACGACTGGCTGAACGGGGTGTTGTCTTGCACTCCGGACTTACCCTGCGCGGTATCGACGAAAACCGGCATATGATGTTCGAGAACGCTGACGGCGACGTTCAAGAGCTTACGGCCAAGACAGTGATGCTCGCGCTCGGTGGCGCCAGTTGGCCTCGACTTGGCTCAGACGGTCATTGGACTGATTTCCTCTCCGCGCATGACATCCAGGTGTCTCCGCTTCGCCCCTCCAACTGCGGCTTTCTTGTAAACTGGAGCCAGCATCTGACGGACAAGCATGCTGGCGCGCCACTGAAGAGGCTCAGTCTTTCCCTTGGCGACCACACAGCGGTGGGAGAAGCCATTTTGTCAGAAAAAGGCATAGAGGGCGGCGCAGTCTATGCCCTTTCCGCAGATATCCGGGACCAACTGGATGCAGCGGGGCAAGCTGAACTCACCCTTGATTTGAAGCCTGATATCCCCGCAGAAAAGCTGACTGAGCGTTTGGCGGAGCCGCGCCGCAAACAGTCAACATCGACCTTTCTGCGCAAAGCTGTCGGACTTACCCCGGCTCAGATTGCGCTGCTGAGGGAAGCGGGTCCGCTGCCATTGGCTGCAGATGAGCTGACAGCCCGTATCAAGTCACTGAAGATCAGCACCAGGTCACCATATGATATCGATCGCGCCATTTCATCTGCAGGTGGAATTACCTTGGATGAGGTGAGCGAAGACATGATGCTGAAGAAGTTATCGGGCGTCTTTGTTGCAGGTGAAATGCTGGATTGGGAAGCTCCAACCGGCGGCTATTTGCTCCACGCTTGTTTCGCTACCGGAATTGCTGCAGCAAAAGGCATCGAAGCTTATTTGCAGCCAACACAGGACACACAAGGATCAACCAAGTGACCATCCTTTATGTTGATGCCGATGCATGCCCGGTCAAGGAAGAGGCTGTTCGCGTTGGGGAACGCCACGGCGTTGTCATCAAGATCGTCTCCAACAGCTGGATGCGCCTGCCTGAAAGCGACTTGGTCGAACGTGTGATTGTACCGGATGGTCCGGACGAAGCTGACGACTGGATCGCCGAACGCGCGGTCGCCGGTGACATCGTTGTGACAACCGATGTTCCTCTGGCGGCGCGCTGCGTCAACACCGGCGCTCTTGTGATCGCACCCAATGGCAAGCCGTTTCGCGAAGATGCCATGGGAATGCGCCTAGCCATGCGTAATCTCAACACTCACCTGCGCGAAGCGGGCGCAATCAAGGAGTCTAGTCCGGGCTTTACAAAGGCGGACAGGTCACGCTTTCTCAATCAGCTGGAAAACTTGATGAGAACGGCAAAACTCCAGTCAGGAAGCTGATCAGTTTTTTAGCAGCAGGCAAGGCGATCAAAAACACCACAACAACCTAGAGACGCACTCCCTTCCTGCTAGGAATTTGTTAAGCAACGTTGCTCTTGAGCAAACCATAGCTTTTCTAGCCTCTGATCGAGCACAGTAACTAGCTTATTGTTATATTTTAATAATTTAAAAAAAATCTGAAATATTCGCCCTTTTGCAGAGCACGTTTCGATCAAATTATCGGTAAAACTATCCCTTGTATTCCATAGAATGAGACCCTAAATTTCTAAATTCGGTAAGCGTTTTACCGAACGGGACACGAAATAGACTTGGTGAAGAATTTGGTTTCGGTACATGGTGCGAGCCATGTGCTCTGATTTTCGAAGCTTTTCCGTTTCTAACTGACTGCTCGTTTCCGCGCAGCCTTTGAGCAACGTCCCAAGGATGCGCACAACTAACGGAAAGGTTTCTCAGATGCGTGAGAACGGCACAATCAAATTTTTCAACTACGACCGTGGCTTTGGCTTTATCACCCCGGAAGATGGTGGCAAGGACGTATTTGTTCATGTGACCGCTTTTGAACAGGCTGGCATTCCCGCTCCTGAAGAAGGCGCAAAGGTAACGTTCGTTGCTGAAGATGACCGTCGCGGTCGCGGCAAGCAGGCTGCACAGCTCGAAATGGCCTAACAGGCTATTCGCTGAGGCCAATTGCAAAACGAATAGAAACGCCGACGATTTCGTCGGCGTTTTTTGTACTCATACTGTCACGAAACCAACCAGCGTCAGTCATCACTCTCAAGGTCATAAGCATTGCGCAGGTCTTCCAGCGCCTGCATGCGCCTCTGGCTGTATTCGGCATTCTCCCGGGTCACACCAGCAATCAGCACTTCCGCGATGGCCATCAGCGCCGCACTGGAATCCCATGGTGAGGGAACGGCCACGCGAGCAGGTAAAACATAACTGGCGATCCGTCCAATCGGCGACATCCAGCTGTCCGTAATGAGGGTCACCGTCGCTCCCTGCTTGGCAGCAGCTTCGGCAAACTGAATGATCTCGGTCTGATACCGGCGTATATCAAACACCACGATAACGTCTTTGGGACCGATCCCGATCAACTGATCGAGCCAATTCCCCTGCTGACCAGCAACATGCAGCACATTGGAACGCACGATCCTGAGATGAGCCGCCATATATCGCGCCAGCGCATCTGTAAAACGACCACCGATCAAATGAAGCGTCTTCTTTTCGTCGGCAAGCAACCGGATCATTCCCGCGAGTTCACTCTTTGGCAGATGTGCGAGCGTCTCGCGGACATTCTCGACAAGCTTTTCAACCATCGGATCTGCGCTGGCGACAGCCCCTGAATCCATGGCAGAGCTTCGCGCCAAAGGCGTGTTGAGCTGATTTTCCAACTCGCGGCGCAGTTGGTTCTGAAACTCGGCAAACCCTGGAAGGCCAAGCCTTGCAACGAACCTTAAAATCGTCGGTGAGCTGACGCCTGCAGCAGCCGCAAATTGAGCGACGGTTCCAAGACCCTGCATAGGGTAATTAGCCAGAAAAGCATGTGCAGCTTTACGCTCGGTCGCCGTAAACTCTTCCAACCGGTCGTGGATTTCCTCAAGCAGCGGCCGTTCCATCATCTGCCCTTCCCTTTTGCAGTATCAGCTCAGATTTTCGTCATCGGGCATCACGATTTATGTTTGACTTGACGGTCAAGAATGTATCAAATCATACAAAATTTGATCGCCGATGCAATTCTGTAATAAAAAGTACAATCGTTAATGCAGATCAAAAAACAATGCGCAAACTGGTTAGGGGCCAGCTGATGACAATCGGAATACCGGGGAACGATCCGTTTGATCCGGTTACGATCTTGAACAAGGACGGAACCAGCCCCTTCGTGTTGGTCTGCGAACATGCAAGCAATTTCCGGCCTGCTGCTTACGGCGACCTGGGCCTCAAGGCTTCAGATCTCGAAGCTCACATTGCCTGGGACCCAGGTGCTTTGGGTGTCTCAACCGAATTGTCGAAGCTTCTTGATGCCCCCCTGGTACACTCCAATGTCTCCCGGTTGATCATTGACTGCAATCGCGCAGAGGATGCACATGACCTTGTGCCATCATGCAGCGAATTGACCAACATTCCAAAGAACATGGGCATTGATTCAGAAGAACGCTCCCGCCGGATTGCGCTGTCTCATGCGCCGTTCCATGCCGCTGTCGAGGCGATCATTGAGGACCGCCTTGCCATGGGCAAGGAGACAGCCATCGTTTCACTCCACAGTTACACACCTATCTACAAAGGCTTTTCGCGCCCTTGGGAAATAGGTCTGATTTATGGCCAGGACGCCTCGCTGGCAAAGCCTGCACTCAAGGCGTTGAACGCCACGCCTTACAACGTTGGTGACAATGAGCCCTATTCGCCGTCAGATGGCGTCTACTACACTTTGCACAGACATGGCGAAGCGCGAGGGCTGAAATCACTGATGATCGAAATCCGCAATGACGAGATCGCCGATACAGCCTCTGAGTCAGCCTGGGCAAAACGGCTTGCCCCGATCCTGACAGAAGCGCTTGAACTGTCCGGAGGTGACAATGCGTAAGGCAGCTTGCCTCTATGTGAAAACCGTTGACAGCTTCAACCGTGGTCTCGGCAAAGTCATCATGTGGGGCGTCTTTGTCATGGCAGGAATCCTGCTGTGGTCCTCCATCTCCAAGACCTTTTTCAACCCGTCACTTTGGACGTTGGAAGTCGCCCAGTTCGCCATGGTCGGCTACTATGTTCTGGGTGGGCCTTACTCGATCCAAATGGGTTCGAACGTCCGAATGGATCTTTTTTATGCGGAATGGTCGCTCAAGAAGAAAGCATGGTTCGACGCTTTCACAGTGTTCTTGCTGCTGTTTTATCTTGGTGTCCTGATACACGGCGCGCTCGGCTCCCTGGCCTATTCGCTGGGCTACTTCGGCAAACAGCCGTTGATGTTCTTTGTTGATCTGATCTTTGCCTTCGTGACCGGTGGTCCCGATGCGGCCTCCGAAGTCACGGGCTATATCGAACGCAGTCCGACCGCCTGGCGGCCATACCTGTGGCCGGTCAAACTCGTCATGCTGACCGGATTCTTCCTCATGCTCCTGCAGTCTGTCTCTGAGCTGCTCAAGGATATTGCCCGCATACAGGGGGAGGATGTCTAATGTCCTATGAGATGATCGCCATCCTGATGTTCTCGTCGATGATGCTGATGCTTTTGACCGGGCAGAGGGTATTTGGCGCAATTGGCGGAATTGCCGCCATCGCGGCCATCACCCTTTGGGGTACAGGCGGCGGCGACATACCTTTCTCAGCCTCGATGAAGCTGATGAAATGGTATCCACTGCTCACGCTGCCCATGTTCATTTTCATGGGCTACATCCTGTCGGAAACTAAGATTGCCGACGACCTCTACAAGATGTTCCACGTCTGGATGGGTCCAATCAGCGGAGGCCTGGCCATCGGAACAATCTTCCTGATGGTGCTCGTCTCAGCCATGAATGGCTTATCCGTTGCCGGAATGGCCATTGGCGCGACGATTGCCCTGCCCGAACTCCTCAAGCGGGGCTATGACAAACGTATGGTGACAGGGGTGATCCAGGCCGGCTCATCGCTTGGGATCCTGGTTCCTCCGTCTGTCGTTCTTGTGCTCTACGCCATGATCGCGCGTGCCCCGGTCGGACAACTCTGGCTCGCTGGTGTGTTTCCTGGCCTGATGATGGCAGGCCTTTTCATCCTCTACATAGCGATCCGCTGCAAGTTTCAGCCCCACCTTGGGCCGCCTTTGCCTGCGGAAGAACGCAATGTCAGCAAGGCCGAGAAATATCGCCTGTTGCTCTCCGGTATTCTGCCTGTCGTGATTTTCGCCGCGATGATGGTCCCGTTCCTGATGGGCAAGACCAGCCTTGTTGAAAGCTCTGCAATTGGCGCTCTGACGGCCCTGGTCGCGTCCATCGTCAAGCGCCGTTTGACCCTGCCAATTCTGATCGCCTGCCTGAAGAAAACCCTCGGGATTTCCTGCATGTTCATGTGGATCATCCTGGCAGCACTCGGATTCGGGGCTGTGTTCGACGGGATTGGTGCGGTCAAGGCGATTGAAGACGTCTTCACCAATCAGTTGGGTCTGGATCCATGGATGATCCTGATCCTCATGCAGCTGTCATTCTTGTTGATGGGAACATTCCTGGATGACACGGCCATGCTGGTGATTGTGGCACCGCTTTATGTTCCGCTGGTTCAGGCTCTTGGATTCGACCTGATCTGGTACGGCGTGCTTTATACGATCACGACCCAGATCGCATATATGACGCCGCCGTTTGGCTACAATCTGTTCTTGATGCGCGCTATGGCACCTCCGGAAATCTCCATGCGCGATATCTACGCCTCCATAACGCCTTTTGTGCTGGTCATGATCCTGTCTTTGATCATCGTCATGGCGTTTCCGGACATCGCCCTGTGGCTGCCAAACTATGTTTACGGCCGGTAGCCAAGCCGATTTAGATAACACAAAGACAACAATCTGGGAGACAGACGTGTTGTAATTCGGTTCCCTCAAAACAAACGCCAAAAGGCCGGGGAACCACAATGTCCATACCTTCAGAAGGGGAGTACTACCATATGACCAATAGACGTGATTTTCTCAAGAAGGCCGGTGTTGGCAGTGTTGCCGCTGCTGGGGCTGCGACTCTCGCCGCTCCTGCAGTTCATGCTCAGGCTCCAATCAAATGGCGCATGCAGACCTATGCAGGTCCGGCTCTTGCCGAACATGTTGTCAAGCCAGCCATTGACGCCTTCAACAAGGCAGCCAACGGCGAAATGGTGATCGAGCTGTACACAGCCGATCAGCTGGTTCCGACCGGGGAACTGTTCCGCGCCATGCAGAACGGTACAATCGACGCAGTGCAGTCCGATGATGACTCCATGGCCTCCCCGACTGAAGTCACCGTTTTCGGCGGCTACTTCCCATTCGCCTCGCGCTATTCGCTCGACGTGCCAGTGCTGTTCAACCAGTACGGCCTGAACGAAATCTGGGACGCCGAATACTCCAAGGTTGGTGTCAAGCACATCTCCGCTGGTTCATGGGATCCATGCCACTTTGCAACCAAGGACCCAATCCGGTCCCTGGCTGATCTGAAAGGCAAGCGCGTCTTTACCTTCCCGACAGCTGGTCGCTTCATGTCCCAGTTTGGCGTTGTTCCTGTCACCCTGCCTTGGGAAGACATCGAAGTTGCCGTTCAGACCGGCGAACTCGACGGCATCGCATGGTCGGGCATCACCGAGGATTACACCGTTGGTTGGGCAGACGTGACCAACTACTTCCTGACCAACAATATCTCAGGTGCTTGGGCTGGGTCGTTCTTCGCCAACATGGAGCGCTGGAACGAACTTCCCGATCACCTGAAGACCCTTGTCCAGCTGGCCATGGATTCTTCGCATTACCATCGTCAGTGGTGGTACTGGGGCGGTGAAGCCTCCCTTCGCGTTGAAGGCACAAAGATGGAACTGACCACCATTCCGGATGAAGAATGGGCCACTGTTGAAGCTGCTGCTCTGACGTTCTGGGACGAAATTGCTGCAGAGTCCGAGACCAAGGCAAAGGTCATCGAGATCTTCAAGAAGTACAATGCAAACATGCAGAAAGCTGGCCGCCCGTATCGCTACGGCTAAGCCTTTCTCATAATTTCCAGTCCGGGGCCTCGGCTCCGGACTGGTCTTTCCAGACACGAAACACACTTGAACGGACCTGACCCCATGGCTGGCAACTTGACTATCGACGCTTTGAAAGCAGCAGTCTCCGGCGGAGAAATCGACACCGTCCTGACCTGTCTTGTCGACATGCAGGGCCGCCTGATGGGAAAACGGTTTCACGCTCAGCATTTCCTCAACAGCGCCTGGGAAGAGACCCATTGCTGTAACTATCTGCTTGCGACGGACCTGGAAATGTACACCGTCGAGGGATATGCCTCGACAAGCTGGCAAAGCGGCTATGGCGATTACGTCATGAAACCGGACCTCTCGACACTGCGCTATGTGCCGTGGCTGGAAGGGACCGCCATGGTTTTATGCGATGTGCTTGACCACAATACGCATGAAGATGTGCCGCATTCCCCCCGCGCCATGCTGAAAAAACAGATTGCCCGACTGGCGGAAATGGGCCTGACGCCGATGATGGCAACAGAGCTTGAGTTCTTCCTGTTCGAGAAGAGCTTCGACGAGATGCGCAAATCGGGTTACCGGGATCTGGAGCCAATCTCCGGCTACAACGAAGATTACCATATCCTGCAGACCACCAAGGAAGAGGACGTGATGCGCCCGGTGCGCAACCATCTCTTCAATGCTGGTATTCCTGTCGAGAACACCAAGGGTGAAGCGGAAGCGGGCCAGGAAGAGCTGAACATCAAATACGCTACCGCTCTGGATTGCGCCGACTACCATACGATCTCAAAGCACGCGGTGAAGGAAATCGCCTGGTCGAAAGGCCGTTCCGTAAGCTTCCTGGCCAAGTGGCACAAGGATCGGGTCGGCAGCTCGTCTCATGTTCACCAGTCGCTCTGGAACGAAGATGGCCAGAACATCTTCTGCGACGACAACGGCGAACACGGCATGTCGGACACCATGCGGCATTACATGGCTGGCCTGATCAAGTATGCGCCGGAATACACCTATTTTCTGGCCCCCTACATCAACAGCTACAAGCGCTTCCAGAAGGGCACATTTGCGCCGACCAAGACCGTCTGGTCAGTCGACAACCGCACAGCCGGGTTCCGTCTTTGTGGTGAGGGTAGCAAAGCGCTCAGGGTCGAATGCCGCATCGGCGGATCGGACCTGAACCCATATCTGGCGCTGGCTGTTCAAATCGCTGCCGGGATCAAGGGCATGGACGAAAAGCTTGAGCTTGCCCCTGCCTCGACCGGCGATGTGTATGAAGACAAAGACGCCGGTGAAATTCCGTACAGCCTGCGCGAAGCACGACACACCCTGAACGGCTCAACCTTCCTGCGCGATGCTTTCTCGGATGCTGTCGTCGATCACTATGTTCATGCTGCGGACTGGGAAATCGAGGAATTCGACAAGGTCGTGACCGACTACGAAATTGCCCGAGGGTTTGAGCGCGCTTGATCAACAGCTCTGCCTTGCGGCGAAAAGACCGGCCTGATTGACGGCCAAACATCAACGAACTGACCAATGCCGCACATATAACCACGCGGCCCTTAGAGGTGCATAATGTCTGATACGATCAAGCTCGTCTCTCCTGTCGACGGTTCGATCTATATGGAACGCCCGGCGTTGAATGAAGCCGCGGTGGACAAGGCCGTCTCGGCTGCGCGCACGGCTCAGGCTAGCTGGGCAAATGTCCCGCTCGACGAACGTGTCGCCTATTGCATGAAGGCGCTCGACGCTCTGAAATCCATGAACGATGAAATTGTTCCGGAGATTGCCTGGCAGATGGGTCGCCCGATCCGGTTTGGCGGCGAATACGGCGGCGTGGATGAACGCACCCGGCATATGACTGGCATTGCAGCGGATGCACTCGCCACCATCGAGCGGACTGACAAGCCCGGCTTCAAACGTTATCTGAAACACGTGCCGCTTGGCATCGTGATGGTGATTGCCCCTTGGAACTATCCGTTCATGACGGCCATCAACACAATCATGCCTGCCTTGATGGCTGGCAACATGGTGATCCTCAAGCACGCAGCGCAGACGCTCTTGGTCGGCGAACGCCTCGCCAAGGCCTTCGAGATGGCCGGATTGCCCAAGGATGTCTTCCAGAACATTGTCCTGACCCATTCAGGAACGGAAAAACTGCTCGGCTCCGGCCTGATCGACCATGTGAATTTCACTGGTTCGGTCAACGGCGGCAAAGCCATCGAAAAGGCACTGGCTGGCACATTCGCGACGCTCGGGCTGGAACTTGGCGGTAAAGACCCTGCTTATGTGCGGGCCGACGCAGACCTCGACTACACAATCGGCAATCTGGTTGACGGCGCCTTCTTCAACTCAGGCCAGTGCTGCTGCGGCATCGAACGTATTTATGTTCACGAAAGCCAGTATGACCGGTTCGTCGATGGCTTCGTTGACATCACCAACCAGTACAAACTCGGCAACCCGCTGGATGAGGCCACCACGCTTGGCCCCATGGCGCAGACACGATTTGCCAGCTGGGTGCG
Organism: Roseibium algae; assembly: GCF_037783265.1. Classification (NCBI taxonomy): domain Bacteria; kingdom Pseudomonadati; phylum Pseudomonadota; class Alphaproteobacteria; order Hyphomicrobiales; family Stappiaceae; genus Roseibium; species Roseibium algae. Next base: position 545,395 of record NZ_JBAKIA010000002.1, read on the forward strand.
CGAACAGACCCAGGAGGCCATCCGCAAGGGTGCAAAAGCTAACATCGACACCTCCAAATTTGATGCTGACAAAGACGGCACGCCTTATCTCGCACCCCAGGTTCTGACCAATGTGGATCACCAGATGTCCGTGATGCGCGAGGAAAGCTTCGGCCCGGTCGTCGGCATCATGAAGGTCAAGGACGATGCAGAAGCGCTGCAGTTGATGAACGACAGTCCCTATGGTCTGACCGCATCACTTTGGACAGAAGATGTGAAAACTGCCGAGGAAATTGCAGATCAGATCGAGACTGGCATGGTCTTCATGAACCGCTGCGATTACGTCGATCCGGGTCTCGTCTGGACAGGTGTCAAAGACACAGGCAAGGGCGCAGCCATGTCCGAGATCGGCTTCCATAATCTGACACGGCCCAAAGCCTATCATTTCAAGCTCGAGCACTAGCTCGAAACCTTTATGTGCAACCTCTCATAGACTGATGACGCTCATGAGCACTCTTCCTTCCGTCAACTGGTCCTATCCAACCGCGATACGTTTCGGCGTTGGCCGGATCAAGGAACTTCCCGAAGCGGTCAAGGCCGCCGGGATGTCCAACCCGCTGCTGGTCACCGACCCCGGCCTTGCTGGTCTGCCTATGGTTTCTGACGCCATCGCCAGCCTGAAAGCCGCTGGCTTGAATGCTGCGGTTTTCTCCGAGGTCAAGCCAAACCCCGTCGATGGCAACATCACCGCAGGCGTCCAAGCCTATAAGGCCGGCAACCACGACGGCGTCATTGCCTTCGGTGGTGGCTCCGGCCTGGATGCAGGCAAGCTGATCGCCTTTATGTCCGGTCAGACCCGGCCGATCTGGGACTTTGAAGATATTGGCGACTGGTGGACACGCGCTGATGCCTCAGGCATCGCGCCAATCATCGCGGTCCCGACCACCGCTGGTACAGGCTCCGAAGTCGGGCGTGCTGGTGTTGTCACCAACTCGGAAACACACACCAAGAAGGTCATCTTCCACCCGAAGATGCTGCCTGAGACCGTCATTTGTGATCCCGAGCTAACGGCTGGCATGCCGCGGATGATCACCATCGGCACAGGAATGGACGCTCTTGCCCATTGCCTGGAGGCGTATTCCTCGCCGTTCTATCATCCAATGTCCGAGGGCATCGCGATTGAAGGCATTCGACTGGTTCTGGAAAACCTTCCCAAGGTTGCAGCGGACGGTTCAGACCTTGAAGCACGCGGTCACCTCATGAGTGCTGCGGCCATGGGCGCGGTCGCCTTCCAGAAAGGCCTTGGTGCCATCCACTCCCTGTCACATCCCGTGGGGGCGCTGTATGACACCCACCACGGCATGACCAACGCCGTCTTCATGCCCTATGTGCTGCAGTTCAACAAAGCAGCCATCGAAGAGAAATTCACCCGTTTGGCTGGCTTCCTCGGCATCGAAGGCGGGTATCAGGGCATTCTCGATCTGGTCCTGAAACTGCGCGAAGACCTCGGCGTTCCTCACACATTGGCTGGGCTTAACGTTGACGGCAAAAAACGTGAGCTGATTGCCGAGATGGCTGTGGTTGATCCGACAGCTGGCGGAAACCCGGTCAAATTGACCAAGGAGGGTGCGCTGGAGATCTTCGACAAGGCTCTTTCTGGCGAAGCCTGACATCTCATATACAAAAAAATTACCAGCCGCCTTTCCAATCGAGAGGCGGCTGTTTCTGTTTTAAGTATGCAACAACATTTGCATCTTGAAATGAAATTGTATCGATCTGTATCAGATCCCTATTCCGGCATAATTCCTAGACAGCAGCCAACTAGATGATCTTAGGTGTTCAATAAATTTCAAACATGGAGAGCCAAATGCCATCCACCTTATCCCGATATTCCACGCCCTTTATAACCGGCCTTTTCCTTGTCTCACTTGTATCGGGAATTGCCCTGTTTTTCCATTGGGGCACAGGCATGTTCCACGGCGTGCATGAATGGCTCAGCATGGTCCTCATCCTTCCATTTATTTTGCACATCTGGAAGAACTGGCGGCCATTCGTCGCCTATTTCAAGCGTCTTCCCATGGCTCTGGCCCTGATCATTTCCATCGTCGCATCCCTCCCTTTCATGTTCCCGTCCAAGAGCAATAGCGGTGGAAACCCGCTGGTTGCCGTGGCCATGAGCGTTCAGAACGGTTCTGTTCCGACTGTGGCAGATCTCTACGGCCTGGCACCTGATGTGCTCGCGGGGGAACTTGTGACCGCTGGCTATACGGTCACCTCCCCTGAACAAACACTCGCCGATATCGCGAAAGCCAGCGGGAAGAACAGTCGTGACATGATCAACTTTCTCTCTGGCCTGTCGCAGAAGAACCTCTCGCCCAGCTGATGTTCTCCTAAACCGACTCGCCGCCAGCTCGGTAGACCCTAGCCAGATCCCTGAGCTGGAACAATTCGTCATCTTCAAGGTTCATCAATTCGAACGATGCTGCCAGGTTCTCGACATAGTCGATGTTCGGCCCAAGGAAGCCCTCAGCCCCAGCAATACGCCGAGCAGTTTCTTCAAGGCTCATAGGCGGTAGAAGCAGTGGATTGTCACGATTGACGACGAAAGCCATGGCCTCAACAGAGCCTAATTCAGTTTCCATCTCCAGGAATTCTGGTGTGTAGGAATGCATCAGCATTTCTCGCCGCCAGACAAAATGGCTTTCTTCTTCCAAACGCTCCGCCTCGATACGGAACACGAGCCCATTGCACTGACCGCCGGTATCAAGCCCGGCCATCAGACCTGGTCGCTCGGCTGTTCCACGGCCCACTTCCGATTGAAGGCAGAAGCGTCTGTGATAGCCAGTCAGACTTGCCCGACGAACTTCGGAGAAGTGAAACGCCGGGTCCCACATCAAAGAGCCATAGGCAAAGACCCAAATGTCTGATCCCCATCGGTCCTTGAGTGTGTCCAGTCGTGAGGTTTCACGCTCCTCGTCACTCCGACGCCAAGTGTCCGGCAATCCTCTGGCCTTCATCTCGGCATCTATTACAGAGAAGTCCAATGTTCTGAAACGAGAGAGTTCCGGCTTGATGATCTTGTCCCGAAGCCTTGGATGGTGCCTGAATGGGTCCGAGTGATCCGGCATATTACTTCAATTCCCAAATTTGATCAGCTAACGCTCATCACCTGCACCCAAATTTCAATGCAATCGCGATTAACCTAACCTTAATTTATTGACACAAGCAGTGCCGCCTCGGCAATCAATCTGCTATCATTCACTGGTAAAAATCCTTAACAATCTGGACTTCATGGCAACTGATCGTGGAAAAGGACATACAAGCCACCTGCGCTGCTTAGCTCAAGTCGCAAGGCGGTGGTGTGCTGCCACTCTGCTGCTCCTGTCACAAATCCCGAATGCAGCCTATTCAGATGTCATCGTTCCGTTTGATGGTGGCACAGACCTGCGCCGCGTTGCAAAACTATACCTTGGTGATGCTGATCTATGGCCCGCAATCCTGAAGGCAAGTGGGTTAGACGATTTGGCCGAGCTCGGCGAGGGACAAGTTCTCACCGTTCCCACGGACGAAGTCTCGGCGGCTCACTCTGCGCTGGCAAATTCTCTCGCACGTATTCAACAAGCCAATGCCATCGGTGCACAGGTGTTTGCCTATGAGCAAATCAGCAAGGCCATCTCTTTGCATGACGCTGCGCTGGACGCAGAGAAAGCCCGCCTGTGGCTTAAAACAATAGCCCTGGCGGTAGATGCAGACACAACAGCAGGTCAAGCCTACGACCTGTCAGAGGTCACAAGAAACAAGGCAGCAGAAGCCAGACTCAGCGACCGCCAGGGCTGGGTGGAAGGGCAAAGACCTGAAGACCTTGGCTGGGATGGACGAGAGCTGAATGCAATCCTGGTGGAGGAGGAGAAACTCAGAACCCTGTCCCGCTCCACCGCGCAGATTACATTCCGTGACTCCGGCCGCTTGCGCCTGAACGCAAACTCCCACGCTGTTATTCAGCGGATACGGGTTGATCCGTTGAAAAAACGAGAAGATGCCAAAGTCAGTCTCGTCGAAGGCGACTTCTATGCCCTCTTGGGTGGCAGCTCTGATCGCAAGAGCCTCGAAGTCGACGTTCCGGATGTAAATGCCCAGATCGATTCCGGGGACTTCTGGGTCCGCCAAGATGTAAGCGGGGCAAAGTTCACCAATTACGACGATGAACGCGTCGAAATTGTCGCGCGTGGTGAACGCGTTTCCCTCGGTCGCAACGAAGGTGTCGTGATCCGTGCAGGTGGAAAGCCTCGATCCAAGACCAAATTACTTACGGAACCAGCTCTGCTGGATCCAGCCGACGACGGGCTTGTGTTTAACTCGGTCACAGACGTTTCCTGGCAGGCTGTCGACAATGCTGCCGGTTACTGGCTGGAAGTTGCCCATGACCCGAATTTCAATCAGATGGTCGATTCTGCTTCCGGGCTCACCGACACAAGTTTTACGCTTAAAGGCCTCGACATTGGCACTTACTACTGGCGCATTGCTGCTCTCGACCAGTTCGGTTTGCCAGGGAGCCGGAGCCGATCACGTCGGTTCCACATGCGCATAGATACCGCACCTCCATTTCTCAGGTTGGAAGCGCCGCTGTCTGACAAAGTTTACCGGACCTCTCAAGCTGAAGTTGCCGGGGAAACCGAACCCGGAGCTCGCGTGACCATCAACGGAGAGTCTGCCTTGGTTCTCAAGGACGGACACTTTCGTTTGCCCTTGTCTTTACAGCCTGGCCCCAACTTGCTGACCGTGACCGCACTGGACAGTGCCGACAATGAGACGACACTGTCCCGAGAGATCGTCTACACACCAGACACAAATGCCAAAGTGTCCTACAGCGAAGATATTCCCCGTATATCGGCTCGTCATTTTCTGAGCGCCAGCGACGACATTTCCCTCCACGGCAAAACGGAAGCTGACGCCCGGCTAAGAATTCTGAGTGCTGATCAAAGCGTCCTTGCAGAAACCACCAGCAGCGCTTCCGGCCAATTTGCAGTGACGTTTCCGCTGTCCCAGCCGACCGAAATGTTCACGCTCAGCATCACCAGTGCATCCGGCTTTGAAAGTCTGGACACCTTTGAGGTTACCCAAGACCTTGTGCCGCCCGAGATCAAGCTGGAAGCCCCTCTGCCTCGCATGACTTCAGTAGAGTGGCTCGCAATCCGCGGAACGATTACCGGTGCCGACAGTGTGACCTTCAACGGACGCCGGATTCCGCTAGCCGGGGACGCCTTCGATGAAGTCATCACCCTGACAGATGGACCCAATACGCTGGAAATGTCTGCCAGCGACCTCGCCGGCAATCTGATGGTCAAAAGCTGGAAAGTTACACTGGATCAGACTCCACCGGCCTATGTCAGTCATACGGTGAAACCAGCGTCGGGTGGGCGCATCAATATCGAGGTCCAAGCTGCCGACGACAACGGTTTGGCCAAGACAGCGCCGTTTACCCTGTTCACAAACGGCGAAGAAGTTAACGGTTTCTTACGCTACAACAAACTCAGCAGAACCTACAAGGGTGTGGTGAACGTGGCATCGGCACTGGAGACAGACATACGTCTGGAAAATATCGAACTTCAGGATGATGCAGGTAACCAGGCAAGGATCCGGCTGAGATGAGGAAGATGGTCGCTGGAATGTATTTGATCAAAGCGCATCTTGAGAAAATGAAGCGGGCATTCAATCATGTTCGCGTGATTGCTGTTGGCATTGCCTGTGCCACTCTTCTTGCCAATTCACCGGCCTACGCTCAAAGCTCAAAACCGATTGATGTGCCGCTGCTGGTGACCTATGGCGCAGAAGCCCCGACACGTGAGGGCGACCCGACCCACCGGCAGATCATCTATATCGAAGTTCCAAAGACCCTCAAACAGCGTATCTATATTCGCCTTTTCGATCCCGACACGGGCGGCGATCATGACCTGCTCTATGGTCCGGCAAACACGCAGACACGCTTTATCCTGTTCGGCGGAGAAGGTGCCTTTCCAGAGAACCCTTCATCGGGACGGGACGTGTCTGACGCCGAACTGACCAGTGGCTCACTGCTGACCGAAAAGACCTACGGCGACAGCACCCGTTTCGACAATCAGTGGACCAATTTTGCATTCGTATCGCCTGATCAGGGCGAAGAACTTGGAGCCAAGCGTATTTTCCGGCTGGTTGTTGACGGCGCTGAAGGAAATGACGGCAATCTCTATGGCGTTGCGGTCAGCCTGAAAGACAAGCGTCAGGTCGACGTCAAAGACGCCAAGCTGTTTTCCTATGCGCCAACCATACGGGTGCCCGATACAGACACCTTGACTGAACTCCGTTTTACCGCACCAGAAACAGCCACCCGTCTGGCCATCGACAATTTCGATGCAGCCCACGGTAAAGTTGCCCTGACCACAGCTTTCCGGTCCGTCCCCCTGACGCCTTCAGGGCAGGATGAATGGCGCTCGGATCAGATAGAACTGGCCATCGACGAACTCGGCAAGCCTGCGGCAATAACCCTGTCCGGCGGGCATGAAATCCCGAATGATGCCACGTTCTTCATTACGGTGCGGACAGACAAATTGCTGCCGCTGGACCTGCCGCCTTTCAACTGGGTTCCGAACAACCGTCCAGACATCCAGGCAACGGCCACCATGCTCGGCGGTTGCACATCCGTCGCCTTTGACGCCAGCGGAACACGCGATGCCGATGGTGACCGCCTGTCCTACCTTTGGCGTTTTTCCGACGGCACCACTATGACCGGCCCTTCAGTTGTCAAACCCTATGAAGCGACTGGACATTTCTCCGAACGACTGGAAGTCACGGATTCGTCCGGGCAAATCGCCCATGGCAGCGCTCAAGAGCTGGACGTCCTCATTCGCCGTGCACCGGTGCCACGCATTTCAGTTCCCGGAATTGTGGCGACCGGCGAAACTATAACGCTGGACGGATCCGGTTCGACTTCAGATGGTGTCAAAATCCAGCACTACGACTGGACTTTCAACGATGGCACTGAAGCAATCGGCCCACGGATCACGCGAAGTTTTTCCGCTCCCGGCGTGTATCAAACAACGCTGAGCATCCAGGACAACTCTGGCCATCCTTGTGATACGGCGGAACTCACCACCTCTATTCTCGCCAATGCAGCACCAGTGGCCGTCGCCGGAACCAACCAGCGTACCGAAATAGGCACAGAGCTGATATTCGACGGGTCAGACAGCTACGATACCGATGGCCAACTCACGTCTCATCTTTGGGACATGGGAGATGGGACCGCGATCGACGGAGAGATCGTCCAACATGCGTTTTCCGAGCCCGGAAACTATGCTGTGTCGCTCAAGGTCACTGACGATACGAGCGTATCCAATAATTCTTCTGTCGATACGGTTCAGGTGTTTGTCAACGCCCCCCCAGTCGCAGACGCCGGACCAGACCAAGCCGTTGCTCTTGCCGAAGTAGTAGAGTTCGACGGATCAGCGTCCAATGACCCTGATGGCAAGATCATTTCCTATCTGTGGGATTTCGGAGACGGGACAACAGCCACCGGTGAAACAACCACTTATGCTTATGCTGCCCCCGGCACCTTTGAGGTGCGTCTGACGATCACAGATGATTCAGGCACAAGAAGTCAGACGGCTTTCGATATGGCAAGCATTCGGGTCAATGCCCCGCCAGTCGCAAATGCTGGCCCCGATCAAGTCGTCACAGCCAGCGCCGTCCAGTTTGATGGCAGTGCATCCTCAGATACAGATGATCAGATCGAGCGTTTCGAGTGGGATTTCGGCGACGGCAGCACCGGGAGAGGTGCAGCGCCGAACCACGTCTACGCACGGCCCGGAACCTATCCTGTCAGGCTCACAGTCACTGATGCTTCAGGGACTGTGCGCAACAGTGACAGCGACCTTGTCCTCATCACAATCAACAGCCCGCCTATCGCTGACGCTGGGCCTAATCTGATCGGGGCACCTGGTGAAGAGCTTATCTTCCAGGCCTCACGCTCAATTGATCCGGACGGAGACATCGCCGCCTATGAATGGGACTTCAAGGACGGCACTCAAGCGACCGGTGAAATTACGGCACATAGCTTTGCGAAACCTGGCCGCTATTTCGTCCAACTGAAGGTGACGGATAACACAGGCCACGCCAAAGCCATCGACTACGATGAAACCGAAGTGTTCATCAACGCCCCACCTGTTGCCAATGCAGGCGATGACATCCGCGTGGCACCCGGTCAGATATTCACGCTGGATGCCGGACGGTCTTCTGACAGTGACGGCTCAGTCACCGACTTCCGCTGGGATATCACGGGAATCGATGAGCCATTTTATACCGAGACGGTGGACCTCTCGCTGACCGAGCCGGGAAGCTATACAGCCTTGCTGACCGTCTCAGACGACAGCGGTGTGGAGAACAGCCTTTCCGAAGATAAAGTCACCATCCGGGTGAACCACGCGCCATTTGCAGATGCAGGCGACGACGTCTTTACCGGCGACAGTCTGGTTCTGTTTGACGCTGGCAAGTCCCTCGATGCAGATGGCGATGGCCTAACCTACACTTGGGATTTTGCAGACGGTCAAACAGCCGAGGGCGCGCAAGTCGCCCACACCTTTGCCGCTGGTGGAACCTATCCGGTTGTTCTGACAGTAAGCGATGGCACGGGCTTGTCGAATGGCACGGACCGGGATGCGATGACGGTCACCATCAATCATGCGCCTGTGGCTGAAGCAGGCGAGAATGCTGAAATCTGCACAGGCGACATTCTTGTGCTGGATGGCAGCAAGTCGCGCGATCCCGATGGCGGCGTCCTGAAATACGCTTGGGACTTCGGCGACGGTGACAGCTCGGATATCGTCAACCCGACCAAGAAGTATCGACGTGGCGGCTCCTATCCTGTCACCCTGACCGTGACGGACAACTCTGGCCTCAGCAACAACCAAGCCAAAGACCGGATTGCGGTGACTGTCAATCAGGCCCCCGTAGCCGATGCCGGGGCAGACATGAAGATCTGCGCCAATACGGAAGTCTTCTTTGACGGGTCGAAGTCCTGGGATGCGGACGGCGTCGTGAACAGGTATCTCTGGGACTTTGGTGACGGCAGATCTTCCGGCGGCGACAAGCCCGGACATTCTTTCAGAAAGCCTGGCACATACCGTGTTCGCCTCACCATCGAAGGTGATCAGGTAGGACAGTGCGACACAAGAGCGACCGATGAAATCAAGGTTGAGGTCATTGCCGCTCCGGTGCCAAGGATTGAAGCTGTCACGTCAGTTCCTGTCGGCGCACCGATGACACTTGATGGCTCAACCTCTTATCTTGATGGCGGACTGATCACAGGCTGGAGCTGGGACTTTGGCGATGGAACAAGCGCAGAAGGCGCTTTGCAAACCCACGTCTTCAAGGAACCTGGCGTCTATCGTATTGCATTGAAAGTCGATAGCGATGCGGCCTCAAGCGACTGCGCTGCCATCACCGGATATCACGAGGTCACTGTCAATGCAGCGCCAATTGCAGACGCTGGCGAAGACATCGTTGTTGGTGTCAACGAAGAGTTTGTGCTGGACGGCTCGGCTTCCAGCGATCCCGACGGAGCCCTGGCAAGCCATACCTGGGTTCTCGGTGATGGAAGCACATTCGAAGGCGTCGCCGTGCGTCATCGCTTTGCCGCCCCAGGCCGCTATGAAATCAGCCTCACAGTGACCGATACGGCTGGCCTCGCCAATTCTTCTGCAACTGACACGCTCACAGTGGTTGTTCATGATGGCGTTGCTGCCGTTCTGGAAGCTCCGGATGCCGTGTGTGTGGGCGAAGAGGTGACATTGTCCGCAGCCCGCTCCACGAGCCAGGAAGCACCAATCATTGGCTTCGACTGGTCCTTTGGTGATGGCACCAAAGCCAATGCGGAGACGGTGACCAAGCGGTTCGTTTCCCCGGGTCGCTATAATGTCTCCGTTCTTGTCGATGACGGAATGGGCCGGACCTCAAGCCAGCGGGAAGCGTCAAAAATCATTCTGGTCAATCAGCCCCCCATCGCGGTCGCTGGACCAAACAGACTGGCTTGCCCAGGCGCGCCCGTGCGGTTCGATGCATCTGCTTCCAGCGATGCTGACGGAGCAATTGGCCGCTATGAATGGGACTTCGGCGACGGAATGATTGGGGCCGGAGTCACACCGGAGCACAGCTTCGACCGACCTGGCACCTACAACATCACACTCAAAGTCACAGACACATCCGGCGCATCCTGCAGCGTTCAGGAGGACACTCTCACTGTCACCGTCAATGCGCCGCCTGCGGCCGACGCCGGTCCAGACCGGGAGATTTTCGTTGGCGGTGCAAATGATGCGGAGCAGTTCAGCGCCTGGCGATCTTATGATCCGGACGGTACGGATCTGGATCACGTGTGGGACTTTGGCCCCGATGGGAAGCAGCGCGGCGAACGGGTGTCCCAAAGCTTCAGCGCCCCTGGAGACTATGAGGTCAAGCTCACCGTGTCAGACGGCAGTGGTCTTTCATGTGGCACAGCATCTGATAATGTGACAGTGAAGGTTCGGGAGCGGGAAGCCTATTAGGGCATCACCTAGAATGTAGCTCCCCTTCAGGCGGGGGCACTCCATGAGACTTACACTGCGCAAAAAGCTGCTGCTGTTCTCCGTTGTGATTGCAGTTTTACCGCTGCTGATCGCCGGGGAAACCTTGATCCGCATTGCGCGGGATGAGCTGAAGAGCTCCGCCAACGATCAGCTGACGGCCACCGCCCGCCAAATCAGCGACATGATTGACAGCTCCTATCGGGATGCCTGGCTGGCCCCTTTGTCCCTGATCGCCAATGCGATCGACGACGACACCCTCAATATTGATGCCAAAATTGCACTTCTGACCCTCGGGATCGCAGATCTGCCGGATATCGTTGCGCTGCAAATCACAGTTGAAGGCAGCCAGAAGCCGCTTCTTGTGACACGGGAGGGCTACAGCCAATCTCTTGAAAAGGCAGGTCTGGATCCACTTGAGATCCTGCGCGTTCCGCCTGAGATGATTGCTGAATTTCTTGAGGGCGACCACACACTTGGCCGAAGCACCGCCCATCCGGTGGACTCTGATATATGGCTTGCTACACTCGCATTACCACTCAAGAAGCCCTTGAATGGCCTCCCTGCGACCTTGTCCGCCCGCATCGATCTAACACGGCTGAGCGAATACGTGCGCACGCACTCTTTTACCCGAACCGGCTCCATCACAATTGTTGATGCCAATGGTCAGCAGATGCTCAGCCGCAACGATATCAACATTGCCGATCATGCAATTGTCGAGGAAGCCAGCAGCCTGATTTCCCTGCAGACCGGCTTGATATCCGTGAAGCCTTATGCCCGCCCGGACGGGGAAGTCATGCTGGGTGCTTTCTCCTTTCCGCACCCGTTCGATTGGGCCGTGATCGTGGAAAAAAGCGAGGCAGCAGCCTATTTCACCATCGATGTGATGGTGCGCAACCTCTTGATCTGGGTTGGTGCCGGGCTTGTCGTGGCCGGGATCGGGGCTGTCCTGTTTTCCCTCGGCATTTCCCGGCCGATCCTGAAAATTGGTCAGGCCGCCATTGAAGTCGGCAAGGGCAACTTTCAGGCGAGGGTCGTCGGGGTCAAGAGCCAGGATGAAATCGGCGAACTGGCAGGCCGCATCAACGAGATGATCGGCCAGGTCAATGAGCGCTTCCAGCTGGCCAAATTTGTTTCTCACGGCACTATTGACGCAATTCAGAAATCGGACTCCGGCGATGTCAAACTTGGCGGATCGCGCAAGAGAGTTGCCATCCTTTTTGCGGATATTCGCGGCTATACAGCGTTCTCCGAAACCCGCGAACCGGAAGTCGTTGTCGAGGTTTTGAACTATTACTTCGCCAATCAAGGCGAGGCGGTCTCCCGCAACAACGGCGACATCGACAAGTTCGTCGGCGATCAGTTGATGGCGATTTTCCAGGGACCGGACATGTCGTCCGATGCCTTGCGGTGCGCCGCTGAAATCCAGGACATCATGGAACGCTCGGCCAAAGAACACCCGGACTGGCAATTGGATATCGGCATTGGCGTCGATGTGGGAGATGTGGTGGTCGGAGCCATGGGCAGCCCGGAGCGGATGGATTACACGGTGCTTGGTGATCATGTAAATCTTGCCGCTCGGCTGTGCTCCGCTGCAGCTCCACAGGAAACCATGATTTCCGATGCAGTCTATGCGGAGACGAAAACGCTCGACGGCTTCACCTTTGCCCCACTGGAGCCGATCCGGGTCAAGGGTAAGGCGGCAGCGATTGAGGTCTATGGGGTGGAGGGGTCCGGCACCGCGTAAGCCTGCCTGCAAGATCCCGCCAGGACAAAACCCGCCGTAAGGTTTCCCTTCGGCGTTGCGCTGCATTACAACTCCATCTGTCCTTCGGCCGCTCCTGAAAGAACGGGGTGGCAGGCGCTCTGCGGCCTTGCCGCGCGCGCTGGGAGTGTGGGAGGTAGGAAGTGACAAGGCGTTTTGCGCCTGCCCGGATTTTGTGTCCCAAATGACAGGCTTGCGCCTTTCTCTTTTCTGCGCCCCGGAAGTAGATCGTCCGCCGGTTTGCCAGATACGAGACCCGTCCCCAAAGCCTGCAGCGTCAATCCCCGCTGCAAGCCTCAAGGTGCCTGTCACCGGATATGAACCCGGTCCGTTACACCAGGCCCAATCCTCAAAATCCGGTCCCCGCCACCGCGTCCGGCCCTTTTCCATGGATTGGCCGACAACGGCCCCGCGTGATGGGAACAGACCTAGAGTAGGGCAGGTTATAAGGAGGAGGATAAGGTTTTTTTGGAAATGGGTAGGGGACTGAAAAGGCTAGGGTTTTGATTAGGGGGATTGTGGGGAAGCGGTGGGACGGGTTGTTCGCAGCGCCAATTGCGAATGACAATGTGTGGAGGCCTATAGCGGACAGGCAAGTTTCGAGCATCGAATTTCCGGAACTGAAATCCGGTTGGTTTCGGAACGTTGGCACTTCAGCCCCAAAGCGAACATACCCATCGTCCTTATTAAAAGTCAGGCTTTATAGGTTTGCATTCCATCCATCCAAGTTTCAAGGATCTGGATGTCTTTGATCTGATCCGGATCAACAGCACGTGGGTCTTTGGCCAGGATCACCAGATCAGCAAATTTCCCAACTTCGAGGCTGCCGACTTCATGGTCTGAAAAGAGCTGCCAAGCCGCTTCGGACGTAACGGCACGGATCGCAGATTCTACCGAGATCCTTTCTTGAGGAGCGAGCACGTAATCCGGTTCCTTCCAAGTCTTGCGTGTGACCGCCATTTCAATCATGTGGAGCGGGTCCGGATCGGTGACCATGAAGTCGGAGTGAAGCGTGAAGCCCACACCGGCTTGCTGGACCGCATGACAGCGGTCCAGCAACTGTGCCTTTTCCTCGCCGAACACGTTGTCGCGCATGGTGACACCCCAGAAATGGACGTGACCGATAAGGAAGCTGGCGGATACGCCGAGGTCTTTCATCCGCGTAATCTGATCGTCATGCAGGATGGAGCAGTGCTCGATCCGGGGGCGCACTTTCGACAAATCAATCCCGGCATCGCGCAGAGCCTCACAGGTGTCGAGTATAGTGTCGATCGCAGCATCTCCATTGCCGTGAATGGCGAGATGCCAGCCCTTTGCCGCGCGCTCCAGTGCAACCGCCGTCAACTCATCAGGCTGCATGTAGGCAAGACCGCGATCATCGCTGTTGAGATACGGTTCTCTTTGCAGGCCCGTGAAGCCTTGGTTGGATCCATCAGCTACCAGTTTGTATCCGGCTATGCGCGCTAGGGCGGTCCCATCATTTTGCGCGATCCCCGCCGCGTCCCATACGTCCGCGCCAAGTGTATAAAACGGATAGGCCCGTATACGTGCAGACATCCGTCCCGATTGCGCTGCGGCCGCCATCACTTGCGCATCCGCCGGGGACTGAGCCAAAGCCCCCAGACTGAGTTCCGAGACTGTCGTTAGTCCTTTCGCACTCCAATTGTCCAGCAAGCGGATCAAGTCTTCTAACGGATCGACTGACGTCATGGCCGGGTAACTGCTCACCACCTGGAGGAACGCGACATTGTTTTTCATCGTTCCGGTCAGGTTACCGTTTTCATCCCGGACGAATTCCCCGCCCTCCGGATTTTCAATTTCCGCGTCGATCCCTGCCACTTCGAACGCTTTTGAGTTGGCGTAGGCAAGATGTCCGGACGCATTCAGGACAAAAATCGGGTGTTCTGTGGACGCTGCATCCAGCTCCTTGAATGTTAAGGCATCGGGGCCGTCCTGCACGGCCGGATCGAAGTTGCGGAAGACAAGCCACTCACCAGACGGCGTTTCAGCAACACGAGACGCAATATACTCAAGGACCTGTGCCGCGGTCGAAAAGCGGGCCATCCCGACATAATCCATGATTGCATCGACCACGGAGCCGGAAACGACATGAGTATGCGCATCAATGAAGCCAGGTAAAATCGTCCTGCCTTCCAGATCAATTACCTTCGCACCGGCACCGGCAGTTTCCAGTACGGTGTCTTCGGAACCAACTGCCAATATTTTATTGCCCCGAATGGCAAGGGCTTGCGCTACACTAAAATCGGCGTCCACCGTCAGGATCGTTCCGCCTTTGAACACAATTGTTGCCCCGGCTTGAGCCAAAGCTGCGTTTGGCATGGTTGCGACAAACCCTGCTGTTGCCAAACCTCCTTTGAGGAAATCACGCCTGCCGACACCCGCCCAATCTATGCCCCAATTGCACGACCAGCCTTTTTCATTGGCCGCTTCAGCCTTGATGTCCTGTATTGGTTTGCTGCGATAAAAGAGACGCCCAAACGTTCCGTCACAGCAAGCACAGCCAAAGCGTTCTATTTTCATTGCCTGGGTTCCTATACGTCCCGATCAGATACCAAAGCTTGGAATTCGAGAATTCCTCAACCGATCATGCAGCACAACTGTAATTTAGAGTTGCATATTGCGGCCATTCTTTCAAACCGCAACGAACGGGAGGCGACCATTTCCAACCCTCTGGCCGCAACCACACATGGATTGGATCTCCGATCAAGTCGGGGATGACCGCCGGGGGTGGGGCAAGGGACAGGGAGCTGAGTTCAGGGAGCGCATCTGGAGCCTGAAGCTCCACGCCACTTTCAGATCGGCACTCGGCTCTGCTTCACTGGTTCAAAATGACCCGGGAGCGGTTCTCACGGGCGGTCACCCCGGACTTGATCCGGGGTCCAATACCCCTCCAGGCAGAATGGAGAGCGGATTTCACTGGTGTGGATCTGCTTTCGGTCACATCCACCCTTCTGGCCTATGCCGCACAGTGGATTGGCCCCCCGATCTAGTCGGGGATGACCGCCGGGGGTGGGACATGCGCCCTAAACCAGACAGCCCAGCAATTCTGCTTCCGTGATCAGGCCTAGCGGTGTGCCGCCGTCAGCGACCAGAATGCTGCCCGAAACGCCCTGTTTCATGCGGATGACCTCACGCAGCGGGGTTCCGGGGCTGCATGTGGCCGCGTCGGACAGATCCGCGCCATTGACCTCAACCATGATGTCCCGAGCGCGCAGAACGTTCAGCGGGTTCATGTGGCCGACGAAATCAGCGACATAGGGCGTCGCCGGCTTGCTTACGATTTCCTGCGGCGTGCCGAGCTGGATCACCCGCCCCCCTTCCATGATCGCAATGCGCGAGCCGATCTTGGCGGCTTCATCCAGATCATGACTGACAAAAATGATGGTGCGGTTGAGGGTCTTCTGAAGATCCAGGAGTTCATCCTGCAGGCGATCCCGAATGAGCGGATCAAGCGCGGAAAAGGGTTCATCCATCAACAGGATCGGCGCATCTGTTGCGAAGGCACGGGCCAGGCCGACACGCTGCTGCATGCCGCCGGAAAGCTCATGGACATACTTGCCGCCCCAGCCATCCAGACCGACCAGCTTCAGCTGATCATTGACCCGGTCTTTCAGCTCCTTGCCGGACACTCCGGCCAGCTCAAGGCCGAAGCCAACGTTATGGGCAACCGTGCGCCACGGCAGCAAGGCGAATTGCTGGAACACCATGGCGATGCGCTTGCGGCGCAAATGTCTCAGTTCCTGTGGCGAGCAGGTGGCCGGATTGACCAGACTGTCGCCATCACGCACTTCGACGGTTCCCCGGATCACCGGGTTCAGTCCATTCACCGCTCTGAGCAGGGTTGATTTCCCCGAGCCCGAGAGGCCCATGAGAACGATCACCTCGCCCTCGATGATGTCAAAGCGGGCCCCGGCGACACCGAGTATCTGTCCGGTTTCACTTTGAATTTCTTCGCGGGTCTTGCCTTGATCGATCAGCGGCAGAGCGCTTGTCGGCTTGTTGCCGAAGACGATATCGACGTCTTTAAACGTTACAATCGGCTTTGCCATCACTTGGCTCCTCCTGACTTTTCAGTGCGGAAAAACCGGTCGAGCACGATGGCGATCAGAACGATTGCCACACCGACTTCAAAGCCCTTGGCGATGTTCACGGTGTTCAGCGCGCGCAGGGTTGGAACGCCGAGACCGTCGGCTCCGACCAGGGCTGCAATCACGACCATGGAGAGCGACAGCATGATGGTCTGGGTCAGGCCCGCCATGATCTGCGGCAGAGCGTAGGGAAGTTCGATCTTCCACAGCAGCTGAGACTTGGTGGCGCCAAAGGCCTGTCCCGCCTCAAGCAGATGGGTGGGCGTTGACGACACGCCGAGCTGGGTCAAACGGATCGGAGAGGGAATCGCGAAAATAACGGTCGCGATCAACCCGGGCACCATGCCAAGACCGAACAGGATCAGCGCAGGGATCAGATAGACGAAGGTCGGGATCGTTTGCATCAGATCGAGGATCGGGCGCAGAACCGCGAACAACTTCGGTCTATGTGCGGCAGCCACGCCGATCGGAACGCCAATCACCATACAGACGACGGAGGCGGCCACGACCAGCGCCAGTGTCTCGGTGGTTTCTTCCCAGTAACCCTGATTGATGATCAGCAGCAGGCTGGCGATGACAAAGATCGGAAAGGAAACATTGCGCCGGACGAGGTAGGCAAGGCCACCTGCGATGGCAACGATCGCAAGTGGATGGGGAGCCTGCAGGAGCCAGAGAATTCCGTCGATCATCGTTTCGAGGCCCAAAGATATGGCATCAAAAAACCAATAGGCATTGTCTGTCAGCCAATCGACGAAAAGTTTTGCCCAATGCCCAATCGGAATCTTGTACTCAGTCAGCCAATCCAAGTGCCGCTCCCATTTTTCATGCAATCAAATACAATTGCGCCGGAGACGAGCCCCGGCGCAAAAGGTTCATTCTTTAAAGGCCAAGAGCGCCCTTGACCGCCGGGAAGGCCTCGCCACCATCAAAGGTGGTCACACCTGCAAGCCAACCCTCGAAGGTTGCCGGGTGGGTTTTCAGCCAGGCCTTGGCAGCATCCATAGGCTCGGTGCCATCGTTCAGGATAGCGCCCATGATCTCGTTTTCCATGGCCAGCGAGAATTCCAGATTCTCAAGCAGCTTGCCAACATTGGGACACTCGGCAACATAGCCAGCGCGGACGTTGGTGTAGACTGTCGCCCCACCGTAGTTCGGGCCAAAGAAATCATCGCCACCTTCAAGATACGCCATATCGAAATTGGCGTTCATCGGATGCGGTTCCCAGCCGAGGAACACAATATCCTGGTCGCGCTTTTCAGAACGGGCGACCTGGGCCAGCATGCCCTGCTCGGAGGATTCAACAACTTCAAAGCCCTTAAGACCGAAAGCATCTGAATCAATCATGTCGATGATCAGACGGTTGCCATCGTTGCCCGCTTCAATGCCGTAGATCTTGCCATCAAGATCGTCCTTGAACTTGGCAATGTCAGCAAAGCTCTTCAGGCCCTTGTCGTAAGTCGCTTTCGTCACGGCAAGCGTGTATTTCGCGCCTTCCAGATTGGCCCGAACAGTCTCGACCGATCCGTCTTCACGGTAGGCCTTGATGTCGCCTTCCATGGTCGGCATCCAATTGCCGAGAAACACGTCAATGTCCTTGTTCTTCAACGACGCATAGGTCACTGGAACGGACAGGATCTTGGTATCAGTGTCGTAGCCCAGCGCCTGCAGGACAGTTGATGTGGCGGCTGTGGTTGCTGTGATGTCGGTCCAGCCAACATCCGAGAAGCGCACGGTCTTGCAGCTTTCAGAGTCAGCAGCAAAAGCAGTTCCGGTCAACACGACAGTCAAAGCAACACCACCGGCAAGCTTGGCAACAAGGTTCATAAAAACGTCCTCCGATTTACAGGTTCACACATGCTTAGCAGGCGTTCCGCGTGACACAACAGCCGTTGAGCCAAATGCCACCCAAAGCGCCTCCGAAAAAATCCCTATGCTGCTAAAGGAAACACCTGAGGATCCATTTTGCAAGTTTTCATTGATTGAACGTTCAATTAAAAATACAAGATCGATCAACTGGAGATCCGAATGCCCAAGATTGGAATGGAAGCCGAAAGACGCCGGAGCCTGATAGCTGCAACTGTGGATGCCATCCACGAGCGTGGATACTCAGACGTGACCGTTGCGCAAATCGCCAAGCGCGCCGGTGTATCAAGCGGGCTTGCCCTGCATTACTTCGGCTCCAAGGATCAGCTTCTGGCTGCAACCATGCGACACCTGCTGAAGGATCTTGGTGATCGCATCCGGGAGCGGCTGTCGAAAGCCCATGGCCCGCGCCAACGAATTTCCGCCATCATCGAAGGGAATTTCGCGCCAGATCAGTTTCGCGATGCAGTCATCGCTGCATGGCTGGCCTTCTACGTGCAGTCCCGCACCACCCAGACCAACCGCCGCCTGCTGCAGATCTACTCTGCCCGGCTGGCCTCCAACCTGACGTACAATCTGCGCCGGTTCATGCCCCGTGATGATGCGCGGCTGGTTGCGGAAGGCACAGCTGCGATGATTGACGGCGTGTGGTTGAGGCAAGCCCTCAAAGACGGCCCAAGCGCGCCGTCCCGCGCCATCGAGATGGTCGAAACCTACGTTGAAATCCAAATCAGGTACCACACGGAAAATACCACGCGCAGAGGCGCCAAGAACAAGATCATATTGCAATGACCCCAGCATTCGACTTCATCATCATCGGAGCAGGTTCGGCAGGTTGTGCTCTGGCAAGCCGATTGTCGGAAGACCCGGCAAACAAGGTTCTTGTTCTGGAATTCGGCGGCACAGATGCAGGGCCCTTCATCCAGATGCCTGCGGCCCTGTCCTACCCCATGAGCATGTCCCGCTACGACTGGGGCTATGAAAGCGACCCGGAACCGCATCTTGGGGGACGCCGACTGGCAACCCCGCGCGGCAAAGTGGTCGGCGGATCTTCCTCAATCAATGGCATGGTTTATGTGCGCGGTCATGCGTGTGACTTTGACACCTGGGAAGACATGGGCGCGAGCGGCTGGGGATACCGCGACGTGCTGCCATACTACCAACGGATGGAGCACAGCCACGGTGGCCAGACCGGCTGGCGCGGCACGTCAGGGCCTTTGCATGTCACCCGTGGCACCAAATGGAACCCGCTGTTCGATGTCTTCAAGGCTGCAGGAGAAGAGGCTGGTTATGGCGTCACCGCAGACTACAATGGCGAGCGGCAGGAAGGCTTTTCCGATATGGAAATGACCGTCCACAAAGGCCGTCGCTGGTCTGCTGCAAATGCTTATCTGAAACCAGCCATGAAACGCAGCAATGTCGATTTGATCAAGGGCGCATTGGTTCGCAGGATCATCGTTGAGAACAACCGCGCTGTTAGTGTCGAGTATGAAATCGGCGGTGAACTCATGATCACCAAAGCCCGCAGGGAAGTGGTTCTGGCCGCGTCTTCGATCAACTCTCCGAAAATCCTGATGCAATCAGGCATCGGACCAGCCGGTCATCTGACCGAACACGGCATTGATGTCATTGCCGACCGTCCCGGTGTTGGCGCAAATCTGCAGGACCATCTGGAACTCTACATCCAGCAGGCCTGCACGCAGCCGATCACGCTTTACAAACATTGGAACCTTGTCTCCAAAGGCCTGATCGGCTTGCAGTGGCTGCTGCAGGGCAAGGGGCTGGGCGCATCGAACCATTTTGAAGCCAGCGCCTTTATCCGGTCCAGGGCCGGAATCAAATACCCTGACATTCAGTATCATTTCCTGCCGTTCGCTGTGCGCTATGACGGCACAGCCGCTGCCGAGGGGCATGGCTTTCAGGCGCACGTCGGCCCCATGCGGTCCAAATCCCGTGGCCGCGTGTCACTGACTTCCGTCGACCCGAAGGCAAAACCATCGATCCTATTCAATTACATGTCCCACGAAGACGACTGGAGCGAGTTCCGCAAGGCTGTCAGGCTCACTCGCGAGATCTTCGGCCAGGAAGCCTTTGCGCCTTACCGGGGCAAGGAAATCCAGCCTGGCAGTGACGTTCAAAGCGATGATGAGCTTGATGGTTTTATTCGCGAGCACGCGGAAAGCGCATACCATCCTTGCGGCACATGCCGTATGGGCGCGGAAGATGATCCCATGGCCGTGGTTGACCCCAAGTGCCGCGTCATCGGCATTGATGGCCTGCGGGTGGCGGACAGTTCCATTTTCCCTCAAATCACCAATGGCAATCTGAACGGGCCATCCATCATGGTCGGCGAAAAAGCAGCAGATCATATTCTGGGCAAGGAGCCCCTGCCCTCGTCCAATCAAGAGCCATGGATCCATCCTGACTGGCAAACCAGCCAGCGTTAAGCTAAGCCCGAATTCAAAGATGATCATAGAACGAGAGACAGACATGCGCGCGCAACCCAAAGCCTCCCATTTTATCGACGGCCGCTATGTCGAGAGCAAAGCTGGTCAGAGTTTTAAGTCCATCTATCCAGCAACAGGCGAGACAATCGCAACCCTGAACAGCGCTGACGAGGAAACCATCAACGCTGCTGTTGAGAGCGCTGTTGCAGGCCAGAAAATCTGGGCAGCGACATCGCCCGTTGAGCGCGGCCGTGTGTTGCGCAAGGCAGCGGACCTCTTGCGGGAACGCAACCGCGAACTCTCCGAAATCGAAACACTCGACACAGGCAAACCCTTGCAGGAAACCCTTGTTGCAGATGCGGCCTCTGGCGCTGAGTGCCTTGAATATTACGGCGGCCTGGCGGCGACCCTAACGGGCGAGCATATCGATCTGGGCGGCTCATTTGCCTTGACCAAACGCGAGCCACTTGGTGTTTGTGTCGGCATCGGCGCATGGAATTACCCAATCCAGATTGCTTGCTGGAAAGCAGCACCAGCCCTCGTTTGCGGCAATGCCATGGTCTTCAAGCCGTCGGAAGTCACTCCGCTCAACGCGCTGAAGCTGGCTGAGGTCCTGATTGAGGCTGGCCTGCCAGCTGGCGTCTTCAATGTGGTTCAGGGCTTTGGCGATGTCGGCGCGCAGCTTGTCTCGCACCCTGATGTGGCCAAAGTCTCGCTGACTGGCTCTGTGCCGACCGGCGCCAAGGTAGCAGCCCTTGCCGGCGAGCACCTCAAAAAGACAACGCTGGAGTTGGGCGGCAAATCTCCGTTGATCATCTTCGAAGATGCCGACATTGAGAACGCCGTTTCGGCTGCCATCAATGCCAACTTCTATTCGACCGGCCAGATTTGCTCAAACGGAACGCGGGTTTTCGTTCACACAGCCATCAAGGATGCGTTTCTTGCAAGGTTGTCCGAGCGTACCGGCAATGCCGTCCTCGGCGATCCAATGAACGAGACCACCAGTGTCGGCCCTCTTGTCTCAAAACCGCAATTGGACAAGGTCCTCAGCTACATGAGCCTCGGGCAGGAAGAAGGCGCAAGGCTTGTATGCGGCGGCGGCGCGGCAAGTGTTCCGAATTTCCCGGATGGGCTTTTCGTCCAGCCAACGGTCTTTGCTGATGTGGAAGACACCATGCGCATTGCATGCGAAGAGATCTTCGGCCCGGTCATGTGTGTTCTTGATTTTGACGATGAAGCCGACGTGGTTTCACGGGCAAACGCGACCAGCTTTGGCCTTGCCGCTGGTGTCTTCACCAAGGATATCCAGCGCGCTTACCGGGTCACAGATCAACTGCAAGCTGGTACCTGCTGGATTAACACCTACAATCTGACGCCCGTCGAAATGCCATTTGGTGGCTATAAGAAATCAGGTATTGGCCGCGAGAATGGCCATGCAGGCATCGAATATTACAGTCAAGTCAAGAGCATTTACGTCGAAATGGACGGCGTCGAAAGCGCATTTTAAGCCACGTCTCAACCCCGGCTTCAATCAGAAACCGATTGGAGCCGGGCTATTTCTGACGCCGATATTCCCTGGGAGAGACTCCGAACCAACCTTTGGCAGCGCGCGAGAAGGCACTCAAGTCAGAGTAGCCCAGCAAGTAAGCCACTTCATTTATCTTCTTGCTTTTATCCGCCAGATACCGGACGGCCAGGGCTTTGCGCACCTGATCCAGAAGCTCACGAAAGGTTAGTCCCTCCGCTTCAAGGGTGCGCTGCAGGCTTCGAGTGGACATCCCAAGTGTGTCAGAAATCGATTGCAGATCGGGCCGACCATCCTTTAACGATGCAGAAACGGTATCGTAAATCCGGGCCATTGGACCAAGATCGGCTTTCTGTTGTTCAATGCGAGCTTCCGCGATGGCCTTCATCAATTTATAGAGGTTGCCATCACTTTTCGGCGGCACCGTATTAAGATAACAGACCGGCACGCCGACCCGATGCCGAGCGGCATTAAACTTGAGGTTCGGCCCCAGAACAGCTTGATATGTATCAATATCCTTGGGCTCCTCGTGCGCAAGCTCAACACTCAACACCACTTTTGTGTTGTCTAGCATGTACCGCAGCCGAGCGACAACGAACCCCATGAGACGCCCGGCATACTGAACTTGGCTACCCAGATGTTTCGGGAACTCCCAGCAAATGTACCTGCAGCTTCCCTCATACTCCAAAGTGCAAGAAAATGAATTGCTGATAAGGTTCTGATAGCGTTGCCAATTTTCCATCGCCTCTCCAACAGAGGGAGCGATTAGCCCGAGATAATCTGCTACGAAACCCGAACCAATCACTGGATTGACGCCAGTGCACAACCCAATTGAATCCGATCCAGTTAATTCGGCGAAATACTCATAGAGTTCCAAGACCTTGTCGAACGGCTGCAGTTTCTCCTGATCATTGGTTATATCAGGATCAAAGCCAATGTGATCTGCGATTTCATTCCAATCGAAACCGCTTTCAGTCATATGTTGTCGAGCTGCACTATAGGCAGCACCAATAATCTTATAAGTGTTGTCTGACATGATGGGCCATAAGGCATGCGAGGAGGCGATCGGCCGGGTCTAAATTGTCAATTTTCAGACCTCGAATGTCAAGTAGTTGAGCTAAGATAACCTAAGCAATATGTGCAGCCTCGCAGAATGGTGCATTCCCGCCTATAAGGATCCTATGAGAAAACTCGATGTTCTGATTATAGGTGCCGGGGCCGCCGGACTGATGTGTGCGATTGAAGCTGCAAAGCGCGGGCGACGCGTTCTGGTCATCGACCATGCGCGAAAACCCGCCGAGAAAATCAGGATATCCGGAGGAGGCAGATGTAACTTTACAAACCTGCATTGCTCGCCGGCCAATTTTCTGTCTCAAAATCCCCGGTTCCACATTTCTGCATTGAAACGCTACACGCAGCAGGACTTTCTGACCCTGGTGGAAAAACACCGGATTCCGTGGCACGAAAAAACACTCGGACAGCTGTTTTGCAACGACAGCGCCCAGAACATCATCGACATGCTGCTGACCGAATTGTCAGATGCTGGCGGCAAAATTCAGCTTGAAACCTCAGTAATTTCAATTGATAAGCCGGATGATCAGTTCAAGGTCGTGACAAACCACGAAGACATTCAGACGCACTCTCTTGTGATTGCGACCGGCGGCCCGTCCATTCCAAAGATGGGTGCGACAGGGTTTGGATATGAAATCGCCAACCGCTTCGGCATTGGGGTCATTCCAACACGTGCGGCCTTGGTGCCTCTGACCTTTTCCGATGCCAACAAGGATCTGTGCAAACGTCTGGCTGGCGTTTCCGTTGATGCCATTGTGAGTTTCGGCAAGACGTCTTTTCAGGAAGGTTTGCTGTTCACCCACCGAGGTTTATCCGGCCCTTCGATCTTGCAAATTTCGTCTTACTGGCAAGAAGGCAAACCGATTACGGTCAACCTGTCCCCCTCTCAGGACGCGTTTCAAGCCTTCAAGGCAGCACGGATTGCCACACCAAAACAGGACCTCAAGACCGCCCTCGGACAATTGCTTCCAAATCGTCTGGCAGATGAATTGTCAAAAGAATATAAATTGGTCGGACGACTTGCAGATTTGTCAGATAAGATACTTAAAAAAGCCGGTGATGCCATCAACAGTTGGCAACTGACCCCGGTCGGGACTGAAGGCAACCGAACCGCAGAAGTGACAATCGGAGGCATCGACACGAAAGAGCTGTCTTCCAAAACTCTGGAAGCCAACAAAGTTCCCGGACTCTATTTCATTGGTGAAGTTGTTGATGTCACGGGTCATCTGGGAGGCTTCAATTTCCAGTGGGCATGGGCCTCTGGTCACGCCGCCGGGCAAGCTGTTTAGGTTACGGACACAAGTATAACTTGATGTACGCTCCTCATTTCCTGTTATAATCGGCCTGATCAAGGGAGTTTGCATGGGCCGGGTAACAATTCACGATGTGGCGGAGAAGGCCGGTGTCAGCCTGGCCACCGTCGACAGGGTTTTGAACAAAAGGCCCGGCGTTCGCAAATCGACCATCGAAAAAGTCCATGAAGCCGTCAGCGCGTTGAACTATACGCCAGATGTATTTGCGGCAAATCTTGCAAAAAAACGCAGTTATCGCTTGCAATTCCTGATACCGAACGGGCCCAATGCCTTCATGGAAGACTTGACTCGCGAGGCTATTGGCCACGCTGAAGCGCTCCAGCGAGAACGGGTCAATATCCATATCGAGCCCATAGATGCCTTCGACGGGCACCGGGTCACCGGAACACTTGCAATACTAGACAAATCCGTCTGCGATGGTGTTGCCGTCGTTGCGCCCGCCTTTCCCGAAGTCCGTGCTGCGATTGACCGTTTGCAAGACCGTGGCGTTCACGTGGTGACCCTGGTGTCAGACCATCCGGTTTCCAATCGGCAGCATTTCATCGGGATCGACAATGTGGCAGCTGGCCGGGTTGCCGGTCGTTTGCTCGGCCGTTTTCTGCCGACAGCCCCCGCCAAGATCGCGTTCATAGTTGGCTCACTCGGGTTACGGGACCATGCAGATCGTTATGCAGGCTGCATTGAAGTTCTTGAGGCGGAGTATCCCCATCTACAGCTCCTGAAAGTGCACGAGGGCCGGGACGACAACGCCAAGAACAGAAACATTATCTTGAAACTCCTGGCCGAACATCCAGACTTGGCAGGGCTCTACAACATTGGCGCTGGCAACCGTGGCGTCATAGCTGCCTTGGACGATCTGAAGGGCGGCAGCGACATTACGTTCATCGGCCACGAACTGACACCCTACACACGCGAGGCGCTGATTTCGGGCACCATGGATGCCCTGATTGCGCAAGACCCAGGCCATGAAGTCCGGAGCGCGATACGGGTCCTCAAAGCCCTGTGCGACGGGGGGCCGATCGTGGAAGGCCAGGAACGCATCGGCATAGATATTTTCTTGAAGGACAATCTACCGGATTGATCCTCGGATACATCCGGCTGACATTTCAAACATGATAAACATTGAGGCGAGGCAATACAGTCTGGGAGGGCTGCCCGCGCCGGGAGGAGAAAAGATCAATGAGTGACGCGCCTCAGGTAATTCAAAACCCGATTCTTCCCGGCTTCAACCCGGACCCATCGATCTGCAGGGTCGGCGACGATTACTATATCGCCACCTCGACCTTCGAATGGTTCCCAGGCGTGCAGATCCACCATTCCAAAGATCTGGTTCACTGGAGGTTGATCACACGCCCCCTGAACCGCAAAAGCCAACTCGACATGCGCGGCAATCCGGACAGCGGCGGCATTTGGGCCCCGTGCCTGACCCATGCGGACGGCCGGTTCTGGCTCGTCTATACGGACGTCAAACGCAATGAGGGCAACTTCAAGGATGCGCATAATTACATCGTCACTGCGGAAAACATCGAAGGTCCGTGGTCAGACCCGATCTACGTCAATTCATCAGGCTTCGATCCGTCCCTTTTCCATGACAGTGACGGCCGCAAATGGTTCTCCAACATGTTTTGGGATCACCGCAGGAATCCAACCGCCTTTGCCGGTATCGTACTGCAGGAATTCGACCCAAAATCAAGCAAACTCGTCGGGCCGGTCAAGAACATTTTCAAAGGCACAGAGCGCGGCCTTGTGGAGGGGCCTCACCTCTACAAGCGCAATGACTATTATTATCTCCTCACAGCAGAAGGCGGGACTGGGTATCGCCATGCAGTGACGCTTGCCCGATCAAAACGCATCACCGGGCCTTATGAACTCCACCCGGACAAACATGTTGTCTCGTCGCTGACCTTTCCGGACAATCCGATCCAGCGCGCAGGTCACGGAGATATTGTCGAGAACCAGACCGGGGAAACCTATCTGGTGCACCTGATGGGCCGACCCGTTGCGGGCCTTAACCG
This sequence comes from Roseibium algae, assembly GCF_037783265.1. Taxonomy (NCBI): domain Bacteria; kingdom Pseudomonadati; phylum Pseudomonadota; class Alphaproteobacteria; order Hyphomicrobiales; family Stappiaceae; genus Roseibium; species Roseibium algae. The sequence goes on from NZ_JBAKIA010000002.1 coordinate 572,068, forward strand.
CTGCCAGATGGGCCGTGAGACTTCTATACAAAAGTGCGTCTGGGGAGACGATGGCTGGCTCAGGCTGGAAGGCGAACCTCTGTGTCCGCAGTCAGAGGTTCCAGCCCCAGCCCTGCCTCCGCATCCATTCCCGGAAGAGCCCACCCGGCATGATTTTGACGAACCGGTCCTGCCATCGGCTTTTCAGTGGCTTCGCACACCACATCCGGAGCGCTTGTTTTCGCTCACTGACAGGCCCGGACATTTGCGTCTTTTCGGGCGGGAATCCATTGGCAGCTATTTTGAGCAGGCCCTAATTGCCCGGCGACAGACATCGAATAATTTCGTGGCCGAGACTTCTGTCGACTTTAACCCGGACACCGCGCAGCAAACCGCAGGACTGATTGCCTATTATGGCCGTTACCAGTTCTTTCTTTTGGCGATCACACAAGATGAGGTACTCGGACGATGCCTGACACTGCTGACATGTCCGGGCGATTATCCGTCCGGTACTCTTCAGCTTCCGCTCGGAGCCTTGCATGGGCTTGATGACGATGCCCCGGTACGCATGAAAATCGAAGTGAACGGCCTCTCGCTGCGGTTCTTCTATGCACAACAAGAACAGGAATGGTGCCGAATCGGCCCTGTCTTTGACGCCAGTATCCTGTCTGATGAGGCCGGCAGGGGAGAACACGGAAACTTTACCGGAGCATTCATTGGTATTCATGCCATGGATATTTCAGGCAATGGGCATCCGGCGGACTTCGATTTTTTCTCTTATTCTCAAACGCCTTGAGGCCGAGGTTGCAGCGCAACATACTCTAAACATAAGTTTCTTCGAGAAATCTCGACGCAAAAACTCAATTATTATCGTTGACGATGGGCGCGTCAGACCTCATATCTAATAACATGCGCCTGACACAACAAACAAATTACGCGGTTCGCGCGCTGATGTACTGCGCTGCGAACCCAGAGCGTCCAAGCAAGGTTGCTGATATCGCATCCAGCTTTGACATGTCCGAAACTCATCTGTTCAAGATCATGAAGGTCCTCGTGGATGCCAATTTGATCCGCACGATCCGCGGACGAAATGGCGGCGTCATGCTGGCACGTGCTCCGGAAACCATGACGGTTGGCGAAGTTGTTCGCGCAGCCGAGGAAAGTTTCCTGCTGGCAGAATGCTTCGACTCCGGTCGTAAGGATTGCCCGCTGATCACCAGCTGTGGCTTCAATGGCATTTTGCATGAAGCACTGGAAGCCTTCATGGATGTGCTGGACACAAAGACAATCGCGGATCTGTCCGAAGATCGTCCGAATCTGCGTCATCTCCTGAAGATGGATGTGCCAAAGGTAAAGGCTGCGGCGGCCAGCTGAGGCTGTCTCCTGTCCTTGTAGTTCAAATCTAAGGCAGGCCCAGTCAGGCGGGTCGGCCTCATTGCGCTGGACACAAGTCCACAGAAAACCCAAACAAAAAACCGCCCTCTCAGGCGGTTTTTTTGTGTCTACAGCACTGTTGACAGCGTTGAACCATCAACGTCAACACACCATATATTTTTCCATGATTTCATCGAGATAAGGCATTTTACCCGTTTAGTTTCGACCACAAGGTGGCCCAAACTAAACGGGAAATGTTCTAGAGTCCCCATCTTCCCTAGGGCCTCAGTGCGGGATCGATCTTCACCGACCCCTAAAGAACTGGAAAGTCTGGCTGGCTCACCGCTGAGGGAGAGGAGAGCGCAGTTGGCTGGCCGGACGTTCTAGCTCTTCAGCTAGCCTGGGCAGAGATCCGAAGGACGCGATTTCCGAACCGCTGCAGATCAGGCATTGCCTTGGTACTAAAACTTGAGTATTTGTGTCAAGTAATTTTCTTGAGTATGATGCTCATGTTTCAAAACCTCGAAACTGTCGAAGCCACGGACCCAATCCATGCACACTTCAAAGATCCGCCGCGACAAGCTCACAATCGCAACTTCTCGCAAGCCCTTTGCTCCCAGAGACACCGTCCGGGACCAAACCCTCGACACAAAGAATCTCTTCAAAGGCACCCGGGAATTGAAAATTCAGCACAACTCGGAGACTTACCGGCTGACGATCACCAAACTGGGCAAACTGATTTTAACGAAATAAACCATACCAGGAGGCTGTCCGATGCCGTTACCTCACCCAAATCTGCCGACCCGCCTTACTCACACCAGGAACCGCATCCGAGGCTCTCTGACGGCCATTGCCCGGACCCTGGCCAGCGGCTTCGCAATAGCGGCCGCAAATTTTTGAGCACAGAATTGCCTGTGCCTGATTAGAACCGCCTGCCGCCAATGAAAACGGCGACCCATTTCTGGATCGCCGTCTAAAAGTCATTCTGGGTGGAATGTCTTATTTCATTTCAGTCACGACCTCGAAGCCGTCAGTGCCCACTTCAAACAAGGCGTAAGTACCTGGAACGTCGCCAGCTGCATCGAAATCCTGATCGCCAGACGCGCCCTTGTAATCAATGGCTGTGCCTTCTGCGATGAGCTTCTTGGCCTTGGCCCATTCACCCGGCAGAATGACTTCACCTTCACCGTTTGAGACTTCGCGCAAAGCCTTGTTCACAGTGGCCTTGTCACCACCAGCTTTTTCCACAGCCAGTGCCAGCAAAAACGCAGCGTCATAGGATGTGTTTGCGAAAATCGCATCAGGGTCGCCGCCAATCGCCTTGAAAGCTTCGTTGAAGAGATCCAGAGCGTTGGATTTTTCACCGACGGGCGAAGAGGCAACAAAGTTTGCCAGATTTTCAGCACCCAATTCGTTGATAGGCGCATCCGACTTCATGCCATCGCCCCCAACGAATTTTTCAAAGAAGCCGTTTTCCAGCGCCTGACGCAGAATCGTCAGGCCAGTGCCATCGCCATAGTCAAAGATGACCAGAGTGTCAGCGCCACCGGATGCCAGCTCAGCAAGGTTCGAACGGTAAGATGCCTTGCCGTCTTCATGGGCTGCAAAGCCTGCGATTTCACCGTTCTGAGCTTCAAACTCCGCCTTGAAGGCATTCGCAAGACCGGTCCCATAGTCGTTGTTGATGTAGGCAACAGCGACCTTGTCATAGCCCTTTTCTTTCAAGGTACGTGCTAATGCCCGACCCTGAAAATCATCTGATGGCACAGTCCGGAACACAGTGTCATTGTCATCAAGGCCTGTGATTTCAGGAGATGTTCCAGATGGCGTTACAACTGTGATGCCAGCCGGGATTGTCACCGTGCCAGCAGCTGCCAGCACAGCACCGGAACAATGCGGTCCAACAATTGCGGAAACGCCGTCTATGTTCACAGCTTTGGTAGCAGCATCGGTACCGCCCTGTGGATTACAGGCACTGTCGCCGACGACGCCGATCAGCTTTTCGCCGTCCAGAATACCGCCCTGTTCGTTGACCTGCTGAAAGGCCAATTGTGCGCCGTCAATCATCGCCGGAGCCATAGCAGCAATTGGGCCAGACACACCGCCCAAAAGGCCAATCTTGACATCAGCGTGCGCTGGAGCACCCGCGAGAGCGGTTGCGGCCAGCAGGCCACCTGCGATTGCAAAGAACTTGGATTTCATCGGTATTTACCTCCAGTTTTTGCCGGCTCTTTTTGCCCGGCAGATTCTCTTTTATTTCAGAGCACTGTCATCCGTGCGCGTGTCACCGCGCAGTGGTTCAGGCAAGATCCCCTCTGGCCGAAACCTCAGAACAATCTGCAGCATTAAACCAATCAGGAACAGACGGATGTATTTCGCCTTGATTGCATATTCATGCGGAAGCTGATCAGTTGCAATCTCTGATACAGACCAAATGATCCACACGACCGCAGCACCTAAAATCGCGCCCTTGCTGTTTCCCGAGCCTCCCAGGATCAACATGATCCAGACCAGAAACGTCGCGACCATCGGATCAATCGCTTCAGGCGTGATCGACCGGTTGAAATGCGCGAACAAAGCGCCGCCCAAGCCCATCAAGGCCGCACCGAAAATAAACGCTTCCAAACGGCGATATTCGATGTTCTTGCCCATGGCCCGGGCAGCCAGTTCATTGTCCCGAATCGCCCGCATCATACGCCCCCAAGGCGCATTGAACTGACGTTGAACCAAGAGATACGCAACGGCCAGAACGACCAGCACAATTACCAAATAAGCCAACTGGGATTGAACGTAAGGCAGATCACCAAACGGACGCGGAATGTTCGTTATGCCGCGTGCGCCGTTGGTCAGAGCCGGTTCAGACTTGATCACCAGGCGAATGATCTCAGCGACCCCGATGGTCGCAATCGCAAGATAGTCGGACCGGAAGCGCAGGCAGATTTTCCCGATCGGCCAGGCGATCAGGGCTGCAGCCACCATCGCGCCGAACCAGCCAACAAAGAACGGCTGATCAAACCCGCCAAGCCGGCCCTCTACCGCAGGGGTTGTCAGGATCGCGGATGCATAAGCGCCCACAGCGAAAAAGCCCGCAATGCCTGCATTGAACAGGCCCGCAAAACCCCATTGGATGTTGAGCCCCAGCGCCAGCAGTGCATAGATGCCGATAAAGATGCACATGAAGAGGGCGTAATTGACCAGACCGATGAGTTCCATGTCTCTGTCCTCTCCCTAAAGCACTTTGCCGCGCAGCAGGCCCGTCGGGCGCACCAGCAGCATGATCAGCAAAATGGCGAAGGCCATTCCAGCCTTGTACTCGCTGGGCAGCACCAGCACCGACATCTCCTCTGCAATGCCGACGATCAGACCGCCCAGCACAGCCCCTTCAACACGCCCAACCCCGCCGAGAATGGCCGCAGCGAACATCGGCAACAGCATGTGCCAGCCCATCATCGATTTCAGTTCTGTATTGATGCCAAGGAACACACCGGCTGCCGCACAGAGCGCTCCTGCAATAATCCAGGTGAGCATGACCACTTTCCTGTTATCGATGCCGGACAACAGGGCAAGGTTCGGATTGTCGGACATGGCCCGCATCGCCTTGCCCCATTTGGATTTGCTCAGGAATAGCTGAAGGACCCCGACAAGAACGATCATGAAGAGGACCGTGTAAATCTCACGGTCCTTGATCCGCAGACCGAAATAATCCTCAGGCCGCACGATACCGCGAACATAACTTTCACTGTCCACGCCCCAGATGACCTGAACCACCGAGCGCACCATCAGCGCGATGCCCAGAGATGCCATCACCGTGACGATCTTCGGCCTCTCCCTCAGATGTTCGTAAAACACCTTGTCGATGCCAACGGCAACCGCTGCGGTTCCAATCATGGCAACGGGCAGTGCGACCAGAGGCGGCAGGCCAAACGCCGTCACGACAGCCAACCCCAGAAACGCTCCGAGGGTTGCCAGATCCCCATGCGCCAGATGCGCATAGCGCAAGATGGCGAAGACCAGCGTAATGCCGACTGCGCCCAGCGCATAAATGGACCCAAGAACTATGCCCGGGATCACATAATAATTCAGAAGTTCAAGAGTACCCATGTCCAACCTTCACCCAGACCTTATCCGCCAAGGAACATTTCGGCGACCTCACGGTCGGCAAGGAGATCTGCGCCCGAGCCCTCGTGGCGGTTCTGGCCGGATGCCAGGACATAACCACGATCCGCAAAGGCCAACGCCTGTTTGGCGTGTTGTTCTACCAACAGGATTGCAACACCCGTATCGCGAACGTCACGGCAAATCTGAAAGATCTGCTCCATATACCTTGGAGACAGACCAGCGGTCGGCTCATCCAAAAGCAAAAGCTTGGGGTCCAGCATCAGGGCACGGCCCATGGCGACCATCTGGCGCTGACCGCCGGACAGACTGCCCGCCAGCGTCTTGCGCCGTTCTTTCAGATCCGGGAACAGCTCATAAACCCGGTCATATGAAGCCGAGAGATCTCCAGTCTTCAGGAAAGCCCCCATTTCGAGGTTCTCGTGGATCGACATTTCCCGAAAGATATTATCGACCTGAGGCACATAACAAATGCCGCGTTGAACAATACGGTTCGGTACCCATTTGGTTATGTCGTCGCCATCAAAGACAATGGAGCCTCCGCGGACATTCAGCAGGCCGAAGACGGCTTTCATCGCGGTGGATTTTCCAGCCCCATTCGGGCCGACGATCACAACGATCTCGTTATGATCCACGTGCATGGAGACATTTTCCAGAATGTCCGTATCACCGTATCCACCGGTCACAGCACTCATGGACAAAAGCGCAGTCATGCAGCATCTCCCGTGGTTTCACCAAGATAGGCTTCCAGTACACGCGCATCAGAGCGCACGGTCTGGAATTCACCCTGAATCAACACCGCGCCTTCGGCCATGCAGATCACGGGATCACACAGCTTCTCGATCATTTCCATGTCGTGTTCGATCAAAATGAATGTGTAGCCGCGCTCCTTGTTGAGGATCAGGATCTTTTCCTCAAGCTTTCTGAGAAGCGTTCGGTTGACGCCAGCTGCCGGCTCATCAAGCAGCACGAGCTTTGCGTCCGTCATCATTGTACGGCCAAGTTCCAGGAGTTTCTTCTGGCCACCAGACAGATTGCCTGCGCGCTGATGCGCCACATGGCTCAATTCCAGGAATTCCAAAGTGTCGTAGGCCTTTTTCTCGACCTCTGCCTCATTGAGCTTGACCTTTCCCCACGACAGCCAATTGGCAAACAATCTCTCACCGGCCTGACCGGGCGGCACCATCATCAGGTTTTCCAGCGCGGTCAGACGATCAAACTCATGCGGGATCTGGAAGGTGCGCACCAGGCCTTTGTGGAACAGGGCGTCGCTCGACAGGCCAGTCACGTCCTCACCCAGGAACTGGATCGTGCCGCTGGTCGGCGCCAAAGCCCCTGCGATCAAATTGAAAAGCGTTGTCTTGCCCGCGCCATTAGGTCCGATCAGAGCAGTGATACTGCCTGCCTCAACCTTGAAAGAACATCCATTCACGGCCTTGAAGCCGCTGAAGTCCATCACGAGCTGGTCCAATTCCAGCATATAGGCCCCCCGTCGTCATTTGTGTCCGGCTTCGGACCGACGATCTTTTGTTTTGCCCCAAGTTCAGCTGTTGCTGAATTATTTTGATTTTTGTTTTTCGGCTCCCACCGAATTTCTAAAGCGACCGCAGCACCGCGCGAACTGGCGCTGCATCGAGCCGTTCTAGCTTCATTGGCAGCGCAATCAACTCATAATCACCAGCAACAACATTACAAAGAACGAGATTCTCAAGAATTCGCAAGTCATACTGGCGCGCAACCATATGAGATTGCAAGTCTTTTGAGGTTTCAGGATCGACAGAAGGCACATCGACACCCACCAACTTAACGCCGGACTTAGCCAAAAGAAGCATAGTCTCTGGCGCCAGAGTTCTAAAACCATCAGGCCACACCATCGGATCAAGTTGCTCGACCAGGCGCAAAAGCACACGCGGCGGGGCATCCTTCAACTGAGCCTCGATCTCTTCCGGCTGGCACAAAGGCCCCTCGCCGCGTGCGTCGATCACTCTGGCTGGCCCGATGAAATCTTCAAGATCCAATTCGTCGATAGACTTGCCAGCAGCGTCATAATGCAGCGGCGCGTCTGCATGAGCCCCGCAATGGGTGGAGAAGGACACCTCGGTCACATTGACCGGGCACTCTGGCCCTATGGCAAATGTTTGTGAAACCTTGCAGGGCACATCCCCCGGAAAGACGGCCATGCCCGCCCGGACAGGCGGCGTGATGTCGATCAGTTTGGTCAAAGGTCAGCCCTCAAATCCCAAAGCTCCGGAAACAGCACCACATCCAGCATCCGGCGCAAGTAGGTCACGCCGCTTGTGCCGCCGGTGCCGCGCCTGAAACCAATCACCCGTTCCACCGTGGTAACGTGATTGAAGCGCCAGCGGCGGAAATAATCCTCAAAATCGACCAGCTTTTCCGCCAGCTCATAAAGCGGCCAATGTTGTGAAGGGTCCTTGTAGACCTTGATCCAGGCTGAACGAACGCTGTCATTGGCTTGATAAGGCTCTGCAAAATCGCGGTTCAAAGCGGTCTCATCCAGCTCAAATCCTGATCGCGACAGCAGCAAAATAGCCTCATCATAAAGGCTCGTTTCTATTTGCAATTTGACCAGCCAGTCATGGACCTTGGGCACATGAGCGTGAGGGCGCAGCATCGCGGCATTTTTATTACCCGCCAAAAACTCGATAGCCCGGTACTGATAGGACTGGAACCCAGACGACTGGCCCAGCGCCTCTCGGAACGTCGTATAATCGCTTGGGGTCATGGTCCGCAGCACATCCCATGCGGAATTGAGCTGTTCAAAGATACGCGATGTGCGCGCCAGCATCTTGAACGCCTGTGGCAAATCACCCGTGGTGATTGCCATTTTGGCGGCTGCCATCTCATGCAGCGCAAGCTTCATCCAGAGCTCGGACGTTTGGTGCTGAATGATAAACAACAGCTCGTCATGAGCCGTGGACAGCGGTGCCTGCGCATCAAGTACCTTGTTCAGCCCCAGATAATCGCCATAGGACATTCGACCATCGAACGACATCTGCGCGCCGTCTTGCTCCGGATTAAAGGGGCATTGTGGATCGGCCATCTCAGGTCACCTTCTGGCGTTTTTTGAACTCATCACGATCCCACAAACGATCCGCCAGAATAGTCTCCAGCTTTTCAACAGCCCCCATGACATCCGCGTGAGAAATATACAGCGGAGTGAAGCCGAAGCGGACCGTGTCAGGAGCCCGGAAGTCACCAATCACACCATTGGCAATCAGCGCCTGCATCAGCGCATAGCCTTCCTTGAAACGGAAGGAAACCTGACTGCCGCGCACAGCTTCATTACGCGGGCTCACCAGTTTCAGATCCGGGCATCGCGCTTCAACTTCCTTGATGAACAACTCGCACAGGGACACAGATTTCTTTCGAATGTCTCCCATATCAACGTCATCGAAGACATCAAGCGCCGCATCGAGCGCAGACAACGACAGAACCGGCGGCGTTCCGACCCGCATTCTGTCAACGCCTGAGGCTGGCTTGTAGTCCAGATCAAAAGCGAAGGGCGCTTCATGTCCCATCCATCCGGTCATGGGAGGTCGCACATGGTTCTTATGCTCGGGAGCAACATAAAGGAATGCCGGGGCACCCGGGCCACCGTTGAGATATTTATAGCCGCAGCCAACTGCAAAATCAGCGTTCGCACCGGCAAGGTCGACCGGGAACGCACCGGCAGAATGGGCGAGATCCCACATGACGAGCGCGCCAGCTGCATGGGCTTTTTCAGTCAGCGCTTTCATGTCATGGCGACGTCCGGTCTTATAATCGACCTGGGTCAGCATCAGGACCGCCAGTTCATCGGTGACAGCGGCCTCTACGTCTTCGGGAGCAACCACCCGAAGCTCGTGGCCCTGATCCAAAAGCTCGGCCAAGCCGCCTGCCACATACAGATCTGTCGGGAAATTGCCGCTGTCGGACAGGATAACCTTACGATCCGGGCGCAGATTCAAGGCTGCAGACACAACCTTGAACACATTGATCGTGGTGCTGTCACAAGCAACGACAGTTCCGGGCGCGGCCCCAACCAGACGCGCTATACGGTTGCCCACCCGCTGAGGCAGATCGATCCAGTTGTGTTCATTCCAGCCCCGGATAAGGCTCTGGCCCCATTCGTTTGCAACAACTTCCTGCATCCGCGCTGGCACATGAGCCGGAAGCACGCCAAGAGAATTGCCATCCAGATAGATGACATCATCCGGCAAGGAAAAGGCGGCTCGCTTCGCAGCAAGCGGATCGTTTGCGTCTAGCGGATGGGTCGTATGCATCGGCATTTACTTTCTTGGCAGTGAGACATCCGGAAGCTCTCCGGATCTGGCACGAATTCGGGGAAACGCTAACAAAGCAAATGACGAATCTCAAGTGATTATATATAATACAGTTGATTTGATTTTATTGGTCGCAACATGTCCCAAGCCAGCACTGTCTATACCCTTCTGCGCCGTGCCATTCTCGACTGTGAGTTTGAGCCAGGAAGCCCCCTTGTGGTCTCCAGCTTGAAGGCACGCTTTGGCTTTGGCTGGACCCCTTTGCGCGAGGCTTTGCCGCGCCTTGAGACAGAGCAACTGGTCCGGTTTGAAGCGAACAAAGGCTACCGTGTGGCACCGGTCTCACTCGCAGGCCTCAAAGATTTGCAGACTGCACGCGCAGCTCTTGAGACAACATTGCTGGAGCGGTCCATTGAGCGAGGGGCGGACGATTGGGAGGCCGGCATCGTTGCGGCGCACCACCTGCTTGCGCAATCTCCTGCGCCGCCAGCGGGGCTGATTGTTCCCGAAAGCCTCATCTGGGAAGGACGCCACCGCGCATTCCACACAGCACTGCTGTCTGCAGCCGACGCTCCATGGCTGGAGCATCTGTCCTTGCAAACCGCAGATCAGTTGCATCGCCATCACCGCTTCATGCTGTATGGACCTGATGTGGAAGAAAAATTGAATGGCCCGTCCGGAAAAGCCCTTCGGGCAACGTTCGACCGGTCCCTCGGATTGTCCCATCATACCGCTTTGATGGAAGCAACGATTGACCGCGACCTGCCCCTGGCCCGAGACCTTCTTCAAGACCACATCGGGTTTTCGATGGCTGTCTACGAAGGACTGGGGCCGAGATGACCCATCGCCGGAAAAATCGCCTGCGGCTGCCATGTGTCTTTCCGGCTATTTAGACCGCAAAAGCGACATTTTCCAAATTGCACGTGCAGAACAGATGACGCCGCCGCATTTCCGCGTCATGATCATGGCAGGCGAAGCGCATCGCGCGCTCCCTTGAGTTTCAATCGATCAGACGGTTCACATGTTCATCAGTGTTTTCGACATATTCAAGATTGGCATCGGCCCCTCCAGCTCGCACACAGTTGGCCCCATGGTGGCCGTCGGCCGATATCTCGACCGCTTGCGCGGACTACCCGGACTGTCTGACCGGGATGATCTGAGTGTCTCCGTAACGCTTCATGGCTCATTGGCCTTCACAGGCAAGGGCCATGCGACGGACCAAGCGGTCTGCCTCGGCCTTCTGGGAGCCAAGCCTGACGCCCTTGACCCTGATGATGTTGCATCGATGATTGACGGGCTGACCGACAGCAAGACAATCAAACCTGACGGCCTGCCAGAAATGGCTTTTGATCCCGCAACTGGCGTTATCTTTGACTACGGTCCTCCCCTGCCCCTGCATACCAACGCCATGACATTCAAACTGCTGGATGGGCATGGCAGGCCAATTGATAACTTCATCTATTATTCTGTCGGCGGCGGCTTCGTTGTGACCGAAGATGAGCTTAGCAACACCCGCAACGCCCGCGAGGAGCTCAAGGAACAAAACGTCCCCTACCCTTTTGCATCTGCCACTCAGATGCTGGAAATGGGCAAGGCGTCAGGCCGCAGCATTGCGGAAATGAAACTGGAAAATGAGTGCTGTGAAGCTCCCCTCACCGAAGTGGAGGGCAGGATTGACCAGATCTGGTCGGCCATGGATGCCTGCATCAATCGCGGCATCAGTGTCGATGGCATTCTGCCCGGCGGGCTGAAAGTCAAACGGCGTGCCAGCGATATCTACCAGAAACTCATTCACGAGGGGCGCAGCAATCCACCCTTTGAACATACCGTCATGGACTGGCTCGGTGTCTACGCGATGGCCGTCAATGAGGAAAATGCTGGCGGTGGCCGGGTTGTGACCGCTCCCACCAATGGCGCTGCCGGGGTCATTCCCGCCGTGACCCGCTATTATCTGGACCACTGCCCGAGCGCGAACGCAGAAGGCATTCGGACCTTCCTTTTGACCGCGGCTGCCGTCGGCGGGATCATAAAGGCAAACGCGTCAATCTCTGGCGCAGAAGTTGGCTGTCAGGGCGAAGTGGGCTCGGCTGCTGCTATGGCGGCGGCGGGTCTATGCGCGGCGCTTGGCGGCACAAATGAACAAGCTGAAAATGCCGCAGAGATCGCGCTGGAGCATCACCTTGGCATGACCTGTGATCCGATTGCCGGCCTTGTTCAGGTTCCCTGCATTGAGCGAAATGCGGTTGGAGCGGTCAAGGCTGTGACGGCGGCGTCACTGGCGCTGCGCGGTGACGGCAGCCACTTTGTGCCTTTGGATGGCTGTATTGAAACCATGCGCCAAACCGGTCTCGACATGAGCGATCGATATAAAGAGACCTCCACCGGAGGTCTCGCCGTCAATATTGTGGCGTGCTAACTTGGGAACCTCATAAGGAACCACCTGGCGCATGCCGATCATCATCACTCCAATCTATGCCGGATTGCTCGCCCTGATTTATGTCGGCCTTTCGATCTGGGTGATTGCGCTGCGCCGTAAGCTCTGGATCAGCATTGGTGACAAGGGCAGTGAGCACCTGCTGAGGCGTCAACGGGTGCATGGCAACTTTGCAGAATATGTGCCGCTCTGCCTCGTTCTGATGATTTGCGCCGAATTGATACTGGCGCCAAACTGGACGATCCACGGCCTTGGCCTGATGTTGATTTTTGGCCGCTGCTGTCACGCCTATGGGGTCGGCCAGGAACCAGAGTCCCTGACCTTACGCACAATCGGCATGCTTCTCACCTTCGCAACGTTGATTGCTGGTGGCCTGCTGAACATTTTCTGGTCCATGCATATGTGGGATTTTGCCGGCTGAATTTCACACTCCCCCTGACTGGGGAGGCCTATTCCCAAAGGAAAACGCCTCCCCTGCGCAAATCAGCTAGCCATAGTAGGGAGAGAACATCTGCCGACTCGCCTCTTCGGTTATGGTCGCGTCAAACACCCGCGTGTAAAACGCGCTTCCCAGTTTCGCTGCGGTTTCCGGAAAAGCATTTATTGCAAAGTCGAGCGCATGATCCAGCGTATCAAAAGCATCGAAGCCGCCTATCGTATTGGTGGAAACCCCGCTCAGCCAGACTTTGTTCTGCAATCCCGTTTGCTGCTTCAACGCCTGGTTCCTCGGCTGCCAAGAGAATTCATCAAAAGGCATAGAGAACTGCAATTCGGTGTAAACGAATGCACCGGGCTTTTGCGCCCTTGATCCGCCAAAGTGAACCGACCCCATGTCATCGCTGGCCTCTTTCACCGCCTGTGCATCAAAAACACGCGTGTTGTGTGCCACACCAAAAGCCCTTGGCTCGGACGGGAAATACTCGGTGACAAATCTTCTCGCATTCTCAAGGCTATCAAAGGCGTAGAATCCTCCGATGGTCTGAGTTGAATGCCCCTGTAACCAAGTCTTATTCAAAAACCCGGGCTGTGTTTTGATCACTTCATTTATTTTCAACCAAGGCGCCTGATCAAACGGAACCGAGATGGCAACTTCAGTGTAGACAAATGCTTTCGGGGTCATGCTGGAATTCTCCTGGGCTTTGGGGGAAGACGGTGCAACGAGCGCTGCTACTGTGGTCATGATTTTGGGAATGTTCTGGTCTGTCATTGTGCCCGCCTAATCAACTTGCTTTTTGCAAGTTCATACTTTGTGCGCCATCAAATTGCTTTTTGCAAGTTGAAAATGGTATGCTGCGATATGACTAGAAAAAAACAGAGCTACGACTCGGGCTGCCCGATCGCATACGGACTATCGATCTTCGGCGATCAATGGTCACTCCTGATCATCCGCGACATGGCGATCAAGGGTGTTCGGACATACAGCGACTTGCTGACTGGCTGGGAGGGTATCTCAACGAACATTTTGGCGCAGCGCCTCAAGCACCTTGAAGAATGCGGGCTGCTCACCAAGGAACGTGACCCGGACAACTGGCGCAGCTTTGTTTATGAGCTGACCCCGAAAGGCAGGGATCTGGCACCGCTGATCGCCGAGATGGTGCTATGGAGCGGGAAATACAATACATCCAAGCACGCGATGTCGGACGCCGTCGACAAGGTCCGAGGCGACCGGAAGCAGTTCGAAGATCGGATAATGAAAGGTGAGCTTCCCTAGAACACAATTGTTCAAGTGAATGCAGTCAGGTGGAAGCCCACGGATCAGATTTGCTGCAGCCGGGTTTTGTGCGCATGGGAAATATGTCGCCGTGCAGCCTCATCAGCGGCCTTGCTGTCACCTGCCGAAATTGCATCGACAATCTCAGAATGTTCTTCCACTGCAGTCTCACGCCGCTCCGGCGTATCAAGTGTCGTACCAGCCATCAGGATCAACGACAGGCGCAAGTGCTCAATCTGATCGACCAGATAACGATTATGCGAGGCCAGACACAAACGGCGGTGAAATTCACGGTTCGATCGAACCAGGCTGTCCTCATCTGCAACACGTTTGCGATCTGCAATAACCAGATCCTGCAGGATTTCAACTTCTGGCCCAGATGCATGTTTGGCCGCCAGCCCGGCCGCCGTGCCTTCCAGCACTTCCCGCATGAAGTAAACTTCATTGATCTGACCATGATCCAGGGTCGGGATAACCATGCCCCGATTGGGTTCGTGGACAGCAAGACCCTGCGCTTCAAGGCGTTTCAAGCCTTCACGAATGGGCGTACGGGACACGCCGAATTCCTCAGCGAGCTCCGCCTCACGCAAGCGATCCCCTGGCGTGAGGACACGCTCTTCAATAAGGCTAATAAGCCGTTGATAGATTTCTGAACCATTCATAAGAAAACGTCATAGCCCATTTTCGATTTTGAAACAGCTTGTTCCTTCACCCTGAAACCGGCAGGTACAACTGCCCCCCGACAACAGGCGTTTTAGCCCCGGTTGTTTGCGGATAACTCGTCGGCAAACCGGCCTGCAGTCTCGCACCCAGAAAAGCCATCGCCTGAGCCTCCAGCGCACTGCCGTCAATGTCAAACGCCTCGCTGGCCTTCACGTCGCCAGCAAGCCTGACAGACAGGGCCTTCATCAGCGTTGGGTTCAGCCGCCCGCCGCCACAGATGATCCAGAGCTTTGGCTCCTGAGGGCAAAGACGCGCAGCGCGGGCAATCGCTTCAGCAGTGAAGGCAACAAGGGTCGCGGCTCCATCCTCGAGCGAAAGACCCTGCGCAACAGACATCGAAAAGGCATTTCTGTCGAGCGACTTTGGTCCAGGCAAAGCAAAGAACGGATGGTTCAAAGCCGCCGAAACCCGATCTGCGTTTGGCATTCCTTTTGAAGAGATAGCTCCATCCAGATCAATGTCGCCTGCCCCATTGAGCCTGATCCAGTCATCCAGAAGAGCATTTCCGGGGCCGATATCGAACGCAAGAATGCCCTCTCCATTCAGATAGGTGAGATTGGATACACCGCCAATGTTGAGAAAACATACCGGCTGCGGAAGATCATTTGCCAAGGCTCTGTGAAACACGGGGACCAGTGGCGCCCCCTGACCGCCAGCCTTCATATCGGCCAGACGAACATCCCCTACAACCGGCAGTTTGAGCCGATTGGCCAAGACTTGCGGATTGCCCAACTGAACGGTCTCACCTTTGTCCGGGTCATGCCAGACAGTCTGGCCGTGAAAAACCACCAAGTCAGGTGCAAGGCCATGTTTCACAATAAAGCCTTCAAGTGCAGTGGCGTGGTCCTGGGTGACAGCCTTTGCGATTTCGGGCCAGGCAAATCTGTCCAATGCCCCTGCAGCAATCGCATCCAGCACAGATCTGCGTGTCTTGGCGCTATAGGGTGTCGTATCAGCAGCACCGAAACGGGCGACATGAATGCCGTCCGTTTCAAGTTCGGCCATGTCGATGCCATCTGCAGATGTTCCGCTCATGGTGCCGACAATGGATGTCATGTTCAGAGTGCCTTCGCGATGGTTTCAATGCCGGATTCCGCAATGTCGAACATCTCGTTGACCTGCTTTTCCGTGATGATCAAGGGAGGACAGAAAGCCATGGCATCCCCCATGTTGCGGGATATCAAGCCCTGCTCCTGAAATGCCATGTTGATTTTCCCACCAAGAGCGCCCGGTGTTGCAGACAGCGCTTCATGAGCAAATTCGACAGCCCCGATCAAGCCAACGCCGCGGCTTTCGCGTGCGAGTGGATGGCCACCCAAGCTATGCAGACGCCTCAGGAAGGCCGGGCTAATGTCCCTGACGTGACCAACCAGATCGCGCTCTTCTATGATCTTGAGGTTCTCCAACGCGACGGCGGCGGCGACAGGATGGCCACTGGCCGTATAGCCATGGCCCCAGACACCAATCTTGTGGCTTTCATCGGCCATTGGGCCGTAGACCTTTTCATTGACCAGAAGCGCTGACATCGGCAGGTAAGATGATGATATGCCCTTGGAAAGGGTCATCATGTCCGGCTCCAGATTGTAAGTCTGGGTGCCAAACATATTACCGGTGCGACCAAAGCCACAGATGACCTCATCCGCCACAAACAAGATGTCGTATTTCTTCAGGATCGGCTGGACCGCTTCCCAATACCCTTGTGGCGGGATGACAACGCCGCCGGCGCCCATCACTGGCTCAGCGAAGAAGGCGGCAATCGTTTCTGGGCCTTCCGCACGGATCATATCTTCAAGATCCTGAGCACAGCGCTTGGCGAAATCTGTTTCGATCTCGCCATCTTTTTTCATTGAATGATAATGCGGACTGGATGTGTGCAGAATATTGGCGATGGGCAGATCAAACGATCTGTGATTGTTCGGCAGGCCCGTGAGGCTGGCAGACGCAATCGTCACACCGTGATATCCGCGCACCCGCGAAATAATCTTTTTACGCTCAGGCTGCCCCAATGCGTTGGACCGATACCAGATCAGCTTGATTGCCGTGTCATTTGCTTCAGACCCGGAATTGGTAAAATAAGCTTTTGACATCGGCACAGGCGCCATGGAGATGAGTTTTTCAGCCAGCTCAACAGACGGGCCATGGGTCCTGTGCGAGAACGTGTGATAGTAGGGAAGCTTCTCCATCTGGCGGGTCGCAGCTTCAACAAGGCGTTTCTCCCCAAAGCCAACGGCGACGCTCCAAAGACCAGCCATGCCCTCAATATATCGTTTGCCGTTGTTGTCCTCGACGTAGATGCCGTCCCCCTTTTCTATCACCAAAGGCCCATTGTCTTCATGTTTGCGGGCATCGGTATAAGAATGAAGCTGAAAAGCAATATCACGCGCTTCAATGGAGTTCGGCAGCTGGTTCATGGTTGGACCTCAAGGGCAGGTGTGTTTAAGAAAGGTGATCGGGCGATAAGAAAACGTCCAAGGCGGGCTAGGCCTGCGCATGACAATTAATGGATCGCACCGGACCTACTGAAATCGGCAAGTCAGGTTTTGAGCCTACGCTTCCTTTTTCGATTTTTCACGTAGAAAAACAAAGAAATTGAACGTTGTGTTTCAACCAATCGGCAACGCTATGACTTGAACCACGCCATCCATACATCTGGAATTTTAAGCGATGGAATACGAGCGGGAGACCCGCCGTTTTCTCAAGCTTTGTGATTATCTAAAACGCCTTGAGCTCAGACTGATAAAATTAGATCCACTGGCGTTGTACCTACAAAGGAGGGATAAAAAGCTTGAAGAGCACTGCCTTGCATAGGTCTAAAGCTTTATACTTCCCCTGCACTCTTCCTCTTTTTTGCAACAAAATACCCGCCAACTCATTGAGTTAGCGGGTTTTATATTTGGTTGCGGGGGCAGGATTTGAACCTGCGACCTTCAGGTTATGAGCCTGACGAGCTACCGGGCTGCTCCACCCCGCGTTATATCTTTGGCGCACTGGAAGCTTGAGTTCCTTA